>JAFTMH010000002.1 GCA_017452445.1 Clostridia bacterium
CCGTTATAGTTACGGCCGCCGTTCACTGGGGCTTAAATTCAAAGCTTCGCTTGCGCTAACTTCTCCTCTTAACCTTCCAGCACCGGGCAGGCGTCAGCTCCTATACTTCATCTTGCGATTTAGCAGAAACCTGTGTTTTTGGTAAACAGTCGGTTGGGACGTTTCGCTGCGACCAATATTGCTATTGGCACCCCTTATCCCGAAGTTACGGGGTAATTTTGCCGAGTTCCTTAACAAGAGTTATTCCGTTCGTCTTATGATTCTCTCATCGTCTACCTGTGTCGGTTTGCGGTACGGGCACCCACACACTACTTAGCAGCTTTTCTCGCCAGTGTGAATTCGCAGACTTCGTTACTAAATTTCACTCCCCATCATCACCTAGGGTATGCTCTATATGGTACTTCACTCATTAGACCCCTCATGATTTAGCCACGGCTGTCCATCACCGTGTTTCTGCTATCCTACTGTGTCACTGCATCGCTCTTTGGCGTGCGTTGGTGGTACGGGAATATCTACCCGTTTGTCATCGGCTACGCCTTTCGGCCTCACCTTAGTCCCCGACTTACCCTGGGAGGACAAGCCTTCCCCAGGAAACCTAAGACTTTCGACGGAATGGTTTCTCACCATTCTTTCGCTACTCATGCCGGCATTCTCTCTTGATTACAGTCCACCACCCCTCACGATATGGCTTCTGCCCGTAATCATTGCTCCTCTACCAATTGAATAAATTCAATTCCCAAGCTTCGGTGTAAGTCTTTAGCCCCGTTGAATTTTCGGCGCACTATCACTCGACCAGTGAGCTATTACGCACTCTTTTAATGAATGGCTGCTTCTAAGCCAACATCCTGGTTGTTTTAGCAATAACACATCCTTTTCCACTTAGACTTAACTTTGGGACCTTAGCTGTGGGTCTCGGCTGTTTCCGTTTTGACAATGAAACTTATCTCACACTGTCTGACTCCCTGAGAACAATTGACTGGTATTCGTAGTTTGATAAGGTTTGGTAACCCGTGAAGGCCCCTAGCCTATTCAGTGCTCTACCCCCAGTAATCTATAGTCAGAGGCTAGCCCTAAAGCTATTTCGAGGAGAACCAGCTATATCCCGATTCGATTGGCGTTTCACCTCTAACCACAAGTCATCACCGACTATTTCAACAGGCGTGTGTTCGGTCCTCCACGATATGTTACTATCGCTTCAACCTGCTCATGGTTAGGTCATCGGGTTTCGGGTCTACGCTGTGCAACTATAATTTCGCCCTATTCAGACTCGCTTTCGCTTCGGCTCCGTGACATAATCACTTAACCTCGCTACACATCGTAACTCGCCGGCCCATTCTACAAAAGGTACGAGATCAAACTATCACCTCATGGTGAGTCGTCCTTTCTCTGCTTGTAAGCATACAGTTTCAGGTTCTCTTTCACTCCCCTCCCGGGGTTCTTTTCACCGTTCCCTCACGGTACTATTCGCTATCGGTCACTAGGTCGTATTTAGCCTTACGAGATGGTCCTCGCATCTTCACACCGGATTCCACGTGTCCTGTGCTACTCTGGTGCCTTTCAAGGAAACTTCAATTTCGGTTACGGGACTATTACCCTGTGTTGTCCAACTTTCCAGTCATGTTCACCTATCGTCGTCTCTCTTTTATGAAAGGTCCTAAACCCCAAAAGTATTTCTACTCTTGGTTTGGGCTCTTGCAGTTTCGCTCGCCACTACTCCCACAATCGTTTGTTTACTTTCTTTTCCTTCACTTACTTAGATGTTTCAGTTCAGTGAGTTCCCCTCATTACATTATGAATTCATGTAATGATAACACCGTATTAACAGTGCTGTGTTGCCACATTCGGAAATCTACGGGTCACAGATTATGTGCATCTAGCCGTAGCTTATCGCAGCTTATCACGTCCTTCATCGGCGCCTAGTGCCAAGGCATTCCCTATATGCTCTTTGTAGCTTAATCATATTGATTTGGATTTTCTTAGCATTTTCGCTGTCCTTATATTAATAAGAACAATTCTCTATACTCGACTTAAATTTGAGTATGCAAATATTCGTATTACATTCAAAAACTAATAATTAAATTAAAAAGTTTAAACTCGTAATAATATTTGACTTTAATCTTCAAAATATGTAGTTGTCAAAGAACTTTTGTTGACCAGTTGAATTTCATCAACCTTTCTGCTGTGTCAACATGCACATTCTAACATAGTGCTAAAACATTTGTCAACACTTTTTTCAAAAAAATTTTAAAAATTTTCAACTTTTTTTTAATTTTTTTTCAAACCCCAGGGCGTCTCTCCGGGTGTTCGCTAAAATACCCCAAAAAACACTAAAAAAATTTTAAAAAAGTTTTTAAAAAAGTTTATTTTTTTCTAAAAATCTAAAAAATTTTATAAGTTTTTTAAAAAAGTTTTTAGAAATTTTTAAAAGTTTAAACAAAAAAAGACAGCCATTTTGACTGTCTTTTAGATAATCTTTTTGTTTTTTTATCACTTTGCTTTAAGAAACCTTTTCAAAGATAGGTGTGATTTCTGCAGTTTGGCTACCCATAATAAAGGTTGTGCCAGTATATCTTATGCCATTATATTCAAAACCAGCAAGTTGATATCCTTCTGCTGGAGTTGCTGCAATGACAATTATATCCCCCGCAAACGCCTTTTCTTTGCTTGTGGTCACCGTGCCGTTTTCTGCTCCGTTTACAGAAATGTCATACACTCTTGCAAATTCTACATACACTGCAGCATCTTCTGCTGGCATAATAAATGTATTGCCAACGATTTCAGTTTCGTTGATCTTGATACATTTTACATCAAAACCAGTGTTTGGTGTGCAATGAACTTCAATTTTGCTTCCTGCTGTAGCGCTTTGGAAGTCAACTTCAACAACGCCGTTTACAGAATTTAAAACAGAAATGTTGTAACTGTTGCTTACAGACTCAAACATAGGGGAAAGAACTGTCAACCCTTCACCTTGAACAAAACTGTTGCAACCAGATCTCCAAACATTTGTCACATCGTCTTCATCTTCTTCACTTTTTGTAGTTTGGAAGAAACCTGTAAAACGATAACCACTGTTTGCTGTCACTGCAACAGTAACAATTTGTCCTGCAACTGCATGATTTGTGCTAGGCACAATTGAGCCTTGTGCGTGGTTTACGACTGAAATTGAATATGCCCTTTCAAACACTGCAACAATGTTTGCATCTGCTGCTGGCATAAAGAAATTTCTTTCTGGAACTTCCACACCGTTAACTCTGATTGATTTGAGAGCATAGCCCTCGTCTGCTTCACAAACAATATGTATTTCTTCTCCTGCTTTGGCTTTATCTTTGCCTACTGCAACTTGTCCATGCACACTTATTGTTGTGATGCGATACTGCGAGTCAGCATCGCTGCAACCTACAAACATAGCCCCAGCAAACAAAAACACAAAACAAATTGCCAGAGCTTGAAACAATCTTTTCATAAAATCTCCTTGTTATAACAACATAATATCATTATTACACACAAATAGTCAAACAATGCCGTTGTGTTGTTTTTTGTTTTTGCTAAATCTCACGGCAAATTCTCCAACTTTGGTCGCTATATATATGATATATTATATATAATAATATTTATAATATAAATAAAGGACGGAAATTCCGTCCCCATATTAGTTGTTGATTTGTCTTGTTGTGTCGATAATTTGTGCCGTTTTTGCCAAATTTAGACCCTTGTCGAAGTATTGCACCTGATCATCATTGGTTGTTCTATAACCTAATCCACCATCTGCAAACCTAACACCTTCAATTTTGTTGTATTTTGGAGCCAACAAAACCCCTTCGTGCAACCCTGCAAGACCGTAGTGTCCTTTTTCAAAGAAAACAAATCGCGTTTCGTCCAAAAACTCAATTCTTCCTTCAAAACTTTTTGCAGTAAGAGTGTCAGCATCAATCAAATCTGTGCGAAATGATCCTTTGCAGGCAATAAACTTGCCAAAAAACAAAATCATATCATAGTTTGCCGGCACAACCACTTTGCCATGATAATTGACAAGACCTTCCTTGCCATACTCTTGAAATCTCAAAACCCCTTGTCCAGCCGCCTTTTGTTCGCAAACGCTTTCCCAATCAGCTCTGTTGCAAGAAATGTCGAGCATTGTTGTCAAATCAACCCTTTCTTCCGGTTTAGCATTTTCATCTGAGAAGAATCTAAAAGATCCGTCTTGATTTTTTGTCATGCAAAAACCAGAATTCTTTCCCAATGGATATACCTTTCCAATTTTAAAATCCAACACATCTTCAAGGTCATATCTTTCAAATTTTGGAACATTGTTTGTTTGTGTTTGTCTTGGTTTCTTTCTAAACATATCAAATAATACGCCCATATCTTTCTCCTTTTAACACACTCAAATTATACCCCTATTGCGATTTTTTGTCAATATGACCCGATTTTCAATAGCAAAAACCGGCAATTTTTGCGATTTTTTGTCATTTTTACTTTTCTAATGTTTGTTTTCTCAAAAAGCAAAAATGTTGGTTTTGAAGCATTATTTTACATCGTTGCCCACTTCGCAATTTGTCGCCTTTATAAAAAATCTTGGCAGACTCTTCATCACCCTTTCCGACTCTGACATAGACAATGTCATAAAAGTTGTAACCCAAAATGTTGAGAAGGGGATTGATGTAATAAAGTGAACTGTTTATGTAAACAACCCCTATCAACACCAAAACAAGCAAATAAACACAATAAGAACTGACATAAGACAGATCCAAAGGGATTGCAAAAAAGACAAACAGCGAAAAATAACCAAGAAAATGTTGGTCGGTTATGTTTTTTACACTTTTTATCTCGACTTCAATAACTTTGTCGTTTGGCACACGCATATTCCACCACAATCCAAACGATCCAAAAGCAATCAGTATCAACAAAGTGATCATATTGATTGAGTTGAGTACATTGAAAGACAGATTGTGATTGCACATTTCGACAACCAATTTGACCAACACCAAAACATACATTGGCACAAAAGCACTTATGTAAAGCGAAATATTTTTTGCTATTTTAATCATAAAAATATTATGTAAAAAATCAATAAAATAATTAAAAATAATTAAAAATGCCGATTTTTTGCACAAAAAATATTATTTTTGCAATATTTTTATTTGTTTTTTATATTTATTTTTTTCATCTTTTACATCTCCGTATTTTAGGGACAAAGAAACTTATGAAAACTGTCGTATTAAATATTATATATTTATTTATAATAATAATATCTTATTTATTTTGAATTATTTTTTCTTTGTGCTAAAATATTAACAAGTTGGAGAGGTATTTATGAAAACTAAAAACTTTTTATTTAGAAAAATATTTTATGTGCTTTTTGCATTCTGCATTTTTGGTGCAGGAATGTTTACCCTTGGCATAACTCAGAAACCAGGATTTTCAAAAGCCGAAAACACAATCTCAGAAGATGCAAGACAAGAAGACGCCGTGCCTTCTTATTTTTCTGCAAAAGAGTTTTTGGTTGATGGCAGCGACTCGACAGAAAACTTTTCAAGTTTGATCAAGTCCAACACATTTATGTATTACAGCGAAGAGTCTGTTTCGACACAACTTCAACTCTCGCTCGCAACAAATGGTTTGACAGCAAACACTGCCTCTACAAACGAAATTTACAAATATGTAAATTACGCAGATCCTCAAAACCTCACAAATTTCAACTTCTACAACATCTTTACAATTGAATTGAGCGTAAATGGACAAACTCAAAACCTCAATCCAGACTCATACACAACAAAGCCTGGTTTGTCATTCAACAATGCCGAATCATCACCTGTTGTAGAAACTTTTGAAATGAACTTCTCAAACCAAGCAACAGCAGGAAACAACATCTGCATTCTTGATGAAGATGGAAATGTTGTTGAAGGTTTGTATACACTTAAAATCAGTTTGTTGCTTTTTACCTGTACTGATGGTGGAACAACTGCTGAAGAAGAACTTATCACAAGTGAAGGTGCAGACATTGTTTTCAACTTCTATGTGATTGACAGAGAGTCTTATTTGCTCAACGGAAGACCAAATGTAGATTCTTACAATTTTGACCATTCGGTAAATGTGTCAAACCTTACAAATCCAACAGTTGCAAACTACTTCTACTCAAACTATTCGTCAAACGGCACAGCAGATCAAATTTCTTATATCGAATATGACTACACTCGTTTTGAAGTTGAAATCTCAAAAGAAATTGGCGACAAAAATGGCGGAACAGTCAATGTGGTTTATGACCTTGACACTCAAGCCCCTGTTGTAAAGGGAGATCAACTTGTTTACACAACAGTAAACGAAGCAAACAAAACTTGCAGAGTGTTCTTCACAAATGTTGGAAACTATGTAGTAACTTACAAAGATATCCTTTTGATTGACTATCAAACAGCAGACGGACAAATCGCAAGAAAGTTTGCTTTGGTTGGATTGTCAAATGTGACAAAGAAACACCTTGTTTATGTTTATGGTTATCAAGCAAACTACACAGATTTTGACAAACCTGCAATCAATGGAATCCGTCAAAACAGCGAGCTTAAATCATTTGACCTTGCGACAACATCTTATACAAATGGTGCAGACATCACAAGCAGATTCTTAAATTCAGATGCAAGTTTTTCACAAGCAAATGCAACAACAACTTTCCTTGCATCAAACCTTACAAATTATATCAACACTTCAGGACTTAAACCTGTTGTAACAGATCAAAAACCTATCGACTTTGACTCAAATGCAAAACTTGTTAAATCAAGCAGTTACATTTATTCAACAAAACAAATCTCAAACGCTTACAGTGCAACATCTTACACAATCAATGGACAAACATTGTATAGAAAAGCATTTTCCGGAATCCCAGAAAGTTCTGAAGGCGTTTACCTTTACATAATCGCATATTCATTTGACGACTTCTGGTCAAGCGAAACAATGTCAGGTGCGACAACAACTTTCTATCAAGCATTCTACTTTGAAATCAATGTTTCAATCCCAACAATCAAGATTTTTACAGCAGATGACAACACAAATGTTTCAACAGGAATGTTTGTAAACAGAGATGTCATTGTTGAAGACACAACACTTGCAAACATCTACAACAAAGATGTAACAGTGCAAATCATCGCAAAAGACTATGACACAAACGGCTGGCTTACAGGGTTTGGCGACTCTTACGGCATAGCTTTGAAAGATTTGGTAAACGAAGGCGAAAATCGCATAACACTTTCTCGCAATGCCCACTACACAATCAAAATGTATTACACAAACGACATTGTTGAAAATGGACTTGCAAACGCACAATCTTTTAGAACTAGATATTTCACAATCGACAAAACAAGCGTGCAAGGCATCAAAGCAAGCAATGTTTCTGAAATCCCAGGATCAACAGACAGCAAGTTTGTTTCTGACCTTAAACACTTCTCAACAAATCAAAACATTGTCCTTTCATGGCAAGAAAAAAACAGTGGCGCAGCAACTTATGCATATTATCGTTACTTCCCACTTGAAGAAACAACATATTACAGCACAAAAGAAAACCTTCTTTCTGCAACACTTGAAAGAATTTTGAGTTTAAGCAACCAAACAACTTATTTGCCTGTAAACTCTATCTTGAACATGAGCACAACAAACAACGACTGGCTTTCATATTACGGAAACACAGCTCTTCTTGCAAACAAAAACAAAATTGCAAGCGACTATGTGCTTCCAGACTCAGGTTTGTATGTGGTTGATGTTTATGATGAAGCAGGAAACCACTCAATCGAAATCTTTATGATCGATCGCACAACACCTATTTTTGTGTTGTATGATGGCAGCAGTTACAAAATCACAAGCACATCAATGTTTGTGTCAGAACAATCTACATTGTATTGGGGAGATTACAAAGGTATCCTCATCCAAAACTTCAACACAGTTTCTTACACTGCTGGTTACACACCAGAAAACATCACAGAAAGTGATTTGGCAGGCAAAGATTTCTACATCGACAGAGAAGGAAACATTCGCACAGACATCTTTGCAGCAATGTACAACACTTTGAAGCGCAACAACTATTTGCAAAACTTGGCATTCAATGTTTCAATCGATTCGACCTATGGCGTTGATGTTGCAACTTATGCCGGAAACTATATCACAATCCCAATCAACGACATTTCTTACTTTATGGACAAAGCAAATCCAACTTACAAGGATCAAGTTGCTTCAAAACAAGAAATCCCTGTAACCCAAGAAATGACTTATCGTGTTTTGATCAGAGATATGTCAAACACAAAACTTGACCTCAACTATTCTGAAACAGCACTTATGCAATATACAAACTTCTACAGTGCAAGACAAACATTGATCATCAGTTTTGACTCATCAGAATTCTTTATCGAATATCAAAACAGCAAAAAAGAAACCGAATATCTTACAACAAACAACACCGAAGAAATTGTAGGAGAAGGTGGACACACAACAAAGATTTCTTATCTCAACCCTACTCGCATGAACAAACCTTTGACATTGTCTTACAAACCTACAATCACAGATGGACTTCAAATTCAAGTAGAAAGCATCACAATCAACTATACACCTTATGTAAAAGCATACAAACTTGATCCTGAAACCGGCATAACTTATCACTATTACAAACTTTCAGATCACACAACACCTATCGAAGTTTACACTTACAATGGATCAAACCCTTCAGTTGACTTGAAAACTTACGACATCAGCCTCAACTCTGACAATGTGACAACAGAAGGTAAATACGAAATTACAAGAACTTATTACCTTGGCGAAGGTTATACTTACAACGAAAACGATTTCTACAAACGCACTTATATCCTTTATGTGGATAGAAACGAAGTTATCTCAAACTCAGAAACAGTTTCAAATGCAGAAGGCACTGAAACTCACCTTGAAAGTTTGATTGGTGGAGATGTGTTTGTGTCAATGTATGACAACAAAACAAACGCTTCTTTGGTAATCACTTAT
This sequence comes from Clostridia bacterium, assembly GCA_017452445.1. Lineage (GTDB taxonomy): Bacteria > Bacillota > Clostridia > Christensenellales > UBA1242 > Caccovivens. The sequence goes on from JAFTMH010000002.1 coordinate 8,992, forward strand.
CCAAACAGTCCAGAAGGCAACACAAATGGCTCTTCACTTTACAACAACGGAACAGTAAGATCAGTTTTGACAACAAATATGCTCCCAGTAAATGTGTATATCCCACAATATAAATACACAATCAGCTCAAAGAAAACACTTCTTAATGATGCTGGCGCTTACAAATATGAAGTTGAAAACAACGATGTTATGAACTTCTATGTTGAAGATGACGAAACAACTGATGGAGACGAAACAAGAATCATCAGAGAATATGGTTTGTATGCCGAAATCTACAGAAATGGAACTGACAGCACAAATCTTATTGCAAAAACAGCAAGAACAAATTACAACAATCCTTCTTTGGCAGATGTAGCAGCAGACGAAAACGGATTTTTGATCTTCTACAATGACAAAGGAAATGCATTGCAACAACTTATTGATGAAGGAACATATTATGTAAAACTTTATCAAGGTATGTTTGGCGAAGGTCTCGATGACAACCTCTACAAACAATCAATTACATTCAGTTTTGATATCGAAAGATCTGACCCTAACTTTACTGCACAAACAACAACTGGTGGCGCATTGGTTAGCGACCTTGCAACAGTGCCAAATGCAACAGTAAAAGAAACATATTTCACAAATCAAGCAAATGTAAACATTCTTTGGGATGCCGGCAGTGATTATATGGCAGAAATTGACATTGAAAAAATCGTTTTCAAAACAAGCAAAGGACGCACATTCTCAACTGCTGATGACATCTTTACAACAGCACCATTCTTGTCACAAAAGACATATTTGGCAACAATCAGCCTTGAAAAGTTGGATGTTTACCAACACAATGCTTATGTTGACATCACAATGCAATACAAAAACCATGACAGCAGATTCTACAACACTGTAACAAAAAGAATTGCAGTTGACTTGTCTGCTCCAAGCACAAATGTGCAAGCTTTGGTTGAAAAATCACTTGCAAATCGTGCTTTGTACCCAACATTTACAAATGCAGCATTGCGTACTTATCGCACAGCCAAAGGCGATCCTGCAACAACTTTGGACAACACAAGCTACAACATCAGCACAAGCACAGGAGATTTTGCATACTATTCTTACACAGTGACAAGTGCATATTTGCAAACATTGCAAACAATCGTTGCAAACGAAGGATACATCACATATATCCGTTCGTTTACAGACCAAAATGGCGAAAACACAAAATATGTGACAGGTTCGCAAGAAACCTCTTACACAGAATCATTGACAGGATTTAAGAATGTGACAGAAATCACACAACTTGATCCACACACATACTATGAAGTAGTTGAAACAGACAAGGCTGGAAACATGTCAATCTACACAATCTTTGTGATGGATTACACTGCACAACCTACTGTAAACAATGTTTGGGAATTGCCTGAAAACAACATCATCACTTATTCTGATGCACATGGAAACTCTCACTTCTACACAATCGCAGATTATTTGGCAGTAAACGCTTATCCAAATGCAATCAACAACATTTTCTCAAAATCAGGATTTGCTCTCACAGAACTCAACTTGTTTAATGATGCTTGGGCACAATTCCAACTCAACACAATCAATCCAACTTCTGGCATCACAGTTTCTTACAACTTGATGTTGTCGCCTTGGAAGGCAAACAAAGCAATTGCTTATGGCGTCGCTGGAAACACAGAGTTTGATATTGACAAGTTGATCAACGGATCAGTTGCTTCTACAAGAAAACACAACATTGTTTTCCTCAACAGAGAAAATGCAACACCAACAACATTCTACATCAACATCAGAAACACAACATTGAATGCAACACTCACAACAGATCAAAACAGAGAATATATTCAATTTGCAATGCCTGCAGATGTAGAAATTCAATCACCTGATTATGCAACAACATTTGTTTCATCTCTCTCAATTTCTGCAGATGGTCAACTTATCTATCAACAAGAAAACAAACTTGGTTATGCAAGTTTGTGGAGATCAACAGACAATGTTGTGGTCACATCAAACCCAAGTGCAAAAACAATTATGTTTGAAATCAGCCAAGAACTTGGCTTTGCTCCAAACACAAGAATTGTCTATGAATATACAGACAACTATGGCACAACTTACAAAGAAATCCACCTTTACAGAGAAACAATCATCAGACAAGAAGTTTCTTCAAAAGAAGATTTGTATTCTTACTATGACAATGCAGGCATCTTGCATTACATCACAAAAGATGGATTTGTTTACAACTACAACCCAAGCAAATATGTTGTAAAAACATTTGATTTCATCAACGGAACACAAAGCACAGATTGCGTAAATGCAACTTTGCAAACAACTCAATCTGCTGACGGAATCACAACAATCACCTACTTTACAACAGCAGAGGGTCGTCAATACAACCACAGTTTCATTATTGAAATTTGGGACGCTATGGACGAAACAAACCTTATCAAAACAGTTCAATTTACACTTTACAACGAATTGCCTGTTGAAAACACAACAACAAACAACAACCTCCCTGGTCAATTTAAACTTTTGGATGCAAGCAGAAACAACATCACAAGCACAATCATTGGCGATGTTGCAGATTTGACTGGTTACTTCTCAGAAATCACAATCTTGTATGCAACAAGCGAAACATTCATTCCTGTAAAATACTCAGTGAGCAGAGACAGAATCCATTGGGAAGAAATCTCTTCAGGCACAGTGCTTAGATGTCAATCAGACGATATGGAACAATATTATCTTAAGATTTGGTATGACGAAACATATTTGCGCAACGAATATGATTCGACATCATATGTTTTTGGAAAAGTTTCAAATTCTCAAATCTATTCATTCAACATTTCGTCATTGACTTCAACATTCTGGGTTGAAAAGACAGTAAATGGTCAAACATCAATCGTTGCAAAGAGTGATTCGATGTATAATGCGCCAGATGGCAAACAATTCTCAAATCACTATATTGTAAACTTGGATTACACACAAAGAGCCTCTGTAGAAATCAAAACAAACAAAGAACAAAAAATTGAACCTACACTTGTGTTTACATATCACGGTTCAAAGATTTCTTCAGAACATTGGACAATCACAAACAAAACTGCTGGTGACCTTGGAAATATCCCTGCATTTGAAACAAACATCATCATCACATATATTCCAACATCAGACGATTTTGTTGAAGAATTCTATTCTCACAACGAAAACGGAATTATCGACACAACAACAAACCTTGTCAACAACTCTTCTGCAAGCGTAGTGCTTTCACAAGTAACACTTGACAGAATCGAACTTCAATGGACAAAGTTTAACGGAATCAAAGAAAACGAAATCAACATTCTCTTGATTAAAGATGGCGTTGAAATGAATCCTACAATCTATTCAAGATCAACAGGCACAGGCGCCCACAAGAAAGAATACAACTATATGTATTTGACATATTCAGGAAAATACTCAATTTCGTTGTATGACACTGCTGGAAACATTCAAAAATTCAACCGTGGCAATTCTGGACAAACAGAATCATTGAATTTCATCTTCCTTAAAGATGTGCCATTTACAATGACATACACAGATGCTTTGACTGGCGAGGCAAAAACAATCCTTCCAATCAAACAATCAATCTTCAACGGAGATGTGACCGTAAACCTTGACAAGAAAACATTCCCTGATTTCTACACTGCTGTAGGCCCACAAGTTAAGATCAAGAAAAACGGCGTAGCTCTCACAAACTCAGAAATCAAAGAAATGACCACAGAAAACTCAAACACAAAACAATACAAGTTTAGTGGTGCTGGTTATTACGAAATCTCATTTGTGGCAGAAAGCAACATTCCAAACAAAGGAGAAATCAGATCAGAAACATACAGTTTCTCAATCGTAAATGAAAACGAATATAAATATTCTTACATTTACAACAAATATGGCTCTTATTATGTTGAAAAGGTAGAAAAAGATGGCAGAGACATCACAAGCACATTGCTCAAGATTTTGGATGTTTCAACAATCAAAATCAACAACAAGTCTTACATGACATCACTTCCACTTTCTTATCTCGACGACAAAACTGGCGCTGGTGTTTACACAATCACAATCAACACAAACAACAACTTGATCAAAGCTGACAACATTACATCAACATTCAGCTACAAAGTGACAATCCGTTCTGGATCTGCACCAATCAAGATTTCAGTTGCACAAGGAAAGGCAACAACAAAAGCAGTTGCAGTTTCATTCAACGCAGCAAACATCTATGAAGAAATGGGTGAATGCACTTTGAAGATTGTTCGTTACTCAACAGATGGCAAATATGCCGGAGCAATCTATTCATTGAAAATCAATGCAACGACTCTTGAAGAAGAAGAAACAACAATCCCTGCTGGCGATTCTGGAACATATTATGTTCAAATCGTTTCACCAAGTGGAAACTTGTTGTATAGTTACAGAGTTGAAAAGAAAGAACCTATGAACCCTGCTTCAATCATCATCATTGCCGTTGCAGCAATTTTGGTAGTTGTGCTTATCATTGTGATTTACAAGTTGAGAAAGCGTATTTCTGTAAAATAACAAAACAACAAAAAAACACGCAAAATTGCGTGTTTTTTTATTTATCTTTTGTTTGTTTAAATTGCATCAATATTGTGGATAATGTGGATAAAATGACAAATTGTCACCGTTTTTCAAACAAATTTGCCCAATTGTTGACAATTTTTGTTTCCCCGAATTTTATTGTTTGCTTTTGTTTTCAAAACACTTGATAATTCGGTAAATTTCGCCCCAATTTTGCACTTCTGTCACATTGTCGCAAACTAATTCGCCAAGTGGCATTGCACGCAAATAAAGGCATTTTATGCCATTTTTTGCAAGTGGAATAAGATTTTCAAATCTATCATCAATCATAAAGTCTACTTGTTCGTCTATGCAGGCTTGCAATTTGTTTTTTTGGTTGTAAACAACTTTGCTGATAGGAAACTTGTCCTGTGCAAGTCGTTTCTCTGTCGCCTCTTTTTCACCAGGTGCATTCATACCTCTGTTTGTGATGCCAACAAACGAATGTCCCTCATCTGCAAGTTTTTGCAACACTTCTTTTGCAAATGGCAAAATTGGTGCAATATTTTGCATTTCAACAAGGTTTTTGTTTAAAAAATCTTCAACTTGTTCTCTGCTCCAACCATAGGCATCTTCCAAACAAACATAACTTCTGTCGACAACTCCACAACCACCGTTTTCAATATCAAGCAATTCTGCCTTTACACGAAGGTATCTTTCGCTGTCATACAAAACTCCGTCAAAATCTACGCCAATTTTCATTTGTAACCCCTTTGTTTCGCCTTTATTATATCACAACGACAATTTGTTCACAAAACATAAAACAACAAAAAAAGACCGGTTTTTCGGTCTTTTTTTAGATGTTATTTCTTGAGTTCTTTGTCAAGTTTAACTTTTGATACTACAAAGTATACAACAACTCCAACCAAAACAAGAACTGAAACTACAATCAAAATTGTTCCAACAACTTTATAAACTGATGTTGCATCTTTTGATTCTTCTGCAACTGTGATTGTAAAGTCTTTTGTTGCTGTGTTTCCAGCAGCATCTTCAACTGTGATTGTCAATGTGTAAGATCCAACTTCAGTAAATTCGTCGAATGTGTAAACTTTGTTAAGTTCTGTAAATTCAACTGCTTTTGAAGTAGATGTGTTTACAAGTTTAACAGTGATTGTTGGTGCTGTTGCATGGTTTGAACCATGGTCATCAATTGTCATATCATTAAGATCAATCTTAAGTGGTTTGCCATTGAGTTCGTAGCTGTCTTTGATGAAATCTTCTGGGAAGATCAAATCTGGTTCTTCTACGTCACCAACTTTGATTGTGTATGTTGCTACTGTAGGATCGTTCTTATCATCTCCATACAATGTGTATGTGATTGTATAAGTTGCATCTTTCTTAGCAAGCTTGTAAGTGAAGTTTTGTTCTACATTTTCATCATAAGTGTCACTACCTGAAGTTCCATCTGCATATTTGTATGCAACTTTGATTGTAGCTGTCTTGTAGTCGTCACCTTCAACACCGTAGATGTCAATTTCTTTTCCACCTTCTGGAATTTCTTCAAGAGAATATGCTGGACGGTAGTTGTATGACTTAAGTGTTGGTTTTACTGCAGAAACTGTGATTGTATACAATTCACTTTCAAGTGAGTGAACTCTAAATCCACCAAAGAGAGCTTCAAGGTTTGCACCTTCAAAGAATCCTGCTATGTCAGTAACATCTTCTGTTACATCAACGCCATCTTCAAAAACTCTGATTCCACCTTCAGTTTCTTCAAGTGTATAGATTGTGCCGTTGTCGAATGTCAAAACGCCATCAACAATTGCAACTTTTGCTGTGTTGTATGTGTAATACCCACCATCATTTGAAGAGATATCCCATTCTTCATAACCGTATCCCAAAGTTCTGTCATAAACAGTTACATCTGCTGAGTAAACCACATTGTATGTGCCAGCCTTTGTAAAGATGTTTGTTCTGCCATAGTTTGTTGTCCAGTTTTTAGATTTTCCGTTTTCCGAAACACCATGAACGATATATCTTGCACTGATGTCGCCTTCTGTGCCAGCTTCAACTGCTGCTTGGTATTCTTCATAAGAAACGCTGTCTGCAATTGAAAGTTTTACAATAGGTTCTGCAAAGATCACTGTTTCACCAACCTTTGCTGTCTTTTGTGTCAAAGATGTTTGCAATCTTACATAATCATCTTCACCATTTGAAACTACATTGTAATTTACAAATGAAACGATTGTGTTGTTGTTTGCATCAGTAACTGACATTGCAACTTGGTATTCACCAGCTGCATAAGCAATAAACTTGCCTGGTTTAACTGTGTATCTTCCAGCTTCACCCTTCAAAACTTCTGCTTTTGATGAGTCGCCATAGATTGTTTCGCTTATATCTGTCTTTGTTCCATCTGTTGCAACATGAGTCAATGTTACATCATAAGTTACAAATGCAACAGCATCGTCAGTAACTGTAAATGATGGAAGTTCGATTTCAGCGCCAGCTTCATATTCTTGTGTGAAGTCTTCGTCATCCAAACTAATAAAGTTTGGAGCTGCGTTGTCTTCTGCATTCAAAACTGCTGCTGTTTGAGCTGAGATGTTTACATTTCCAAAATCATCATAAGCATATGAAACAACTTGGATTGTGCGAACATCTTTGCCAAGATCTTTCAAATTGATTGAATATGATTTTGATTCTGCATTTGTCAAATCTACATATCCTGCAGCACCATTTGTAAGGTAATCTGCATATTTTGTTGTCAATGCAACATTGTCTTCTTTTGCTGACTTAAGTGTCCAATCTGCAGAAACTTGTGACAAGTTTTCTGTTGAGATTGCAGCGCCTTCAGCATCAGTAACTGCAACGATTGCACCATTTTTGTCAAGTGCACGATACAATGTTCTTACAAACATATTGTTGTCAGAACTGTTGTCTGCTGGTGTTGGAGCATCAAATTTAACAATTGCTGTTGGCAAATATGATGTTTCAAGTTTTGTCGCAACAGTAAATGTTGGCATATCCATATCTTCTGTTGTTGTAACATACATTGATTGGCTCTTAGCTGTGCTTTCGTTTCCAGCTTTGTCCATTGCAATGTAGTGGATATAATATGTGCCTGTACCCATACCACCTTCGGCAGTTGTAGCACCAAATGTCTTGTCCATGTTGATATAAGCAAAACCTGCTTCAGCAGCAGCTTCGCCCTTAAACCAGTCAAGAGCATTTTCTTTTTCTACTGTGTCCAATGCTGCGATTTGATCAGCAAAGATGTCGTAGAGATGTGCGTAGTTGTTGTTGTCAACAACGATACGATAGTTGTGTTCTTTCAACCATGCAAGCATTTCAGCATCATTTGTGTGAGCTGCGCCATCTTTGTCGATTGCATGTCTGATAAGATAGTTGTTTGTGTAAAGATTTTCGTGAGCATCATCAAAGTTTGTTGTGTCTGTTGCTCTGTAGTTGAAAATCAAGTTGTATTGATCGAAATCTTTGATTTCTGCTTTCAATGTTGAAGAGCTGTCAAAGATCTTTCTTGTAAGTGTTACACCTTCCATTGATTCAACATTGTCTTCGATGCCTACGGCATAAACTACAACGCTGTTTGGAAGTGTTCTTGAAGCGAGTTTGTATGCTTCGTCTGTGTATTTTTCATCTGCATCAAGTTCTACAGATGCATCATAAACGATTGCTTTTGGAGCTGTAGAATCTTTTACATCTTCCCATTCATAAGCACCAACTGTAGAAGATGCTGTTTTTCCATAAATGTCTGTAACTTTGTAAACAAATGAATACCAACCATTTTCCAATGGCTTGAATTCTGTTGGATCTTTCAAAGTTCCGTCTTCATTCAAAACATCAGCATATTTAGTTGCATCAAGTTTTGCATAAGAAGCTGTTGAATCAACTGCACTGTAATAAACTTCTACTGAATATGAAACAGCAACTGCTTCTTCTGCTGGAGTAGAATCTGTTTTTGTGATTGCTCCTGCTGTTGGCAATTGTCTTGCAACACCAACTTCGCCATCAGTTTTCTTCCAAGCTGAACCAAGTTGAAGTTGAATTTCATAATCTTTGTAGTAAGATTCTTTGATTGTTGTTGATTTTGTTGTTGATGTAACAAAATGTCCGTTTGTGTAGTAGTCATACTTAACTGTATATTTGCCTGTGCCACCGTTTGGTCCTGTGATGTCGGCTTTAGTAATATAATAGCCTCTTTCATCTTTGCCAAGTGTCATTTCGCCTGCTGCACCACCAGTAACTGTTACATGAACTTTTTCTCCACCAGCTGTTGCTTCTGAAAGTGTTTTAACAAAAACAACATCTTCTTCAACTTCGCCATCTTCATTCTTAACTTCTGGAGTTGGAAGGTAAAGTTTGAAATCATCTCCTGTAAGAGAAATATCAACTACTTCTGGAATAACATTTTGATCATTTGCAACAAAGTTGATAGATGCGTTTGAAAGTTCACTCTTCACCTTCATTGAATATGAGTTTGTGTATGTCTTTCCACCAACTTCATATTGATAAGAATATGTGATTGTGTATGTTCCTGCTTTTTGTGGACGGAATGTTCCGTAAATTTCGTCTGCAGTAACTGTTGCACCTGCTGCAATTTCTGCTTCGTCGCCTCTAGCAACTTCGATTGTTGATGTGCCATAGTTTACAGTAACTGAAGAAGATTTGATTGTTGCGCTGCCCAAATCTTTGTTTGCAGTGTCGCCAACTTTCAAAGTTTCGTCTCCACCAATGTAAGCAAATGGAACATAATATACATCGCCCTTTGTGACTGTTGTTTCAACTTCGTCAGATACTGTGCCGATTGTCATATAAGTGAAATCAGTGTATTGAGACAAAGATGCCAAAGCCAACATTTCATTGAAAGGCACGCAAAGCACAGCCAAAGCAAATGCTACGGCTACAACTGCTCCTCTAAAAAATGCTGAATGATTTTTTCTTTTATCTTTCATAAAGTAAAATCTCCTATTAAATAGTCTATATACATAGATTATTTTATCTTAATTTTAGACTGCAAGTCAATCAATTCGATTGACCAAAGTCAAATTTATAAGTATTGTGCGAATGTGTTTTGCAACTATGCAAAAACAAAACCACTTTTCTTGTCGAAATCGCTTGTTTTTTGCATAAGCAAACCACAATTGACATCTTTTGTTGCCCACAAGTGTTTAGTCTATAAAAAGACATAAAGCAGGTGGGCACCTGCTTTACTTAAACTTAAATATTATAAGTTACTTTAACACCAGGGCCCATTGTTGAAGCCAATGTAACACTCTTGATATATTGACCTTTTGCAGCAGCTGGTTTAGCCTTAACAATTGCGTCCATAATTGTTGTGAAGTTTTCAGCAAGTTTTTCCTTGCCAAAGCTCTTCTTGCCGATGATTACGTGAACATTGTTTGTTTTGTCCAATCTATATTCAACTTTTCCGGCTTTAACATCATTGATAGCTTTTGTTACATCTGTAGTAACAGTACCACTCTTTGGGTTTGGCATCAAGCCTTTTGGTCCAAGGATTCTAGCGATTCTACCAACAACGCCCATCATATCTGGAGTTGTGATACATACATCAAAATCCAACCATCCACCGTTGATCTTTGTTACCATATCTTCAGCGCCTACAAAATCAGCACCAGCTTTTTGAGCTTCGTCTGCTTTGTCGCCCTTTGCAATAACAAGAACTCTTACAGATTTGCCTGTTCCGTTTGGGAGAACAACAACGCCACGAACTTGTTGATCTGCATTTCTTCCGTCAACACCAAGTCTAACATGCAATTCGATTGTTTCATCAAATTTTGCTGTTGATGTTGCAAGAACATTTTCAAGTGCATTGTCAAGTTCGAAACTAGCGTTTTTGTCAAAACTTTCAAGGCTCTTTACATATCTTTTACCTTTGTTCATAATTCACCTCTATTAGTCCACAACTTCTACGCCCATGCTTCTTGCTGATCCAGCGATCATAGACATAGCACTTTCAACAGATGCAGCATTCAAGTCTGCCATTTTTTGTTCGGCAATCTTTCTAATCTGTTCTTTTGTGATTTTTCCGACTTTTGATTTGTTTGGTTTTGCAGAACCTTTATCAAGACCAATTGCCTTTTTGATAAGTACTGCTGCAGGTGGTGTCTTCAATTCGAATGTGAAGCTTCTATCTTCATAGATAGTGATCACAACAGGAATGATAAACCCTGCTTGTTGAGCGGTTTTGTCGTTGAATTCTTTTACAAAGCCAGCGATGTTGATACCATGAGGTCCAAGTGAAGATCCTACTGGTGGTCCTGGAGTGGCTTTGCCCGCTTCGAGTTGCAATTTAACAACTGCTTTTACTTTTTTTGCCATTTTATTCCTCCTAATGTGGTCGTATTGAGTCTAGGCATGACCCTGCCACAAAATTTGACAGTTTAATGTCATGACGGACAAATTTTTGTTGAGATTGCTCTCATATATATTGTCGATCTTTTTGCAAGTTGCTGTTGCAAAACAATCGAAAATACCGATTTTTAGTTGATTTTGTGTACTTGTCCAAATTCAAGTTCGACATTGTTTTCTCTTCCAAACATTTCAACTGAAACAGTAACAATGCCAGCTTCTGCGTTTACAGAAACCACATCACCCACCATTTTATCAAGTGGTCCTTCAACAATTTCAACCTTGTCTCCAACTTCGATGTCAGTTTCAACTTTGATTTTTTCAAGTCTCATCTTCATAACTTCTTCTTCAGTAAGAGCCAAAGGTCTTCCTTTTGGACCTACAAACCCTGTGATGCCACGAGTGTTTGTAATATTGTGCCAAAGGTCATCACCATAAATCATCTTAACCAAAAGGTAGCAAGGCATGCTTTTTCTTGTAACAAGTTTTTTCTTGCCGTTCTTTTCTTCGATAACGCTTTCTTCTGGAATAACCATTTCAAAAATTCTATCTTCAAGATGGAATTTCTTTACAACAGTTTCAAGATTTTCCTTTGCAACATTTTCATATCCAGAAAATGTGTGAAGCACATACCATTTAGGTTCGCTTGAATGTTCCATAAATCTCTCCTTCAAAAAAATGAATACTTTCGCCTTTGCCTAAATTAGCCTGCCAAAAGAGAAACAAGCCAACCAAGAAGTGTATTTATGCCATACAAGAAAAGCCCAAAAATGACTACAAACGAAACAACGATTCCTGTCTTCTTGACAACTTCGCCAAAAGTTGGCCAAGTAACTTTCTTAAGTTCGGAAGCAGTTTCTCTAACCTTTTTGCCAATTCCACCTTTCTTTTCTTTCTTCTTGTCTTTTTTCTTGTTGTCTTTGGAATTTTTATTATCTTTTTTATTTTTGTTTTCAACAACCTTTTCAGTTTTCTTTTTTGAAGCTTCTTCAACTTCTACAACTTGTTCTTCAACAACTTCTTCTGTTTGATTGTTTTCAACTTTTTGCTTTTTAGACATAAGTCCCTCCAAATTTTTATGCGATTTGCTTTTGCAAATCAAAGAAATCAAAAATTACTTTGTTTCTTTATGTTTTGTACGCTTGTTGCATTTTGGACAGTATTTGCTAATTTCAATTCTTTCAGCATTTGCAGAAGTATTCTTTTCTGTAGAATAGTTTCTTTCTTTGCATTCTGTGCATTCAAGTGTAATGAGTTTACGTTTTGGTGCTGCCATTTTAATATCTCCTAACAAAAAAACTAACACCCTTTGCAGAAGTGTCGTATATACTATAGCACACGGGTCCGTGTAAGTCAAGTATTTTTATAAATTTTGCCCAAGATTTTTGCAACAAAAAAGCCACAATTGCTTGTGGCCATCGTTTTGTTTTATCTTTCTACAACTGCATCAACATACATCACTGTTTCGTTGGTTCTGCACTTTGGAAGAAGCAACTCAAGTTTTGTTGGTTTGTTGAAATCTGTTTCATATTTTACTGCATAAGCAAAATAAACTGACAACAAATCTTTTGCTGAAAGAAATGCTTCTGACAAATCCTTTCCATTTGTAAAAATTTCCAAGTCAGGAAAAACTACTTGATATGATCCGTCTTCGTCTTTAACAAAAATAGCTGGGTACACAAATTGATACTTTCTCATACAAACTCCACAAACTTATTATACGATTATATTTTAACATAAAACGCACCCATTTCAAAACAAAAACAAAAAAAATATCGCAAAAACTGCGATATTTTTCAAAAAACAAACATTCAAAAATTATCTGCCCATTTCAGTAACCTTTTCAGGTTTTACATTTCTTGGCACAGATTCACCAGCTTCATAAGCAGCCATCAAATCTTCGATAGATCCAATGTCTTTCCAGTCAATGCGAGATTTTGTTCCGTCTGGAGTGATAGCAACAACATATTCTTTATCGCCGTCCAAAACGAAAATTGTTTTATCCTCTGCAATTTCATTTATGTTTGTCTTATTATTCATAATAACACCTCCGTGTGTTTTTTTCTTCTCACTTGTCCATATCTTATCACAAAACTTTTGATTTGTAAATACCTTTTTTCAAAAATTTTTTGACTAATTTTTCGCCTTTATTTCAGGGAAGTATAGCGATTTCAATGTTTTTTGACAAAAAGTGGGGAAAAGTGGGGTTTTTTACATTTTTTCCACACTGTCGATGCCAAGTGTGTGCAATGCTTTTTCTAAGCATTTTTTTACCAATTCGCAAAGTTTCAACATGCTCGCTTTCTTATTTTCGTTTGCTTCTGACAAAATTCTATGGTTGTTGTAGAATGTTGAGAATGCACTTGCCAAATCAAATGCAGACAAGCAAAGTGAGTTCATTGAATAACTATCATAGCAAAGTTGATAAGAAGAGTTGAGTTTCAAAACAGCCAAAACAATGTTTCTTTCGTCTGCGTTTTCAATTTCAACTTTCCCATTTTCTGCACTTGCTTTTGCCAAAATTGAATTGATACGAGCGATTGTATATTGAATGTATGGACCTGTTTTGCCATCAAATGCCAAAAATTTGTCCACATCAAACACATAATCTTTGACAACCGTGTTTGACAAATCACCAAACTTCATAGCACCAACACCAATTCTGCGAGCAAGCTCTTTGTCGCCAACAATGCCATTTGAAGAAAGTTTTTGTTCGGCACTTTCAACAAGCATATCAACAACATCTTTATATTTGACAACTCCACCAGCCCTTGTCTTGAATGGTTTGCCATCTTTGCCATTCATTGTGCCAAAACCAACATGAGTAAGTTTTTGACTTTCTGGAGAAATTCCAGCAAGTTTACTACAACGGAAAACTTGTTCGAAGTGTCCAGATTGACGATTGTCTGTGATATAAACAATTTCATCTGGATTAAATTCTCTGTTTCTGATCAAAATTGTTGCAATATCTGTTGTTGCATACAAGTCGCCACCATTATATTTTTTGATGATTGCTGGAGGCATAGGATTTTTGTATCTTTGAGGCTCGTCCTCACTCTTTTTAGGGATTGGGATATGTTCGCCTTCTCTTGCGACATCAACAACCAAAGCGCCTTCGCTTTCTCTTGCAAGACCTTGATCTACAAACATTTGCACAGTTTCTTCGATTGCAGGATCTGCATCGCTTTCGCCATAATAATAATCAAACTCTGTGTTAAGCAAAGTATAATTTTTTTCAATTTCAGCAACAGACAATGCTCTGATCTTATTATATATAGTCCAATATGGTTCTTTGTGTCGTTGAACAAACAAAGTATATTCGTCAGCAGTTTTCTTAAACTCTTCGTCAACATCTTTTCTCTTGCTTGCTTTTGGATATTCTTCATTCAAAACATCAAGTGTAACATTTGTCAAAGGAAGGTTTTTGATGTCTGCCCCTTCTTCAAAAAACTTGTCAATATAACCGTCCAAATGAAGTTGCAAAATTGTAAGTCCCATTTGAAGCCCAAAATCACCCAAGTGAACATCGGAAATTGTTTTGTTTCCCATTGCAATATGCAATCTTTTGAGCGCTTCGCCAACAATCGGTGATCTCAAGTGGCCAACATGCAATTCTTTTGCAACATTTGCGCCACCATAATCAAACAAAATTGTGCGTGGATTTGAAACTTGTTCGATGCCACAATTTTTGTCTGCAGAAACAAATTCGGCATATTCTGCCAAAGTCTTGTCTTTTACAACAATGTTGATAAATCCAGGCATAGCAACCGAAAAATCAAAACCTGAGTCTTTTGCCACATTTTCAACAAGTTGATTTGCCACATCAATCGGCTTTTGTCCAAGAGTTTTGCACACAATCATTGCAAAGTTGGTTTGAAAATCGCAAAGTTCTGGTCTGTTTGAAAAAGAAACCACCAATTTGTCAACTTCTTCAACGCCAAATTTTTTTGCTGATTCTGCCAATATTTGAGCTATTTGTTCTTTTATGTTCATACTTTTTCTCCGTAATATACCAAAGTATAACAAAAATAAAAAAGATTGGCAAGTTTTCTTTTTGTTTTGTTTTTTCATTTTTTTCGCAACACCCATTGACATTTGTTATCACATTATGATATTATGTAATTACATAATTAGGTAACGGAGGTATATATGGAAAACCAACTCAAACAACAAATAGACGAAATCTATCAACTTGTCAAATCTTACGACAAAAGATTGACAACTCTTGAAAACAAGCCAGCTCAAACAAAACCAACAAAATCAGTGTTTTCCCCTGACGACATCAAAGACGGACAAATCTCTTATGTAGGCAAATACACCTCGCAAGATGGCACAATCGGTTCGACTTTTGGCAGAAGTCCAAGACCAATCGCCCCACTTTTTGAAATGAATTCATTTGAAATGGCAAAAATCATTGATGCCTTTTCAAGCGAAGAGCGAATTGACTTGGTTAAATTGCTTATTCAACAAAGTTTGACAGCAAAGCAACTTATGGAAAAACTCAACTTTGCAACAACAGGAAAACTCTATCATCACCTTGGCTTTTTGGAAAAAATAGGGGTGGTAAGAAAAGATGGCGAAAAGTTTCATGTTGTCGCAAGATATGTTGACTGCATTTTGCTTATCTTCTGTGGAGTTCAATCACTCTTAAGAGACTAACAGCACCAACAAAAAAAGATGCTCTCGCGCATCTTTTTTTAATCTCTATTTTGGTGGATAAGTGGACAAAAATAAAAACACCCGATGGGTGTTATATTTCTTTTCTGTCTGCGATTGCTTTGCTGAGAGTGATTTCATCTGCAAATTCGATGTCGCTGCCCATTGCAATGCCTTGAGCAAGTCTTGTAACTTTAACTCCCATTGGTCTAAGAAGTTTTGCAACATACATTGCTGTTGCTTCCCCTTCAACATCTGGGTTTGTCGCCATAATAACTTCTTTGACATCATTTGTTGAAACTCTTGCAAGCAACTCTTTGATGCGAATGTCGTTTGGACCTTTGTTTTCAAGTGGATTGATACAGCCAAAAAGCACATGGTAAACCCCATCAAAACTTTTTACCTTTTCCATTGAAATAATATCCTTTGGTTCTTGCACAACACAAATGATTTGTTTGTTTCTTCTTTGACAGATTGGACAAACTTCGCTTGCACTATAATTTCCACATTCTTTGCAAAGTTTAACCTTTTCCTTTGCATCAACAATCGCTTTTGCAAAGTTTTCGGCTTTCTCTTTGTTGTTTTCGATAATGTAGAAAGCATATCTTTGTGCAGTCTTTTTTCCAACCCCTGGCAATGATCTAAAATATTCAATCAATCTTTCAATTGGTTCTTCAAAATCTGCCATAATTACATACCCAAGTTTGGCAATTTGTTCTTTTCGTCTTCTGCAATCTTGTTGAGAGCATCGCCAAGTGCAGATGCAACCAAATCTTCCAACATTTCTACATCATCTGGATCAACAACTTCTGGTTTAATTCTTACAGACTTTACTGTTCTGTTTCCGTAAAGTGTAACTTCAACCATGCCGCCACCTACAGAAGATGAATATTCTGTGTTGTCGATTTCTTCTCTAGTTCTTTTCATATCTTCTTGCATTTTTTGGGCTTGTCTCATAAGTTGTTGCATATTTGCTCCACCGAAGCCACCACCAAATCCGTATGCCATATCTATCTCTCCTTAATCTTCAAAAACCACTTTGTTGCCAAAGAAGTTTTCAATTTTTTTAATATCTTTGTTTATTTTTTGTTCGGAACTTTCATATTTGACAACTTCAAATTTCAAGTCCAAACCTTGCCAGCGAATAGCACTTTCAATTTCTTTTCTGCCCGATTCGAGCACATCAACCAAAAAGCCGTCGCTTGACCTAACAATCAGTTGGTCTCCATCAATCTTTGCATTTGTGATGTCCCCACAAGCGACATGAAGAGCAACCTTTTTATGTTCTTTCAAATAAAGCACAATCTTTCCCCAAACATTGTTTGCAGAAAGTTTTGATGCATCTTTTTCAATTTTCAGTTTTTTTTTACATCAAATCCAAGCATTGCAGTAAGGCATGTTGTTTCGAGCAACAATCTTACTGACAAAGTGTATCTCAATTCGCTTTCGGCACTTGAAAACACTTGCATATATCTGATAAGTTCTTTCTCTTCAAACTTGTCTGCCTGCTCTTTATACATAGCAAAAATATCTTCAGTCAAATTCAAAATTTCGTTTGCATTTGCACATGATTTGCACACAAGCAAATTTCTTGCATGCTTTGACAAGTCTTTTGAAAACACTGCCAAATTTTTGCCATCTTTTTCGATTTGATCAATAAGTCCAAGCACTTGACCAACATCTTTGTCCTTAACTCTGTCAAAGAAGTTTATGATCAATTCGTGATCGGTAGAACCAAGCACGCTCAACGCTTTTTCTTTTGTTATTTCACCTTGGCAATATGATGCGATTGAATCTGCAATTGAAAGAGTGTCTCTCACACTGCCTTCGCCTGCGCTTGCAATGATCTTCAAACTTTCTTCATCATATTTGATGCCTTCTTTGTCAAACACCTTTGCCAAATGTTTTGCAAGTTCGTCAACAGACACAAGTCTAAAATCAAATCTTACACATCTAGACAAAATTGTTTGTGGCAATTTGTGAACTTCTGTTGTAGCCAAAATAAAGATTACATATGAAGGTGGCTCTTCCAATGTTTTGAGAAGTGCGTTGAAAGCACTGTCTGACAACATATGAACTTCGTCCACGATATAAACTTTGTATTTTGCGCCAACAGGCATAAATTTTACTTTTTCTCTAATTTGACGGATATCATCAACTTTGTTGTTTGATGCAGCATCAATTTCGATGATGTTGATGTCGTTTTCTTGCTCCAATCTCTTGCAGTTTTCACATTGTCCACAAGCTGAGCCATGGTCAGGTGTAAGACAGTTTACAGCTTTTGCCAAAATCTTTGCAATGCTTGTCTTTCCCGTACCACGAGAGCCAGTAAAAAGATAGGCATGACCGATTTGATTGTTTACAATCTGATTTTGCAATGTTTTTGCAATGTGGTCCTGCCCAATCACTTCATCAAAAGTTTTTGGTCTGTATTTTCTGTAAAGAGCAATATGATTCATTTTTTCTCCGTTTTAGTAAGTTTCTTTGCACATAATTGCAAAGTTTTCAACATCAAGGCAAGCCCCACCAACAAGCACACCGTTGACTGTGTCATTTGCCAAAATCTTTTTGTAATTTGACAAATTTACACTTCCACCGTAAAGCACTGTAAGTTTTTCTTTTGCCTTTGCTGAATATAAGTATTCAATTTCGTTTCTAATTGTTTCCATCATCTTTGTGATGTCTTTGTTTGTAGGAACTTTTCCTGTGCCGATCGCCCAGATAGGTTCGTAAGCAATTGCAACACTGTCAAGTTCGTTTTCGTAAATGCCTTTCAAATCTTCGTCAAGTTGTTTCTTAACAAATGCTGTCGCTTGTTTCGCAGTGCGAGTTTGCAAGTTTTCACCAACACAAAGCACAACTTTAAGTCCGTTTGCAAGGGCTGTTTTGATTTTTTTGTTGATAAGTCGGTCAGTTTCTTTATACTTTCCTCTTCTTTCTGAGTGACCAATGATTGTATATGTCGCACCAGAATCTTTTATCATACTTGCACTGACTTCACCAGTGAAAGCACCTTTTTCTTCATCAGAAATGTTTTGTGCACCAAATTCTACTTTGCTGTGTTCCAAAAGTTCGCCAGCCAAATGCAAGTGTGTAAATGGCGGACATACAACCACATCGTTTTTTGTCCCCTTAACCTTTGTTGCAAGTGTCATTGCATAATTTTTGAACTCGCTAGGCTTGGTGTTCATTTTAAGATTTCCAATGATAAGTTTTTTCATAACTTCTCCCTTCTTGTTTTCAAATTAGATGCTGTCAATAACATCAATTGCAGCCAAAACTTTACCTTCCATAAGTTTCAAACTTGCACCACCACCTGTTGAAAGGTGATTGATTTTGTCAGAAACCCCAACTTGATTGATAGCACTCAAACTGTCGCCACCACCAACAACTGAATAGGCTTGACTCTTTGCAACGGCTTTTGCAATTTTTGTTGTACCTTTTTTAAATCTGTCATCTTCAACTTTGCCGACAGGTCCATTCCAAAGGATTTGTTTTGCATTTGCGATTTCGTTTGCAAACATCTTGATTGTTTTTGGACCAATGTCAAATCCAACCATGCCTCTTTCAAGGATTTCTGTTTTCACTGCTTTATCTTTTTCGGCAATCAATGCCATGTGATCGATTGGAAGCAAAATTTTTACGCCTTTTTCTTCTGCAACTTGCATCAAGTCTCTTGCGTCATCGACCAAATCAAGGTCAACAATAGAGTCCCCAATATTATATCCTTTTGCTTGCAAGAATGTGTATGCCATGCCCCCACCAATGATGATGGAATCTGCCTTGTCAATAACATTGTTGATAAGTTTAAGTTTGTCAGAAACCTTTGCCCCACCAAAGATAGCCACAAAAGGTCTTTGAGGTTTTTCAAACGCTTGTCCAAACACTTGAAGTTCTTTTTCAATACAATAACCAATTGCGCTTGGAAGTTTGAGAGCAACACCATAATTTGAAGCATGCTTTCTGTGAGCAACACCAAAAGCATCGTCAACATAAAGTTCTGCCAAAGAAGCAAGTTTTTGAGCAAAGTCAGCAGAGTTTTCTTCTTCGCCAGGGTGGAATCTCAAGTTTTCCAAAACCAAGATTTCTCCATCTTTCAATTTTGCTACAGCATCCTCCACTTCAGGTCCAACAACCTTTCCACAAAACTTAACTTTGTTTGGAAAACACTTCATCAAATAAACAGCCACTGGAAAGAGCGACAAATATTTGTCATAACCATTTGGTCTGCCAAGGTGAGAGCACACAATAAGCTTTGCACCATGCTTTGACAAATGTGTAAGTGTAGGCAATGTTGCCACAATACGACTGTCGTCCAAAATATCGCCATAATTGTCAAGAGGGACATTGAAATCACAACGCACCAAAATTCTCTTGCCTTTAATATTTTTTAAATCTCTAACTGTTCTTTTCATATAAAAATCCTTCTTCAATAGTTTACACCATTTGCCTTGTAAATCAAAACAAATTGAAACAAAAATTTTCAAACTTAGTTTAGCGCATTTTTAAGCAATGCCAAACATTCGTCAATATCGTTGCAAGTAGCAAGTTTAAGTCGCAACTCTGTGGACAACGGAATGTCACAAGCATACCACAAAAAGTGTTTTCTTATGTAGAGTTTGAGCCAATTTTCATCAAAATGTTGTCTCAAAATTTCTATGTGTTTTTCTACGGTTTTGTATTTGTCAATTTGAATGTCGTTTTGTTTGAGTTGGGCAAAAAGCCATGGTCTGCCCATGCTTCCACGACCAACCATCACCCCATCAACTCCGGTTTCTTTCATCTTTTGCAAACTTGCAAAGTCGACAACATCACCGTTGCCAAGCACTGGGATTGAAAGTTTTGCTTTGAGCGAAGCAATCGCTTCATAATCTGCTTTGCCGCTGTAACCTTGCTCAACAGTCCTTGCGTGAAAAGTCACAAAATCGGCTCCACAATCTTGACACATTCTGCCAAACTCAACATAGTTTTCTGTGCTCTTGCCTTTTCTAAACTTGACCGACACAGGTTTTGTTGTCGAATTTTTCACAGCAGTGATAAGTTTGCTTGCAAGTGGCAAATTGTCCATAAGTGCCGACCCTTCGCCGTTTTTGACAATCTTTGGCGCTGGACAGCCCATGTTTATGTCAAACATATCAAACTTTTCAAGAAGTGGCGAGGCCACTGCCTTTGCCATATAATCTTCTTCATGCCCAAACACTTGAGCAATCTTGATTTTTTCTTCTCCGGTAGTGAGGGTCAAAAACTCTGTCTTTTTGGGATTGTGTGCCATTGCCCTTGCAGACAACATTTCCGTAACCGTTGCATCTGCACCAAAAGAAGATGCCAAAGCCCTAAAGCCGACATCTGTCACACCTGCCATTGGCGCCAAAAGTATAGGATCGTCCGAAAAGTCCAAGTTTTTAACTTTCATTGTTTTATTATATTAGCATATTTTTTTTGTTAAACAAAAGAAAAAACAAGCCTTAAACTTGCTTTTTTCAAAAAATTTTATTTGTCAAGTGCATATTTGAATGCATCAAAACCCTGAAACTCAATCACCTTTTTTGCCACACTTGTGCAAAATCGTTGAATTTGAGGATTGAAATATCTGCAAGATTTTCTTTCTTTCAAGACAAACTTTCCAAAATTTTTGACCGAAATCTGCCCACCTTTTGAGCACACTTCAACAATTGTTTCCTTTGCCGCTTCCAACACTTTCAGGCAGCAAACCTTTGAAAACCCTGTCCTTTTTGCCAACAATTCTACCAACTCACACTTGTTCAATTTTCACCTCACAAAACAAGCATTTCCATTTTGACAAACTCTAGACATTTTGGGTTTCTTTTTTGTGGAAAAGTGGAAAAAGTGTTTTGATTGCAAATGGAGCAACTGCAAAAAAATAGACAAACACTCCAATCAAAACAGCCCCAATCAAAGCAAGCATCGGCACGAGCGAACCAACTCGCAAAAAGGCACTTGCCGACACATACATAAGCAAAGTTGCAACAAGCAAATTACCCATCTGCCAAAATGAAATTTTAAAGTTGAAACTTTGTTTCAATTTTGCCAAAGCAACCACGCAAACTATACCTGAAAAAACTAGATTTCCTATTGCCAAAGCATAGACATTGACAAACGAAAATCCTGCAAGAAAAATTGTCAACACAACTTTAACTACGCTCGCCATTGCCGTAAGCACAGCAACAAATCCAAATTCTCCTTTTGCTTGCAAAATCATAATCGCATATTGCATCAGGGCAGTAAAAACTGTTGCAAAAGCACTATACAAAGTCAAGTTTGTGGCAAAGAGCAAAATTTCATAAGTCACCATTGGATAAATCAAACTATACAGCACCTTTGCAACTGCTGCCAAGCCAAAGGTTGTTGGAAGCACAAAAAACAGCAACAATTTAAATCCCTTTTCAATTGCAGAACCAACATTTTCGCCTTTAGACATCAAAAACGCAAAATTGGGCAGACATGCTGCTGCAACAGCGACCGAAATTGAAAGTGGCAAATTTAGCATTGTGCCGACTATGCCCGTCTGCACGCCAAACAACTCTGTTGCCCTTGACGCAGATAGCCCAGCCACTTGCAACCGACCAACAATAAAAAAACTGTCAATCATGTTGGCAAGTGGCAAACTGATTGCCGAAAGTGTCAACAAAAAATTGCTTTTGTCATATTCTTTTCTTGTTGCCCACAAATTTTTAGCTTTACGATAAAACACACATCTTTTGCGTTTTCTCAAATGCCACACAAAAAGCAGTGCTACCGTCAACACCTCACTCAAAGTTATACCTATAAACGCTCCAAACACGCCAGAAGTCAAACTCTGCTTGCTAAACACAACAGCAAGCGCCAAGCCAAACACAAACTTTGCCGATTGCTCCAAAATCTGGCTGACTGTCGTTGGCAACATATTTTCTTGTCCTTGAAAATACCCTCTAAACACAGCCATACCTGCGCCCAAAGGCAGCAAAATCACAAACAACAAATAACTCTTGTTTGGATTTATGTGTTGAAAAGTGGAAATGTTTTTCCAGCAAAGTGCCAACAACACACCAAGCAATGTCGCAAGTCCCACGGCCTGAAACATGGCTCGCCTGAAGCAAGCATTGAGTTTGACAAAGTCGCCTTTTGCCCTGTGAGAAGCCACCAATTTTGAAAGCGCCACAGTTGCGCCTCCACTTGAAAGCACAAGTGCAAAAGAAAAGGTTGACATTATCAGTTGAAAAACACCAATTCCCTCAACTCCCAACACATTTGTCAGTGGCAACCTAAACAAAGCGCCCACGACCTTGCATATCAAACCACTTGCAAGCAACAGCGTTGCATTTATTCCAACTTTGGATTTGCCAGTTGTCATATATCCACTTTCTCCCATTGTTTTGATAATAGGGTGGTGCATAGCAACATAAAATATTCAAATTTTTAAAAAAATGGTATTTACAAAAAACAAAAGCCGTGTTATAATTAGACAACTGATAAAAAAGGAGATTTACTATGAATATTCCTCAAAATGCCATTTATGAAAGATCAAACGACAAACACCCAGGTTTGCTTATTATGCAAGAAGGCAAATCTGCTGCAGCAAAAATCCCACTCAAACTTCTCAAAGAAGCAATCAACAGTCTTACAGCATTGTTGACCGATGATGGCGAATTTTTTACATTTATCACAAGCACTTCAAAAGAAGCAACAAACAAACTTATTGCAACAAGAAACAGATTGTCAACACAAATTTCAGGTTCGTTGTTTGACTTAAGAAATGCAAAAGCACAAATCACAATGCCTGATCCATTCTATTTTACAGAAAAGTATCAACAACTTGTAAAAGACATTGATGCTGGTATCGTTGATGAAAAGAAAGCAACTCTTGCTTTTGCTGGCGAATTCTTCTTGGCAATGGAAGATTCAATCGAAAAAAACAAAGAGTCTGCTAGAGCAGCAGGGATTACACTTTCTTCTCCAAATTTAGAAGCCGGTGGAAATCCAATTGGAAAACCACCAAAACACAAATAATACAAACAAAAAAAGAGATGAAGTTTTCATCTCTTTTTTTATTTGTCTCTTTCTCTTCCCAACCCGTCTATGTTTGGATCTGGAAAATTCACTTGTTTACCCCTTCCTACTTCTCCCAAGTTGTTGAGAAGTTGTCTAAGTTCCATCATTTCAAGTTCTTCTTCAGAATATTCACCTGATTCGTATGGAGACATTGGAGGTGTTGTAGGCACAGGTCTAACAGGAGTTGGTGGTCTAACGCCAATTGTCACGCTTCCAGTAAGATTTGGGATTTGTGGTCTTGGATTGATTGCCAATGGCACATCATCTTTGAGTGTTGGTCTGACTGTTGGTGTGTCAAGTTTTACACCACCGCCACCACCAGAAATCTTTGGCAATTTGCCCCAATCGATTTTGACAGCTCCACCACCGGATCCGCCGCCACCACCTTTGCTTTTGCCACCTTTCTTTTTTGCAGGGGCATCAGCTTTCTTTTCGGCTGGCTTTTCTTCTTTTTTAGCTTCTTTCTTCTCAACATGGACAACACCATCTCTCACCAAAACTCTGTTGAGGGGGCCACTGTATCCAGCAAGTGCTGCTGCCGCATCTTTGTTTGCAAGCAACATTTCAAATGCTTTGTGGCTCAACATCAATCTGTCAAGAATGTTTTTCATTTTTGTGTTGTCCAATCTGATGCTTGGATCTTTTTGCGCAAGCTTTTCAATCAATTCCATATACAAGGCTTTGATTTTTGCACCAAGCTCGCCACAACCTTCCAACAACTTGAGCAATTTTGCCAAATAAAGTTGTGACAAAACTTCTGTAAGCTCAATGCTGAAGTTGTAGTCTTCTGTTTGCGAATGCATATAAGAATAAATGAAATCATTTTTTTCATATTCTTCTTCTTGAAGATGAATATTCCATGCTTTGTAAACATTTTCCTTAAACTTTGGAGAATAAGGTTCGACAATGTCACCAAGTTCGGTAACATGTTTAATATCTTCCTCAAGGCCATGTTCAACTTCAATCAAAGACAAATGTGCATTGCAGTATGACTCTGAAATATCCAAAACGACCTTAAAGTTGAGCACATGATTGCCCACTTTTGCAGATGAATAATAGTTGTCTCCATCTTTCTCTTCAAACTTTTTTGGAATGTTTACCAAATCTTGCAAAATCTGATCGTTTGTGATCTTATATTTTCCATCAGCAGAAAAAGTTCCAAGCAAACCATCTTTGATTTTTGTTTGGTAATAGAACACTTTCAAGTATTCATTTTTTACTTTTTCAACATCAACAGCAGGCTCTGTCGCTGGTGCAGAAGGTTGCGCTGCAGGAGCAGATGCAACTGCGTTGAGTTTCTCTTCTTTCTTTTGTTTTCCCATGCCCTTATTATACAATACAACTTCACTTTTTGCAAGACATTTTTTTATGGCGTATTATTTTTTCAAAAAGGTTATGCACAGTGGTTTTTCTTTTATGTCGTTAAGCGTAATCCCGTTTGCTACGCATTTTCCATCTTTGTTGAAAAGGCAATGCGCTTTGCATTCAATCTCAATGGCAAGAGAATCTCTTTGTGGCGCATACTTTGGTGGATTGTCCGAAAAAATATATTGCGTTTTGTCCACTTTTGGTTTTTGCAAATTTTCTTCAAATTTTTGACAACAACAATCTTTTTCAATCAAAATTTCTTTCGCCTTGCAGGTGTATTTGTCGTTGTATACGCAACCTGTCTTTCTGCATCTAATGTCCATACTTTCTCCTCAAAGTTATCTTTGCCAATTCTTGACAAAACAAACCAGATTGTTGTAAACTTGTTTTGAAAAGGAGAATAAGTATGAAAGTAGTTTTGCTTAAAGATGTAAAAGGCACTGGAAAGAAAGGCGAAATCAAAGAAGTTGCAGACGGATTCGCAAAAAACTTTCTTTTGAAAAATGGAATGGCTCGCATCGCTGACAATTCTGCAATGAACGAAAACAAAATCCAAGGCGAAGCAGCAAAATATCACAAACAACAAGAAATTGCAGCAGCAAAAGCACTTGCTGAAAAACTTGAAGGCAAGTCAGTAACTCTCAAAATCAAATGTGGAAGCAATGGCAAAACATTTGGTTCTATCACAAGCAAAGAAATCGCTGATCAACTTCAAAAAATCGGCATCTCTCTCGACAAAAAGAAAATTGATTTGAAAGAAGCAATCAAATCATCAGGTTCTTACACTGTTGTTGCAAAAATTTATCCTGAAGTAACTGCAAAGTTTTCTGTTGTGGTTGAAGCAGAATAAAACAAAACTGCCAGCTGGCAGTTTTTTTGTTGTCAAAATCGTTTTTTATCGTGCTTACATAGTCGCCTTTTCCCAACAAGGGTGGCAAGTGAGCACATAATTTGATTTAACAAACATCTCAACTCTTCAATTTCTTCTTCATCAAGCCCTTTTGCAAGTTGCATTGCAACGCTTGTTGCAAACAGCACCTTTTCTTCATCTGTTTTCATATTTTGTTTTATTCCCAAAAAACAAAAAATGCCAATCACAATGATTGACATTTCTTAAATATTTCAACAAATTCGTCAAGCGAAAATGCTTCTGCTCTCTTTGCCAAAACTTCTTCGCCCAAAGTCTCTTTCAATTTTTCTTTTGCATAAACCGAGCCAAGATTGTTGAGCAATGTTTTTCTTCTCATTGAAAAACAACTTTTGATAAATTTTAAAAATTTTGCATTGTCAATATCTGCAAATTTACCTTTTTCAAGTTTGATATGCAAAAGTGCCGAGTCAACATTTGGTGCTGGATAAAACATCTGTCTTTTGATAATTCGAGTTATCTTTGGCGTGCCATAAAAGTTGGTCATGACTGTCAAAATGCCATAATCCTTGCCGCCAACGCCAGCACACACTCTTTCGGCAACTTCTTTTTGCACCATGATTGTCAAACTGTCAAGCTTTGTTGAGTTTTCCAAAAGTTTAAAGATGATTGGAGTTGTGATGTAATACGGCAAGTTTGCAACCACTTTGTAGTCGCCGTCAAACTTCGCTTCAACATCTTTCAAATCACAATCCATAAAATCGCCAAAAACAAACTCAACATTCTTCAAATTCAAATCTAAAAGATGTTGTTGCAAATCTTTGTCAATTTCAAAAGAAACAACTTTTTGTGCATTTTCGCTTAAAACAGTTGTCAAACTTCCTGCGCCAGCACCAATTTCAAGCACTTGGCTGTCAGACGAAACTTCGGCATCAGTTGCAATTGCATTAAGCAAATTTTTGTCACTTATAAAGTTTTGTCCAAACTTTTTCTTAAAAACAAAATCTTCTTTCATATCCCAAACAACCTCTTCGCATTTTCAGTGGTCTTCTCGGCCACTTCTTCAATTGTCATATTTTTGATTCTGGCAATCATATCTGCCACATAAACAACATTTTTAGGTTCGTTTCTTTTACCCCTAAATGGCACTGGTGTCAAATATGGACAATCCGTTTCAAGCAAAATCTTTTCAATAGGCAAACTCTTTACCACTTCAACTGCAGTTTTTGCATTTGAAAAGGTCACAACTCCACCAAACGAAAACGAAAAACCTAAATCCATCAAAATTTTTGCACTTTCCACACTGCCACTATAACAATGAAGCAAACTCTCTTTGTTTGGACGATTGTTTTTCAAAATTTCTATAGTGTCGCCCATCGCCTCTCTGCTGTGCACAACAATCGGCAAATTCAATTTGTTTGCAAGATTTATTTGATCAACAAAAATTTGCTTCTGTTTTTCCTTTGTGTCTTGGCGCCAATAATAATCCAACCCAATCTCTCCAATTGCCACAATTTTGCTATTTTTTGACAAATTTTCGAGGTTTTTGATTGTTTCTTCACTCCACTCTTCAACATTTTCTGGGTGAATGCCAACATTTGCATAAACTTGATTAAGCCTTTTTGAAAGGTCAACTGCTTGTTGCGACGATAAAAGATTATAGGCCGAACAAATTATCTTGCCGACCCCACTTTCTTCTGCCCTTGCAACAACCTGCTCAACATCATCAAACTTTTGATCCGTAAGATGAGCATGCACATCAACCATTTTCATAACCAAAGTATAACAAAACACAAAAAACAAGTCAAGAAAGAGTTGTTGATTGCTTGTATAGTGGTTAATCTTCTTTTTTATGCAACAAAAGCATAAATAAATATATGAATATCTTTTGGACGATAATGATGCTTGCAAGCATTTTGGTTTTGCTTGTGACAAATCCATCTGCAATGCTAAGCGAAATGATTGGCTCATCAACTCAAGCGCTTGATTTGTGCATAGAACTTTGCGCCATTTATGTGATATGGCTTGGCTTTGTCGAACTTTTAGATGCAAGTGGACTAAGCGAAAAGCTTGCAAAACTTTTAAGACCCCTTATCAAAAAAATTTTCAAAGTTGACAACAGCGAAATTCAAAAAATAATTGCCCTAAACCTGTCTGCAAACATGCTTGGCATCGGCAATGCCTCAACCCCAATGGGCATCCGGGCAATGAATGCGCTTGATGACAAATCGGGCAAGGCAAATTTTTCGATGATAATGCTCATTGTCATAAATGCAACATCTATTCAACTTCTACCTACAACAATAATTGGCTTGCGAACAAGTGCTGGTTCGCAAAATCCTGCCGACATAATTATACCAACCCTAATTGCAACAATTTGCACAACGCTTCTAGGGATTTTTCTTGTCCACCTAATAGACAAAATCAAAAACAAATGCAAAAGGAGAAGAAAATGAGCAACTACATTCTCCCAATTTTGTTTTTGTTTTTAATTTTGTATTGCATCTACAAAAAAATCAACACTTACGATCACTTTGTCAAAGGTGCAAAAGGTGCAATAAAGTTGGTTGTTGAAATTTTTCCGTTTATTGCATCTATTTTGATTGCAGTCGCCCTATTGAGAGTGAGTGGCATAACTTCTTTTCTTGTCAAGATAATCTCTCCCGTTTTCAAACTTCTTGGCATACCACCCCAACTTTGCGAACTTATAATTCTGCGCCCTTTCACTGGAAGTGGAAGTTATGGAATTTTGGAAAACATTTTCTCGACTTATGGCGCTGACAGTTATATCTCTCGTTGCGCAAGCGTCATCATGGGGTGCAGTGAAACAATTTTTTATGTCGCAACAATTTATATCTCTCAAACAAAAGTAAAAAAACTTTTATATGCTATCCCCGTTGCACTGTTTTGTTCGTTTGTCGGCACAATCATTGCTTGTTTGCTTTGTCGAGTAATTTAATCAAAATTAAATAAAAACAAAAATTAAATAAAATAAAATTAAAATAATCCAAAAATATTATTTAAATAACAAAAAAACTGCAAAAAATGCAGTTTTTATTATTTTTTATTATTTTTAATTGTTTTTTTAATATTTTTGCAATATTTTATATATTTTCAATTTTTGTCGATTTTTTGCAATTATTTTCAAACAATTTATTTTATATTTTTTGTATGCAATTTTTCTAAATAATTTCCGTTTGTTTCATTGGTAATCAAATTGGGCAAAACCTTTGTCCCAAACTTTCCATTTTTGACAGCTTTGCAAACAAACAACTTTACTTCGCCTTTGCCGTTTTCTGTAAAAAACATTTCTTTGACAGCCAACGCATTGTTTTGACACAACGAGATCAATTCGCAACTTCTCTCTGCTGGAAAACAACACCAAAACGCCCCACCGTCTTTAAGCATTTTGCCAGCCACTGCAACAAGTTGCTCAGCAGTCAAACAAACTTCTTCTTTTGCAATTTGTTTAACCCTGTCTTGTTTGAAATCCGTTTTTTTGAAATAAGGTGGATTTGAAACAATCACATCAACACTTGCAGGTGCAATATGTTGTTTAAAATTGTTTACATCATCTCTTATCAAAACAATTTTATCCTGCAAATTGTTTAATTTGATGTTTTTTTCGCACAAATCCTGCATTTGGGGTTGAATTTCAAAAGCATAGATTTTGTTTAGTTTGTTTTTTGCTTGAAGCAAGATTGAAATTACTCCACTTCCAGCGCCGATTTCAACGACAACATCCTTCGCTTTTGTTTTTGCATAATTTGCAAGCACTACACTGTCAGAAGTAAATGTGTAAAGTTTTTTGTTTTGAATTATTTTCAATCCTTGGCATTGCAAATCTTCAATTCTTTCATCTAAACTCATTTGTTTTCCTTTTTGAAAGAAATTTCTTCAAGTTTGTAAGTTTTGATTTCTACATCATCACCTTTTACAAATTTTACATCAACTTCTCTGTCCAAAAGATTGTTGTAAACAACATTTCCACTGCCGTCTTTTGTTGAAACACTTGATCCAACTTTTGGCATAACTTTGATTGACTCTTGATAAGTTGCGTTTTCGTAAGCTATACAGCACATAAGTTTGCCACAAAGTCCACTTATGCTTGCAGGGTTGAGTGAAAGGTTTTGATTTTTTGCCATCTTCATAGAAACATGGTCAAACTCTCCAAAATTTTGCACACAACAGCAGATTTTTCCACAAGGACCAAATCCTCCAAGCATGCGCACTTCGTCACGACTGCCAATTTGGCGAAGTTCTACTCTCTTTTTCATAAGTTCGGCAAGTTTTTTAACCAAATCTCTAAAATCCACACGGTTTTCGGCCGTAAAGTTTACAATATATCTCGAATTGTCATAACTAGCTTCAACCTTTACAACTTTCATTTCAAGTTTTGCTTCTTTTACAAGTTTTTTGACTTGTGGATAAAACTTGTTTGCTTCTTCATCATATTTTTCAGCTTTTTCAACCATTTCTTTGCTTGCCACTTTCAAAACCTTTTTGAGTGGCGAAACCAAATCTTCCGAATTGATAACATCTTTTTCTTTGACAATACAGCCAAGGTCTGTGCCTTTTTCTGTGTCTACCAAAACATAATCCCCATTTTTAAGTTTAAGGTCGTTTGGGTCAAAAGAATAAACATGGTTGCTGCTTTTAAATTTTACTCCAACAACTTCTATTTGCATAAGTATTTTACCTCCAACATTTTCAACAAAAAGTTGTCTATTGCAACCGTCAAATTTGCATTAAACTCCAATTTTTCTCTTAAATTTGACACCAATTTTGAAATTTCACACAGCGCTTCTACCGAAAACTCTGGTTCGGCATCTTGCAATTCTTGTGTAAATGTTGTCAATTTGCACAAATTTTCGCTTTCACATTTAAGTTTGAGCATATCTTCTATGCACAAACATGCAATTTCCAAAATTAAATCAAGGTTGTCCTTTTCTTCAATCATTGTTTTTGAAAATTTGATAACTTGCTTGCTTGATTTAAGTCTTGTAAACAAACTCACAACAAACTCGGTCAATCTTCTCAAGCTGTCATTTTTTTCAAGTTGCAAAGTTTTTCCAACATAACCCCCACCCAAAACGCAGGCAATTTTGTCTGTCGAAATTGTTGCCATCTCTGCTTGCGACATAGGATTGATTTTGATTTTGTCGCATCTGCTTCTGATTGTTGGCAACACTTTTTCTTCGCTTTGTGCACTTATCAAAAAGTAAACATTTTTAGGTGGCTCTTCAAGCACTTTCAAGAGTTTGTTTTGTGCCTCTTGGGTTGAAATGTCAAAATTGTTGATTACAAAAATTTTGTTTTGCATGTTTACCGGCTTTGTGTAAACTTCTGCCACAATTTCGTTTGAATCTGAAACAAGCAGTTTTTCACCGTTTTTTGGATAGATTTTTATATCCAAATCCACCCCAGATTCAACACGAACAAACTCGGCACTTTTTTCGTTGAACAATTCGAATGTGTTGTATTGCAACATCAATGCTGCCAAAATCAATGTTTTTGCACTTGTGATTTTATCTTCGCAAAAAAACAACATCGCATTTGAAAGCGAATTGTTGTCCTTTTTTTCGATAAGTTTTTGAAAAAAATCTTGATTTTTGATTGTTTCTGTCAAATTCATATTATGATTTTATCACACTTTTAGGCAAAATGCAAAAATAAAATTGCATTATTTGAAATGCAATTTTTTGTTAATCTTTTTTGAAACAACTTTGAAAAGTTCGCCAATAAAAATGATTGACACTGACAACACAATAACCACCAACCAACACAACCAATCAAGTTTTGTCAGTTTGAGCATGTCTGACAAACCGGTTGTGGCAATAAGCGTTAGCAAGCCAAAACCAACAACAAGCGACAGATTGAAAAATTTGTTTTTAAATGGATTGCTTTTGAAACAGTTTTCGTTTGTGCGAGCTGTAAACATATAAAAAAGTTGAATAAAGTTGAGTGTGTAAAACGCCATAGTGATTGCAACCGGTTCTCCACCTGTGAAATAACCGAAAAAATACGCAACCATTGTCAAAATTGTTTGCACTGCACCAAGCACAACAATGCTTGCGCCTACTCCGTTTGAAAACAGTGATGCCACCTTGCTTCGCGGCGGATCTTTCATTATCCCTTTTTCAACCCGTTCGATCCCCAAAGCAATTGCTGGCAAAGAATCAGTAATAAGGTTTACAAACAAAATCTGCACAGGAAGCAAAAAAGTTAGCCCAGGGCACAAAATTGTCACAAAAAACAGCGCCAAAATCTCTGCCATGTTTGCAGAAAACAAATATTTGATTGTTTTTTGAATGTTGCTGTAAATTTTTCGTCCTTCTTCAACAGCCACAACAATTGTCGCAAAGTTGTCATCTGTGACAATAACATCTGCCACTTCTTTTGCAACATCTGTGCCTGAAATGCCCATGCCAAGACCAATGTCGGCGGCTTTTAAACTTGGTGCATCGTTGACACCATCTCCTGTCATCGAAACTATATGCCCATTTTGTTTGAGTGCTTGCACGATGCGAACTTTGTGTGCAGGTCCAACTCTGGCAAAAACATTTTTTGTTTCCACCATTCGCAAAAAATCTTGGTCGTTGCACATATCAATTTCTTCACCCGAAACCACTTGCGACAAATCATGAGCAATGCCAACTTGCCTGGCTATCGAAAAGGCAGTTTCTTTGTAGTCGCCGGTTATCATCACAGTTCTCAATCCTGCACTTTTACACTTTTCCACAGCAGATGCAACTTCTTTGCGTGGTGGATCTTGTATGCCACACAAGCCAAGAAAAACAAATTTTTCTTCTTTTATTTCTTGGCAATCCACATCTTTAAAAGCAAACGAAATCACACGCAAGGCATCTTTGCACATTTGAGAATTTTGTTTTTCGATTTTCTTTTTCAAACTTTCATCAAGTGCGACAATTTTCCCGTCAACCACACACCTGTCGCAATTTTTGAAAACTCTGTCCAATGCACCTTTCATATAACAAACTTTTTTGTCGTCAACGACATTCATTGTGGTCATAAGTTTTCGTTGTGAAGAAAACGAAATTTCTGCCATTCTTGCAAACCGTTTGTCTAAATTGCTTTTTTCATACCCTTGCAATTTTGCATAGTTTGCCAAAGCAACTTCTGTCGAACTGCCCACATAGCCACCATCGCCTACAGCAGCATCATTGCACAATGTCATACATTTGCAAAAAGTGTCAAAAAATTGAGAATTTTTGTCAAAAAACATAAAAGTTTTTTCAACATTCATTTTGTTTTGTGTGATTGTGCCAGTCTTGTCCGAACACACAACATCGCAAGCGCCCAAAGTTTCGACTGCATGCATGCGCTTGACAATCGCTTTTTGCTTTGAAAGCTTAGCAATCCCCAAACTCATAATTATTGTGATAACTGCCGGCATACTTTCAGGGATTGCCGCAACAGAAATTGCAACTGCTGTCAAAAATGCTTGCAAAATCTCATTTGGATTTGCAATCACTTCAAGCACAAAGGTTACACTCGCAACAAGCAAAACAAGATAAGTCAAAACCTTGCCCACGCCTTGAATGCTTTTTTGAAGTGGAGTGAGTTGTTTTTTCGTCTCTTTCAAACTTTCAGCAATTTTTCCGAGTTCGCTGTCAGAGCCCAGTGCAACAACAACCCCTTTGGCATGTCCACCTTCGACAACACTGCCGGCAAATGCCATGTTTTTTTGATCACCCAAAGCAATTTCTTTGGCAAAAATCACATCACAATCTTTGCTTACGGGTTCGCTTTCGCCGGTCAAAGCCGATTCGTTTATCTTCAAATTTACACTTTCAATCAACCTTAAATCTGCAGGCACAATGCTTCCTGCTGACAAGTTTACAATATCCCCAAAAACCACGTCACTTGTTTTGATTTTGCACAACTTGCCTTCACGCACAACAAAAGTTTCTGGTTGCGACATTTTGCGCAAACTGTCAATCGCTTTTTCACTTTTTCGCTCTTGATAAACACCAAAAAGTGCATTCATGACAACTATCCCCAAGATTATGCTTCCATCAACTATCTCACCAACACCATCTTCAACAATGCCGATGATTATGGAAATCACACCTGACACCAACAAAACCACAACCATCAAATCTTTAAGTTGAAGCAAAAATTTGACGAATATTGATTGCTTTTTTGCAGATTTTATCAACTTTTTTTGACTTTCTGCACTTCTTTTTGCGACTTCACTTTCGCTTAGTCCATCACAACCAACGGCAAACTGTTGCATACATTCGTTTTTGCTTTTTTGATAATATTTTTGTTGCATTTTTTCTCCTACAACATTTTATTGTTGGAAAAGTTTTTTTATTCACTAAAAGAAAACAAAAAGTGAAACAATTGAAATAAAAATCAAATAAACCGAAAACCATTTAAGATTTGCCTTTTGGGTAATTTTTATCATAATTTTGATTGCAAAAATGCCAATCAAAAATGCAGACAAAAACGAAACGACAAGCCCCCATACTGGCAAGGTGATAGGCTGTTTTGTCGATACAATTTCAAAAATCTCTACAAACAGCGAAACGAAAATGATTGGAATTGACATTAAAAACGAAAATTTTGCAACTGATTTTTTGTCACCACCAGCAAGCAGACCTGCACTTATGGTTGTGCCAGATCTTGACAATCCCGGAAATATTGCAAACCCCTGCGCAATCCCCATCGAAATCGCAGTTTTGTTGTTGAGTTTGATTTGTTTGTTTTTTGACAAAACTTCTCCCAAAAACAAAATTGCAGCCGACAATGCAAAACACACAGGCAACAAACTTCCAGAAAAAGATTTTTTGACAAACGGCAAAAAAATCAAAGCCAAAACGCAAGTTGGCAAAGTTGCAAGAGCGAGCGAGATTGTCTGTTTTGAAAAAGGGTGTCTTATCATCTGCCAAATGTCCTTTGCAAAACAAACAATGATTGAGCAAAGTGTCGCCCCGTGCAACAAAATGCTGACAAACAAACTTTCTTTGATGCCAAACAATTTTGAAAACAACACCAAATGACCAGAAGAAGAAACCGGCAAAAATTCGGTCAAACCCTGAAGAATCCCCAAAAAAAATAAAGCAAGGAACTGCATAACATTCTCCTTGCTTTATTATATTAAGATTTTTTCAAATTATTTGAAACAATTATTGGTTTGAAAGTTTTCTTCTGCGTTTTCTTCTCTTTCTTGTAAGAACGAGAATGACAATCACTGTCACAACAAGTGCCGCTCCAAGAAGTCCTATCAAATAGAAATACCAAGAAGCCGTTTTGTTTGAAAGCAATCTAGACGCTGTAGAAACTTCGCCAAACAAACCATCATAGCTTACTCTCTTGTAAACATAAGCGTTTTGCACACCTCTGACTGTGTGTCCATTGAAGTTGAACACTCCTTCAAATGGGTGAAGAATTGTGCCGATTGGTGTCCAGAATTTTTCTGACAAATCAATGTTGCGTGCCAATTCGTAATGCATTCTAGAATAGAGTTCGCCATTTGCATTTCTTGCTCCACTGTTTACCAACTTCATAAGAAGAGTAAGTTCGGTCGTAGAGCCAATCTTGTAAGGATTCTTTTCGCTTCCTTGTCCAGCAAAGCCGGTGATAAAGATTGATTCGTCTTCCCAATGCATACGGCTGTAAACAATTGACAAATTGATAATGCCAACAATGTTGTTTTCTTGCATATATTCTGGTGTCAAAAGGATAGTGTTTGTGTCATCGTCATAAAACTCATACATATCCCCAAAAGATTTGCCATAATTTTCGATTGTTATCGAAACAATTTCATATCTCTTTGTTGTCGCTGTTTCAAGCAAAATTTCTTTGCCTGTTTCCATCACAACAACTTTTGTCGCCCTGCCGTTATGCTTGATGCTTCCGGCAGCAGCAATGTTGTTTTGATCCAAAGTCTTGTCGACAATGTCGATTGGGTCAAACGAACTTGAAACATAAAGCGAAACGATTGTGTTGTCAAAGGTTGGTACAATTTCGATAATTTGATCTGCCATTGCTGTGCCGACCTTCATTTCAAAATAATAGAAACCTTTGTCGTATCTTCCAAATGTAATTTCAGCCCTATTCCAATAAACAGCAAAACCACTGTCAACCTTGATCTTAAATTCTACAGTGTCACCAACATTTACCAAAACTTGTGTGATTGTTTTTTCAAAAGTTCCGTTTGAGTAATAACCCATTTCGTAAGTCGCCTTTGACAAGTTGAGTGAATATGCTGCAACTTGAACAATTTGTCCAAATTGAGGTGAATATTCTTCAAACCAAAGTGTTGCAGGTCTTCCTGACAAATTGATAACAAGTGTTGCCTCTTTGTCAATTTGCAATGTGATTGTTTGATCTTCAAAATCTTCGTCTTCATGCAAAACAGACCATGATTCAAATGTATATCCCCCAATTGGAAGAGCTTCGATTGTAAATGTTTTTTCGGTGTCAACATAATTTTCAAGCAACAATGCTTTTGATTGTGCATCAGCATTGTCTTGTGCGATCTTGAAGTTTGCTTCACCACCAGAAACCAAAACTTCGACATGTGCATAATAGATGATTTTGATTTGACATTCTACAATTCTGTCAACATCATTTGTTGACCATGGAGTTTGTGGTGTGTAAATCAAAACATCTTGCAACCATACCCCTGCGTGATTGCGTTGTGAAAGAATAAACGCATAGAATTTGTATCCCTCAAACTCTGGTGCAGAGATAACGATTGGTGTGTTGAATGACACTTCAATGTAGTGTGGTGATGTTTCGTAGAACCAAGAATTTGAGAAGTCAACACCTGAAACCATATCCTTTGCAGTGTATTTTGTGTCAATTTCAGGGACAAAGTTGAATTCGATTCTTGTCTTCAAATAAGCCCAATACAAATAAAGTGTAATTTCAATTTCGCCTGTCTCTTCGTTTACAACTTTTGCATGAGTGCTAAGTTTGTAAAGTGAAGTAATTGTATCCAAAATGTAACCACTTTCAGCCCAGCTGTTGATTGCTTCGCCGTTTGCGTTGATGTATCTTACACCAGCACCGTTTTCGTATGTGAAGAAACCTTCAAAGCTGTGGTTTTCTCTCTTCATTGCATCAAATCTGAGTTTTCCACCCATAAATCCAAGACGATCATCAACAAGTGTGATGTTTGCTGTGTTTTCTTCAGAAAGATTGAGTGTTGAGCCAAATGTAACATCTTTGATGATTGCAAGTGTTTGACCATCTTCAACCAATCTTACAGAATACAATGATGTAAACACCAAAATGCTGATTGTGTTTTCTTTGATATAATCTGCAACTTCAAATTTAATTCTTCCAGTATAGCCAGATTGTTCGATAACCAAATCTTCATATTCGAGTGATCCTTCAACAATCAAACCACTTTCATCAACAATGCCTGTGCCATCATTTTTCCAATAATAGCCGGCTCTGATGTAAGCATACACAACAAATCTGCTGTCTGTGTAAGCAGAAACTTGTGTGTAAGTCATTTGATTTCCTGAAGTCCAAACTTTGTGTGCATTGTTTTCATCAAGACCGATGTCAAATGCACCACCATCAACTCTGATATCGTTGTTTAAGAATGCCAAGTTGATTGTGTTGAGCACTGGCTTGATCAAGATTTCAAAGTCAAAATCTTCGCCACCGATAAATTCGTTGAACACAAACATAATGTAGTCGTCTGTGCGTTCGTAAATATCAAATGCGATATCATCTCTGCTTGAAACAATCTTGTCAAACACATAACCTTCTTTTTCGATCACGAGTTTGATATATACTTCGTCACCTGTGTATGCGACAACAGAGAATTTCTTGTTGTCCAAAAGTTCTTCGTCAACAAAATCTTCTTCGCTGTAGTGGATTCTTGTTCCGTCAACATAACCAAATCTGTTTACATCTTCAGCATCTGCATTTGAAAGATTGATGTATGCAGTGTTGAAGTTGTTTTCTCTGATGCCATCAATGTTGATTTCTGTGATAAAGTTGAATGATGAGCCATACGCTTCAATCAACAAATACAAAGTAAATTCTTGCACTTCTTCGTCAAACAACGAGCTTATCAAAGAAACTGTTGCAAGTTGATCTGTGACAGAAGTTTTTGTCAAGAAAACAAATTCGTCTTCTTTCCAGAAACCATAACCTGCATATTTGTATCCTTCTTGCACTTCAAGCAAAATATTTTTGCTTGCACCGTAATAAATTTCGGCAGAAGTGATTTGCTCTGAAGTTTCTTCATCATAATATTTGCTTTCAACTTCTTCAAAAACATTTTCTGTTTTTGTAGGGTCGTTGTATTCGGTGTAGATTTGATAGTAGTTGTATGTTGCAAAAGTTACATAGAATTTCATTGTTGAGAAGATTGCGTAAAGTCTTATATTGTCTGTAATTGTGTATCTTTGTCCGTTTGCCGAACCAAAAACATTTTCACCATCTTCACTCCAACCAGCAAAGCTATACAAAGTCGCAGTCTCATATGTCAATGTGATTGTTGACAAATATTCGACTTGAAGTGGATTTTCGCCATCTGCCAATGCGATATTGCCTGGCTCGTTGACAAGTTCTCTGTCTTGGTTGTATGACAACACTTCGATTGTCACAGTAAACTTGGCGCGAGCGTGATAGATTTTGATGTTGCCACTTGAATAAATTTCCGAAACAATGATTTCGCATTGATTTGAAGAAATTTCTCTTGCTCTTGTTTCAAACTCGTTAGTTTCGTTGAAACCATAAGTGTAACCGTGTTTGTAAACAATGCCCAATTTCAAAATTTGTGCTGTTTCAATCTCAACAACATCAACTTGTGTTGGATCTGCATATGTGAGATCTCCGACCATAACTCTTTCAACTTTTGTGATATCTTCAAATTCAATCGTAATACGGTTGATTTGTTCTTCTGCTTCAAAAGTGATTTCCAAATCTTGGAAGATGCCAACGATTTGCATAATGAGTGTGCCATTGCTCAATGTCTTGTCAACAATCAAACCTAAAGTGCTGTCAAACTCGACATTGTCTGTCATTTGATATCCTCTGCTTGCAGTCGCAACAAGTCTGATTGTTTTGCCTGTTTCGATGTCAAATGCTTTGTCAACCACTGTGATTGGGATTTCGTCAATCGTAATGTCAAATGCTGTTACGCCTTCAACAAACGATCCTTTTGTCACAACCCTGTTTATTCTGGCAACAATTGGCAATGTGTAAACATAGTCATTTGCTGTCATCACAAACACAACTTGAAGTGATCCATCTGCATTTGTTGTGGTTGTAAATTCTGGAGCCCAAGTTGCTTCAAAAACATAACCTTGATTTGCAACAAGTTTAAATGAAATTTCTTTCAAATATTCGACATCGTTTGCAATATACAAGTTTCCACCCTTTGTAAATTCGAGTGTTGAATTTTCAATTCGGCCATTCAAAACTGTAAACAAAATTGTGGATTTGTTGATATCCCATTGGGCTGTGAGTGTGTGTTCTTGTGTGTAAGACACAATGCTTGTGCCAACAATCATGTTTGAGTTGTGGTCAAACCAACCAACAAATTGATATCCGTATCTTGAAGGAGCTTCGTCCCAACCTTCTGCATCTTGATATGGTGCATCATAAGAAACTGCAATTGATTTTGTGATGCCGTCATAGCCATAATCCAAAATGACTACCAAACCAATTGATGTGTAGACAGGGACAAACGAAATGATTTCGTCATCAAATTCTGATTCCACAAATGATGAAATCAAAGTTGTAGAATACATCTCTTTTGCAATTTCTGTTGCACCAACTTTGAGTGCAATAGTTTCATAACCAACTCTGTCAATTGATGGCAAGAAATCCAACTTTCTTGATTCAATTTCAAAATAACTGAGTGTGAGTTGATATCTTCCCGTTTCAACCAAGTTGAAATTGCCTGCAACAATGGCAGCTTCTGGGTGTTCGGTCAAATCAAGTTCGAGTGTGATTTTTTGAGATCTAAATCTTACAATCAAGTTGTATTCTCTTGTCACACTTTCAAATCCGATTCTGTTTCCATTGATAAGGATTGTTGTGCCATCTGCTTCATAAGCATTTGCCGAATCTCTATAGAAACCAAAGAATTTGCTGTGTGCATTTGCAGTTGCAATAAATGTTACACCCTTTCCATATTCGACTTGTTGACGATATGTTGTTGTAACAAATCTGTTTTCTGTTGAATCATCTCTATCATCAATTTCAACTGATCCATATTGAGCGTTTCTTCCGTTTTCGTCAGCAATTGTGATGTTGACATTAAACTTGTTTACACTCCACATAGCAGTAAATGTGATTGTGATATCTTCGTGATTTTTGTAATAATATTTGTTTAATGTATCTTCTTGATCTCTGAGCAACGAATTCAAGAAGTTTGCAGTTTTTGCATCGTTTGCAACAATGACTGAAAGTTCGCCCTTGTTGTAAGTCGCAGTCATCGCATAGTTTGAAATCAAACTTTGCAAGAATGTATATTCTTCTGTTTCAGTAGCAATGTTTCTGAAAATCATTACCCAATGCGAGAATGAGTGTCCCGTTTTGCCAGTAAGCATTGTTGGAAAGTTTTTGTTTGTGCTTGTTTGTGTGTTTGCAGAGTTTGATGTAATGTTTGAAGCAGAAACAAATGGATATGCCAATTCTGAAATTTCAACCAATCCATTGATGATGACATCAGATCTTGTTTCTTCTTCTGTGTTGTCATCAAATTCGATAAACACAATCACAGGGTTGATTACACCATGGTTCCATGTGGCAATTGTGTAGTTTTGACTGTCAACACCATCAATGTTGATTGTCACAACAATGCCTTCGCCAATCGTTTCTCTTGCATAAGTTGCAGAAACAATCGCAACATCATCATAAACCCCACCTTTTGTGATAATGCCTGTGATGCCAAGCACTTCTGTGCCATCTCGCACAAGTTCGACATCAACTGTTTCGTCATAAGTTTTTGTAAAGATTTCTTGGAAACTCAAGTTTGACATTGTTACCAAAGTGAGTTCAACCTTTTCAACCACAAATGAAGCACCTGTTGTTGATGGTTGTTCGGCATTGTCAACAATAAACTTGTCGCAGAAGAAATCTTCAAACGAGTATGTCACAACTGCAGCATATTCGCCTGCATTCAAACAACCTGTAGAAGAATAGTTTGCTGCATCTGCTGCTGGGTTTACAGCAATTGACATTCTTGTCATATCATATCCTGTCATATCAACATCTGTGCGATAAGAATATTTCAAATCAATGTCATCGCCATACTTAAACTTTTGAGTGTTGAGCACGATAAAGATTTCGGCTCTTTCAATACGGCCTGTGATTGGTGTGCCATCTAATGTGGTCTTTCTTGTAAAGTCATAGTTTCCAATTGTGTCGCCAGCAATTGTGGCATCAACCGTATAATCAAATCCTGCATATTTGACAATCATTCCACCTGCATCAAGCAAACGGATTGTGAGCACGATGTCTTCACCTTCAACAACACCGTCCAACATGTCTGCAGCATTTTCGTAAACAAACAATGCACTCTTGTTGTCAAACACTTTTGAAATAAGACTTTGTTTGAAATAAAGTTTCTTAGCCAAAATTCTGAAGAAGTAAGCATATTGAGCACCATTTTGTCCAAGCATTACATTGTAGTTGTTTGCTGTGATATCACCAGCAAAAATTTCGTATGTGCCAATGTTTTTAACATTTGATGCGTTCAAGAATTGCACTTGTGCAGTCAAGTTTTCAATCTGTCCAGCAATCTTTGTGTAAGTTCCGTTTGAAAGTGAATATGCATTCAAGTCAAACTCTCTCTTGACACCTTTGTTTTTAGAATTGTATATAACAAGTTTATACAATCCTGTACTTCTTTCTTCAACAGCAACACTGTCATAAGCATTGCCATCATATTCGATAGTTGCAGTTGTGCCACCAAGTGTCACAGTTTCGTCATTTGAAAGCAACAAATAAACTGTTTCAATTGCTTTCAAAATTCTAAACATACCTTCGCTACTGTTGTCCACCAAACTCAAAAGAGTATAGTTTGTTTCTGATCCATCAAGTCTGCCGTCAATCACATGATAGTTGCCAACGGCAAATCCACTTTCTCTTGTCAAGATAAGTGTGACATCTTCAAACAATTGTGTTTGATATTCAAACGCAAACTCGTCAGTCAAGGTTTCTGGTGCACCATAACTGTATGTTGCCAAACCATTTGTCAAAAATTCGATGTCCAATTCGTAAGGTGTAATTTGCACCAAAGTTGGGACATAAGTGATTTGGTAAGAGTTTGAAACGATTGTCGCTTCGATGTTGTAAGATCCAACATTCAAATATCCAAAATCGCTGTATCTTCCATCAACAACTGTAAATGCAATTGTGTATTGTGATGTTGGCACAATGTTTCCATTTACCAACAATTGATGCCCAAACAAATTGCTTGAGTTGATCATCCCATAAACCCAAGAGGTTTGTGTAAGTGAAAGCACTGCACTTGCTTTTGTGATTTTGCCAACCGATTTTTCGATAGACAATTGATAGTTTGGTGCTTGAGCACCTTGCAAGAAGAGAGAAACTTCGATGTCTTCGCCAACTTCAGCAGTTTTGTATCTAACCAAAATTGAAACATTGTCACTTCCCAATTTTTCTGCAAAGTTTTCAATGATGCCAACTGAATCTCCAGAATATTCTTTTTCAAGAGTCAAGTTGTCTACATTGATCATTTGTTTTTCGATAATGAAGTAATATTCTTGATCAAAAACAACTGTTTCATATCCACTTGCTTCTGCCTTCAAAACCAAACGATATGATCCAGCGTTTTGGAATGAGAACACTCCACCTGTTGCTGTGATTTCGATGCTGTCAAATGAAACATCGGCACTGTTGATTGTAACTTCGTTTTCATCTTCAAGTATAAAGAACTTCATGTCGATTGTTTGTGTCACAACGCTTGTGATCAACAACTGTTTGTTTGCACCAT
Organism: Clostridia bacterium; assembly: GCA_017452445.1. Lineage (GTDB taxonomy): Bacteria > Bacillota > Clostridia > Christensenellales > UBA1242 > Caccovivens. The sequence goes on from JAFTMH010000002.1 coordinate 51,825, forward strand.
CGGCAGAAAGAGCATAATTGCTTGAAATGTATTGTTTTGTCAACAAACTTGTTTGTGCTGGATCAAGTCTCAAATACAAAATGTTTGTTGCCAAGATAACTTCAAACGCTTCGTTTCCTGCAGGAAGTAAAAGCACAACGCTTCCTTCCAAGAATGATGATTGGTTGAGTGCCAAATCCCACAACCCAACTTGTGCGTTTGCACCAACTGTTTGTCCGACAACTCTGTAAGAGATGTCAAGGAAGTCACCAGTCGAACCAACCGAATATACATCTTCATAAGCAGCTTTGATTTTTTCAACAGCTGTAACTGAGATATAACCTTGTCCAAGCGTCAATTCAATTTCCATAGCATCAATTGTAAAGCTTGGAGAAACAACAGTCATGTTGAAATCGTCAAATGTTGAAGTGATTTGCAAAGTATAATTTCCTTTGTAAACATAGCCACTTCCATTGATTTTGACATCGTCGGCAAGTCCATACCTGATGTTGTAATATCCATCAATCAACCACGAACGAACATCATTGCCTTCTGTGTCAACAACTTCTATGCTTGCAACTTTGTCAACGATGTTTCTCAAAGAAATGTCGCCATAAACATAGTTTGCACTTGTCATAGAAACCGTAAGTGTTGCACTACGCTTCAAAATTGTTGCTGTTGTGCTTGTTGCAGCAAGTGCATAGTTGCCAAGGTTTGTTGTTGGGTCGTTGTTGTTGAGTGAAAGTTCTACCTTAATATTTTCGCCAGCATGTGATGTGGCATAGGTTGCCAAAATATACATACCAACATATTCGTCGAGATCAACTGCGTTGCCGAGTTGGTCAAATGTTGCTGTTGTTTGTGCATCATACACTTTGTTGAAATCAATTGCCGAAACATCAATTTGAATTTGTCCAACTTCAAATGCATAGTTTTGGTCAAATTCGACACTTGCAAAGTAACGGCTCATTTGTTCGCCAATTTCAAATCTGTAAGTATAAACTGCACTTTCATAAACGATATCCAACAAATCTGTAGCATAGAATTTTGGTGTAATATCACCCATTTGTGCACGAATAAGGTTTTTGATTTCGAGATTTGTGATTTCGAGGTTTGTTGAAACATCATAAAGTTTCAAGTTGAAAGTATTCAAAACATTTCCATCACTCAAAATCTGCATCACAAAATCAGAATTTACTGTAAATGTATAACCTTTGTTGCTATAACCTCTCACAATGTGAGCAGGGTTTACTGCTGAAGTTTCGTAAGCAAACTTCAATGCGCCAGTTTTTTGAATTTCAAATTCGCCAACTGCAGTTGTTGAGCAATCTACAGTCTTTGTTCCGTTTTCGAAAAGGGTTGTGCCTCCCATTTTGAAAACATAGTTGCCTTTATAATCTTGTGCAATATCTTCGAAATAGAGGTTGTAAATTCCAACATCTTCGCCTAATGGTCTAGCAAAGATCAAAGTCACCATTTCTGCTGTGAAAATTGTGTCAACTTTCAAAACAGGATCTGCAGTGTTAAACTTCTTTGTAAAGCCAACATTAAGTTCTGCAATGTCTGCCACAAATGGAGTGATTGTGTAGACAAATGATGTTTGTGTAAGGCCATCTTCCAAAATGTAAGATGCTGGACTGTAGCAAACTTCAACAATGTAATAACCTGCGTTTTTCATTTCTGCAACAGGGTCAGATCCACCGTTGAAATACATTTGTGTATACAATGTGCCAACAGTCGAATTATACAATGTCGCAGTTGAATAAGCGATTTGATAGTCATCTGTTGAAGCGTTGTATTGTGTAAATGTGATTTCAATGCCCCATTGATTTGCCTGATCTTGTCCATTGTAAACTGATGTAACCTCATCAGGGAATTGAATTGCAATGATTTTGTTTCTTACAAATTCCAAATAGAAGTTGATTGTTGCAGTTGTTGTGCCACCCGTGCCTGGGTCATACAATGCGCTTTTAAACTCTTCAATGATTGAGCAAGTAACAACCAAACTATAATTTCCTGTTTGATTGAAAGTTCCGTTGCCAGCAAGTTGCAACACCTCTCCCTCTTTGACAAGTTCGCCTTCAAACAACCACTTGTATGTGTAAGTGAAAATCAATGTGTTTTTGTTGTCAAATCCGACAACTTCTTCTTGGTTTAACCCAAGGAATTGTTCTACCGGATATTTTTTGGTTGTCAAAATTTGATATGTCTGCATCTCTTCTGCTTTCCACAAAGCATAGAAGTTTACAGTGACAAATTTTGCACTTGATGACAAGCCGACAAATGTCTTGCCACCACCTGCACCGATTGCTCCAGTAAAGATGTTTGCATAGTTTACTCTTGACCCGTCAAGTCTTTCTGCTTGAAGTTCGATAAGTTGGAAACCTGCAACTGATGGTTGTCTCACATCTGCAGCAGTTGAACTGCCCAACTTCAACACACCTTCAGCAGTTGTGTCCAAACCAAATCCTTCTGGGAATCCATAATGATAAACTGTTTTTACCAAGTCTGTATAAATCGCATAGTAAGTGACTTCTGTCAAACTGTCTTCTGAGATTTCAATGTCAGACCTGTTGATTGTGTAAGTGCCGTCAGATGCCATTGTTCCATCAACATCAAACTCTGCATATTGTGACCACTTGTAAAGCGAAATATATTCGCTAAGATTTGTTTCTGTCGCAATAACAGTGATTGAAGTCACGGCAGGATTAATTCTTGCATAAACCATGTTTTCGTTGTTGGTGTAAATTTCAAAATATGCACCACCATCGCTGTACGCTCTTTCTGCAAGACCGTTTTCTTCTCTGATTGTTGTTTCTTTGCCACCTTGCGTGTATGTGACTGAAACAATCTTCAAAAGTTTTGTTGCCAAAGCATTGTCAACTTGTTCAAATGAGAGCAAACCTTCGTTTCTTGTCAAATATCTTGCATCAATAATGACATCAATGATTCCGTTTACATTCAAGATTGTGTAAATGTCTGATTCTGACATAACAAGTTTGAAATCAGACAATGATCTAATCAAATCTTCACCAACTTTTCTTACGATTGAAGTTTCAACAAAATACAAATAGTTTGTTGGATCAACAAAATTGAATTGTGTGTCGCCATCTTTGTTTCCAACAGTTGATGTAGTCAATGTTGCTGCAACATAGATGTTTCCCTCAATCAAATAATGAAGCTGTCCTTCAAAATCAACATATTCTCTGCTTCCTTGCCATTCGATTTCTGGTGTTTGGTAAGCATTGTAATATGAAGATTTTTCCGCTTGTCTGTTTTCTACAACCAACACTTGTGGAAGAATAAAGACTTGCAAACCTTCGATATAATATCGGCCTGTAGCTTCATCATAACTCAAGTTGTAGTTTGTTACACCTCTGCCAAGACCAAGTGATCTCACATAAACTCTTGCAGTGTAGAGTGTTTGTGCAAGGATTTCGTGTGAGTTTATTTCAAGTGAAACAACTTCCAAATCAGAAGAAACATTTGAAACTGTTGGAGATTTCAATGACAACGATTTGTAACTTGCAATTTCTTGCTTGCCTGAGTTGTTTGCATATTGATAGAAATCAAAATATTTCATTTGGTTTACGATTGCATCAGCCAACTCTTCGTTGCTTGTGCGCAAATCCAAATAATCTTGATATGTCCAGTTTTTGTAAATCAAAACAGAAGCATCATTTGTGACTGAAATGAAATAATACTTAACCATTGTGTATTCATACACTTGAATGTCAGAAAGTGCATCAAGTCCACTTTCCAATCCTCTAACAAATGTTGCAACTGTCGCAAGCGAAACTCTCGATTCGAGATTGCTTTTTTGTGTCGCACTGATGTATGGAGCGAGAATTCGTTTGATGTTTGCAACATAAACTTCTTCACTTGTTACAGAATCATCAATTTCAATTTCTGCTGCATCAACCGTAATATTAAAGTTGAGCGCCGCACTCCAAACTGTGCCAAGACTTAAATATTTTGCTTCGTCGTCTACAGACAAATAAAGTGTTGCAGTGTAAGCACCTGCTGTCAGGCAATCTTTCACACTAAACGCCATTTGTCCTTGATCTTTTGCCGCATTCAAAGATTCAAATCTTATTGTCAAAGAAGTAAGGTTTGCATCTTTCAACGCAATGTCCAAAACATTTGATCCCGTGTCAATGTTGAAGCCAACTGCAGTATAATTTCCTTCGTAGAAATAATCTGCCAAATAAACTATTTGATTTTGCCCGTTGTATTTCAATGCTGGCAAATAAGAATTATTCAATTCGAGTTGCAACGATTCTTGATCAAATGACCATTGTGCATAAATCGTAAGAGCTGGAGTCCTTGTCAAACTCATACCTCTAAGAAATTCGTCAAAGATATGATCTCTTGTGATTTCTGCAATATAATTTCCATCTTTGATGCTGAAGTTTAAGAAATGGAATCCTTTTCTTGTAAGCACAATGCTTGACAAGTCGACATATTCCAAATCATTTGATCCTACATACATCTGAGCAAAAGTTTTGTTGTAGTTGATGTTGTATTCCAAATAGTTTTCTTTCTTGTCACCAGAAACAGCAATGCCATTTACTGTGTCTGCGCCGTTTGTGTAAATGTGGATTGTGTAAACACCTGATCCCCACTCTGGCAACAAATAAACCATGTCAGCAGGAAGTCCTGTTTCTGGATCTTCAAGGATATAACGACCTTTTTCATCAAAAAGCGTGCTTCCAATAAACAATCCAGCTGCATCAAATTCGGTAGTAACAGTTGTTCCGTCAAAATGAGTGTAATTCCAGCCAACAAGAGTGTAACCTGTGTATTTAATCTTTCTCAAAGTTGGCACGCCAGACAAGAGTTGGCAATCAGAGCCATATTCTTGATCATAAACAACTCTGACAGTAACACTTTCGTCATCTGTGTTTGGAGTAAAAATGCCTGTTCCTCTTCTAAACACAAGAGTATATTCGTTTGCTTTCCAAGCACGATAGATGTGCATTTCAATATAATTTACTTCGGCTGTTTCTTCCGTGAAGTAGTTGCTGTTGAGTTCGAGATAAGATCCATCAAGCGCCCCTTTGTTTCCTTCGACAACTGTCCAAGGTTTCATCGGTTCGAGTTGATAACCTTTTCTTGAAGCAAAAACTGCATTTGCAGAAAGGTCTGTTTCTTCGCCATTAAGCAAAAATTCGTATCCTTCTGTTGAGTCAAAAGTGACTGTTTGTGAGTAGAACATTTGAACAATCTCATAAACATCATCAGTTGTTTCATTTCCGTTGTAGTCATAAACAATTCCGTTGTCTTTGAAGTCGCCATAACTTGTTGCTGTGCCCGTACCTGAATAAATGAAGATGCGAGCAGTTTTTTGTCTAAGCAAAGGTTTTAAATACAGTCTTCTTTCGTTTATGTATTGCTCGCCCTCTATTGGATTTTCGAGCATTTCTTTGACATAGTCGTGAAGATCAAAAATCAATGCCCCTTCAATCGTTTGCAAAACTCGACCTGCTTCGTTGACCAATTCGTAACCATCGAAGTAATAGCCAAAGCCCGAATTTTTCACAAATGCCAAACCATTCAGCAACAATGGTTCTTCTGCATTTGAAGAATAAGAATAAATTTGTTCGGTGAGTGGTGTGGTTTCGCCTATCTTAAATTGAAGATCCATGATTTCAAATTCAAACAGATATTTTTCAACATCAACACCATCAACCCCATTTTCGTCAAGCAAAATGCCGTAGTCATAAACAGTGAGTGTGACCTGCTTTTTGATGTAAACTGCATAAATCCTTGTTTGATAACGAGTGTTGTATTCTTCTGGCACGATTGCCGGATCGACATAATAATCCGAATAGAAGAAATCAAAACTTTCTGCCGTAAACAAATCTGGCCCAATTCTTATATAACCTTGATAGTTGTATGCTTCGATATACCAACCCTTGAAGAAGTATGCTTGATTTGATCCAAGTTGTGTTGAGATAAACATTCTGTCGTCATATTGAATGTTTTGCACTGCTGAATCATAATCTGCCTCTTCTCTAAGAGCGTGTGTTGTGATTTGTGAGTTTTCTTCTTCTGCAAGATAAACTCCATCGCCTGTGTCGTCCAATGTGAGTTCGCTTTCCAACACATCTCTGTCTTGATAAGACAAAAATCTTGTGCCATATTCGAGTTTGTAATAAACAATTTCACAAGTGATTGTGATTTCGTAGTTTCCTGGTTGAAGACCAACTGCGTTTGTCGCTCTGTTGTATGGCAAAGCAATTTCAAATGTGTCGTTTGTGACAGAAATGCTTGGCCCTCTGCCTTCTCTTGTAAAGTATCTCGTGTTGTCTTGCGCCAACGCATTCATATAATCTTTACATCTTTGTTCATAAGATTCGTCAGATTCGCCAATGCCTTTGTCAAGTGAAACCTTTCTTGGATTGATGTGAATGTTATACAACTCTGATGTGTCTGTTGCAGATGTTGCAAAAATAAGTTGAGGTGTGCCCGATGCATCAAACACATTTCTGATTGTGTAGTATGGAGTGGTTGCAATTTTGAATGTAACCGTGCCATCTTCTGTGATCAAATATTTTGGAATAGCAACATGCATAAATTCTGATGTTGGAGATTCGCCAGGCATGATCATATTTCCGTTTGAATCCACAATCTTGATTCTAAACGATGCTTCAGTATATTTTTCAACTGCCTTGATTTCGTAATAGTTTGACGAATAACCATGCCCAACTCTTACAAATTCAACAACAAATTTTCTTGGTTGTTTGATTCCACCAGCGCCCTCTGCTTCAATCAATGGTGTATGGGTTACGCCACCTTCTCCCCCAACTTTGATTTCATCTGGGAAATAGTCGTCCCAACCTGCTTGTGTGACATAATCGTTAAACACAATCGCAGAGTCTTCGGTGCTTGCCAAGAAGACAAAATCTGTGTCGGTGTAATGTTCAACCGTTTCTTCGGCCCAAGTGAGATAGTTGAGATTGAGATTGAAATTCAAAACATAATCAATTCTTGTTTCGTCTGTGTCATAATCACCATATTGTGGAAGTGCTGAAATTTCGTAAATGTAAAGTTTTTCTTCGTTTTTATATCCATTTGCCATCACTTGATAGCGATATTCAAAAAACCTGTCGCCGGTCGCCGTCACATATCTCAAATACATTGAAAACCCTGATGGCGAAGTCTGATTAAACACAAGTTTAACTTCTTTTCCACCGTCCATATAACTCCAGCCACCACTGCTGTTTGTGATAAGTTTCATAGTCCCAAATTCAGGGGCAGAAGAAATGATAGCCTTGTTTTTGACATCAAGTCCAACATGCAATCCTTGAAGGCCGTTGCCGTTGATTTTCAATTCGTATTGCACTTCGGCGTTGTCAACAACGGCGTAAGCATAAACATTTTGCACATCTGTCAAATTTGGTGCAAACGCATGATAAAGTCCCGCTTCCACAACGTGTTGAACAAGATCTCTTTGCACAGTCAAATTTAAAGTATAGTTTCCGATAAGGTTGTAGAACAAAACTCCTTCAGTCGCCAAAGTTTTCTTTTGTGCTGAGAAGTATCCTGTTGCACCTTTGTCGGCATTGCCTACAGTCAAAATACCAAAGTTGGTGTTTTTCTTTCCACTTTGCAAATCACCAAATGAAACTGCACCAGGGAAACTGTATCCCTCTTTGAGATTGACTTTAAGCATAATATATTGCGTTTTGTCAACACTGTTTGTTGTGTCGTATGAAAATGTGAAAGATCCGTTTGTCATTTCAGAAAATTCTACGACAGTTTCCACTTTGAAATCTTGCGCACTTCTGCGATATGTAATTGATTCGATCGCATCGGCAAGTTCGAAATCGCCAGCATAATCTCTATAGTCGTTGTATGTGTCTTCTTGCGCCAATTGCTTAAATTTTACAGTAAAGTTGTAAGTGGTTGGGAGTGCATTTCCTGTGATTTTTGATGTGGCAGCCTTCCAGCTTGCGTGCCATTGTGCATTGTCAATTCTGCTGTTTGCAAATTGACCTCTGCTCACAGCACTTGAAAATTTGCTTGCACTGTAAGTTGTCCAAATTTCGGCAACTTCAAAGTCGTTGCTTCTCATATACACCCTGCTGCCATTTTTGATAACATAAGGAGTGTTGAACAACTCTGGATAATCCTCTTCAAGCACAGAGTCATATTCGAGGTTGTAATCAATGTAAACAACAGGTTTGCCTTGTGCGTTTTTGCTTACATTCCAAGTTGTGTCTGCAATATATTCTGCAAAGAAGTTGTCTCTTTCATAATCGTTGTAGATGATTTTAACCTTTACAGCAGTTGATGTGTTGTAAAAGCCCATATCATTCCAAAGTGCAACAAGTCTAATTGTGGTTGCACCGGTTTCAAGTTTTGCCAAAGCATCTGTCACATTGTCCACTTTTGCGTTTGAAAGCGAAACAACTTGTCCGTTTGTCACACTTGCAACTTGATAACCTGCAAGTTTGAAACCTTTTTTGATAAGCAAATCTAAATATGATTTTGCATATTCTTCATTGTCAGAAGTTGTTGGCAACATTGTGTTGTATGTTTCGTCAATCTTGATTGGATTCTTTTTTGCATCTTGATAAATTTTTCCATCAGAAGTCAACACCAATTTGTAAATGCCTTTGTTTACTTTGTTTGTTGCTTGCTTTGATGCGACTGTTGAAGAATAGAAGATTCCACCAGCAGAGTCAATTTCCACTTGATAAAGTCTTTCGTATTGATTTACTTTTAAATTTGAAAGATTGATATTGTGACTGTTTTCGCCAGCAACAATAAACAGCTTTTTGTTTGTAACAGCAGTGCCGATCGATGGGTTTGCAGTGTCTGTGGCCGAAGCACAATTTTCGTCACGGCAGTTTATGATGTAAGTTTCGCCAGCGACAGAACCTACAAAGGTTCCTTTGCCAACGGTGTTGCTTGTTGAAGCTGTCAAATAAATGACATTTCTCATTGTCAAATTTTTGATGACTGCGCCATTTGAAGTTTTTCCAAACAAACCATAATGAGAAAAACTTTCGTGTTGCGAACATGTAAGCCCCGAAATTGCAAATCCATTTCCATCAAAAACATCTTGGAAAGGTTTTGTTTCTTCAAAAATTCCGATTGGCATCCAAGTTTTTCCAGTCAAGTCAATGTCGTTTTGCAACGCATAATAAACTTTTGCCCCAGACTTAACTTTTTGTGCCTCATGGTTGAGTTTGTTGTAATAGAATGAAACATATCCCAAATCAGCCGCTGTGAAAATTTTGTAAGGATTGTCAACCGTGCCTTCGCCTTTCAAAACATCAAGCCCCATTTCGGTTTTGCCAGAATAATATGTGTCGTGATTGTTTGAGAAAATATTTGTGTTTCGCAAATATGGCAAACCACCATTTATACCAAACTCAATTCCCCAAATTGTGTCAAAATTCCAAAGTGTTTTGTAAGTCTTAAATCCAGCAACTCCACTGTCAATTCTTTCGCCAGTCCAATATCTGTCACTGCCATAAAAACCTTCGATATAAGCAAAATCTTTAAGTTCTTTCACATATCTTGAGCCAGAAGTTTCAATGTTGTCATAACACTTTGTCACTTTTGGAGTTTTTGTTGTTGTATACAAACTCTTGTTTGCAGGCAATGTTGCCAAAGCAAAACAGTCAGTAAGTTGAGCATTTGTCGCATTGATGACACCAACAAGTCCACCAATGGTTGCATTCATGCCAATTGACGAAGAGGTGCCTGAAATGCTTCCTGCAAAATAAGAAGTGTGAAGCACATATTTGAATGTGTTTTTCAATATGTTGTCAACAGCACCAACAAGACCACCTGCTGTAATTTCTTTTGCCGAAAGTTTGATGCTTACAGTTGAAAACGAATCATAAATTTCTGGGTTGAAAGATCCAGAGACTCCCTTGCCTACACTTCCTACAAGACCACCAACATAAACCCCTGTGCCAGAAACTGCAAAAGATCCTTCAGTATAGCACTCGTGAATGTTTGCAACAGATGTCCCAACAAGACCACCAATGTTTGCAGTTGAAGAAGAAACATTAAGTCTCAATACTCTGCTTTTGCTGATTGTTGCATCAGCAGTGTTGGCAAAACCAACAAGTCCACCAAAGTGTGTAACAGATGTGCCGCCTGTGTAAGTAATTTTGTCAACAGAACAATTTTCAATTGTGTTTGGGTTTGATATGTATGAAAACTGAGCAACCAATCCACCAACATATTGGGCAACCGAAGCATATGTAATATTTTCAAGGTTTAAATTGCGAATGTTTCCCACAACCATTCCAAAAAAGCCAGCATATGGTCCATCAGCAGCAATTTTGATGTTTGTGATTGTATGACATTGTCCATCAAAAGTTCCTTCAAAAAAGCTGTTTACTCCAATTGGTGTCCAAGCGTAATTTTTTAAGTCAATATCAGTTTCAAGGTAGATAGTGTAGTTTTGATAAGTTTTAGATCCAGAGTAAGTGTTTATTGTGTGTGCAAAATATGCAAGACCAGCAGCAGAACGAATTCTAACTTCATTTGAATTGTTGCTATAAAAGTCTGCCGATGTGACCTGAGTTTCAGAAATTTGTGAAACACCGTCCCATTCGCTGGTTGGCGTAATTCCGTTCCATTCACTTACACTTGATGTTTCTGCATAAACAAGATTGTTTTTCTCGCTGCTTACATCAAAAAAACTAAGGGCAGTAAAAAGCCCAAAAACTAAAATTAAAATTGAAACAAATAAACTACGCTTCTTCATTGGATTTCTCCTTGATATTACTTAAATTTCTACCTGTTAATATTTTACAATAAAATCATGAAATAAACAAACAAAAATTTAAAAGATATTATATATTTTTAATATATATAATATAACGGCTTTTAGTCATATAAAATCTAACAAAAACGACTTTTTTATTTTTAATATTTTTATTGTCAAAAAATATGCAAAAAATTAAATAAAAAAAATACCAAAAAACTGCATTTTTGCCGATTTTTTGATATTTTTTTATATTTTTAAATTATTATTTTTTTCTTTTATTTTTTAAGAAATTGCGAATAATCTATGCCCATGGCAGCTTTCATTCTTGCCAAAGTTTCTGAAGCAACTTTGCTTGCTTGGCGACCATTTTCAAACAACATTTCATAAATTTGGTCAATGTTTTGCTCCAAAACCCTTCTTCTTTCACGGATTGGTGCAAGCAATTCTTGCAAAACATTGTTCAAGAAGAGTTTGATTTTGACATCTCCCAAACCACCTCTGCGATAGTGATCTTTCAATTCGTCAAGATTTTTATATTCTGGCAAATACTTGGCAAAAGACTCATCTGTTGCAAAAGCGTCAAGATATGCAAACACAACATTTCCTTCAACCTTTCCCGGATCAGAAACTTTGATGTGGTCTGGATCTGTGTAGGCGCCCATAATTTTTTGCTTAATCACTTCTGGCTCGTCTTTCAAATAAATGCAGTTTCCTGCAGACTTACTCATTTTAAGTTTTCCGTCAGTGCCAACCAATCTTGCACAAGATTTGTTGTCAGGAAGCAAAGGTTCTGGCATAACAAGCACATCTTCGCCATAAGCATTGTGGAAACTTCTCACAATTTCTCTGGCTTGTTCGAGCATAGGCAATTGATCTTCGCCTACAGGCACACAGTTTGCATTAAACGCCAAAATGTCTGATGCTTGGCTTATTGGATAACACATAAACCCAACAGGCATTGTGTTTGCAAAATCTCTTTGCTTCAACTCTTCTTTCACAGTTGGATTTCTGTTGAGTCTTGCAACTGTAACAAGATTCATAAAATACATTGTCATTTCAGCCAATTCTGGCACTTGCGATTGAATAAAAATGTTGACTTTTTTAGGATCAATGCCTGCTGACAAATAGTCCAACGCAACTTGAATAATATTGTTTCTGACCTTGTCAACTTTGTCTGCATTGTCTGTCAACGCTTGAGTATCTGCAATCATAATATAAAACTTGTCAAAATTGCCTTCTGCTTGCAATTTAAGTCTGTTTGCAATAGAGCCAACATAGTGTCCAATGTGCAAATTGCCTGTTGGTCTATCACCTGTCAAAATAATCTTTCCCATACAATTTCTCCGATATATCATATCAAAAATAGCAAAAAGCAATCAATTATCTCAAAAAATCGCAAAAATTGGCGATTTTTTGTCATTTTCTTGTCTTGTTGCCTTTTGCTATTATCTGTCAATTTTTAGGCAAATTCTGCCATTCTTTGAAGAACTTCTTTTTCACCCAACAAACTCATAATTTCATACAAGTCTGGAGAGTTTTTTCTTCCTGTGACAGCAATGCGAATATATTCACAAACTTTTGCCACATTTCCTTTATATTTTTCTGGATTTTTCTTGAAATCTGCATTGTCTGTTGCATATCCCAAAGCGTCAGCCATCTTCTTAATGTTTGCAAACCATGCATCTTTTGAAGACAAATCAATATATTTTTTATATTCTCTCAAAACGATTTCAAAATCCTTTTTGTTGATATCTTCAAGTTCAAACTTGGCAGGATCACTAAACATATAATCAAACAAATCAAAAAACATGCTCCACTTGTAGATATCTTTTCTTGGTTTTGGTTTTTCTCTGTCGATGTTGAGCACTTTTGTTACATACTCTCTATCTTTTACGAGATAATCCAAATTTTCCAAAGAATATTCTCTTGCCCAAGCAAGAAGTTCTTGATAACACTTGTCTGCAGAATATTTTGAAATAATTTCTTTTGAAATGTCATTAAGTTTCACAATGTCAAACACTGGAGTGTTTGCTGTAATGTTGAATCCATCAAAAGGAAATTCCATAATGTCAGCATCAGGATTTGCTTTTCTCCAATTTTCGAAGTTTGAATTGATCAAGTTGAGCAAATATTCAACAACTGCTTGTTTTTCATAACCTTCTTTATCAAAGAAACGCATATCTGCTTCTGGGTGTTTTCTCTTTGAAATTTTGTTTTTGTTGCCTTTTTCATTAAGTTTGTAAATAAGTGGTGAGTGAATGTATTGTGGTTGCTTAAATCCCAAAGCATCAAAAATTTCAACATGCAAAGGATAAGATGGAAGCCATTCTTCTCCACGAACAACGACTGTTGTGCCCATCAATGTGTCATCAACAGCGTGTGCAAAGTTGTATGTTGGCATAAAATCATCTTTAAGCAAAATTGCATCTGATGCGTTTTCCAAAAGTTCAACTTCACCTTTTGCTCCATCAACAATCTTAATCTTGTTTGTTCCGTTTCCTTTTGATTTAAGACGGATAGCAAACTTTTTGCCTGCCTTCAAATATTGTTCGATTTGTTCGATTGTCAAATTTCTACAAGCATCGCGATCTTCTGTGATGCCTACAGCAAATTTCTTTTCTCTCTTTTCTTTTACATCACTCAAACCTTCTGTCTTTTTGCAGAAACAAGGAAATGCTTTTCCTTCTGCAACAAGTTTTTTGGCATAAGCTTTGTAAATCTCTTTTCTTTCGCTTTGATAATATGGACCATATTCACCAACTGTCACCCCACCCTTAAGTTGGTATTCATCAGGCAAAAGGCCATAAGATGTCAAAATGTTCATAATGATTGCACTTGCGCCAGAAACTTCTCTCTTTTGGTCTGTGTCTTCAATACGAAGATAGAAAACACCACCACTTCTTTTTGCAAGGTTGAAGTCAATCAATGCTTGAAAAAATCCACCAAGGTGCATATAGCCTGTTGGACTTGGTGCAAAACGAGTAACATGTGAGCCTTGTGGCAAATCTCTTTTTGCATATCTTTTTTCTATTTCTTCAACTGTCAATTGGTTGTCGGCAAACAACAAATTGGCCAATTTTTTATAGTCCATTGTTTACTCCTAAATCTTAATAAATGTAATCTACAACTTTTTCAACAAATTTTGGCAAAGTTGTATTGATAAATTGTTCAATTTTTTGGAAATAAATTTCTGCAAATTTATTTTCTTTCAAATATTTTTCCATGTCATATTTGTAAGTTGTTGCAAGTTCGCTAATCTTCAAATCTTTCAACGCTCTCAAATATGAGCCAGATTCGATAACAAAATTGTCAATAAGATTCAAAAATGCTTTCATTTCGTCAAGTGTAAGTTGAACTGTTGCATCTCCAAGAAATTGTGTTTTGTATTCGTCAAAGTTGTTTGACAATGTTTCCAAAACAGCATCAATATCTTTCTTTGTTTGCACTCCGTTGTAAAGTATGTTGTCCCAATTCAAAGCAGTTTCTGTTTCTGTAATCAAGAAGTTGCTGTAAATTGGAAGCATTTTTGCTCTCAAATATTCTTTAACAATTGTTGTGTCATCTTTTGTTGGTTGTGCCGCTTTGAGCAAATCAAAGATTTCTGTTTCTTCGATTGTTTTTGCCAAGTTTGTAGAAATTTCAATATTTTTTTCTACCAAAGCACCAAACTCTCTCTTAAATTCTCTCAAATAAGCTTCTTTTGCTTCTTTGTTTGCTGTCGAACCATGAACTCTCCAATATTCATTGAAAGAATTTCTTGCTTTTACAAATTCGTCAATGTAGTCTGTATATTCAACAACGCTTTCATTGAGTTTTTTGATTGATTTTTTTGCTGCTTTTGTCAAATCTTCCTCTTTGAAAGAGATGATAAATGCTTTGTTTTTGTCAATATAATCATTTGAAATTGACAAAAGAATGTTATATTTTGATCTAAGTGCTTTAAAACCAACTTCGTTGTTTCCAACAAGATTGTTGATTTCTGTGCCATAATCAATCAAATATTTTGTTGCAAATCCATCACAGCTTCCTGCTTTGAAAACTGTTGAATATTGTGCATAAACAGCGTCCATTTCGTCAAATGACTCTTTAAGAGTTTTCAAACTTGTGCCGCCGCATCCTACCAATGCAAATGCGCTGCAAAAACTAAACAAAACCAAAACCAAACTTAATGCAATTTTTCTTATTTTCATGTCTGCACCTCCTTAAATTGAGCCCATAACCAACGATGTATAGTTGGCACTGCTGCTTCCATTTTCAAGGATATCTTTAATTTTGTCTTTGAAACTTGATGAAGCATATTCATAGTTGTAAATTCTTGTTTCAGTTGATACTGTCAAATATGAATTTGCAATTGCAAGCAAATTTGCCCCATAAACTTGTTGTTGTGTTGCAGATTCGATCAATGTTGTAGATTCAAATTCAATCGCATAGATAACAGCATCTGACATTTCGTTGTTTGCAAAATATGATTTTACACAATCTTGATAAATGAGTCCAAGTGTGTTGAATGCTTTTGCTGTGCTTGCAAACATAGCTCTAAAATCTTCTTTGCAGTCAGCCCAAGTGTTTGCTTGCCAATAATCGCTGTTTCCAACTGCACCTTTAATGTTGTTGAGATATTGTGCAATGCTGTCTGCTTTGTTTTGAGCATTTGACAAGCTTCTTTCAACTGCCTTTCTGTTGTTTTTGTATGTTGCATTGAAAACTGCAAATGGCATTTGTCTGTTGTAGAACGCACCAATGATTTCATATGCTTGATATGCTTTTGCGTAGTTTTTGATTTCATTCATTTCGCCAGGTGTTTCAACTTTTGATACAACTACATTCAAATAGTCATCAATCACAATGTTGCTTTCATTTTGCTCGTTGAGGTAACCACTCTTGAGTGCAACCACTTCGTTGATGTTTGCAGCAAGTTCGTTTGTGTCTTTCTTTCTAAACAATGTGATAAACACAACTGTCAACACAACGGCAACTATTGCAAGAATCGCTACGATAATAAGTCCTTTTCTTTTCATAATTACTCTTCTCCTTGTTCTTCTACTTTTATTCGTTCGTCATGATTGAGGAATGTTGTATATTCTCCCACCCACTTCAACTTAACTTCGCCAGTCGAACCTGCTCTGTGTTTTGAAATCAACAAATATACTGTGCCTGGTTCGTCTTCAATTTTGACATCATTGTATTTTTCTGGGTTATACAAAAACAATACAATGTCGGCATCTTGTTCGATAGAACCTGATTCTCTCAAGTCTGAAAGCACAGGTCTGTGATCTTCACGGGTTTCAACAGCACGAGACAACTGTGAAAGCACAACGATTGGGACATTAAGTTCTTTTGCTGCGATTTTCAAAGTTCTTGTCAAGTCAGAGACTTCTTGAGTTCTTGACTCTCTGTTGCTTTTGCCCATTGTCATCAACTGCAAATAGTCGACAACAATCAAATCAAGTCCTTCCGTCATTTTAAGTTTTCTACATTTTGAAATAATTTCAAATGGAGTGATCATTGATGAGTCATCAACATAAACCGAACTTTGTGCAAGTTTCTTTTCTGCAGTCCAAATTCGTTTCCACTCTTCGCTGTCCATTGTGCCTCTAAGCACATGTCCAAGGTTTACTTTTGCAAGCGAAGCCAACGCTCTTTGCATAAGTTCTTCTCTTGACATTTCCAAAGAGAAGATTGCAATTTTTTTGCCTTCGTTTACTGCTGAGTTGATTGCCATGTTCATAGCAAAAGATGTTTTACCAACACCAGGACGAGCAGCAAGCAAAATCAAAGCACCTTTTTGAAGACCTGCAGTGATTGCATCAAAATCTTTGTATCCTGTTGGAAGACCTCTCATCTTGCCTTTGTTTTCTGCAAGTTCGCTAATCTGTCTCAAAACATTTGTAAGTGTTCCACCAGGTCTGCCCACAAGTTCGAGTTCGCTTGAAATATCTTTTTGCGAAAGGTCAAAGATTTGTTTTTCTGCAAACGACATTGCTTGTCCACCATCTTCTGACTCAAATGATTTTGAAATAATGTTTTGTGCTTCAAAAATCAAATGTCTTCTGATTGAATTGTTTTTGACAATGTCCATATAATGCTTGAAGTTTGCTGCAGATGGAACAATGTTTGTCAAATAAGTGATATAATCAATCCCACCAATTTCTTCAAGTTTCTTTTCAATTTCAAGTTGATTTGTCAAAGTTACAAAATCAACCGGTATGCTTTTGGCATAAATGTCAAGCATGCTTTTGTAAATTTTCTTATGCGATTCGGCATAAAAATCTTCATCTTTCAATTTGCCAAAAATTTCAAGTTGCGCCTCGTTGTCCAAAAGCACACAACCAAGCAACGCTTGTTCGGCTTCCAAACTGTTTGGCAAAATCTTATACTCTGCCATTGCTTCCTCCTTAATCTGCAAAAGGGTCTTTCTTTTTGCTCATTCTCTCTTTCTTGCGCTCATCAAACTTTTCACAAATCTTGATGTATGCTGCAAACAAGATAAACATGAGAATGACCAAAACCATAATGTTTAGCCATTGTGGAACTTTTGCAACAATCAACAGCACACAAATCACCGTGATTGGCACAACAACAATAAGCATAAACAAACCCAGCCTTTTGAGTTTCTTTTTAAGTTCTTGTTTCTCTGTACTTTTCACCTTTTTCCCCTATATGGTTTAATTATAACAATAAATATATATATTGTCAATTTGGTTTTAAAAAAAAGCAGGCATAAAGCCTACTTTAATTTGTCTAAATTTCGCCTCTGAGCATCTTTCCATGTGCACGCAAACGCATATTGTGATCAAGAATAATTTTTCTGATACGGATTGACTCTGGTGTAACTTCCATATATTCGTCATCGCCCAAAAATTCGATGCAGTCTTCAAGTGACATAACTCTTGGTGGAGTGAGTCTCAAAGCGTCATCTGATCCTGAAGCACGGCAGTTTGAAAGGTGTTTTGTTTTGCAAACATTGACAACAATGTCGCCACCCTTAGGGTTTGTGCCAACAACCATGCCGGCATAAACAGGCACGCCTGCACCAATAAACAATTCGCCTCTTTCTTGCGCATTGAAAAGTCCATAAACAATTGCTTTTCCTTCTTCGTGAGCAATCAAAGCGCCAAATTCACGACGGTTGATTTCTCCCTTGTAAGGTTCGTAATCATGAAAAATTGAGTTTACAATACCTTCACCACGAGTGTCTGTCAAAAATTCTGACTTAAATCCAAAGAGTCCACGAGATGGAATCAAAAATTCCATTCTCATACGAGAACCATGTGGAGCCATGTTTTGAAGTTCGCCTTTACGCACGCCCATTTTGTTCATAACTGCGCCCACGCAATCTTCTGGAACATCCAAATAAAGTCTGTCAATAGGTTCGCATTTCACGCCATCAATTTCTTTGATCAAAACCTTTGGTTGAGAAACTTGAAATTCATAGCCATCTCTTCTCATGTTTTCAATCAAAATTGAAAGGTGCATTTCCCCTCTTCCACTAACTTTAAACTTTTCGGCAGTGTCGCCATCTTCAACTCTCAAAGAAAGGTCTTTGACTGCTTCTTTATACAATCTGTCTCTCAAGTGTCTTGATGTAACATATTTGCCTTCTTTTCCTGCAAATGGACTGTCGTTTACCATAAATGTCATCTCAACACTTGGTTCTGCAATCTTAACAAATTCTACAGGTTCAACAGCTTCAACATCACAAATTGTGTCACCGATTGTCACATCTTCGATGCCGGCAACACAAACAATTTCGCCAACAGAAGCAGATTCAACTTGAACTCTCTTCAAACCTTCATAAACAAACAAACTTACAATTTTTGCTCTTGCTTTTTTGCTTTCGTCATGATAGTTGCAAACTGCAACAGATTGTCCAACTTTGATAACACCTCTTTCAATTTTTCCGACAGCAAGCTTGCCAACATATTCGTTGTGTTCTGCAGAAGAAACAAGCATTTTTGTTGGTCCTTCAATTTCGCCTGATGGTGCTGGAATATGAGAAATAATTGTTTCAAAAAGAGGCTTCATGTCTGTGCCAAATTGATCAGCAGATGTCGATGCAATACCTTGTCTTGCAGAAGCAAAAACAAATGGTGAGTTGAGTTGTTCTTCATCAGCGTCAAGTTCGAGGAACAATTCCAAAACTTCATCAACAACTTCTTTAATTCTTGCATCAGGTCTGTCAATCTTGTTTACGACAACAACGACTTTAAGTCCAAGTGAAAGTGCCTTTTCCAAAACAAATCTTGTTTGTGGCATTGGACCTTCGTAAGCATCAACAACAAGCAAAACGCCATCAACCATCTTCAAAACTCTTTCTACTTCTCCACCAAAGTCTGCGTGCCCAGGTGTGTCGATAACATTGATCTTTGTGCCTTCATAAAAACAAGCTGTGTTTTTTGACAAAATAGTGATGCCTCTTTCTCTTTCAAGAGCATTTGAGTCCATAACTCTGTCTTCAACAACTTGGTTGTCTCTAAACACATTGCCTTGTTTGAGAAGTTCGTTAACCAAAGATGTTTTGCCGTGGTCAACGTGGGCAATAATTGCGATATTTCTTAAATTTTTGTTTTCCATAATTCTTTTTTCCTTTCTATCTAAATAACTGGTTTATTATAACACTAAACGCAACAAAACACAATAGAAACGAACAAAAAAATATTTTTACATAACAAAAACTTTCAATTTTTTCTGCGTTTTTGTCCAATTTTTATCGACAAAAATGCAACAGACATACCAACCAAAACCACAATCAAAACACTCAAACACCACACGGGTTTGTTTGTTGTTTTTGTCCAAAATGTGATTGTTGGATTTTGCTTTATTTGTGCCAAATTTTTCACAAAAAAGTGATGACAAACTTCATCTTCAAAATACATATTGTCAGAAATCAAAGTTCTGTTTGGTGTTGAAAAATCATAAATATAGTTGCAATTTTGCAAAAAATCGGTCAATTTTTGCACTTTTTTGTCTTCTATATTTTCTTCTTTTGCCCAATCTTCAATCGCAAAAAAACATATTTTTTGCAGTGATTTTGCACTTTCTTCGGTGGCGATTGGAAAAGATGTTGACACACTTATTCTCTTGAAAAACAATCCTTTTTCATTTGGTTTTTGCACTTTCCCCACTTGCCCTTGGACGCCAAAAAACTTTTGTTGAGAAGCAAGGCCATCAAAAATTAAACTAAAACCCACACCGTCAAACTCTTGCCAATAAACGCAATTTTGCAAACTTACACCTTCGCACAATCTATCCTTAAAACTGTTTGCCCATGCACTGACATAAATTGACAAAAAAAATCTAAATGTGGATATCTTGTCTTCCAAAATGCCAATCTCTCTCATTTTTGCAGAGTTTGCAGGCAAAATATATGAAAGTGTGATTTTGTCGTCAATTATCCTTTGCACCCTGATAGCATTTGGTTGTGTATAACTTTGATTTTGTGCACAACTTTCCTCTTGTGTTTCTGCAAAAACTTGACTGCTTGCAAAACCAAAAGTCGCCCCAAAAAAACAAATCAACAAAAAAAGAGTATAAATGGATTTTTTCATACCATAATTATACTCTTTTATTGTTTTTGTTATTCCAACCAAAAGTTATGCAGGGATTGCAAACTCATGTTTGTAAACTGTTGGAACTTTGTCAGATGTAAGCAAAGAAGGATCGCTCACATTTGTTGCATTGTCCATTGTGCCATCTGCGTAGCAAGCAATGCCACCGATGTATGCAATGTTGAAGTTTTCGTCAGGTGCTGCAATAACTGAGATGTTCATATAGTTTGCGCAATTTGCAACAAGACCAGATGTTGTCACAGTGATTGCAATGCCTGCAACTTGAATTGTGTCAGTCTTCACTTGACAAGTAACTCTAAGTTGATTTGTTTTGTTGTCAGCACCGGCAACACAACCATCAATTGCTGCTTCGTTTTGGAAACAAATTCCGGCAGCAAAGATGAGTTGTTGATTTCCGTTGTCATCAAAAATCATATTTGTCAAAACAGAACAATCTTCGATAACAGCAGTAATTGTTTCGTTGATTGCAACGATGCCAGCATAAGACATAATCAATTTTGAGCCACCAGCATATGCGAAGAATCCACTTCTGTAACCAACCAAATCAACATCTTGAACCACACCATTGTTAAACACGGCAAGTCCTGCCATCATAGCATTTCTGTTGATTTGAACATTTCTGTAAGTTACATCAAGTTTAAGATTTTTGATTACACCTTGCGAGCCAATCTTTTCAAAAAGTGCAACGCCATTTTTGAATGTTGTTGAAGTTCCACCTGAAACGGCAGATTTTACATGGCCAACATCAACAACTTTTTGATATGACATTTCTGTCACACCACTTGCTGCATAAGTGATGATATGATGTTGTCCATCAATTTCGCCATTAAATTCGCCACTGAGCAAGCATCCAACCAAATCTTCGCTGATTGTGATGTCTTGTGTGATACGGAAGTAGAATTTCTTTGCAATAACTTCTGGGTTTACAGTCAATCCATTTTCTACATAAGATCCCAAATAGTCAGGTTTGCTCATTCTGTATTGAATGTTTGCAAATTGTTGTTCGTTTGAAATCAAGTATGGGTTGCTTTCTGTGCCTTGTCCACTTGCAAACAAATCAAAGTTTACAGCTTCGCTATATCCAAGTTCGGCAGATTGAACATTTCCTCTTCCGAGTTTGAATCTTACATTGATTGTCAATGAGTCAACAATTTCTGGGATAAACACATGACTTGTTGTTGTGTAGATTCTTGTCAACTTGACAAATGTTCCGTAAGTGATTTCAATGCTGTATTCTGGAGTCTTAAGAAGTGATGTTTCAACTTTATACAATGATTCGGTATAACGAACAATTGTATATGTCGCATCAAGTGTTTCAACCATTTCAACGAGTTGTCCTGCAAGGATTTCTTCTTCGTCTGCAGTTTCTTCATATCCACCACCTTCGCCAGCAACAACTTTCTTAGCAGTTGTGCTGTTTTCGAAGTAGAATGATTGTGTCCAGCTGAATTGTTGTTTTGTGCTGTCCCAAACGATTTGGTTTGCACCCCAAGATGCTCTTTGAAGCACGAAGTTGTCGCTCATATCACTATAAACTGTGTTTGCTGCTTCTTTGATAACCTCAAATGTAATGATCACTTGTTCTTCTGCAACGAAGATAAAGTCTGAAATATAAGTTTCATCTGTTGTTTGTCCACCTGTCCAAGCATCAACTTGTTCTTGTGTCTTAAGAATGAAGATCTTGTATTTTTGACTTGTAAGATTATACTTCAATTCGCCGTTGACATAAACATTGACAACATTTGTGTTTCCGTCTGAATAGTATTGTGTAAGATCAAGAGTTTCTCTGTCAACATCGTCGTTTGTTGTGATCACATAATCACCTTCAACGATTGTTTCCAACTTGTTGATCTCGATTTCTTTTGCAAATGACTTGATTGTTACATCTGCATTTCCATAACCTTGAGTAGCATAAACTCTCAATGTTTGTTCGCCAGCCAAGATTTGTCCTTTTTCTTCTTGGAATTCGATTGTGTATGTATTTGTTTCAAGCGCTGTTTGCACTTCAACTACACTCCATACACCTTCTACAATATGGCCGTCTTCTCTTGCAACTTCAAATGAATAACGAACATCAAGGAATTCTTCTGTGATTTCGGCAGAAGTTGTGTATTCCCATCTCAATCTTCCATTTTCAACTCTAAGAGAATTTTCGTCGATTGGTGCAATTCTGTCGATATCTTGGATACCAACGCCATTTCCAATCAAAACATAAACATTTTTGCCTGTATACTTAACATTTCCGTAAGCATAACCACCTTCAACAAGTTCGAGATAGTCAACACCTTCTGCTGGTTGAGTTTTTGTTTTAATCATTGCAAGTGCTTGAACTGTCGCCTTGAGGAATGATGGATTTTCTGTTGTCACCAATTGATCTTCTGTGATAACTGCAAAGTCAAATGTTGTGTTTGCTGTGTAGTAAACCAATGGAACGCCAACATTTGATGGAGCTTCCATGCCTTCACCTTCAGCTGTGCCGGTGTATTCATATTGTTCTACAGTAATTCTGTAAATAAAGCTTGAACCTTCTGCAAGAGTTGAAGTTGTTCCATCAACAGTTCTTCCTTGAACACCTTCCCAAGCCAAACTACCTTTGTCAATTCTAAGTTCGGTAATTTCATCAAGGGTTTGTGCATCAATTCTTTCAACGCTACTCTTCATAGCAACTGACTTGTTGATGATCTTTGATGGATCAATTTCTGGCGCCTCACCACCTTCTGCTTCACCGCCTTCCTCGGTTGGTTCGATCATGCAAATCTTCTTCATATAATAGTTTGTTGGATCTGCAATCATTGCCAATTGTGCTGTTGTGCCAAGAGCAGCAACTTCAAACCAATTTGCTCTTTGTTCTGTTTCTTTGTAAGTCAAATCTTCTTCTGTTGCACCTTGAACGCCTGGTTGATAATATACAAGATCAGTGCCATGGCTGTCATCAGCAAATGAAATAAACATTTCTTCTGTTGAAACATCATTATACAACATGTAAGTATAAAGATTTGCTTCTGAATAGCAGTTGTCAAGCATTGAGATATTTTCGCTTCCGTCAACTGCAATATATCCCAAACTGTTGCTCAATCTTGGAGCTGTAAGTTTGTAAACATTTTCGATTGTGTAAATATCACTGTCTACATAAACATTGTTTCCGTTGATTTCACCAGACATTACAAACTTGATATATTCGTAAAGGCCTGCACCATAATCCAAACTGAATGATGCAAATTCGGTGATTGTGTTTACTTGAACTTCTGTTTCTGCATCCATTCCACTTCTCTTAAACACGATTGTTGTCGTTCTTCTGTCTTGTGGAATCCAACTGAAGATACCATCGTTCAAACTCAAGCTAGAACCAAAGTCAAGCATTGTAACCAAAAATACTTGTGATTTGCTTGATGCTGCATAGTCAGAACCTTGTGCATAAACTTCTGTTTCGTATTTCAATTTTTCAATGTCTGTGTAAGTGCCCAAAATTGAGTTTGCATTGTTGTAGTTGATATAGAATGACAAATATGCTCCACCTTCTGTAACAACACCATTTGCATCACATTCGTAAACAGAAACTGTCTTGCCTGATTTGTCGCCAAGCAACTTAAGGTTGTAGTTTGTCACACCTTTTGTGATGCTGAATGAATATCTTACGCCAGCGTCTCTGTTCAACATTCTCATATAATATGTTGTTGCAGGAGTTTTTACATATGCTGATCCATTCCAAGTTGTGATGTCAGTCTTTGCAAAAACAACTTTGTAAGAGTTTTTAGACTTGTCAACTTCGTCTTGTTCTTTGATCACTGATGATTGAAGTGTTGGATCAATGTAAATAGAATTTTTGCCATCTTTGTTTGCAAATTCGTACCAGCAAGAACTCAATGTATTTGATGTTCCGATCAAGCAGTATTCGAGTTTATATTCGCCTGTTTGAAGTCTTTCCATATATTCATCAAGTGGAGAGTTGGCATTTGCAATACCATAACTTCCGTTTGCCAAATAGTGTGAAAATTCTCCAAGCAAGGTGAGTTGACTTCCCAAAAGTCCTGCTTCTTGAATTTCTTTCATTCTTTCTTCGATGTTTGCAAAACCATTAGACTTTGCAAAGTCATACAAACTTGCAATCAAATATTTTGCGTTTACATCAAAGATTTGTCTTGCACCTTCGACCCCACCTTTTGGTGTAAATCTAAATCTCATCACAATGTTGTTTGCAAGCAAATCTTCCAAACTGAATGTGAATGGAGCTGTAAAGATTTTTGTTGAAAGTTCGCCAGCGATTTCACTGTAGTTCATTTCTGATGTAACAAGTTGATACAAATCGCTGTCTGTTGTCCAAGACATAGACAATTGTCCATTTTTGAGCACCAATGGAGTTGCCACATGGTTTTTGGTGATTGCAACCGGTGCATCATCTCTCTTGATAAATTCTTTTGCCGAAGACAAGATAAATGGATCTGTGCTTATGCTTTGCACTGCAAGGAAATATTCTGTGTTTGTGCCTGCAAAGTCAGAAGCATTAAAGTATGTATAGTTTGTTGAATAATAAGCAAACTTGTCTCCCATTTTGCCTTCATCAACAACTTCGTAGAAGTATACATAATATTTGTCAGTCAACATACTGCTTGTCTTCCAGCTCAAAGATCCTGCTTTAAGTTGAAGCATTGCAATTGGGTTCATTCTTTCAAAGATAAATTCTTGTCCATTATGTTCGCCAACCCAATCAGTAAATTGAATGTATGTTGTACCTGAAGCACTTTCAAGTTGAGCTCTTGCAAACTCTACTTTAAATGTGCCATACAATGTGTTGAGAGCTTCGCTTTCAAAAACTTTTGTGATGTTTACTGCAAGAAGTCTGCTTGATGCCGAAATATATTCGCAGTTTCTCATGTCAGTAACAGCTACAAAGTTTGTCCAATAGTTTCCAGTTTCAACTTCTGTAACTTTTACAAACATTCCGGCTGTAACCAAAGTCAAACCAGAATCAATGTCGTTGAACATTGCATAAGTGTTTGCATAATCTTCTGTAAGTCCTGTTGCAGGATCAACTGCACCAAACTTTTTGATTTCTACAAAACTTGTGTCATCAACATATTTAATCTTGTAAGAAATACATTTTGAAACTACATAACTGAGTGTTTCTTCTTCAGTCTCTCTAAATGACCAGAAGAAGATTTCTGTGATGCCTGATTGAGTTTTAACTTCAATGCCTGCAGCATCAAACAAATCGATAAAGTCTGCAAAGTTGTAAACTGCAATAATTTGATTTGATTGATCTGCATCTTGGAAGTATTCTGGAACAAATTCTACATATTTTCCATCTTTCAAAGCATCTTTGCTTGTGCCTGCAAAAATCTTTGACCATGTGCCAACACCCAAAGTGAGTGCGATAGAATCTGCTTGTTCTGGCACATAACCAATGCCTTTGATTGCTTCGTTTACTTGGAATGTCATTTCTCCAAGCCCTGAGTTGAAGAGCATAGAATCCAAAACAAATCCGTTGAGATCGTTTGAAGATGCATCTGTTGAGATTGCAGAGCCAATTCTGATCACTTCAGTGTTGAAGATAACACCTTCTGCAAGAGTTGATGTGTCAAGCACTGTTTTTTCTGCAGTTGCTGTAACCATCTTCCATGTTTGAAGGACACTGTTGTCTCCTCTCTTGACAAATCTATACAAATAAGATTGTCCAACTTCTGTATCCATTGTCAAGAATGCTCTTTCATCTAAAACAAGGTTTTCTTCTGTAATGCTGTTTCCTTTGATTGTAATATCAAATTCATATGGGATTGCATTGTTTTTTGAAGCATCGCCAACTGCAACAATTTCTGCAATTGCTTCAAAATCTTCTTGCAAGTTTACTGCACTGACTTGTCCGAGTTCGAACAGTTTTTCATAGTCAAGGCCAAACAATTGTTCCATTGTCACTTCTGTGCCTGTCACTTGACCTACAAACAACACAACTTCTTTTTCTGCGTCATCTTTTGCAAACAAGCGAATTTCATAACCTGTTGCACCAGAAACCGAAATCCAAGACATCTTTGTTTTTGACAAATCTGTTGTATCTCTAGAGAATTTAACTTCTGAGATCGAACCAAGTCTGTTTAAAGTGAAACTGTGTTGTGTTTGAGAAGAAACAACATATCCATTTTCTTTTGCAACAATTGTGAGTGTGTAAGATTCGTTGCCAAAGTTTCTTGGGAATTCGTATGCAAAACTGTTGTCTCTTGTAAGCACTGCAACTTGTTCTTGATAAGAAACTTCATAAACTGTGTCGTCATTGTTTGGATTGTTGATAATAAATCCACCGCTGTAACGAGAAATTTCTGCGTCTTGAATTGCTTTCAAAACTTGATATGTTTCTGCTGCAGCGATTGTTGTTGGACAAGCCAAATAATACACGCCATCGCCCGAATAACTTGTTGCATAAAGAGCAATGCTCATTGATCCACCTGCAGACAAGTATGTTGTGATAAATGTTGAAAGATCATAAACAATTGTTGTTGAAGATCCATCAACTGGGATTGTTACTTCTTTTGTTGTTTCTGTGCCACCATTTGGTGTGTATGTGATTTCAGCGACCACACCACCAACTGAATATGGCAAATATTCTTCGTTGAGCACAACTTCAATGCTTTGAGAGTAGACACCTTCGTTGTCAAGCAATCTTGCTGAAACAAGTTCGCCTACTCTTGTGATTGAAACTTCGCCAACTGAAGATGGAATTCCGTTGCTGCTTCTTGCACTGATTGAAACTTTCATTGTTGCGCCAGGCATGCAAACATTGTTGTATTCGTCACTTGTGATGACTGCTTTGTATTGTCCGGCATCTTCTGTAAGTGTAACTGTTTTAAGGAATTCGTTGTTCAAACTGATGTCAAATTCGCCTGAAGCACCGTAATTTCCTTCAAACACAACTTCGATTTCTGGAAGTTTGCCTTCTTCAAATTCAACATCAACAACTTCTGGAGTTGTCAATTTCTTTGTTGAAGCTTCGCTTTGATAAATGTAATAGTTGTATTCTTCTGCACCGTTGAGCAATGTTTCTGCTGCTGCGTAATACATTGTGCCTTCAACAGCTACTGAATATGGCTTCAAGTGTGCCGAAACTTCGATTTCGATTGTGCCAGCAACAAGTGAAGCAATTGTATTTCTAAGATCTTCATTTTCGTCAATGTTGTGTGATGTTTCTGTTGTCTTGTAAATTGCAGAGTTTCCGTCTTTATCTTTAAAGATCACAACATATTCGAGAGTTGTCAAAGTTTTGTCATAAGCAAATGCGTTCCAAGAAAGCACATTGTTTTCAAATGTAACAGTTTCGTCAGCAGGTTTTTCGTTTTCCATCTTCAAAACTGTCCATTTTGTTTTTTCACTTGAAATGTAATATGTCTTTTGATCATCAGCATCAACAGTCATACCAACAACTTGCAAAACATATTCGCCTTCTGCAGTCACTGCAATTGCACCTGTTGTGTTTTCAGTTGCACTTGCGCCACCAACAGAAACTGCAACATGTTCGACAAAGTCGACATCTGTTGAAGCGATTTCATAACCCAAAGTGCCATCGTTGAGCAAGTTGAGTTTGTTGATTGCTTTAAGTTTGTAAATTCTTACAACATTTGATTGATTTGATTCCAAATAAGCAGGGTTGAGTGCTTGAACATAAAATTCATACATCACACCTTCTTCAAAATCTGCATGAGAATATGTTGCTGTCAAAACGCCTGAGATTGGCTGACCATATTCTACGCCGTTGCAGAACACTTGATATGTTGTGTCTGCTGTGTGAGCTGTGCCAACAACAACTTCTGTCCATTTCAAAACATAATCTGTTGCTGTGTCTTCAAATGTAAGTGTTGGTTTGCCCATTTTTTCAACAGTCAATTCTGTCTCTGTCGAACCTTGTTTTGTTGCATAGTGTGAAGAAACATGGACTACATTTCCGTCTACATTGTTTTGATATGCAAACACAGCAAACTTAACTTCAACTGCTTGGTTGTAAACCCCAGCAAAGTCAGACGCTTTGATAAGTTCTACAATCTTTTCAAGGTCAATCGAAACTGTTTCGTTTGCATCATCAATTGTCACAAATTCGTCTTTTGTGCCAAGGACAACTTCTTGTCCGTTCATAACTGCGATTGAATTTTCAGCAAGTTTAACTCTTACTTGAGATTCGCTTCCAAGTTGAGTTTTACCTGTGATATCCAAAACATAGAAACCTGTTTCTGCAATTTCTGTGTGATCAACCAACAACTTGCCTGATTGGTATCTAAATTGAGTTGGTTTTTCAACACGAGAGATTGTAAATGTTGCTGTTTGAGCATCAAGATAAACTGTGTCATTTGTTGGTGTGTAAATTGCACCTGTTTTTGCAGATCCTTTAACAACAAATGTAAATTCGCTGTTTGACAACGCTGACATAATAAATTTTGCAGCAATTGCAGGGTCAGTTGAATTTGCAGTGTTTGGACTTCCACTTGCTGTGATTGAAAGTCTTGAAGTGCCTTCTTGTGGCAAAACTTCCAACGAAAGTGCTTGATCATCAAAAGTCATATCATCATATGTGATGCTTGCAAGTCTAACAATTGACATTGTTGACGCTGCACTGTCTTTATAGATTGTGTCGTCGTTTGATTTTGCAACAACTGCAATTTCGTATGGTGCTGCAGAATCAGCAAATTCTTCTGCCAAGAGGTAAATGTTTTGTTCGCCAACAACCATTTTGTGGAAGCCAACTTCCTCGCCGTTGATTGAGATTGTATATGCGTCTACATTGTCTGCTTCGGCAATTTCAAGATAGAATCCACTTGCCCCAGAGAAACCTGTGTAGTTTTTGTATTGATCATCATATGCAAACAAAACTTCTCCAGCCTCAAGTGTTTCAAACACATAGAAAACTTCTTCCAAATATTCTTTTGACTCAACAAAGTCATTTTTGTTTGATGTCTTTGCAAACACTCTTACATAATAATATCCTTCGCCATTAACTTGACAACGAGGTTGTGTTGCTGTTCTTGTTTGCTTTGGCAAACTTGTTGTGTCAATGTTGATTTCTGTTCTATTTGCTTCATAAAGCTCTTTTGTGATTGAATAGATTTCGATTTCATAAGAAATTGATGCTCTGTCTGCTTCATCTTCAAGTTGAACAGGTGTCCACTCATATGTTGTGCTTGCTGTGTTTCCACTTGATGCACTTGTTGGCACTGCCAAAACAACAATTTCTTTTTGCAAGCTTGCATTGATTGCAAGTCTGTCATCTGCAGTTTTTGCAACTGCCTTAAATGTATATTTTCCGTCAACTGCTTCATACAAGTTGTCGATCAAATCTGAGAATGTCACAACAACTTCTGTTTCGCTTGCAACATTGATTGCATAGTCTTGAGAAACTGAAACAAAATTTTCTCCGTCAAATCTCAAAACTTCATATGCTGTTGCGTTTGTTGCTTTTGCAAAAGTCAAAACTGATTTGTCTGAAGAAACTGAATGTTCTACTTCGCCTGCAATTGCACCAACTTTTGATGCTGTCAAAACTGCACTGTCATTTGACTTCAAAACATAAACTTCTCTGCCATTTACCATGTTTGCAGAATCTGTTGCGACTTGAGCAAATTTCAAGTTGTAAATTTTCACTTCGTCAAGTGTAAGGTCAGAAACTTCTGTTCCCAATTCGTCAATCTCAAAACCAGAAATTTCATTTACCCCTTCAAGACCTGAAACAATCAAATCTGTTTTGATTGCACCTTCTTCTCTTGTAACTGTGATTGCAAACTTGTTGCCATTTTCTTGATTTCCGCCTTTTCCAGAAACAGAAACAGAACCAAGTTTGTAAAGTCTGCCAAATTCGTTGACGTCGCTCTTATAATAATTTTCTGTTGAGCTTGTCGTGTTTGTTGCAACAACAGTCAAATCATACAAACCAGCAACAAGTGAAGAGTGATCCAAAACAATCGCTTCACCCTCGTTGGTATATGTTGCTTTTGTTTCTTGATGTGTTGTAGTGTTTGTCAAAACAACTTCGTATGCTGCAGCTTTGTCATGCACTTCGATCACAATTTGTCCACCAGCAGCGTGATCATAAACCACTGATGCTTCTTCAAGTTTTTCAACAACAATTGCGTTGCTTTCTGCAGGAAGAAGTTGACCATCTTCGTCATAAACCACAACCGAAACATTGTATCTGCCAGCATCTGCCGCATCAAAATATGTTGTCAAATCGCAGTTTGTTGTTGTGATAAAGTCACCAATTTGAGCATTTCCAACTTTAACTTTATATTTTGCTCCAGCAATTCCTGTCCAAGAAAGATTTCCTGTTGCAGAATCCCAAGTTGTCGCAAAACTTTCAAGTGGCATATAACCAAAGTTGAATGTCTTTTTGTCATCTTCTGAAGCCTCGCTTGTGTCAAAGTAACCCAAGCCAACAGCATTGATAATCAATTCGTATACACCGTGAGTTGTGAGTTGATAAGAAGTTTGTCCATTTTTTACTGTTGTGTTGATTGCATCTGTAGAAATCAAAGCGCCTGTTTCTGGACTGTAAGTTTTCAAAGTTCCTGAAATTGTATATTCACGAGCGATAGTAGGTTCGGAAGAGTTTCCGTAGACAGCAGAAACAGCGTCCCAAGAAATCAAACCTGTCGAATTGATTGAAATGTTTGTAGGCGCAGCAAATTTGTCTTTGACCACAATGTTCATCGAAGCCAAAGTGTTGTTTCCTTTTGTCGCATAAACAAAACTTGATCCGGCAGACAAACCTGTCAACACTGACCCTTCAATTTGTGCAATCCTTGGATTTGCCATCTTGTAGACAATGTCCGACTTGAGAATGTTTTCAACCTCTACATAGTCATTCAAATCAATTGCTTCTTCAATTGACACCAACTCTTCGTGCTGAACGAAAGTTGCCTTTTGAGTTTTGAATGTACATGCAGAAAAAATAGCACTCACCAAAAGTGCAAAAATCGACACGACCAAAAATCTAAGTTTTTTCATATGCTTCTCCTACTATCTATCAACTCGTTTGTAGACATAATTTTACTAAAATTATTTTAACACTTATTGACAAAATTTATCAAATAAAAAACAAAGAAAAATAATTTTATTTATAATAAAATATTTAATGCAAAGAATTCAAATTAAAAAATCGACTTTTGTTCGATAAAATCTAACTAAACAAATTTTTAAAAATATAATAAAAAAAATGCAAAATATCGATAAAATTTGCATTTTTTGCTATTTTTGAATATATTTTTTAACAATTATTTTCATTTTTATTTTGTGTTTTAAATTTTCAATATTTCTTCTCTTAAAAACTCCAAAGATTCCTTCTTGCTGATCAAAATTTTCTTCAAATTTGCCCTTATGTGCTGATCTTCTATCTTTGAAATTGCGTTTTTGAGTTGAATTGTGGATATCTCAAACAATTCCACATCTGCCAAAAGCATCATTTTCAAATCTTTGACATAATCAACATCTTTGCCAGAAACAAACCTTCTTTCACTTGATTGATATTGTGCGTCTGCACCAAGTTTTGTCAGCAAATCTGACAAAATTTCGCAATTTTTTAATTCTTTTTTAACAATCCTATCCAGACACTCAATTCTCTTGTCAAAAGATTTGCAGATATTGTTTTGATAAAACACCTGCATAAAGCATACAAAACAACCATCTTTGCCAGAAAACAAGTCTTGAATCAACCCTTGATAATAGGAGTTTTTATACAAATTGAAAGATCTCATATTTGTTTATATGTTGACATCTTTCAATCCGACACTAAACAAACCACTTTGGTTTTTTCTCAAAAGTTTTAAAATTAAGCCCTTCAATGCCAACAAAGTCAAACTTCAAACGGAAACAACCCAATTTTTGTCTTGATTGCTGAAACTTTTTGTTGTCTTCATTTTTGCCGTATTTGCCATCTCCAATGATTGGATGTCCCAGAAAAGCAAGGTGCGCTCTTATTTGATGCGTTTTGCCAGTAACCAACCCAATTTCAACCAAACTGCTTTCATTTCCCGCTTTTAAGGTTTTAACTATTGTCGAAATTGGCACTGCACCTTTTGTTTTGCTTTCAAAAATCTTTACATAAGATGTTTGCGCATCTTTCAACAAAAAGGCATCAAATTTTTTCTCTTTTACATCAAATCTGCCAACAACTTCGGCAACATATCTTTTTTCGACTAAATGTTTCTTGAATGCCGACTCCAATTTCAGTGCAGATTGTTGGTTTTTGGCAAAAACCATAACACCTTCAGTGTTTCTATCAAGTCTATGGACGGCAATTGCTCCATCAAGCACAGATTCCAATCCTTTTTCGCCCTCAGATTCGATGCCCGCAGCCTTGTAAACCACATAAACATCATCATCTTCATAAATTATGTCTGCTTTTTTTGCAAGCATGTCATCAGAAAAATAAAAAACAACTTCATCCCCCTCAAAAACCGAAATATTTTCTTTTGTTGCCTTGCCATTAACTCTTACATCTTTGTTTCTCAACATTTTGTTTACATCTGCAAACGAAAAACCATAGTCTTGCAACAGGGAAACGAGTTTTTTATCTTTTTCTACTACTATCTGTTTTTTGTTCATATCATATTATAAACACAAAATGTGCAATTGTGCAAACAAAAAGGAGATTTTATGCAATCTATACTCATTGAAAACCAAAATCAAACAACCATAACTGGTGCGACAAAGATTTTGTCTTCAACAAACACGCAAGCTGTTGTCGAACTTGCAAACAACACTCTTATATTAAACGGAAACAATATTGAAATCACAAAATTAGATTTGGAAAACAATTTAGTTGTTTTTAATGGCGAAATAAATTCATTAAAATATAACAAAAAATCGCAAAAAATCGGCATTATTAAAAGGATTTTAAAATAAAATGCTTTTTTCAACATCAAATCAACCTATTTTTATTTTAATAATTGCTACATGTGCGATATTTACTGGCGTTTTATTCGATTTAAAAAATATAATTAAATTGTTTTTTAATATAAAAAATATTATTTTAATTTATTTTTTTGACATTTTTTCGGCATTTTTATTGTTTTTTAATTATTATTTAATTAATTTAATTTTTAATTATGGAGAAATTCGATTATTTTCAATAATAATTTATTTTATTTTCTTTGCTATAGAAAGATATTTGTCTTGCAAATTTGTTGCAAAACGCCTAGCAAGGTGTTACAATAAGCGTAATGAAAGGACAAAACAAAAGAAATCTAGATTGGTTGAAAAAATTTAGCGCATTGCAGATTGCAATGTTTGTTTTGACTGCCGTGCTTATCATTGCGTCAATTGTGACAATGGGAGTGATTGTCGATCTTAAAAACAAAAAAGATGCTGCAAAAGAGCGAAACGACCAACTTTCTTCCCAACTTCCTGAAGATAATGAAACAAATAGCGAATTTTGGCAACATTCTGTTGATAAATTTATAGAAAATCAAAATAATCAGTGAAATAGAAAGACACTGATTATTTTTTCTTCAAAAACAGACAACAAGCCGTTTGAAAGTTTTGCATTGGCAACAAAACCTGCCAACTTTTCGCTCGATGAAAAGACTGTCGCAACATTGAGTGCGCAATAGGCCACAAAAAACACGAAACAACCTTTGAAAATGCCAACCATAGCACCCAAAATGCCATTTCCAACACTTGGGCAACTTGTTTTGCTGAATTTGAAAACCTTTTTTATGCAACCTACAACTATTTTTGCTAAAAAATATAGCATCAAAAATGTGGAAATGTGGGCAAGTTTCGATGCAATCTGCCCGTCTTTGCCACCTATATAGGCAGAGAAATCTGTTTTGTTGGCCAAATTTGAAATCAATTTTTCAAAAAAACTTTCAATGCCGATTTTTCTTAAGAGATTAAAAAGGTGTTCATTCAACAAAAAGGCAATGCAAAAACAAAGCACACTTTCTGCAAGTGAAAAAAGCACAAAATATCCACCCTTTCGCCAACCCCGTATCGCATAAAATCCAAGTAAAGAAAATAAAAGATAGTCCATACCATTTTTTTGACAAAAAAATGCGCTATTAAACAAAAAATAAGGGAAATATTCCCTTATTTTTATTTCAAAAACTGTTCGAGTTGTTTGCATTTTTCTTTGTCCATATCAGCAACTCCTTGCAGACGATAGACAATGCCAAGTTGTTGATATTTTTTTACAGCCATTGTGTGATATGGCAAAAGTTCGATTTTATCCACATTTTTAAGCGTTTTTGCAAACTCTTTCAATTGCTCAACACTTTCTTTTGTGTCGTTGTAATTTGGCACAATAACTTGTCTGAGCCACATTTTTTTATTTTTTTCTTGGCACAGTTTGACAAATTTGCAAAAGTTGACATTTGAAAGTCCTACCAAATCCTTATATTGGTCGGCATCAATTGCTTTGACATCTAAAATAACAAGGTCTGTATAATCCAAAACATCACTTGTCACTTCGACAGAACCAGAAGTATCCAAGCATGTGTGGATTCCGTTTTGCTTGCATAAAGCAAACAATTCTTCAACAAATTGCTGTTGCATCAATGGTTCGCCACCAGAAACAGTCACTCCACCATCTTTGCCAAAATATGGAACATATCTTTTTATCTTTGCAAACACTTCTTCTGCAGAATATTGTTGTTTTTTCTCGTTAAAATTCCACATTTCTGGGTTGTGGCAATATGCACAACGCAAAGGGCAACCTTGCAAAAAAACAACAAAGCGCACTCCTGGCCCGTCAACTAGACCCATTGATTCAAAACTTGCGATATTTGCTATTGCTTTCATCATCTTTTACCGTGGAAAGTTCTGGCAATAACTTCTTCTTGATGTGCTCGTGACAACTTGTTGAAGTTTACAGCATAGCCAGAAACTCTAATTGTCAAATTTGGGTATTTCCAAGGATTGTTCATAGCATCAATCAAAAGATCTCTGTTGAGCACATTAACATTGAGATGTTGTGCATTTTGGATAAAATATCCGTCAAGCACTGCGACAAGGTTGTCAATTCTAGATACTTCATCATGGCCAAGTGCATCAGGAACAATTGAGAATGTGTTTGAAATGCCGTCTTGACAGCAATCACAATATGGAATTTTTGCTACAGAATTCAAAGAACATAATGCGCCTGAGCAATCTCTTTCGTGCATTGGATTTGCACCAGGAGCAAATGGTTCGCCAGCCTTTCTTCCATCTGGTGTTGCACCTGTTTTCTTGCCATACATAACATTTGATGTGATTGTAAGAAGAGACAATGTGTGCACAGAATTTCTATATGTTGGAAGTTGTTTTAAATAATCAAAGAAAGTTTGAACAACTTCAATGCCGATAAAGTCAACCCTGTCATCATCATTTCCGTATTTTGGGAATTCGCCTTCAATTTCAAAATCAACAATGATGCCTTCTTCGTTTCTAATTGGTTTTACTTTTGCATATTTGATTGCAGAAAGCGAGTCAGCCACAACTGAATATCCAGCTGCGCCAAAAGCCATAAGTCTGTCAACCTTTGTGTCATGCAAAGCCATTTGGCCTCTTTCGTAAGCATATTTGTCATGCATAAAGTGAATGATGTTTAATGCGTCAACATAAGTTTTGGCAACTTTTTTGAGTGTCTTTTTGTAATTTGCCATAACTTTGTCAAAATCAAGCACTTCATCTTCGCATTTTTCGATTCCTTCAACAACCAAAAGTCCTGTTTTTTCGTCAACACCACCGTTGAGAGAATACAACAACGCTTTTGCCATGTTGCATCTTGCGCCAAAAAATTGCATTTGTTTGCCGACTCTCATTGCAGAAACACAGCATGAAATCGCATAGTCGCAACCATATTGATTTCTCATGACATCATCACCTTCGTATTGAATAGAATCTGTCAAAATTGAGATTTTTGCGCAATATTTCTTAAAGTTTTCTGGCAATTTGTCAGACCACAAAACTGTCATATTGGGTTCTGGTGACGGGTTGAGATTGATAAGCGAATGCAAATATCTGAAAGAGTTCTTTGTAACCAAACTTCTCTTTTCGTCAACCATTCCGGCAAGAGTTTCAGTAACCCAAGTTGGATCTCCTGCAAAAATTTCGTTGTAATCTGGCGCTCTCAAGTGTCTTACCAATCTAAGTTTGATAATAAATTGATCAATCAACTCTTGTGCTTGTTCTTCTGTCAACAACCCATTTTGCAAATCTCTTTCAATGTAAATATCAAGAAATGTTGAAGTTCTACCCAAACTCATTGCTGCGCCATTGTTTTCTTTGACTGCTGCCAAATATCCAAAATACAACCATTGGACAGCCTCTGTTGCTGTTGTTGCAGGTTTAGAGATGTCAAATCCATAAGAATTTGCCATTTTTTTGATTTCTTCAAGGGCTTTAACCTGTTCGGCAACTTCTTCTCTAAGTCGAATGTTTTCCTCGCTAGAAACATCAATTTCTGCCCAATCTTTCTTTTTCTCTTCAATCAAAAAGTCAATTCCGTAAAGTGCAACCCTGCGATAGTCGCCAATAATTCTTCCACGACCATAAGCATCTGGAAGCCCTGTAATAAGTCCTGCTTTTCTTGCTTTTCTTATTTCTGGCGTGTATACATCAAAAACGCCATCGTTGTGAGTTTTTCTATATTCCCAAAAGTGTTTTTTGATGTCTTCATCAACTGTGCGTTGATATGCATCAAGCGCTTTTTCTGCCATTCTTGTGCCACCATAAAGATTTACGATGCGTTTGAGTGGCTTGTCAGTTTGAAGTCCAAAAACAACCTCGTTTTCTTTGTCAATATATCCAGGTTTGAATGTGTTGATGCCAGAAATTGCCTTTGTTTCTACATCAAGAAGTCCTGTTTTTGCTTCTTCTGCGAGCAATTTTTCACATTCTGACCAAACTTTTTGAGTCTTTGGAGAAATCCCTTTCAAAAAACTGTCATCACCACAATATTCTGTATAATTGTCGAGAATAAATTGAGCGACATTGATAGTCTCTCTCCATGATTCTCCCTTAAAACCTTTCCAGCAATTTTCCATTGGGTACCTCCTTTATTGTGTGGATATATTTTATTATATAACCACTTATCATGTCAAACTTTTACACCACCATAAAAAATAAAAAAGTCCTCAATACAAATCCGTTTGCGAACTTTTGTTTTTAATTTTATTAAACACTTTCTGACTCAGCAGCTGCCAAAGTTTCTTCAAAATGTTTGTCGTTTTCTTGAAGTTGCATTTGGTCAACTTTCTCTTCGAAAGATGTGTTTTTTGTCAAAAAATCCACCTTTTTCGCCAAATTTTGCATATTTTTGCCCATCAAATCGACATAGATGCATCTGCCTTGAAAGTGTCCATTGTCTCCTCTCATTATATTAAACCCCTGCCAATCTCCTTCTACTTTGAAAACAAGTTGATCAAATGGCAGACCATTTATTTCATACATTTCTGCAAACTTGATTGAAACAAAATTTCCCGATTGGATTTCTTGTTGATACATGTCATCAAACACAACTCCAAATGCAGGCACAGTGTGCGAATCTGCAAGTAAATTTTTGATTTCTTGCAACAAATCATCTTGTTGCTCTTGCGACAAAACAATTGTATTTCCGTTTGAAATAATTTCGATTTGATTTGCATAAGGCAAGACATCTTGCACTTGAAAAAATGACATAATCATCAGTGGCACTCCCATAAAGAAAAACATCATCTTCATCATAAAAATTCTCCTTGCTTTTATGATGGTTGTTTTTCAGTTTTATTATACAAAAATTTTTATTTTTTGAAATTCACACCTTGCGACAAATTTTCGCTCGCCATAATGTTTTCAATACGATTGAGCACAAGTTTTTTGTGTGCAGACCAACTTGGTGCAAGCAACAAATCTTTTGGAGCATCTCCCGTTATGCGATGCACGACAATTTCTGGTCTTATGTTTTGCAAAATGTTTAGCACCTTTTCTATATAGTCATCAAGTTGAATTGGTTGATATTTGCCATCTTTATAAAGTTTGGCAAGGGCTGTGCCTTCAATCACATAAGTCGAATGTATTTTCAACCCTTGAATGTCTTGCTCATTTACAAAATTTATTGCATCTTGCAAATCGTTTTCTTCTTCATT
Organism: Clostridia bacterium; assembly: GCA_017452445.1. Taxonomy (GTDB): domain Bacteria; phylum Bacillota; class Clostridia; order Christensenellales; family UBA1242; genus Caccovivens. The sequence continues at coordinate 90,182 of JAFTMH010000002.1, forward strand.
TGGCAGGCCGAGCATTATGTGTGCAACAATGTCTATATTGTATTTTCTTAAAACCTTGGTCGCATCAACAAAATCTTGCGTGCTATAACCACGATTTATAAACTTGCCAACTTTGTCATTTGTTGTTTGAAGTCCAAGCTCTACCCAAACATAAAGACCTTGTTTTTGATATTCAGCCAAAAGTTTTGCAACTGCTTCATCAATGCAATCAGGTCTTGTGGCAATCGCAAGACCGACAATTTTGTCACAAACAAGCGCTTGATCGTATTTCTGCTTTAAATTTTCTATTGTGTCGTATGTGTTTGTAAAGCTTTGAAAATAAACCACAAATTTGCTTGCTCGCTGTCCACGATAACTTTGCAAATGCTTGTTGACTTGATCAGCAATGCTTATCCTTTTTGTGTGTTCGCCCGATCCTCTTTCTCCACAAAAAATGCAACCACCTCTGCCACATTTTCCATCTCTATTTGGACAAGTAAATCCACCATCAACACAAATTTTTAGCACCCTTTCGCCAAATTTGTTTTTTAAAAAAGTATTAAGTTTGTTGTATCTGTCCATAATCATTTTCCTGCTTTGAGTATATCACACAAAAAGCACTTTTAACAAAACAAAGCAACAAAAAAAGAGCATTTCTGCTCTTTTGTTTTAAACTTCTTCAAATTGACTGTTGTAAAGTTCGCTATAAAAACCACCTTCAGCAAGCAAAGTTTCGTGATTTCCACTTTCGATAATATCTCCATCTTTCATAACCAAAATCAAATCTGCATTTTTGATTGTTGAAAGTCTGTGAGCAATAACAATCGAAGTGCGACCTTCCATCAATTTGTCCATTGCTTCTTGAATCAAAATTTCTGTTCTTGTGTCAACATTTGATGTTGCTTCGTCCAAAATCAACATTGGTGCATCATCAACCATTGCACGAGCAATTGTGACAAGTTGTTTTTGCCCTGCTGACAAACCTGCATCTTCGTTGAGCATCGTGTTGTAACCGTTTGGCAATGTCTGAATAAAGTGGTGAAGTCCACATGCACGGCAAGCAGTTTCAATTTGTTCGTCAGAAATTTGATTGTTGTTGTAAACAATGTTGTCCCTGATTGTGCCTTCAAAAAGCCAAGTGTCTTGCAAAACCATACAAAACAACTCATGAACATTTTCTCTTGTAAGCTCTTTTGTTGAAATGCCATCAATCAAAATGTCGCCTTCGTTGATTTCATAAAATCTCATAAGCAAATTGACCATTGTCGTCTTTCCGGCACCGGTCGGCCCAACAATTGCCACTTTTTGACCTTTCTTTACGGTTGCAGAAAAATCTTTGACAACAATCTTCTTTGGGTCATATCCAAATTTAACATTTCTAAATTCGATGTTTCCTTGTGCATTTTCAAGCACTTGAGTTTTGTGACTTTCGTCTTCCATGTCTGCCTGTTCCAAAAACTCAAAAACTCTAAAACTTGCAGCGCCAGCAGATTGCAAACTAGACATACTTTGTGCAAATGTGGACAAAGGTTGTGTAAACAAATTGACATAAATCAAAAATGCAGGAATAATGTCAAACATTTTTGGGTCGTTTTTAGTCAAAATTGCACCAACAATACAAACTGCAACATAGCCAAGGTTTCCAATAAAGTGCATAAGTGGCATCATCAACCCAGACATAAATTGCGCCTTCCACGAATTTTTGTAAAGTTTTTTGTTGATTGTTTCAAACTTTTGATTGAAACCAATTTCGGCATTGTATGCCTTGATAACATTGTGTCCAGAATAAACTTCTTCGATGTGGCCATTCAAGTCGCCCAAAAGTTTTTGTTGTCTGATGTGATATTTTTGCGAGCGTGCAACAATGATTGCCATAAACACAAAACCTATCAACGACGAACCAATGGCAACAAGCGCCATAATCCAATTTGTCACAAACATCATCACAATCGAACCTACAAAAAGCACGATTGCTGAAACGAGATTTGCGATTGATTGGTTGAGGGTTTGCCCTAAGATGTCAACATCGTTTGTCACCCTTGACAAAATGTCGCCCTTTTGAATTTTGTCAAAATAACCAAGTGGCAATGAGTTGATTTTGTGAGCAATGTCATTTCTCATCTTTTTAGTTATTTTTTGAGTAACCGTTGTCATGATAAATGATTGCAAATATGACAACAAAATGCTTGAAGCATAAAATGCAACCAAAGTGAGACCTACCGTTGTAACGGCTTTGAAATCCATATTTCCAAAAATGCCTTCACCAATAAGCGCTGACATTTGTTTGATTTTGTCAGGTCCCAAAATTGTAAACACCGTGCCACCAACAGCACAAACAAGCGCCAAAATGATTGTTGGCAAATATGCCTTGCAATATCTTATCAATTTTGACCAAGTGTCCGAAAACTTGTATTTTACTTTTTCTCCCACAGGAATGCGTGGATTGTGCATCATTCTACTCATCTCCAAGTTCCTCCTTTGACAATTGTGAATAAGCAATTTCTTGGTAAACTTGGCAACTCTTGAGCAACTCTTGATGCGTGCCTATGCCAACCACATCGCCTTGCTCCAACACAACAATTTTGTCTGCATCAATGATTGTGCCAATGCGTTGAGCAACAATAAATTTGGTTGCATCTGCTGTTTTCTTTTTAAGTTCTTTTCTGAGAGCCTTGTCTGTTTTGTAGTCAAGAGCAGAAAAACTGTCGTCAAAAATAAAGATTTCTGGTTTTCTTGCAATCGCTCTTGCAATCGCAAGTCTTTGCTTTTGTCCACCTGACAAGTTTGTTCCACCTTGCGCAACACGGGAAGCATATTTATCTTCCTTTCTTTCGATGATGTTTTTTGCTTGAGCAATTTTTGCTGCGTTTTCAATATCTTCTTGTGTTGCAGCCCCTCTTCCATTGTCACCAAAGGCAATGTTTGAAGCAATGTCTCCGGCAAAAAGCACAGCTTTTTGTGGCACATAACCAATCTTGTTGTGAAGGTCGCGTTGCGCATATTCTTTTACATTGACTCCGTCGACCAAAATTTCGCCTTCTGTTGCATCATAAAATCTTGGGATAAGATTGATAAGTGTGCTTTTTCCACTTCCGGTCGAACCAATAAATGCAACCGTTTGACCTTGTTCGGCTTTAAACGAAACATTTTTTACGACATATTCTTGAGCATCTGGATATTTAAAACTTACATTCTTAAATTCTACTACACCTTTAAGTTCTGTTTCAGGCACGCCTTCTCCATCAAAAATGTTTGGTTGTGTGTCCAAAACTTCGTTTATTCTTCGTGCAGAAACTGCAGCTCTTGGCAACATCATGAAAAACATTATCAAAAGCATAAACGACATAACAATACGCATTGCGTAAGTCATATAAACCATCATTTCTGAAAATATTGCAACATTTTCTATCGGGTTTGCCGACCTGTTGATCAAAAATGCACCTATCCAATAAATTGCAAGTTGAAGCCCGTTTGAAATCAACGACATTCCCGGCCCCATAATAGCCATTGTTCTGCCAATTGTAAGATGATTTTTTGTTACAGCATCATTTACACTTTCAAACTTTGCTTCTTGGTAATCTTCAGCATTGTACGCTCTGACAACTCTCACTCCTTCAAGACTTTCTCTTGTCGCTCTGTTAAGATTGTCAGTAAGAGTTTGAATTCTCTTAAATCTTGGCACTGCAAAAATGACAATAATCATAATTACACAAACCATAATGCCCACTGCCACGCCTGTTGCTGCTGTCCATCTCCAGTTGCTGTTTGCAATTTTGCAAATTGCCCAGATTGCAGTGATTGGTGCCCTTACCAACAATTGAAATCCCATTGTGATGACCGCTTGCACTTGTGTAACATCGTTTGTTGTCCTTGTCAAAAGACTTGCAGTTGAAAATTTTTTGATTTCTTCCATAGAAAAAGATTCAACTTTTTCATAAACTTTCTTTCTCAACTTAAACGAAACCGATGCTGCAACTCTTGCAGCCAAAAAACCTACAATGACAGTTGCACCAAGTGCACCCAATGCGCAAGCAATCATATAGCCAGCATACTTCCAAATTTCTTTCATTGCAATGTTTTCTGTTTTTAAAAGGGTTGTGATTTCTTGCATAAAGTCTGGCATCTTCAAATCAAGCCACACTTGAAGCACAATCAATCCGGCACAACAGCCAAGTAGCAACCACTCTTTCCAGTTGAGTGTTTTTAGCAATTTTAACATTGTTTTTCTCCTATCAAATTTAGTCATTTTTCAATTTAAGCATAAAAAAATATGATATGCCAATATCAACTGGCATAATGATACCATAAGCGTGTTGACCTGTCAACTTTTTTGTTTTCTTTTGACATAATTTTATATATGAAAAAAAGTTCCAAAACGGAACTTTATTTCAATGACAATTCGTATTCCCAAACAAGCACTGGATATTTGTCTTCAAAAATCTTCCAGACGCTTGAATTAAATCCGAGTGAAGAGTCATATTTTGTTGCATACAACTCTTTGCAGTTGTTCAATCTGCCACCCCAAGTTGACTCTTGAACATAGCACAATTTTTGTGTGCCAGATTTTGTTGTAAAGCAGTTGTCCATATGGCCACCAAGGCTTCCAACAATCTTTCCAAATTCTACAATCCCTTCAATGTCAACATTGGTGTAACTTGTTTCTACTTTTTTGCTTACAACTGAGTTTTGGAATTGTCCATACAATCCACCAACATACAAGTTTTTGTCAACCTCGTAAGTGTCAAAGTGGATTACACCTTGCGCATAATTGTCTTTTGTTGCACAAGAGCCAAACCCAAACATTCCACCAACAATGCAGTCATAGATTGTGCCTGTCACAGAAACTTCAACAAATGTGTGGTTTTGCGAAATTTCAACATTTTCACCTTCTGAATATCCCACAAGGCCACCATAAACCATTTCGTTTGTCAAGTTTGCATTGATTGCAAGCATTGTGTTGACTGTGTTTTGTGTGATTTTTGCCTTCGATTTGCCTGTGGCAACCTTGCCAATCAAACCACCAAATTTTACATCAACTTGTTGAGAAACAATTTCGATTTTTGCATTTGATTTGCAGTTTTTGATTGTGCCGGCAGTTGCTGTGGCAACCAACCCACCAACTGATGCGTTTGAAGATGCAATCAATTTTACAGAGCCATAAACCGAACAGTTTTCGATTGTGCCCCTGTTGTTTGATGCAAACGCACCAAAGTTTTCACAATTTGTGTTGTATGTCAAGCCAACCAAATGGATTTCAAGGTTTTTGATTGTGCCTGTGTTTGTCGCAAACAACGACATATTTTTGCCTTCTGCAAATTTAACATTCAAAAGTTTGTGTCCTTTTCCGTCAAGTTTGCCGGCAAAGTTTGTGCTCTTCCATTCAACTTTTGCCATGTCAATATCATTGGCAAGCTCAAATGTCACATAGTTTCCTGTGTTGTGAAGAAGTGTATCAAACTCTTTTATGCTTGTGATTGACATAACCTGTGTTGAAAAACTAAATCCAATCACAAACAACACCAAGTTGACTCCACCCAAAATTGTCAACATAAGGTCGGCAAACTTCCAACCTTTGCTGAGAGATTTCTTTTTCAAGAAGACAATCAAATTGACAATTGCAATCACACTTGTTGCAAGCAATCCACCAATCAAAAATTCTATGTTGAAATACATATAAACTTCTTTTGGCATAGCAATCACAACAGCAAGCAAAATTGTCAAAAATGCCATCGGACACAATTCCAAGAAGATAAACAAAAATTTCTTCAAGAATTTGTCGTTTTTGATTTCTTTCTTTTGTTGTTCGTATTTTTCTGTGCGAAGTTGTTTTGATTTGACAACATTTTTAAGCCCACTATCTCTGCTTGTCAATTTTGTCACATTGACAGATGATTCAAGTGTCAAATCCAACAATTCCAATCTTTGATTTGTTTTTGAAACCAAATCTTTGTATTTGACATAATCTTCAATGTCATCAACTTGATCGAGATATTTTTCAAATGGTTGAAGTTGTTGTTTGTAATAACTTATGCCCCTGTCAACAACAGGACCTTCTTGTTTTGACATTTCAAGCATGATTTGGTTGTTTCTAAGCACAAACTCTCTCAATTTTTCTTTGAATGCAGATTTGTCGAGCATATCTTCTTCAAATTTAAGTTTTGTGCCAGAATACAAATTGATTTTGCTGATAACCCCTGCAAACCTTTCGGTTTCTTCTTCAGTTGCAACAGTCATAAGAGTTTCCCATTCAGGAAGTTGTGTGACTTTTGCGCCAGATTGAATCAATTCTCCATCATTTATGCAGTGGAGTTTAACCTCAATCAAAGTCCAATAGAGTTGAGCATTGTTTTTGTCTTTTGAAATTGCAATTGAAATGTATTTTTCTGCTTGTTTGAAAAATTGCATTTCTTGAAACTTCTTTGCAATCTCTTCTGCAAGTCTTGCCAGCCTTTCTTCATCTGCAACATAAGCCAAATAAAAGTCAAGTTGCTTTTCTGTTTCTTCCAAATCATAAAAAGCAACAGGCAAAACCATTTTTGAAACAATCGAAACAAACTGTTCTCTTGTGTCCTCATCAAGATATCTAAACACTTGTTCGACTTCTTCTTTGTTTCGATAAGTCAATTTGTCTTGATTTGTTTTGAAATGTTGCAACAACAATGCAAGATTGCTTTGTTGGTGACCTGCATCAATTTCCAAAACTTTTTGATAATAGTTGTTGTTGTCACTCTTTTGTGCCAATGCAAAATAGAATGCAACAAATCTTTCTACTTCGTCTGCTCTGAAACATTTGAGAACTTTTTCGATAAGTTCGTCATTCATTGTTTCAACAGCTTTGTTTTCTGCCATCGTCACAAATTCGTCTCTCTTTGGAGAGTTGTATTGTGCCAAATAAAGCAAAAACGCATTGTAATATTCTTCGTTGTCCAACTGCATCAAAAGTGCTTCCCAGTTGTCAACAAATTCTTCTGCAAACTCTTTGTTTGCATATCTTAATATATTGTCGATTTTTTCTTTGTCACGCAAGTTTGAAACGCTTGAGAAAAATTCTTCTTGCGTTTTAATCTTATATTCACACAAAAGTTGAGCAAACAACAATTCTGCATTATATTTGTCTTTTTCGACTTCTTGCTCAATAAACTCTTTTGCCGTAACAAAATCGCCATTTTTCAAACTTAAATAAATCCATTTGATTTTGTTGGCATCACTCATAGAAACATTTTCTACTCTATAATTGCCCAAATCGCTTGGATTGATGCTTTCAAAATCTACATATTCTTTCTTTTTAGGATTGACTTTTTCAATCTTGACTGTGTCAATCTTGGCAATCTCTTTTACCGAATTTTCTGCTTCTTTTGAAACCTTTTTTACAAACTCTTCGTTAAAGTTTTCACTCGACAAGTTGATTGTGTTTTTGTTTGTCACCAAATCACTTGGCAAATCTTTTGCCGAAACAACTTGATCATCAATCACAACAACAAAACTGCTTTTAGTCTTCTTTCTGTTTTTTGCAAAATACAAATATCTGTCAAACAAGTGCTTAACTTCGCCGTTTGCATAACCTGTTTTGCTGTTTGCAAACAAAACAAACGCCTTGCTTGTTTGAAGCGCTTTGAAAATCTCTTCTTCTTTTTCTCGGCCTTCTGTATCTTGAACAAAATATGTAGAAAGTTGTTTTGCGTGCAATGCTTCGATTGCACTTGCAATTTGTGGGTTTGGATCATGCTTGTTGTAGTCCATCGCGCAAACAACAATGTCCCATTTGGCATCTTGAAGTTGTTGATAGTGACTGCACAACTTGTCAATCTTCTTCGCATGATCGTTGTATGTTTTTTGGATTTCAGGTGGAGCATTTTCTACTGCAAGCTTGAAAGATTCGTCTTCTGAAATTGAAGTTGCTGTATCGCCAAAGAAACGAGCTTTCTTGACAGCACCTCTCTTGTTGTTTGCATACAAAACAATTTTGTTTGATGCCAACGCTTTTCCAAACAATGCAGAGAATGAAAGAGGATAGAGTGCCAAGATCTTGTCAAACTCTTCAATAGCTGCTTCAAACTTGAGTTCTCTCAAAAGTTCGTAAGCACCAACTGTCAAAACCTCTTCTTCTTTTGAGGCGTGCTCATCGACATAGAGAGTTCCACAAAACTGGCATTTAACCATGTTTTGCCCAACAACTACATATTGTCTTCCTCCACAATTTTTACAAACACGCTCTCTCACTTGCTATACTCTATCCTTATTTTTTTGAATTTTTAAGTTTTTTGATGTAGCCATTTACATCATCGTGATAATCGTCAAACAATTTCAATTCGCTTGGACTAACACTTGGTGGCATAACTGCCAACACTTTGTCAAAATCTTCGTTTGTGACTGCAACAACGCTGTCTGTTGCAATTGCTTTAAGCAAAGGTTCTTCTTTTGCTCTGTCACAAAGTTCTTCCAAATCGGCACCACTATACATTTCAGTCGCATCAACAATTCTGTCAATATCAAAAGTTTGATCAACTGGCACGCCTTTCATGCTTTTTTCGATCATAAACTTTCTTGCTGGGCCGTCTGGCAAAGGCAAATAGATCTTTTGTGAAAATCTTCCTGATCTCATTGCTGCACTGTCAATGTCCCAAGGTCTGTTTGTTGCTCCCAAAAGCAAAAGGTTTGGATTTCTTCCTGCAAAACCGTCAATTTGTTGCAAAAATTCGTTTACTCGCTTGTCATTGTGTGTATCAACACCTCTTCTGCCGAGCAAGTTGTCCATTTCGTCAATAAAGATGATCGAACGGTCTTGTTTGTTTGCTTCTTCAAACAACGAATTGATGTTCTTTTCGCTGTCGCCTACCCATTTGCTAACGATGTCAGATCCTTTGACTGCATAAAATTTTGCGCCAACTTCATTTGCAATCGCCTTTGCAATCATTGTTTTTCCTGTCCCTGGAGGTCCATACAAAAGCACACCACCACCAGTTTTCTTTCCATACATTCTATACTTTTCTGGATATTTGATTGGATTGATCATTCTGATTGTGATTGCTTTTTTGACATCTTCCAATCCTGCAACATCACTAAACTTGATGTCTGGCACTTTTGCAGCTTGCCATTGTTTTGCATCTTCATCTTCTTCTGACTTTGTCTCTTTCTTTTCTGCCTTGATTGGTTTTTTGCCCAAATTGTCAGAAAGTTCGACAAGTCTTCTCGCTCTATCCATGCGCACTTCTTTAAGTTTGCCTGTGCTTTGTTTTGCCATGCGCATCATTGTTTCGCCTGCAAGAAGAAAATTTCTTTTTGCAAGGGTTATGTTGCCTTTTTCTTTTGCTTCTTTACCTTTTTTCATGTAAAGGTCAAAAGTTTCAGACAACATGCTTATGCTTGGTTCTGGTTCTCTTGCCATACACTTCTCTCTTTTTGATTTTAATTTATATCAGCGTCAATTTTCTTGCGAATTTCTTCCATTTCTTTTTCGATAGATTCGCTAGAAAGTCCATCTCCTGTTTGTTCCAAAATAAACTTTTCAATTTCAGCATCTGTTGTCTTGCCAGATTTGTCTTTGCCTGCATTGTAGAAAGTTTCTTGGCTCATTTCCATAAAGTTGTCCATTTGATCTGTTTGAGTTTCAACAGCAACCATAGCTTCTTCAAATTGAGCTTGGATTTTTGCAAATTCTTTTGCATCTGCAAGTTTTGTCATTTCTTTGCTAATTTCGCTCATTCCTCTCAAAAATTCTGATGTCATCATTGTTACATCTTTCATTTGAGCAGTGATTTCAAAGTTCAAAAGCATTTCTTGTGCTCTTCTTTGTTGTTGAACTGTCATTTTGTAGCCACTCAACGCCAATTGGAATTGTGCATCAAGATCTTTTTCTTTTGCTCTTTTTGCAGATTCAATAAACACTTGTTTTTGATCTTCCAATTTGTTGATTTGTTTGTTCATAGAGTTGATTGTTCTTTTTACCAACATCTTCTTTTCGATTTCTTTTTGTTGTTTTGACTTAAAGATTCCCATTTTTTATTCCCCCAATTTTGCTTTTTTCTTTTTTACAGGTTCGCTTGCCTGTACTTCAACTGCCAATTCGTTTTCATCTGCCAATTGATTTTCTTTTTCAAACATTGTCAAAATGTCTTCTTCGCTTTTGCCAACACCATAAATTGGTTGACTTACATCATAAGCCGCTTGCACTTCTGCAAACACTTCGTCTGCACTTGTAAGCACATCTTCTGATGCAATTCTTGTTTCAAGCGCTTTGTTCAAAAACTTTGCCAAACCTTTTTGATCTCTAAGCAAATCACTAAGAGGCACTTTCGTTTGAGTTTTGAAAAATGTGTTGCTGTCGTAAGCATCTTTCAACTTTGTCATCAATCTGATGTTGTAAAGCAAATACATACCTCTTTCCATACACACTTGCTTTTCTTCGTTGAGATGGCTTATCTTTTTTGCGTAAAACAATTGCAAGTCTCTGTTTTTTTCTTTCTTGCCCTTGTCCATAAGCGCATCAATTTCTTTTATCTTTTGAAAAACCTCAGCTTCAACGGTTCTCTCTTGGCGTTCAAGTTCGCAAATTGAGTTTACCAAATCTTCTCTGTTGAGTTTTTTGTATTTGTTTCTTCTAAATGGCCACATCGCTGTTGTCCTTGCTCCTTTTAATAATTTTCGCCCGAATTGATTTTGTCAATTCTTTCAAGCAAATCTTCATATTTTGCTCTTTGGTTGTCATCAGCAAATTGCAACGCTGATTGACATTCTGGCAAAAAGATTGCACTTTTGTATTTGACTGGATTTGAGTAAAGTTCGTCCTCATTGCCGAGTTGAAACTTCACGAGCATCAATCCCCAATATGCATCAGCACATTTGCTGTCATATTGAAGTGCAAGCAAAAAGTTTGTCTTTGCTTGTTCAAACATTTCGTCACTCAAATTCAAATATCCAAGATTAAGCTCTTTTATTGTTTTTTTCTTATCTTCAGGATTAAGGTCTGGCGATGTTTGATAACTTCTTTTCATTATGCTTGTTCTTCCTTCTTTCTTTGCACGATAAATGCTTCAACTTCTTCCAACAATCTCATGCAAGTTTCTTGAGTGTTGTCTTTTGCTGCTGCGATTTTGAGATCGTCCAATCTGCTAGCGAGTTTTGAATCAACCAAAAGCACTTTGTCGTTTGTTGATGGATTGAAAAATCTGATGTTGTCTTTCACTTCAACAAGTCTTCTGCAAAGCGCATCGTTTCCGTTTGCATAAACAATAATGCTTTCAACATTTGCAACCATGTTTTCGATTGACTTTTTGTTTTTAAGCACTCCTCTGCTGCCACCTTCTTTGTCGCTTGGCTTTTTGATGTATTCTCTGCACACATAAAAAACAGCCAAACCTACAATCGCAAGCAATACGATAATATAAAATGCTAACATAATCTATCCTCCTTAAAATTTGTGTCCGCAGTTTGCACAGAATTTTGCTTCTGGTGCACTTTCGGTCGAACATTCAGGGCACTTCTTGTCGCCTCCAACTTTTTTGCCACAGTTCCAGCAGAATTTTGCAGTAGTGCTCAATTCGATGCCACATTCGTCACAGAAAAGTTTTTGCTCTGACTTTTTAGGTTGTGGCAACTCTTCTTCTGCCTGTTCGGCTTTCGGTTGAACAACTTCTTCTTCAACCTTTCCACCCCTGCGCAATTTTGCAAGTCTGTTGTAGTCTTCTTCATCAATCAAGACATTTGAGATGTTGAATGAGAACACTGCAATTCCGTATTCGCTCATCAATTTTTGATTGAGCGCTTTTACAACTTTTGCAGAAATGTCTCTTTTGTAAACAGTCACTTGATTGAACATAATTTTGTTGTCACTCAAATATTCTGCCACAACACTTTCAACAGTTGCAACAACATTTGACATAAGTCTGTTTTGCAAAGCTTCGCTTGTCAAATCGTCGTCAGCGCCTACCAAATACAAATAGCATTTTCTAGGATCTCCGATTTGAACATCAAAGTCTCCACTCATGCCAACTTTGTAGTTTTCTTGCAAGTTGCCATCATACATCAAAAACTTTTGCGCAGTGCCCCAAAGCAATTTCAATTTTGCCGTCTTTGACATAAACAACACTGCAAGTGCAGAATCTGCTTCTGTCTTTATGTCGACAAATTTGCTTATCAAATATTTGCCAGATGACAATGTTTGCAACATCTGTCCATCTTTGATAAGGATTGCATTGTGGGTTTCAGGCACAATCAAAGTCAACTTTGCAGTCAACGCTTCGATTTGATGTTTTGAAAACAACTGCTCGTTCTTTCCAGTGAAAGTAATAACATTTTGCTCCATAACTCTCCTTTATCTTCGTAGAAGATACCCATCTTACATTATGATATTAACACAATTTTTTTTGAAAAGTCAACGAACAATCCACATTAACAAAAAAATCCTCATTTCTCTAGCATAAAATCATACAAAAGTCCCAAATTTGCACATTAAGTTGTCCACATTTGCACATTTTTTGACACTGTTTAATAGATTGTTAATGTGCAAAGCATTTTGCATAACAAAAGTCGTTACATAAGAATTTAGGAGGCACGAATGAACTTTTTCGGAGGCTCAAATTGTGGTGACATGCACAAAGACAGAGACTATGATGACAGAGGTGGTTGCGGCTGCGGCTTTGACACCTGCTCACTTGTCTTTTTGCTTTTGCTTTTGCAAAACTGTGGCTGTGGAAACATGAGAGGTGGCTGTGGCATCTCTGTTGACTGCTCTACTCTTTTGCTTTTGATGTTGCTTTCAAACTGCAACAACCCTTGCAAATAATCACTTCAACAAAAAAAGTCCCCCTGTTTGTGGGGATTTTTTTTAAATTTGTCCTTTTGCTTGGCAAAATATATCAAAATTTTGTTTACTTTTTTGTGGAATTGTTGTATTATGTTTTCATAAAGGAGTGTAGAAAGTATGAACGTTTCAAGAAAATACGGTGCTGGTGCCGAACTTGTTTGGAAAGACAGAAAAAGATGGTTGGGTATGCCATTGTCATTTACAAGATATGTCCTTGTAAGAAAACCAGGTTCTTGGTTTAAGTTGTTTTTGGATGTTGGCTTTTTGTCAACACACTTGGACGAAGTAAATGTTTACAGAATTTGTGACATCGGTTTCCACCAAGGTCTTTTGGGCAAAATGTTGAATGTTGGTGATGTGACTTTGTATACAAGTGACGAAAGTATGCCAACAGTTGTTTTGAAAAACATCAAAAACCCACACAGAGTTAGAGATATGTTCTCAACTTATATGGAAGAACAAAGAAAAGCAAACAACATTCGTATGGCCGAATTTCACGACCACGAAGGTTAAGAGCAAAAAGAAAAAAACAAAGGTCGCAAGCGTTAGTTTGCGATCTTTTTTTAAATTTTTTCAACAAAACTCAACTTTTTTAATAAAATTTTGAAAAATTGTTGACAACAAGTCTAAAATATGGTAATATTCAAGAGCGTATGGGGGTATGGCTCAGTTGGCTAGAGCACCTGCCTTGCAAGCAGGGGGTCATCGGTTCGAATCCGATTATCTCCACCAAAAATAAAGAACCTAGGAAACTAGGTTCTTTTTTTTGTTTGATTTTATACCTGTAAACATAAAAAAGCAAGTCCAAAAATGACTTGCTTTTTGTTTTGTGTTTAAAGAGCAACAAGTTTGTTGTTTTCTGCTTTAAATGCAGTGTTTCCTTCTGCAACCGAAATCTTCCACTTTCCTTGGTTGAGATGTTCAACTGTTGCAGCAGGGATGTTTTTTACTGATGCAGGAATCACAACTTCGCTGTAAGCATACAATGTCGAAATATATTGCGAGTCAGATGCATTATTTTTTGCATTTGATGTTGAAATTGCCCCAAAGAAAATTGTTTCCACACCCTCTCTAATTGTCAATGTTTTACCTTCTTCTGCAGTAACCATGCATTGATAATACAAAGTTTTTAAGTCCTTGCTGTAAATTGCTCCATCAATTGATGTGTAATTTGGATTTGTTTCCTTTACACTGATTTTTTCAACAGTGTTGAAAACATACATCATCGCTGTCAAGTTGTTTGCCCAATCAGCATTGAGATACCTTTGACTGTTGTCTTCTGTTGTTGCAATTTCTCTGATAACAAATCCGTCCCCCAACACAACTTCTTTAACTTTATGCGCTCTAGACATTGACAATTCGTAGGCGTCTGTCACTGTGTCTGGCATATAGAAAATTTCGCCTTCTTTTGCTGCTGGATATGCAATCAATGTTGTTGCAACGCCGTCCTTTTTGCGATAAAGAACGCCATCGATTGTCATGTAATATGGGTTGTTTGCTGCAATTTCAAATGCTTTAATACTGCGTGGTGCAAAATCATAAAACACATGAGTTCCGATAATTTCTTGTGTTGGATTTTGTGGGTCATAAGTTTCGCCACCAATTTGTTTGATTCCGTCTGGCAAAACAACTAATTCGTTTTCCACCCCCGAACAGTGATTGAATGCTCCGTTGCCAATCCATTCTACAGTTTCAGGAATTTCAACATTTTTTAATGCTTTACAGTTTTGAAAAGCCCAACTGCCAATCTCTGTAAGTCTTGATGGAAGGTTTATTGTGTGCAATTTTGCACATTCGTTGAATGCAAAACTTGCAAGTTTTGTTACTGATTCTGGAATTTCAATTGTTTCAAGTGCCGAGCAATTACTAAATGCTGAATTTTCAATTGTTTCAAGTGTATTTGGAAGGACAACATTTTTTAATGCTGTGCATTTGTAGAACAACGCTTGTCCCAAAAGTTTCAAAGGTTTTGGCAAATATACGCTTACCAAATTTTCGCAAGCCTGAAACATTTGCACTCCTTCAAGGTTGTCAACATCCATGTTGTAAAAGTCCACTTCTTCAACCCCAGTAAGAGCAAAAGTAACAGATCCTCTCATTCCCTTATTTTCATATGCGTTAAATTCGTCAATGGTTGTTGGAAGAATAACTTTCTTCAACTTTGTGCTGCCGTAAAAGGCCCCCATAGGAACTTTTTTAATGCCTTCGGAAAACACGACTTTCTCAAGATTTTTACATCCATAAAATGCTTGGATTCCTGTGTATTGTTGAGCATCTGGTTTTGATTCTGCACTTGCAGGAATGCCAGTAAATTCAACAAACTCTTCTGGCATATAGAAATCGCCTTCAATTGTTGCCTCGGCAAGAAAACCCCTTCCAACAGTCTTTACTTGATCCGACATATATACTTTTTTTAATGCTGGCATTTGCGCAAAACACAAATCCCCAATTTCTTCAATTGTGTCAGGAAGATAAATTGTTTCTACTGTAGGTTTTGAATGAAACACTTTGTTTGCCAATGCAGTGACAGTGTAAAATCCCCCTTCTTGGTCATCTGGATTTTCAACAAAACGAGGCACGACAACAAGAGAAATTCCACTTGTATTGTCTTCATATTTTGTAAGTTTTGCAGTTTTGTTTTCTGTGTCAAATTCGTATGAGAAAACACCCTCAGAAGGATAAAGTTTTTCGATAGAATCCAATTCAATTTTGAGGTTTACATCTGCAAGAAATTCCTCGATTTCAATATTGTTTTTGTGCATAACTCTAAAAGCTGCAACTTGTGTTTTCGCATCTTTTCCATTTGCAACTTCTTGAATATATCCAATTTGTTCGCAATCAAACTCAAGATTTTGATTTTCTGTTTCAGCAGTCATTGTCAATGCAACAGGACTGTCATCTTGATTTTTTATGTTGATGTAAAAAATCATATCTTTCAATTCGTAACCTTGTGTGCTATCTTCAAGCCCTTCAAAGCACGCCCCGTCAATTTCTATACTTTCTTTTTCAGCAACACTTGCAAAGGTTGTGTCTGTTGACAGTTTTTTTCCATAAATATCAGAAACAAACTCAACACCAAGTCCCAATTGAACTTTGGCTGCATCATTAAGGTTTGTTGCATCTACTTGAATTGCAAGATTTATCCCCGTTTTATACTCTTCTGGTTCTTGTTCTTTTTTGCCGCAAGCAGCACCTAAACTAATCGCAGGTACCATAAAGCAAAATGCAAACAATCCTGCCCAAAATTTTCTTTTCATAAAACCTCCTTGTGACAACTTTATTATAGCCATCACCTTCAATTGTTGTCAAGAAATTGAAAACATTACAAAAAAAAACAAGTCCAAAAATGACTTGCTTTTTGTTTCGTTATTCTCCAGCTTTTTCTTCTGTTGCTTCTGCAATTTTTTCAACAATAGCTTCGGCTGTTTTTGTTTCGTTGTTTTTCTTGAGTTCTTCCAAAATTTGTGTCAACAATTCTTCTTGTGTTGGTTTTGGTGGAACTGGAGCTGGTTTGTTCTTTTCACGGAGTTCGGCTGTTGCTTTGATTACATCACCATAATCTCTCATGTTTACGCCTTGCTCTTTAAGGATTTTTCTTTCTGCTTTTGTTGGTCTAGCTTTTGCAGCTTTTTCCAAATAACCTCTTGTCTTCATTGCGACTCTCAAAATGATAAACAATGTAAGTGCAATAATGAAGAAGTTGAGGATTGCTGTGATAAATGCACCCCAATCAATGTAAATACTCTTTGCAAGGTCGATTGTTTGTCCACCGGCACCATCATCCATATAAACTTTCTTAAGGAAAGTATATGCAGATTCGAGACCTGCGCCACCTGAAATCACTGACAACAACAAGTTGATCAATGGCATAATGATTTTGTTTGTAAATGCAGTTACGATTGCAGAAAACGCACTACCTACGATAACGCCGACAGCCATATCAAGAATGTTGCCACGACTTATAAACTTTTTAAAGTCTTGAAAAAATTTTTTCATCTTGTTCTCCTTTGTTTTCTTTCAATATAAATATAAATCAAAAACACACGAAAAATCAAGTGTTTTTTGTAATTGCAAAAAATTGTCTCAAAAAACATTGACCAAACAAGTTTGATGTGTTATCATAAAAGCAACCATAAAGAGTGTGCGAGGGACAAGCCCGTAGAACACACAGCAACCTATCTTTTTGACAAGGTGCTAATGCTTGAAACGATGGACAAATATTTTGAAATCAAAATCCATCGTTGTCGATGGATTTTTTCTTTCCACTCTATGGCAAAAAAAGGAGAAGAAATTATGAAAAAAATAGTAACAAGTGAAAGCGTAAACATTGGTCACCCAGACAAAACTTGCGATGTGATTGCAGATGCTTTTTTGGATGCAGCACTTTCACAAGATCCAAATGCCCAAATGGCAGTGGAATGTGCAATCAAAAACAACAAACTTTTTGTGTATGGCGAAGCGACAACAACTGCAAATGTTGATTATCGCAAAATCGCAACAGAAGTGCTGAGCGAAATTGGCTATACACAACCTTTTGACATTGTGCTCGAACTTTCGCAACAAAGCCCTGACATCAATCAAGCAGTCGTCAAACAAAAACTTTGCGCAAACGATCAAGGCATTGTCTTTGGTTATGCCACAAACGAAACAAAAGAACTTATGCCACTTCCAATTCTCGTTGCTCACAAGATTATGCAAAGATATGAAGAATATCGAAAAACAACTTCTGTGTTTTTTGCTGATGCGAAGTGTCAAGTTTCTGTTTGTTATGAAGACGGCAAGCCATCTCACTTTACAACAATCCTTGTCAGTGCAAGTCATGCAAAAGAATTTGACTTGGTTTCTGCAAAGATTATGCAAAATGTGATATTTCCAACTTTGGAAGAATACAAACAATTTGTTGACACTGACGATTTGAAACTAATTGTCAATCCAAGTGGAAAGTTTACAATCTGGGGAAGTCATGGCGACAGTGGTTGTGTGGGCAGAAAGATTGTTGTTGACACTTATGGTGGCGTGGCAAAAGTTGGTGGTGGTTGCTTCTCAAGCAAAAATGCAACAAAAGTGGACAGATCCGGAGCATACTATGCAAGATATGTTGCAAAAAATCTTGTTGCAAACGGCCTTTGTGACAGATGCGAAATCGAAGTTTCTTACGGCATCGGTTTGGCAGAACCACTCTCCCTTGCAATCGAAACTTTTGGCACAGAAAAAGTGAGTTTGGACAAAATTTATGAAGTTGTAAAAAACAACTTTGACTTCTCTCCAGACAACATAATCAAAGAATTGAATTTGCTTCGTCCAATCTACAAACAAACTGCTTGCTATGGACATTTTGGCAGAGAACAATTCCCTTGGGAAAAAGTGATAGAACTGAAAATCTAAAAAGTATCAAAAAAAACACTAGGTTTGTCCTAGTGTTTTTTTGTTTTATTCTTGTGGAAAGAAGAAACTTAAATCTTCTCCCGTGCTGTCAAGTCCTGGTTGCCACTGACATTTTTTCATGTCCACTCTGCCATCAGGCAAAAATGAAACACCTTCGCTTTCAAGCAATTGCATGTGTTGTTGCCAACCACCGAAGGCTTCGCCACAGCTCAAATCACCCAAACGATTTACCACTCTGTGACAAGGCACATCTTCAGGTCTCTTTTTTGAGTGAAGAGCATAACTGATAAACTGTGCCATTTTTGGTGCACCTGCCATTTGTGCAAGTTGACCATAAGTGGCGACTTTGCCTTTTGGAATGTCTTTGACAATGTTGTAAACCTTTGTAAACAGCCCTTCAGTTTTTTCTTCCATTTTTTCTCCTACAAATAACTGATCAATTTGATTTTGAAGTCTGCATTTGTGTATTGCAGCTCTGAAATCGCAAACACAAATGTTGTATAAACTTTGTCATCAACAATTTCGACATTGTATCTGCCTTCTTCTTTGATAACAGGTTGACCTTCAACCTCAATTTCATATCTTTCAAATTGTTCTGATCCTTCAATTCTGACAACAATAGCGTCTGTGCTTGTCACACTCTTGACTGAAGCTGAAGCTCTTTCCAAAAGTGTCCACTCTGTCATCTCTTCATTTATTGTGTTCAAAATTGCAAATTCTATTTTAGAAATTCTTTCATCATCAAAATCCCAAGAAATGCTTGAAACCTTGCTGTATGGTTTGAAGTTTTTGAAAACAAAATTTTTGTCTGCTGTGCAAATAAACTCGATTCTAAATTCGTCAAATCTTTCACTTTCTGCATTGTATGTTGCAAAAAATTTGTAGCCATTTGCCAATGTTGTTTCAATGTTTTCTGTGCTGTTGCCCAAACTGTTCTTGATGTTGAGCACTTTCGTTTCGCCATCATACAAATCTATATCATACAAATCATATCTGCTGGTGTATCCTTGCAAGATTTCGTCATATGGATAACTCCAAGCAAGTACAACTGTCTCGCTTGCCAAAACCACAGGTTTGCCTTCGCTGTCAACACCAAGCACATCTTGTCGTGTACCATAAGAGTCAAGTTGATAGAGTTGTGAATTTATCATGTTTGTTGCAGTTGGTTCTTCACTTGTTACCGAAACTCCAAAAACATTGCCCACATATTTTATGCCTTCAACACGAATGACATAATCATCTTCGCCACCTGTCCACTTTGGTGTGTTTTCTGATGGAAGAAGATATTCACATTCAACATTTCCATCTTCGTTTTCAGTTTCACTTCCTTCAACCTTTGCAAGTTTGAGGTCGTTTGCATAAACTTCTACATCAGAATAGTTTGCAACTGCATAATCAAGCAAGTGTGTAACCTTGATTGTTGCAGGTTGTTTGAAAGTTGTTTCACTTTGCACGGTTTCAACTGCATAAGATCTGTTGGCTTGTGGTGCAACAATTTCATATTGAGAAAACTCTGCATTTGCAAAACCGATTTTTACATAACAAATTTGTGCATCTTCAATGCTTCCAACTGTCACATGATAAACGCCTTCTTTCAACAGGCAGCTTTGCACTGATTGCCATTGTTCTTCTTCTGAAAATCTAAATTTGAAGCAATCTGCTTCTGAAATAGCAACCGGATCAACACCTGTAAATTTGATTTTGAAAGATCTTTCCAAAGAGTCTTCCGAATCTCTAAAAGTGTTGCTCACTTCTTTGCTTTGGTCACCAGCCAAGAAGTTGTAAAGGTTTACATATTTTGGTTGGTTTGTTTCTGAAATGTCAATTTGGGCAAGTCTCATTTTTTCTGCATTTTGAGCATTGTTGAGAAGTTCGCCTTCAAATCTAAATTTCAACTTTTGAAGTTTTGCTCCTTCAAATGTCATTGAAATATCTTTTTCAACTCTTGGAAGCAAGAAGTATCCATAATACAACCCACCCTCAATGGCTGTATATTGTCCACTTTCGATAACTTGTTTTTCAACACCTTGCAACTCAACTTTAAGCTCAGAAAAATCAACCCCTGTCCTTGCAGCATGAATTTCAACACGGACATTGTCATCTTGTTGAACATAAAGCGAACCATCAACTTTGGTTTCTTTTGTGTCATAATTTTTGATAACTACTTCATACAAATCTTTGTTGTCACCCAATTTTTGCATTTCGATTTTGAATGTTTGTGTCTTTCCACAAGACATAAACAAAATGCCTGACAAAAATGTGAAACAAAAAATTATTGCAAGTGAAAATAATTTTTTCATTATGCCTCCATTCTATATGTAGTAGTATAACACAAAAGATTTGTTTCTTCCTAACAAATAAAATTAAATAAACACCAAATCATCTTCATTTTTTTCACTTTTTTTCAAAAAAAGAAGACACCTCTTTTTGAAGTGTCTTCGTTTTTTTATTTACCCTCGCCTTGTGTCTTTTCTTGAAAATGTTTGTAAGTGGTTTCAAAAACCCTGTCATAAGCTTCAAGTGTTTGTTGGTTTGTTTGCAAAATGTCTTGTGGGACACTTGTGCAACCTTCCAAATATGGATTTTTTGCCTTATCCTCTTTTGTGATGTCGACAAATCTTGCAATCGGTCCAAATTCAACCAAGTGGCTATGTGCATATTGAATAAACATGTCTACTTGATTGTCGAATGTAGGATTGTCTGCACCATACTCATAAACCTTGAGCGCTTTGTATGCGTTTTTGGCAACATGCATTGCCCAAAAACATGATCTATTGTCTCTTCCTTTTTCAAGAACTTTTCTGGCAACATTTGTAAGTTTTCTAAGAGCTGCCATTTGCACAACTTGTTGTGCATAGCGCGAATCAGAAACAATCCAAAGTTTTCTTACGCTGATGTAAGTTGCAGGACATTCTCCCTTAAGCACGAGGCTTGATGGATAGTCATACATACCCTTTTCAGCTTTTGAAAGCAACTTTGCAGCAAGTTTTTCTACCTTGCCGATTTCGTATTTCTTATTCGGGTTCGTGTCTTCGTTAGTCAAAATAATACCTCCTTGTGTCTAACAGGACGAGGCTATTATACCACACTTTAAAAAAAATTTCAACCTTTGGCACTCTTTTTCAACAAAACAGGCCCATGCAAACTGCATAGACCTGCGATAATATCGGACGAATATCGATTTCAATTAATTTAGATATCCTTTGATAATTTTTGCTTCTGCCTCTTCTTTTGTAAGTCCCAAAGACATAAGTTTGACAAGTTGTTCGCCTGCAATTTTACCAATTGCTGCCTCATGAACCAAACTTGCATCAACATTTTTTGCTTCAATTTCTGGCACAGAAACAACCTGTGCTTTGTCCAAAACAATTCCGTCACATTCGACATGGCCAAAACATTCGGCATCGCCAACAATTTTTGAAACAAATTTTTGTTTTGACTCGCCTTTTGCAACACTTCTGCTGACAACTTCAACACTGCTGCCATCGCCAAGAAGTTCGACCTTAAACTCTGTTTTTGCTTCTTGTTTGTCGGTTGTCAAAATCTTTTCTTTGATCACCAACTTTGCACCTTTGCCAAGTTTTGCGTTTGTTTTGCGATTTGAATATGTTACCCCACCAAGTTGCACCGTTTCCATTTCGCAAACGCTGCCTTCTTTCATGATGATTTTGGTCACTGGATTCAAAACTTTTCCCCCTGTGCCATTGCCAAGACCAAGGTGTTTTTCAACATACTTTATCTTTGCATTTTTTGCCAAATGAAATGTGTGAATGCCGTTGTGTGTGCTTGTTTTGTCGCCCGAATTGTGGATTCCACAACCAGCAACTATGACAACATCTGCACCGCTTTCAATATAAAAGTCGTTGTAAACCAAATCTTCAAAACCACTTTGTGTGACAATAACAGGCAAATGCACACTTTTGTTTTTGACATTTTTTCTTACATAAATGTCTATGCCCTGTTTGTCTTTTTTTGAAACAATTTCTATGTCACTGTCGCTTGCTCTGCCAACCGACTCGCCGTTTTTTCTGATGTTGTAACTTCCTTGAGGGACGCTGTGCAAATCTGCAACCTGTGCCAACAAATCTTTGTCTATGCTATTCATCACGCACCTCCAATCTTGCACATTTGCTTGGTGACATATTGCCCAAGATTTCATCTCTTTCGCCCATTTGATATCCTTGATTTGACATCAACAAAACTTTGTCGGCAATTTCCAAAATCTTCTTTTGGTGACTTACAATAATGATTGTTTTGTCTTTCAATTTTTTGAAAATTCCAATCAGATCATCAAAGCTCCAAAGGTCAATGCCAGCTTCTGGTTCATCAAACAAAAACACTTCGCCACCTTTTGCCAAAGCAAGTGCAAGTTCGATCCTCTTTATTTCGCCACCAGAAAGAGTGTTGTCAAGTTCTCTGTCCAAATATTCCCTAGCACACAACCCCACAAGCGACAAAAAATCACAAGCATCACTTATGTTTGTGCTTCTTTCATTTGCAATGTCGAGCAAATCCTTGACAGTCAACCCTTTAAATCTTACAGGTTGTTGAAAAGCAATCGAAATGCCCAGATTTGCCATTTCGTTTACGGCCAAATCTGTGATATCCTTGTCATCAAACAAAATTTGTCCGTTGGTTGGTTTTTCAATCCCCATCAAAAGTTTGATGAGCGTGCTTTTTCCACTTCCGTTGTGTCCTGTGACAACAGTGATTTTGCCTTTGTCAAAAGACAAGTTGAGATTTTTTAAAATCTCTTTTTTTGCTCCTGTTTTTTCGTCAGTCACAACATAATCAACATTTTTAAGTTGAAACATTTTTTCTCCTTGGATTAAAAATAAAATAAATCTTCAAATTTTACATCAAGTGCCGCAGTCAACAAAAGTGCAAGTTTTGCTGAAGGATTAAACTTTCCCTTTTCGACTGCAATGATTGTCTGCCTTGTTGTGCCAACCAAAATGGCAAGTTCTTCTTGCGACAATCCTTTGTTTTCTCTATGCTGTTTCAGATTGTTTTTCAAAATAAGTTCGTCTTTCATAATTACCATGCTTGAATGTAAGCAACTGCATAAAGTGCAATCATTGCAACTGCACCTAAAACATACAAAATTGCTCCAATCAAAACTCCTTTTGGTCTTTTAGCTTTGAAAAATTGCAAGAAGTATAACACACTTGCCCAGCAATGGCAAACTGCAGCAATGGCAAACAATCCACAATAGTGACCGAGTACCCCTTCAACAATCATAAACACAACTGCCAAAAGTCCTGCACAAATCAATGCAATCCAATTTGCACCGTTTATTTTTTGCTGTTCCATTTCGCCAACAATCACTTTCTTTTTGCTTTTTTTCAATATTTCTTCGTTTTTCATATACCCTCCTTATGTAAAGTATTGTTTACATTTTTAGTATATGTCATTTCGCGTGATATGTCAAGTATTATTTACATTTTGTTGTTTTGTTTAATGCAACTTTTGCAATTTTTTCTACTTCTTCTTTGATTTGTTTGTTTGCAACTGCACCAACAACTGTTTCGCCATTTTGCTCAACTCGCACTATTTCGCAACCTGCTTTTTCGCACAAAAACAATCCTGGCAACAAGTCCCAAATGTTTGGATTTGTCATAATATATCCTTGATGCTTGCCCGTTGCAACACACGAAAATTCGCAACCTGCAGATCCCAAAATTCTTACTCTAAAAACTTTGTTTAAGAGTTGATCATACAAACTTTGTTGGATTTTGTATCTAACCTTTTCCTTTGGCGAAAAGTCAGTCATTGTGATTGTGGCAAGCTCGGTTTGACAATCCAAGTTTGGTTGAAACTTTTTGCCGTTTACATAAAATCCACTTTCATCTGCCCACAAAAGTTTGTTTGCTGTTGGCACATAAACCACTGCAAAGTTTGTTTGTCCATCAACAACAAACGCAATTTGAATGCACCAAATTGGCACACCATTTTTGAAGTTTACTGTCCCGTCAATCGGATCCAAAATCCAGCATCTGCCTTTGCAAGTTGCATCACTGTTGAACTCTTCGCTGACAAAGTTGTCGTTTGGATATTTTTTCTTTATGCAAGACAAAATATATTTTTCGGTGTTGATGTCACATTCCGTAACGACATCGTCATACAACTTGTTTTGTTTGTCCTGCGCAGCAAACTTTTTGCCCTTGATTTGCTTTTTGTAAGCAGCAACAACTACTTTTTTGATAAACTCCAATTCTTCCATACTTTCTCCGTGTTATGTTTTAATTATAACCTAAAAATGCGACAATTCCAAGCATTGATTTTATTTTTTATAGAAATTATTGAAACCCACTCTCAAATATGGTATCATAATAAGAGAGAGGTTTGTATGGATATCAACAAAATGAGACTTGTCAAAATTTCACCACATGCCAGCGCAAAGGTGATGTTTGACCACTTTTCAACAATAGAAAACGAACAAATGTTTCTTGATGCAGAGGCAGATTCGCCTGCTGTTGCTGTGCATGCTGGTGCACTTTGTTTGTATGCTGCGACATTGCTTACAAAAGTGCATGAAAACGAACCTCAAAACATTGCATGTGACTGCACCGAAAGAGAAAAAGGACTTCGTGATGCTATAAAAGCGCACCCAAGATTTTCGCACCTTAGCGAAGAAGAAGTGTCAACAATGGCACACAATATGATCCTTAAAGACATAAGAAACAGTTTTGCACATGGCAACTTTGAAATCAGTTGCGACATCTACACAAAAAAATTGTATTATGTTTTGCAACCTAGAAGAAAAGATTTTGTTGTCGACAAACCAATCATCATTTCAAAAGATGCTTTGTTTGCAGCAAACCGACAATATGTTGGAAAGTTGGCTGGCAGATATATGTTTCTTGATCGCGAGCAGTTGGAATACAAAGCAAAACACGAATTTGGCAACGAACTCAAATCTTTTGTTTTGCCTGTTGATATGTTGAGATTGGCAGAAAATTATCTTGACAACAAACAAAAACACTATCAAAGATACAAACCAAAAACAAGCAGATATTTGGCAATTTATTATCCACTTCTCGTAAGTCAAATGACATACGAACAAGATGACTATTATCATATGTTCAACAAAGATTCAAACATCTTTGACAAAATTTCACATATAAGAAATGCAATTTCTCACAACGGTTTTGAGTTTGACAATCAAACTTTTGACATCACTCACACCGACAGGGCAGAAGTTTCAACCGATCCTCTCGAAAAGAGTGTAAGAATGTTGAAGTTGGTCAGAGATCACAAAAATTTGTTGATCTTTACCGAAAACTTTGGCTTTTCAGAAGAAGCACAACAACACTTGACAGAAGGGATAAAAGCATTTTTTGACTCGCTGTTTGTGTATGGTGGCTATGAAGAGGAAGAGAGAGAAGCAAGCGAAACAAAAACAGAAAAAACAAAATAAAATCAACACCAAAAGGAAAATCTATGAATACAGAAACTCTTGAAATTGTTGAAGATTTGATTAACCAAGCAAAAACAGGCAGGGTTGCAATAGGCACTGCTTCGCCTGATGGCGCTTGGAGTTTTTTCACAAGATTTTTTGCGACAGTTGAAGGCAAAACAAACGCCACAAACTCAACTTACCCCGTTTTGAAAATTGCAAACATGAAAAACTTTTGCAAAATGCTAGACGAATATTTTGAAGTTGCTCTCAAATTTTATGATTTTGAAAAAGATTATTTTGATGTAACACCAAAACAACACAAACAACTTTTGTTGCACTCTTTGTTTGTAAATGCAACACCTTACGACTTTGAAAACCCAATGCAATACATTCAAACAAAAACAGCCCAACTCAAAACCCCACTCAAAGAAGGAGTTTTTGAAATCGGCACTTTTGGCGAATATAAAATCAAAACAAAAATCGAAAAGTTGAAATCAAACTTTGAAGCTCCTTACAGACAAACCTTTGTTTTTGAAACACTTGACGGGTCTGACAGCTTTCAACTTCCCTTTGTAAATTGTGGATTTGTGGACAACTATGCTTATGTTTATTCGGTGCAAAACACAAGCAAAAAACAAGAAACTTCACTTGCAAAAAAATTGGATAGATTTTTTAGAAAGCTCAACAAAGATGTTGACCCGACAGACGACATGGCTCAAGTTTCGCCAAACGCAGTGGCAACAAGTGCGTTGTTTTTCTCACTTCTCAAACAAAATGGCATAACAAACATTGTTGCACCATCGTTTTCGCCAGTAAGATACAATGGCACAAAAATTTCTGCTTATGCAAAACTCAATCAAGGCAAAAATCCTACACCACTTGTCACATCACACAAACAAGCGTTGGAGTGGGAAAATCGAAATCAATACAGCATGACAAACAAATTTATGTATTTGTTTTTAAGATATGCACATCACTTCCCAGAAACAGATTTACATTTCAACGACACAACCCAAACAATGTTTGCAACTCTTGCTCCAACGCAAGAAATTGGCGACAACATAATTTATGATTTAGATATGGCTGTCACTTCACCAGTGCAAATAATTGCTCAGCCAACAGCAGAAAAAACAAAATGATCAATTTAAGACAACAAAAAAAACACATTGAAAACAAAGTGTTTTTTGTTTTTATTTTTTGTCTGAATCATTTGTCGCTTTAACACTAAGCTCTTGAGTGCTGTTGTCTTCTGGCAAACGCTTTTTCCAAGCAGAAGCAAGTGTGCCATTGAGCCAACCACAAGCAAGCCCCAAAATGCCATAAACCACAATAATGCCAAGTGTGATGAAACATTCTTTCCAAGAATTGAGTGGATTGAGTCCAACTCCAAGACCACTGAAAGTCAAGAAAATTCCACAGAAGATGCCAGAGATCGAATTGAGCCAAACTTTTGCGCCGTTTTCAAAAAACATAACTGCACCATTAAGCAAAAACACCCCAAGCAAACAACTGATGCTGATTGTGTAAATGTTTGCGCTAAACGAACTGGTGATTGCCATCATTGCGCAAGCAGCCAAAAATCCAATCAAAAATCCTGGCACTGCTTTGATGCGATCTTTCATAGTTGCACTGCCAAAAACTGTCCAAGACACAAAGGCAACCCACATAAACGATCCCCCTGCCACAAACACTTGTGCAAGCAAAGCATCAACTATATAAAGCAAACTTGCAATTGAAGCCACAATTACCGGCGAAATAAAATATTTTGCAATGCTCTTCTTTTTGTAAATGTTGTTTTTGTCTATACTCTTGTTCATAAATTCTCCTATTGTTTTGTTGATCTGTCAGAAATGACGCTCAACTTTGTGATATTTACAGTAAGCCCAAGCAACAAACCAGGGATAAAACTTGAATAATGCCCTCTGTTTGTGATCAAGTCGACAGGATAAGGCTTAAATGAAAATCCTGTTGTGCCACCTGCAAAACACATAAATACAACAATTGCCACCATGACAACGGCGCCCAAAATTATGTTTGTTTTGTTTCGAGTTTCTTTTCTAAATGAAAAACAATAATCAACGATTGTGTAAGCATAAAGTCCATAATTTACACCTGAAAATCCATGCCAATGATAACTCAAATCATTTGCTGTCACTGCAGTTGCTGTGGCAAACGACATAACAAAAATCACTGCAAGCAACCTAAGCGATCCCATTCTTCTTTCGAGATATACACTCACAAAGAAAAAACATAACATATTGAGCAAAACATGTTGCCAATTTGCATGCGAATATGAATTTGCAAGCACTCTGACAAAATTTAAAAGGTCAAACTTTCCCCAATCCGGATTTGGATTTTCAACAGAATGCTGAAAACTTCCACCCAAAAAAGCATAAAGACAAATGTTGAGTGCCATCACAAACAAAGTCGTTGCATAAAAGAAATTGCGATTGTGCCACTTCAAGTTTTTGCTTTTGTCGTCAAAAATTTGTGCAATGGCTGACTTCATAAACATCTCTCTCTTTCTTTTCTAATTTCTTTTGCAAGTGGATTTTGTGCCACTTCTCTGTCATATTGTGTATGTTTGTAAACCACGCCTCTGATTTCAAACATTTTTTCGTTGTTGTTTCCCATCTATCAAAAAGCCCCCTTGAAACAAACATTTGTATAATTTATAGGCATATTATATCACAAATCGCCAAAATTTCAATTTATTTTAATGCAAAATGCTATTTGGTTTTACTCCACCGTTTTGAGCGATGCATTCATATCTATTTTTGTAATTTTTTTGTAGAGCAACAAGGTTGACAAAAAACTAAATGCCATCGCAATCAAAGGCGTAAACACATATGTTGTCCACTTGATTTGCGAAACGGTCCCAAAATCAATCAATCCAAACACAAATTCGACAAATCCAAGTCCCACAGGCAAGCCAAGCAATGCACCAACAAAACTCATAATGTAAATTTCTCTAAAAATATAACCACAAACTTCTTTGTTGTGATAACCAAGCACCATCAATGTTGCAACTTCTCTGTTTCTTTCGCTTATGTTTATGTTTGTGAGATTGTAAATTACAAGTGCACTAAGCAGTGCTGAAAACGCAATGATTGCAAGTGCAATTGTGGACAAAGATTCGCCACCCGGGATTGAGTTTGAGCAATCCATAAGCCCAAGCCCTGCAAAAACAAGCACAGCAGATCCCATGATCGACAAAACAGTCATAAACAATCTGCTTTTAAAAAGAAAAACATTTCTTACTGTTGATTTGTATTTAAAACTCAAGCGCTTCCAAATGAACGGAATGTGCTCCATAAACACTTTTTTGCCCGACTTTGGCGCTTTTGGAGTAAGCAAAATTGCCGGTTTTTCTTTTGTTGCCTTGTGCCCTGTTAAATATGTAAGAAGTGTTGTTGCAAACAAAATAATGATCAAAGTCATCATATAATAGAAAAATTCAAGTGTCTTTGGAAATGCCGGCATTGTGTAGTGCAAATTGAATGCCTGATAGATTATATAACTCAGTCCATATCCAACCGGAAATGCTACAACGCCACCCAGCAATGCTGCCACAAAAACAAACAAAACATATTTTATCAATATTGCAAAATTTGAAAATCCCAATGTTTTCATGCAGGCAATTTGTGGTCTTTCTTCTGACATCAATCTTTGCATTGTCGAATAAACAACAAGCAATGTTATAAGCAAGAAAAACACGACAAAAACAATGCCAATCACTCCAACTTTTTTTGCATATTCGCAAAGGGAATAAATACCAAAATTTTCATACAAAGTCAAAATCACAACTTCTTCGTTGCCAAACTTGATTGCGAGTTCTTGTTTTATTGCTTCGATTTGCTTTTTGTATTTTGCGCTGAAACATTCTTTAAACAAAGTTCGATCAAGCGTTATGTAAACATCACCAACAATTGGGCTTGTTGCACTGTCAAAATAATAAACATTGCTCAAATGATCACCATCATATTGCCAAGATGGCTCTTCAATTCTGCCAAGAAGCAATGGGTTGACAACAATCCCACAGATTTTATATTGATTGCCACCAATTGAAACTTTGTCGCCAAGTTTGTGTTCTTTCAAAAAATTGGTTTTTCTTTCCACCAAAATTTCGTCTGCACTTGCAGGCATCTTTCCCTCGATCAGTTGCAATTTGTTTATGTGTTGATCTTCAAGGTCAATTGCATAAATTCTTGAAACTTCTTCGTCAACTTTTGTTTCGTAAGCAAAAACAGTTTCAGCGTTTTCTGTGGAAAACCTTTCTTCTATCCACATTATTTGGTCGGCAGAAAACCCTGTTGGATTTTTGCTTTTCAAATGAAAGTCACTTATGTTTTGGCTTTGATAATATCTGTATGTCGAAGTTTTTATTTTTCCTTCAACTTCACCAATGCCAGACATAAATCCTATGCTCACCACAACTATGGCCAAAATTGTGAGAAGCCTGATTATGTGTTTTTTGAAAAGGCGTAAAGTTGCCTTAAAAGCAGTTGTTGTCACCACTCAATCTCCGAAATAGGTTTTGGATTTTTGTTGACTGTTATGCTTTCAATTTGGCCATTTTTGATTTTTACAACTTTGTCTGCCATCTCTTTGAGTGCTTGATTGTGTGTAACAACAATGACAAGTTTGTTGTTTGTTTTTGAGATGTCATACAAAAGTCCCAAAATGTTTTTTCCTGTCAAATAGTCAAGTGCACCTGTTGGCTCGTCACACAACAAAATTTTAGGATTTTTTGCAATTGCTCTTGCAATCGAAACTCTTTGTTGTTCGCCACCAGAAAGTTGTGCAGGAAAGTGTGACAATCTGCCACCCAATTCAACATCTTCAAGCACCTTTTTAGGGTTGAGTGCTTGTGGGCAAATTTCGGTTGCAAGTTCGACATTTTCAAGTGCAGTCAAGTTTGGCATCAAGTTGTAAAACTGAAAAACAAAACCGATTTCTGTCCTTCTATATTGTGTGAGTTGTTTTTTGTTTAAGTTTGACACAACTTTTCCATCAAGGGTGATTGTGCCACTTGTCAAAGTGTCCATACCCCCAAGCAAGTTTAACAGCGTTGTTTTTCCTGCACCACTAGGCCCCAAAACAACAACAAACTCGCCGTTTTCAAGTTCGCAAGAAACTTCCGAAAGTGCTCTAAAACTTCCGGCTTGTGTTTTGTATTCTTTTGTTACATTTTCAAGTGTCAAAAATCCCATAACATTCTCCTTTATTTTGAATAGTCGTCAATCATGTCTTTTACCAACAACACTATGACATCTTTTCTGTCTGTGTGATAACCTTTCTTTTGTTTTATCAATCGTGTCCAAGCATCTTGGTTTACCAAATCGCTAAAATACAAAAGTTGGGCAAACTTAAATCCACGACACTTTGCCACTGCACACCACGAAGCACATTCCATTTCAACTGCAACAGCACCAAGTTTTTTTGCCATTGCAACCTTTTGTTTGGTTTCTCTGTAATAAGCATCATTTGTCCAAGTTGTTGCTTTGACAAATTCAAACTGTTTTTCTGTCAAAAAGTTTTCCACTTGTCCACACAAATCTCTGTCTGTTTCAACATATGTGCTTGGCTTGAGATAGTGATAAGAAGTGCCTTCATCTCTCACTGCCTTTTCAACAAGCACAAACTTGTCTTTCAAATCTGCTTGCAAGCAGCCAGCAGAGCCAACTGCAACAAACTCTCTTATTCCAAATAATGCCAACTCTTCCATCAAACTTGCAGCTGATGGTCCACCGAGTGGCGAAATGGAAATCAATGCGTTTTTATATTCAAAAACTTTTGTTGTCACACTTCCAGCATGAAAAACAAAAACAACATCCAATGTTTTCAAAAAATCGTTGTTTTCTGGATTGTCATAAAAAATAATATAGCATCTCTTGATGCCTTTTTGCTTGACCTTTTCTACATTTTCAAACTCTGTTGCTGCGTGATCGGCAAATTGTTGTGGCGAAGTAATTTCTTCGTCACCATCACAACAACTTATGATTGGAAACTTTTTAAAAAACATTTTTCTCCTCACTTATTTTCTATTATATCACAGCAAAATCAAATTTGTATATATTTTTATACAACAAAAAACACCCAATCAAGTCTTGTTGATTGAGTGTCATTTTTATTTAAAAAACTTTTCATAATGTTGGCGAGAACTTTCTCTCACAACACCTTGATTGATCAAGTTTTCAATTTCTTTTTTTGTCAACCAGCAAACATCTTCGACCTCTTCTTCTTGCAAAGTGAAAGTAAGATTTTTCAATTTTTCATCTTCATACAAATAAACATCAAAAATTGCTTTGCCTCTAAAAATGTTTCCGACAAATTGAAGTCTGTTTTCATCAATATCAAAACCAAGTTCTTCTTTGATTTCAACAGATGCTTGTTTTTGGCTTGTGTTGCCTGCAGAAACATGTCCACCCGTCACGGCATATTCGCCACCTTTCTCTTCGCTGCACTTTTGCATCAAAAACTTGTCGCCACTTTTGATGTAAACAACTGCAAGTTTGATAAACTCTCCTTCGTTTGGCTTTTCTCCTCTGAAAATTGTTTTGCCAAGCAAATTGCCATCAATGTCATACAAATCCAACTTTTCCATTTCTTTCCTCGCTTTTCAACATTTGGTGCGAGCGGAGGAATTTGAATCCCCAACACTCAGTTCCGAAGACTGATGCTCTATCCAGTTGAGCTACACTCGCATAAAAAACTTTCGTTTCACTCAAATTGTAAAACTTTTGAAGTGTTTTGTCAACGCGTTAAATTGTTTTTTTTGTCTAGTTTGGATTTTTGCTTTTGTTTGTGATATGATAAATATCAAAGTTGAGGGAGAACAGCTTGAACATAAAAAATTGGAAAATTGGCGAAATTGTTTTTCTGTGCTTTACAACACTTGCAAGCATCTTGACTTTTATGGCTTTGTAGCGTGGACAAAAACGGACAAACAAGCACAGCAACAATCCACAAAGACCCAAGCTGACAAAAATATTACTGAAGAAAAACAGGCATAAATGGACAATAATTTTGCTTTTGTGCGAAAAAAAATGTTGTTTGCTTGCTTTTTTATTAGTTTATAGTTAAAATAACATTGTAAATATATATTATAAGGAGCAAGTTATGGCTGAAAAAAAGAAATCTGCATTCAAAACGATCCTCGTAATCTTGATTTGCGCTATTGTAGGCTTTGTAATTGGTGCTGCTGTGTATTATTTTACACACAAAGGCACATCAATCCTTGGAGCAGTCACAGATGACCCAACTTATTGCGGAACCGGTGCCGGAATTGGTTTTGTGTTGGGAGTCGTTTTCAAAATGACATCAAAACCTAAAAAGAAAGAAGACACTAAATCAAGTGGTAAAACTGCAAGTGGTGATGAAATGTCACTTTCTTATGATGCAAAATGGTTGACACCTGACAAAATTAAAAACGAATTTGGTTTGATCGAAACAACATGGTCAACACTTCCAACTTTGAAAAACACTGGTATCATCTTTAGAAATGTTGTGGAAAATGGAAAATACCACATTGCAATGAAAGACGAATATCACTGCTTGATCATTGGTACTACTGCTTCCGGTAAAACATCTTTGTGTTTGATCCCATCAATCAGAATTTATGCACACTCTGGCGAAAAACCATGTATGGTAATTTCTGACCCTAAAGGCGAACTTTACACAAAGACAAGCAAGATTATGGAAGACGAAGGATACAGAGTGATCAAACTTGACCTTCGTGATCCATTTGCTTCTACTCGTTGGAATCCTATGGGACATGCCTTTGACACATATCACAAAGGAAAGACTTGCAAAAACACAGTAAAAAGATGCACAAACGGAACTAAACCAAAAGATGCCGGCTACAAAGAAATCCCTGGCGAAACTTATGGACAAGAATGGTTTGGATTTGAAGGCGTTGCCTATCCAAACGAAGACGCTTTGAGAGTTGCTGTAAGAAGTGCCGAACAAGTTTATTGCGACTTGGCATATAGCGAACTTAAAGAAATCTGCAACACTGTTGCTCCAAAATCTAAAAACGCTTCAGACCCAACATGGGAAGAAGGTGCTCAAGACTATTTGTATGGTTGTGCACTTGCGATGCTTGAAGACAGTTTGAATCCAGAACTTGGCATGACAAAAGAAAAGTTCAACTTCTTCAACCTTTACAAAATCGCAACATTCCGTGATCCAGATGCCGAAGCTCCATTTGAAACAGTAAGAAAATATTTGTTGCAAGGCCGTGATGAAGCAACATCAAATGTTCCAAACCTCACATCAGCCGTTATCAACAACGCTCCAAACACAACAAAATCATATATCGGTGTATTGAATGGTAAGATTTCATTTATGAACGACATTGGCATTTCTTACCTTACATCTGAAAGCGAAATCGATTTTGACGATTTCACAAGCAAACCTACAGTTTTCTATCTTGTTATCCCAGATGACAGAGAAGAAAGACACAACCTTGCAATCCTTTGCTTGTCACAACTTTACAAGAGATTGGTTGACAAAGCAAACAGTTATCCAAGCAAAAAGTTGCCAAAGCATGTTTACTTCTTGTTGGACGAATTTGGTAACTTGCCACCTATTCCAAAATTTGACAGTATGATCACCGTATCCCGTGGTAGAAACATTCTCTATGAAATGGCAGTGCAATCATATACTCAGCTTGAAACAAAATATGGTCCAGATTCTGCAAAGACAATCATCGGAAACTGCAACGCTCAGATCTTTATCGGAACTGACGACCAACATACTCGTGATGACTTCTCAAAAATGTGTGGCGAAGTGCAATTGATGCACGAAGAAACAAGCACTTCAAAAACCGACAAGGACAAAGACGGAAAGTCAACAAGCACAAGCATGCAAAGAACAACCCGTCCACTTATCACATCTTACGAACTTGGACAAATTCCTTTTGGAACTGTTATCGTAAAATTGTTTAGATACAATCCAATGAAGTTGAAATTGACAAGAAACGACCAAGTGCCATTCTTCTATAAGAAAGATGCCGAACCTGAAATCGGAATTATGAAGAGTCTTGACACGGCAAAAGTTTATTACGACATCAAGATGAGAAACAAAAAGATTTTGAAATCAAGTCCATTTGGATTCTAAAAAAACAAAAAGCACATACGAAAGTATGTGTTTTTTTGTTGTCAAAATTTGTGTTGTTTTCATAAATCAAAATATGAAAAGTGTGTATGATGATGAAATGTTGCCAGAAGATTTTGAAGAAATTGCAAAGGCATATTCGCAATCACTGAAAAAACGAGGTTTTGTGTTTGTCCATCTGGATCAAGAAGAATTGTCGTTTCTTGTTGATGAAGTGTTGATTTGTTTGGCGAAAATGAAAGCGTGTCTTAAAAATCTTGTTCACATTCAATCAGTTGTTTTGCAAAGCAAGTTGACCGAAATAGAAAGGTTTTGCTGTGACAAATTTGACAATAAAAAACCACACAACTTTGATTGTGTGGAAAACGAAAATCAATGTTTTTTGATGCTTGTTGCTCTTGAAAATTTTCTTGTCGGCCACTTGCTTAAGTTGTGCGACAAAAAATTTTATCCAAGCGATTTCAAAAATATGATTGAAGATGTGTGTTTGATCTTCGCCGAAAGTGTTGATGTTTCTGGTTTTGTTTTAGCTTAACAAATATGCAGCAACAGCTTCGACACTTCTTTCCATTGCATCAACATATTTTCTGCCTTTTGATGGAGAATATACTGTTTCTTTGTATTTCAAATCAATAAGGTTTTTAGGATCTAGTTGCAAAATGTCAGCAATTGCTTCGCAAATAAGATTTTGAATGACTGGCAACGCATTTTCTTTTGTAAGATTCCCTTTTTTCATTGCTTCAACCAAAAGTCCATCTTCGTATACTATTGTGTTTACTGCTGGATCAATAAAGAAGTTGAGTTTTTCCAAAGCAAATTCGTTTCCGTTTGCTCCTGCCAAAATTTCCCAACACATATAATAATCATAGTTTGCTGGCAACAATTCATCTATACCCTTGTTGAAAAAGTATGCTATACAGTCTTGTGCAATGCAATCACCTGACATACCTTTTGCACACAATTCAAAAAACTCGTCAAAAAACTTGCCTTCTTCGATGCTGTCGATAACTGTCCTGCGATATTTAACAAAACTGTTGAATGCCGTATCTCTATCTGTAAAATCTTTGTAGTCCACTTTAATCTCCTGTAAAAATTATACCTTAATAAGGCAAAAAATACAACAAAAAACAAAAACTTTCTCTTATTCTCTTGGCATTGCAAGCAGTGTTTGCTGTGCTTTTTCAAAATTTTTTGTCGCAAACGACATTGGTTTGCTTACAAACAGCATAATAAGCACAACATTTGTCGCAAACAACAGTGCCACTGTTTTTGCAAACGACAAGATTTCTGCTTGCTTGAAAACAATCCCCAAAGCAAGCAAACCACTCAAACAAACAATCCCTGACACAAACAAACACAGATATCCAAAAAAGATTTTATGTTTGTCGTGTTTTGAAAGTGCCCAACTCAAAGCAAAGCAACTGCGCAAATCTTGCTGTCTATCTCTCAGCAAAACAACTTCAACAAAAGTTAATCTGCTTGCGAGATAAACACCAAATGGAAAAAACACAACAAGGCAAGCACAAATACACAAAATTTTGATCATCTCTATATACACAAACTTAAACACTTTTTTCATAAATAGATTATTGCATAAAAAAAGCACTTTATTCGTTTGAATAAAATGCTTTTTTGTTTTTGTGAAACTTAGTTTTTAAGAATATTAAATCCCAAGATCTACAACAACAGCAAAACTGTAGATATACCACTTGATTTCTGTCGCTGTTTCAACTCTGATATAGTATTCTCTTGTTTCAAATGATTCTTCTGCATTGACTGTTTCAGTTGTAACATTTTTCAATGTGCCTGTAACACTGTCAATTTCGAAGTAAGAAATCATTCCACTTGCAAGTCCAAGTTCTGTCAAGATGTCTTCGTTGAATTCTGTCAATGGAAGTGCTGTGTTTTGACCCTTTGTTGTGGCAATCTCTTGCTTGTCAAGATACATATAGAAGGTGAATTTGTGTCTTGTAAGTGTTGAGTTTGCTGAAACCAAATAAGTCTTTGTCACAGTGTATTCGCTTGCACCTACATCTGATTGAACTGGTGGTGTTGTCAAGATGTTGCTTGAACCGATTTCCCAGATTTCATAGCTGCCTGTAAGTTCGAGAACTTCTGCAACTTTGTCTGCAAATGCTCCTTTTTGATTTGGAGCTGTGCCACTCTTCAAAACATCAACATAGTGTGTGTTTGGAGCATTGTTGTTTGTTACATAGAATTCAACATCAAGTCTATTCCATGTTGTGCCTACATTGACAATATAGGTCTTGTTCAACACTGTCCCGATTGCACCATTTGCAGTGTAAGTTGTTGCTTGTGTGTAAGCTGTGTCAACATATTCATAGAATTTTGCACCAGTGTCTGCAAGAGGTGAAATGTCATACTTAGAGTCTTGGCTTACTACAACTTCTTTTGTTGTAACTGCACTGTAAACATAAAGTGTAACATTTACGATTCTTGAAACGCGAGTTGTCTTGTCTTCTGCGATAAATGTCTTTGTAAACACACCAGTCTTATTTTTTTCAACAACAAACTTAGTTCTTTCTGTGATTCTGCCGTTTGATTCAAGTTCGTACCAGTTGCTTGTTGAAGCAAGATTGTAAACTGTGCAACCAGCTTCGATGCCATTTGGTGCATCTGCTGTCACTGTTGCTCCTGTTTCATCTTTGCCCTCTTGCAATGCTGTTTGGATAACTTCTTTTGTTGCAGATCCATAAACAATAAGTTTTGCTTGTTTTACAACATTTTGAGGTGATGCACCTGACTTGTCGTCTTGTTGCAAGAATGTCAATGTGTAGTTTCCTGCAGCTGTAAATGTGTAATAGTTGAGGTTGTTTCTTGCCACATATTCGCCTGTGTATCCAGCAGTTGCGTTGCTGTTGTCTTTGATGTGAACAAGATAGTAGTCAATATTGTCTCTGTTTGTGTTTCCAAACAATTGTCTAAATGAAATTTGTGTGCCGATTGTTGTGGCAAAAGTTCCGATAGAATTAATTGATGTCGCACCTGATGCAGAGAACAATGCTGTGCCAAGATTCAAACCGTTGAGAGTGTATCCTGTTGGGATTACATAATGGAGAAGTCCATTTTGGTAAACACCTGCAGTTGATGTGTTTTCTGCCGAATCAGATTTAACCTTGAGTGACAATCTGAATGTCGCAAGTTTGAGTTTCTTGTCATCAACTCTATCTTCATATTTTTCAGAGAACAAGCCATCATAACCTGAAACTTTCATGTAAACATTTACAGTGATTGTTTCTTCGCTGATTTCAAAGCTTGGAGAAGTTGTGATTGTTCCGTTTTCATCAATAAATGCCGAACCAGCACCAGATTCTCCTGTGTTGATTTCATACAAGAAGTGATGAGCAGCTGTGTCTGCAAACAATCCTGCGGCAGTATTAGACGAATATTTAACAACTTTCAAATCGCCTTCTGTTGCCCATTGATTTCTTGTGATCACATAGTAAGCGTCTTGTGCGCTTGAAACCTTGTAATAGTTGTCTACAACAAAGTCAATTGCACCTGTTGTTGTTGTCTTTGTGCTTGTCACTTTTTGCCATTCTGGATAAACCTTGAATACTTCTTTATGTTGATATACTCTGTTCCATGATGTTGTGCCATCAGCTTTCTTAGATTCGGTATCCTTAAGCAAGAAGAACAATGTTTCTTCTTTGTATCCTGATCCGTTGAGTTCTTCAACATCTTCAATGTTAAGACTTATTTGGCCACCAACTGCACCATAAGTGATTGGAGCAGTTCCGTTTTTGTTGATTGTGTCACTCTTGTTGTATCTAAATACAGTGCCTGGAGTTGTTGTGTCCAACACCTTCAAATAGAATTTGTTTGGACTTGGTGTACCAGATTCTCCCAAATAGTCCATAAAGTTTGGAGAAGTAAAGTTTCTGATTGCAGAAATGTTTGAAGAAATGCCAACATATTCTGTGATTGTGTAAGGTTTTGAGTTTGTCACAGTGATATAGTCAGAATCTGCAAATTGAGAAACACCTGCTGCAGAAGCTTCTGATGCTGACAAGTGTGAGAATGCCAATGTTGCGCTTGCACCTGCTTCGAGCACAACTTCAAGTGTATCGTTGAAGATGTTGTTTGATCTAAAGTTCAAACTTGAATCAGAAGTTGCAATGGTATTTCCGTCAATAATAGCTGTATCCATAAAGATGCCTGCTGTTGCAGCTTCTCTTGTGAGTGTCACAATTTGATCCATCTTGCAAGTGTTTCCACTGTCTGTGTCACGAAGAGTGATTCTCATTGTTACGCCACTCAAAACAGATCCTACTCCATAGTAAACACCTGAAATGTGTGGGGCAATCCAAGTTACATTTTTAGCATCTTCTGTGCTAAGGTCATAAGACATACCTCTAAACACGCCCGTTTTTGAGCTGTTTACAAACACATATTGATCATTTGTGTAGATGTTTGGATTGTTGTCTGGTGATGTGATAACACTGCCAGATCTTGCATCGTGATATCCTGCATGTCCCAAAGAAACATTGTTATACAAGAATTCGATGTCTGAAATTGTCATCTTTTCAAAGTCAGATATTGTTTGAGTAACAGAGTTTGTATCAAACGCACCAATATCTTTGCTGTAACCGTATGCTTTAAATCCATCAAGTTCGACATAGTTGATGTCGGCTGGGAAGTTTGTTTGAGCATAACCACTTGAAGGTGTATGTGTTTGAAGAAGCTTAAGTGGCTGATAAACGCCATCTTTCACAATGCCATCAGGGTAAACTAAACTATAGTTTCCGACAGATGCATTTTCTTTGATTGTCAATGTGATTCTGATTTGCTTATCTTTGAATGCTTCTGGCGTAGGGGCTGCAACAATTGACGCTTCGGCAGCCACATCAATTGGAGAACTTGGTGTGCCGTTGCTGTCAATTTTTACATACTTCCACTTGTTGTCAGTGCTGCCAATATCTGATTGCTCTTTATAAATTTCAAAAGTATCTGTGCCACCTGTGCCAAGAGTAAAGTCTCTGTAAATTTCAGAAACACCATCAATTGTTGTATGGTTTGGTTCGCCATCATCTACAACAACACCCAACACTGTAACTCTTACATTTGTAATGTTTGCTGGGTTTGTTACATCGATTGTATTTGAGAAGTTTCCTGTAGAATCATTTCTAATAAATGTAAATGGGTTGTAAACAACAGTTCTTTGATCATCTGCAGTTTGTCCTGCAATTGAAACTGTTTTTGTACGCAACCATACTGCGATTGATTCACCTTCTGTGATGCTTGTGTCTGCTGAATAGATTTGTGGATTTGATGGTGCTGTGATTGTGAAGTAGAATCTAATTTTGTATCCATATTCATCTTCACCTTCGATCACATAATATCTAGATCCCAATTGCAAAGCAACTGTGTTGACTGCAACCGAACCTCTATCTGCAGAATATGCATTTTCTTTTCCACCAGTGATGTCTGTCCAACCAGTTGCATCTGTGATGTTTAATGTATAGTCATTGTATGTCTTGTTTCCTTGATATGTCGAATTTCCATCACTTAAATATCTGTATGTAAATCTGTTTGAGTTGTTGAGTGCAGTGTCTGTGTTTCCATACAAGTATGCTTGAACTGTAGAATTTTCTTGCAACAATGCTGTTTGTGTATTGTTATACAAATAGAATTTAATTGGATCAGTTCCATCAATTGCGTATGGGTTTTCGTAGTTGCTTGCAATTGTTTTGCCATCAACTGTTTCGATACCTGCCGCATTGTAGATAGATGATGCTTCGTGCTTGCTCTTGAATCTAACTGTTGAGTTTGGTTCTACCTTGAAGAGCAAGTTGTGTGAAACTTCGATTTTGTTTGATGCGCCACCAAGATCTACCGAATAAGTAATACGCATCATAACATGATTGCCATCGTTGTTTGCACCACGGGCATAGATGAGATAGTCAATTTTCTTGCCTGCTGGTTGTTCGCCAGAGTAAGAAATATAGTTGCCTTCAACATCGCCATCTGCAACTTCATCAAGAGTGCCAAAGTTGTAATCACCATTCTTGATTGAAAGTCCGGTGTAATATTTGATGCCCAATTCGTTTGTTGTGGTTGTGAGTTTGCTGTCAAATGCTACTGCAGTTTGATACAAATCATCGCCTGCATATCTTGTGCTGTCTGATGTGTATCCATACATTCTCAAATCGATGTTTCCTGTTGATTCTTGAAGTGCTTGAGGTGTATAGTGCAAACCAGTACGCTTGTTGATAATGTCAGCTAAACCACTGTTGTAAGTTGTAAGCAAACTCTTTTCTTCGCCTGCTTTAATGTTGATTGTGCGATATCCTGTCATGCTGTCAGCATTTCCTTGAACTGTAAATTCAACATCCATAAACACTGTGTATGGATTGTTTGTTTCGATGTTTACAGTGCCAATGCTTACGACAACTGAATAGATAACACTCTTGCCATAATCGTCTTTTGTAAGCAATGTTGTTGCTGCGTCAACTCTGTTTGCGGCAGTGTTTGCTATTGTCAAAGTTGGAGCAGTTTCATAAATGTTTGTATCTGTCAACTTGTCTTCATTGCTTTCTGCTTTTGCTTGTGAGCTGAATGTGCCGACATAAGCATATCCCTTAAGTGCAGAAGTATAATCTACTGAAACTGCTGTGCCAGGGTTTTTAACCACAATTTCAACAACTTGAACAGCACCACTTGTTGTATTTTCAAATCTCAAGAAGTAAGTTGTGTCTGCCACTTGAGCAGCTTTAAACTTGTAGTTGAGATATCTTTCTTGGTTTTTAACAAATTTGATTGTTATACCTTCCAAAACTGTGCCTGTGTAATACTTGGCAACAATTCTGTTTTTGATTGTAGGTGCAAAGTCATAGATGTTTGAATCTGTAATAGCACCAACATTTTCGCTTGCATTTTCTTTTGATTCATAAGTGCCTTGGTAAGCATATCCTGTCAAAACCTTTCCAAAATCTACATTTTCTTTTGATCCTGGAGTCTTTGCTTTTGTAGCAACGATATATTCGATACCTTGTGTAGCATTTACAAACTTCAAATAATATGTTTTTGTAGGTTCAACTGTTGCTTTAAATGTGTATGTCACAATTCTGTCTTCAGCAAACAAATGTTGATCTTCATATCCCGCCAAATCTTCGGCATAAATCTTTTCTTGACCATTTTCCCAATTTGGCTGGTTGAATTCTGTCAAGATAACTTCGCCGTTTACAAGAACTACCTTGTAAAGAACAGGAACTGCGTTGATTTCAACGCTGAACACAACTTCACCGTTGCTTGATTGATCAATCAAACCAAACACAATGTCTGTAAGTGTACCTGTTGTGCTGAGGATCTTGTCAGTTGATTCTGCACTGATCACTTTGCCGTTGTAAATAACAACTGCATTTGTCAATGAGTAAACAGAAATCTTCCATTGCCATTCTGCTTCTGTGATTGTTGCTGGCTCGATCTTTGTGCCAACAACTCTGTTTGCAAGACCAAGCAATGCTTTGTTTGCAAAGAAGTTTGGATATGTTTCTGATGCTTTTTGAACACCATTTGCTTCATAAGTTGAAGTTTCAAATGTTGAAACATATTCTGTTGCAATCATAGTTTCGCCATCTGGACCAAGAGAAGTCAATTCTGTTGTTCCGTCTGGAGCTGCACCGTGTGCTACAACTGTAACATTTGGTTTGATTGCATAAGAACATTTAACTGTGAATGTTGAAATAACTTTGCCTTCAAACAAATAGTTTACTGTCAAAGTTGTGTTTTTGAATGTCAAAGTTGAAACATTTTCGCAAACAATGACATTTGCTGCTGTTGCAAATTGATAATCTGCAACTTCTGTTTCGCTTGTGCCTTTAAAGCAGTTCAAAATGTCGCCAATTGAAACTGTTTCTGTATCGGCAGCAAAGATTGCATTTGTAA
Organism: Clostridia bacterium; assembly: GCA_017452445.1. Lineage (GTDB taxonomy): Bacteria > Bacillota > Clostridia > Christensenellales > UBA1242 > Caccovivens. The sequence goes on from JAFTMH010000002.1 coordinate 132,778, forward strand.
TATCATAACCTGCCACTTTCTTTCTATCGAAATCTGCTTTGACAAGTTTTGAAATTGCAAAAGTATAATCCATGCCATCACTGTCTGTGATTGTGATGTCAAAATTGAATGTAACATCTTTTTCCAAACGAGCAAATGTAATAGATTTTGTTGCCAAATCAAATTTAACCAAATCACTATACAAAATGTCGTCACTGTCATCTTCTGGTGTGCCAGCGTCTGAATACACTTCGTCACCATTTGTCAATGTAAACAAAACATCTTCTACTGTTGTGCCATCTTTGTTTGAGCTGATTGATGTAAAGAATGTGTTTGTGCCTGTTGCGTTGGCAACAGCATTTCCATCAATACTTTCTGATGTGTAATATGTTTTTCCACCAACAAATTCTGTAACAGTGTTGTCTTCCCAATCAAAGTAACTTGTGATTGTGACAAACACTCTAAATGCAAGTTTTTGATCTGTGAAGATGCCTACGACAAATTCGTAATCCTTGTCAACAGCCCATGCTGGAAGAATGTAAATTTCTGAAACTTCTTCATCTATATAAAGGTCATCAACACAAGTCATAAAGATGTCAAAATCTGCAGCGCCATAGAACACTGAGAATGAATCTACAGGACTTGAAGTGTTGTTGCTTGTTTCAACAAGGCTCACTTTGAGTGTTGAATAATCATCAGCACCTGCGTTGAGTGTAACTCTATAAATATAGTTTTCGTGTGTAAGAGGAGTTCCGTCAAGTGTAACAGTTGGGACATAGTTTGCGCTTTGGTTGAACAAGAATACATAATCTTGAGTTCCACCAATAACTTCGATATCTCCAACAAAAATTGATCTTCTTACAACAACCTTAAGTTTGTTTGCTGCGTTTGCAAGTGTGATTGTCATCACGCCGGCATCGCTCACTGAATAAGTGAAGTAATTTGCGTATTGTCCTGTTGGGATTGCTCCAGAAACATTTTCTGCAGACACAACATTGTATCTATAAACAATTGCTTCTGCTGGAGTTTCTGCCCATTCAACAAGACCAAAACGAGTTGGTTGTGGGTCGGCAGGATCAACAGAGTGTTTGCTGTTGCCTGGATTTAATGTTTCTTCAAAGTCAATTTCGTATGTTGCGTTTTCTTTATAATATACAGAAGCGCTATCCAAATATTCAGCACCATCTGCATATGGATAATAGATTTGTCCCATTACAAAGTTTGGCACAACATGGATTCTATAATACCAAGAAATTGCTTTAGAGTTGTCACCTGCCATCACAACATCAAGTTTCAACACGATGTATGCATCTGTGTAAGAGTCGCCCATGTTGTTGATAACAAGTCTGTCACCTTCGACTGTTGCAAGATTTTCTACATAACCTTCTGCTTCTTCAACAATTGAAAGTGTGTAGTTTGCTGTTTTAGATTCGCCAGTAAGGCCGGCTGTAGTTCCTTCAAAATAGAAACCATATGGATTTGGATCTGTGATTTCAAGATCTGTGTCATAAACAACTTGATATGATTTGCCTGCAACAAGTTGTTGTGCAACTCCTGCATCTTCAAGTGCTTGATAATCTCCCAAAAGCACATCAAGTGCTGCATCTTTGTCATCTTCGTAAACAACAAAGTTTTCGCCGATTTGACTTACGACAGCTTTAAGTGTGATAAACACTTCCAAAGTTTTAGGTCCTGAAGAAATGTCTCTCTTAACAACAAATTCGTTTCCTTCAAAACTTACATAGTTTGGAATTGTTCCATAAACCATAAGTCCTGCAGCTGATTGCTTGATTTGTCCTGTAATGTTGTTTGTGATGTTGAATCCACCTTGTGCTTCATATTCGAAACCAGCAACCAAAACAAGCATTGTTTGTCCTTCGTATTCAACGATTGGGACATCAACTTTGTTTACACCAACTTTCTTTTTAAGGATTGTTGATGCCATTGTTGCAGGGTCGCCTGCACCAAAACCGATTTGGAAGTTGATTGTCGCAAAAACATCTGGACATTTTGCTGTTGATGATGTGCCATCTGTATAGCAAGACACAATTGGTGCTGCAACAGCAGATGTGCCGATCATAATCTTAAACTTTTGTTCAAACACTTCACCCAAAGTCATTTGAAGTTGTGCTTGTTCCAAACCAAACGAACTTTCGGTCACTGTGATATATTTTGAAGTTGAAATGTTTGTGTAAGAAATTCCTGCAACTGCAGTCAATGAATCAAACTTTTTGTCTGCTGCCAAATATTCTGTCAATTTGTAAACTGAATAATGTGAAGCAGGGTTTGCTGTCGCCAACAATCCAAGGTCTACAAATGGAATGTCACCTTCTTCGTTGACATTTTGTTTGATCACAAAGTTTGGATTTACATACAAAGTCACTTCAACTCTGCATGCATATTGTGAGTTTGTTCCGTAATACAAAACAAGGGTGATTGTCTTGTATTCTGAAATTTCGCCAATTTCAAGAACCATCTTTTCAACATTTCCACCATCGTCCAAAATTGGTTTGATAGAGCAAATGTTTCCGTTGTCATAGAACACGCCTTCTGGGTTTGACTTGAGGTCATCTTCCGAACGATCCTTCAAAGACCCTACCCAAGTGTATGTTGTGCCTGTGCCGTGTTGTGCAGAAACGATTGGGAAGAATGAATCCAAATCGTAAGCAGTGCCAGCAAGCACACCGATTTGACTGTCTTTTGAAACCAAATAATCTTTGTTTGCTTCGTAGAAGTTGTTGAAATTGTGTGCGATTGTAAGGTCACTCAAGAACACAACATTGAGAGTGATGTCAAACAATGCTTCTGCAGTATCTCTAACTCTAAATGTAACTGTTGTGCTTTCGTTGAATGGATTGACGATGCTGATTTGTGAAATCAACTTGTTTTTGTAATATACAATAGAATCTTCGTCTTCTGCATCACTTTCAACATCAAATGCCAACATTTTCATGATGTCAAATTGTGCGTCTGTTGATGCTTCCATAGATGACAAATAACCATTGTCGAGATAGAATCTCAAATCTGAAGCAAGAACTTCTGTGCCGTCTTCATCTGTTGTGTAAACATTGATAAGTTCTGCCAAATTGATAAGGGATTCTGGTTTTACATATTTGCTTACATAAACCACACTCTTTGTTGTCAATGCGTTTGAATCTTCATCAACATCTGTGTAAACAATTTGATCTGCAGATTCTTGAATCAATGTTGTAGAATCATATTCCACTCTTGACACGCCTTGGCTTGTGATTTGGAATGTAAATGCTCCAACTCTCAAATCGTTTCCTTCAAATTTGATGTTGTCGCCATTTGTTGTGATTGCATAAACATAAAGTTTTGTTGTGACTGATTCGCCTTCTGTTGAAGAGAAGTTTGCAATCTTTGTTTGTGTGCTATCAAAACTCAAAATCTTGCTGTTGCCTGGAAGTGGTTCTTCAACAAGTTTGTATGTGTAAAGACCATCTGCATAGTCAATATCTTTGTTTCTTTGGTCTTGCATCTTAAATGTCAAATAGTTGTTGAGTGTTGCCATAACATCTTCTGTTGTATTTCCAGCAAGTTGTTCTGTGCCCCATTTGATTGATGTGCCATCTGTTGCAGAGATGTTAACTTCGATTGTGCTTGCAATGTTGATATTTGGGTTTGTTGCATAATCGCCAACAAGTGAAGTTGGTTGTTGATAATAAATTCTGAAATATTCTTTGCCTGTTTCTGCGTGAACAATTTCTTTTTCATATGTTTCTTTGCCATCGTTGTATTTGAGCAAAAGTCTTACATATGTGCCTTGGTCCAAACCAGCTGTTGCTGCTTTGAAAAGGCCTTCGTTTACATTTAAAGCTCCTTCAAATGTAACTGTAGTTTCCTCAACTGCAGTTTCTGCCAAACCAGCAAGTTTGACATATTGATTTGTTTCTTTGCCGTCAATGCCAACGCAAACAACATCAAGTGTGCCAGCTTCAAATGCTGCAACAACTTTTTCGCTGTCTGAAGCAACATCTTCGCTGTTTTCCAAAACCATCTTAAATGTGATCATTGTTGCTTGTTCGCCACTTTCATTTCTCTTGACAGCAGGCACGAAGAAGTTTCCATCAACATCTGTTTCAACATTTTCTGACATAACAAATGTTGGTGTCATGTTTGCAACTGAAAGTGTGCTTTCAACTGTCACAACTCTTGTCTTTCCAAAAGCTACAATTTGATATTTGCCACCTTCGTCATAAACAATCTTGTTGTCAGCATTTGTTCTCACAAGCGCTGCAACAACTTTAACTGCACCAGCATAACTCTTCTTTGCTGTCAAAACCGAGCTGCTAAGTTCGTAAAGTGTAAAACCTTCAGCAGGAGTTGTTGTGTTTGGGATAACAAGTGCTTGACCTTTGTAATCTGCTGCGTAAAGCACAGCATCACTACAGTTGAATGTTTCAAGCATGTTGATTGTTTCTGCAAAACCCATTTCGTTTCTGTCGATAAACAAGAAGTATTTTACAGTTCTGTAAATATTGTCTTTGTCAACATCTTGAATTTCGTCTGCCAAGTCAACATTGCTTGAAATTGGTTTTCCTGTTTCGTCATAGTTGATAACCAATGGGATTGCATCAAGTTTGCTCCAACTTGGAACAGTTTCAATGTCGTGGTTTTGAGCTTCCAACACAACTTTGTTTTCGCTTGCAAAATCAAAGAAGTTTGTCCATACACCATCTTTTTGTTGGAAGAAGTTGTATTTCAATTCAAGCGATTGTGCTTGTGTTGTTGAAAATTCCCAGAAATATTCGTTGTAGTTTTCTGGAGTTGAATCTGGAAGCAAGTAATATTCTATGCCTGCTTCTGCTGCAAAGTAGTTTACAGTTGGGTCATATTCTTCCATTGTGATTGTGTAAACACCTTCTGTTTCAACAACTTTGATGATGTCTCCACCTTTCAAAATCACATTGTCTGCAGTTTTTGGAAGTTTGATACCAAAGTTTCCTACAAGTGTGTTGAGTGTAACCTTTTCTCCTTTGATCACAAGACCAAAGTTTTCGTTGCTATCCAAAGAAGTGCCTGTTGTGATATAGAACTTTTTGTCAACATAAGCATACCAAGTTTCAGTTCCGTCTGCTTTGACATCAACAACAACTTGTCTTACTTCTTCTTCCTTAACCTTGATGTTGATTGTGTCGGTTTTAAATTTGTAAGTTTCGTTGTTTGTTTCACATTCGGTGAAATATTGAATTGCTTTTGCGTTAAGTTCGTAAGGATCAGTAATGCTTTTTACATCTTCTCTGTCAAAAAATTCTTTTTGATAGAATGAGTTTGAAAAAACATAAACTGTTATGTAGTCAAGGTTTACACCTTCTGTTTTTGTTTTTGCCAAAAACTTTCCTGTTGTCCAATTGTAGTCAATGCAAGATGCAGAAAATTTGTAGAATTGCTTTTTAGATGTAGAAGCATCACCAAACAAATATTCGCTGTCGCCAGGAGTAAATGTTGCATCAACTGCAAATGTTGATCCCAATGCAATTTCTCTTACATCACCTTCTGTTTCTTGTTCGCTTTGATCATCAACAGAAATGTCAACATCAATGTCATAAACAGGGACATCAACTGAAATATAAATTTTTTGAGAAGGGAGATTTATGTTTTCTGACTTTGCAGTGAGTTCTGATCTAAGTCCTTGTCCACCAACAACCCAGTTGTCGTTGATGTCAGAATTAAATTGCTTCACAAGCATAATGTCAATTGGCTTTCCAATTTCTGCTTTTTCTTTCACAGAGATGATGCCGTCACTGACATAACCATTTCTAGTAACCCCACCTTTGAGTTGAAGTGTGATTTCTTTGTTGGTTGCGTCTTCTGTGCCTGTCGTAATCATCAATTTGAAATCAGAAGAAGTTTGGAAGACATAATTTCCTTGCTCCATACCCGAGCAGTATGCTTCGCCGTCTACGACCGTTTCAACAAATGAAAAATTCTCTGGGTCAATGTTTTTCTCATTAAATTCACCCATCAAGAACAATGTCAGCGCTGTGCCACCTGCAATGGCAATCATGCCTGCAAAAACAAGCAACACTGTTTTCCAAAGACTAAGAACTTTTCCCTTCTTCTTCATAAAAAATCTCCAAAAAATAATTTCTCAAAAAAAACAAAAAAATAAATTTAATAATATTGAAATTGAATTAAAAATATTGTTTGCTATTTTCGATAAATTAATTATACATTTTTTTTATTTATTTTGCAAACAAATCAATTCGTTTTTTTTATTAAATAATAAAATATATATAGGCATCATTTTGTCTTTGGTTTAGGTTGACAGAAACGCTTTTATAGTTTATAATTAAGACATGAACACAAACACCGAAATTTTAAACTTTTTGTACCTGACTAGCCCTAGAATAGGGAAGTCTTACCAATCTTCTGGCATCAATCCATTGCCAGAAAGTTTATCCTTGACAAAGGATTCGATCAAGGAAAGATTGTATCTTGGACAGATGCATTTATCCAAATTTCCTGATTTTATTTTTAGCTCAAAAAATCAATTAAAATATTTGTTTCAAAATTCAATAAAAAATATTAAAAAAATATTAAAAATTGAATTAAAAAGCAATTTTTCGCCGATTTTTTGCAAAAAATTAAATATTTATTTAACACTTCGAGAGAAGGTTACAAACCTTATTTTGAAGGAATTTAAAAAGTTTAATTTTGATGAATGTGATGCTTATACAGAGATTTTTGAACTCGATCCTGTTATGTTTGAAGTCATCGGAAACCTTTTTGATGAGAAATATTCTCTCGAATCAATAAAAGATCTTGAAAGTCGCTACAATGACTTGTATCAAGCAAAATTGAAACACATTGAAGAGAAAACAAACAACAAAATCAGCAAAAACGCCGAAATTTTGAGCAAAAAAGTGCTTGAAAACACAAAAGTTGCAAAAACGCAAAAACAAAAAATTTCAAAGAAAGATGCAAAAAAGGTTGAAAAAGATCTCGAAAAAGCAGAACAAACTATAGATCCTGTATTATGCGAAATCAAATCAAAAAGCAAACAGGCAAACAATAAGGAGAAATAATGATTCAGTCAATTAATGTTTCACTTGCATTTGGTGGAAGAAAATTATACAAAGATGTAAATCTTAAGTTTACAAAAGGCAACTGCTATGGCATCATCGGTGCAAATGGAGCAGGAAAATCAACATTTTTAAAGATTTTGACAGGAGAAATCGAGCCAAACACTGGCGAAATCATCATCACACCTGGCGAAAGAATGTCAGTGTTGGAACAAAACCAAAACAAATATGACACCGAAACCGTGCTCAACACAGTTTTGCTTGGTCATAAAAGATTGATGGAAATCCAACAAGAAAAAGATGCCCTCTATGCAAAACCTGACTTTTCTGATGAAGATGGCATTCGCGCTGGCGAACTTGAAACCGAATTTGCCGAACTTGGTGGTTGGGAAGCCGATGGCGAAGCAAAAACTCTCTTGCAAAACATGGGAGTTGAAGAAGATTTGTTTGAAGAAACAATGGCAAACCTCGACTCAAAGATAAAAGTCAAAGTTTTGCTTGCACAAGCATTGTTTGGAAATCCAGATATTTTGGTGCTTGACGAACCAACAAACAACCTTGACTTCAAAACAATCAGATGGCTTGAAAACTTTTTGCTTGATTTTGAAAACATCGTTATTATCGTATCGCACAACAGACACTTCCTCAACAAAGTCTGCACACATATCTGCGATGTTGACTTTGGCGAAATCAATATGTATCTTGGAAACTATGATTTCTGGTATGAAACAAGTCAACTTCTTGCAAGACAAGCAAAAGACCAAAACAAAAAAGCAGAACAAAGAGCAAAAGAACTTAAAGAATTTATCGCAAGATTTTCTGCCAACGCTTCAAAATCAAAACAAGCAACCAGCAGAAAGAAAGAGTTGGAAAAACTTACACTTGACGACTTTAAACCTTCTTCAAGAAAATATCCTTATGTAGATTTTAAATACGAACAAGAAATCGGCAAAGAACTCTTGAAAGTTGAAGGACTTACAAAGAAAGGAATGTTTAAAAACCTTTCATTTACAGTAGAACACGACCAAAAAATCGCATTTTTGTCATCAAACAGCCTTGTTTTGACAACATTGTTCAACATTTTGGCAGGAAAAGAAGAAGCAGACAGTGGAACAATCCGTTGGGGCAAAACAATCAAATATTCTTATTTGCCACAAGATAACAGAGAATATTTTGATGGTTGTCACCTCAGCATTGTTGACTGGCTTAGACAATATTCAAAAGACAAAACCGAAAGTTATGTCAGAGGTTGGCTTGGAAGAATGCTTTTCTCTGGCGAAGAAAGCTTGAAAGAAGTGCATGTGCTTTCTGGTGGTGAAAAAGTAAGATGTATGTTGGCAAAAATTATGCTCGAATCAGGCAACTTCTTGATGCTTGACGAACCAACAAACCACCTTGACCTTGAAAGTATCACTTCTCTCAACAAAGGTATGACAAATTTCAAAGGTGGAATGCTTTTTGCAACAGGCGACCAAGAAATCATCGAAACTGTTGCAAACAGAATTATTGATATTGTTGATGAAAACACAATTATTGACAAGCAAATGTCGTATGAAGAATATGTTGAAAAATTTAAAAATTAATTAATTAAAAATAAACAAAAAAACCGGTCAAAATGATCGGTTTTTTATATTTTTAATATTTTTTATTTATTTTTTTGACATTTTTTCGGCATTTTTTGCTATTTTTAACAATTTTTTGAAATTATTTTTTAATATTTTTTTATATATTTTCCACCAATATTTTTGTTGTCAATTTCTTTTGTTTGTTTTACCGAACAACAAATTCCATTTTTGATTCTAAATGAATATGTTGTTGAAGATCCATCTTCTTCTTTAATCTTAACCTTTCCTTCTTTTTCAGAAAGACCAACAATTGCATACAACCTTCTTTCCAAGTTGTGATCGCCATGATTTTTATACAATGCAACCATAACTGAATCAGGATCCCTTTCCAATCTAACCAAATCAATTGAAGCAACTTTATTTTTTCTGTCAACCCACTTTGCAACACCGTGATAAATTGAAACATTTTTTGTTTTAACTCTTGCAGCGACCAAAAACATAGAAATTGTGCGAGAAACATCTTCAAGATCAGCAATTTTGCTAAGTCCCATTGTTGCAAACACCTTTTTTTCCGTTTCTGTAAGGTCAATTGCTGGTTGATAGTTGTTTTCTTTTAAATGTTGATGAATTGTCACTCTGTTCATATTATTTCTCCCTATTACTTTTTTAATATAACATACACTTTTTTTGTTTTCAAGATGTTTTTTGCAGTTTTTTTATGATTTTTTGATCATTTTTTTCTCTTTTATAAAAATAGGATTGACATTTTTTTTGTTTTAATCTAAAATAAGCATAGCATTGATGGAATTGGCAACTCCGGAGCAGACGCTTGTCGGCGTAAAGACGGTTAAACGAGGTAAGATTCATTCTTATAAAATAGGGTGGAACAGCGGTTATAGATATAGTCGCCCCTGTGCTTAAACAAGCATAGGGGTTTTTTGTTGCCTATGCTAAAAACACAAAAAGGAGAATTTTTATGAGCGAACAACAAAATTTGACAATGGAAAAAATCGTAAACCTTTGCAAATCAAGAGGTTTTGTATTTCCAGGAAGTGAGATCTATGGTGGTCTTGCAAATGCGTGGGACTACGGTCCTTTGGGCGTAGAACTCAAAAACAACATCAAAAAAGCATGGTGGCAAAAATTTGTAACAGAATGCGAATACAATGTCGGCCTTGACAGCGCAATCTTGATGAATCCAAGAGTTTGGAAGGCATCTGGTCACTTGGGTGGATTTTCTGACCCATTGATGGATTGCAAATCTTGCAAATCTCGTCACAGAGCAGACAAACTTATTGCTGATTATGTTGCAGAAAACAATTTGGACATCGACATCTCTGGTTGGGAAACTGACAACGAAAAAATGGAAAAATTTGTTGCTGACAACCAAATCAAGTGTCCAGAATGTGGAAAGTGTGACTTTACACCAATCAGAAAGTTTAATCTTATGTTTAAAACATTTATGGGTGTAACAGAAGACTCTACAAACACAATTTATCTTAGACCAGAAACAGCACAAGGTATTTTTGCAAACTTTAAAAATGTTTTGAGATCAACAAGAAGCAGAATGCCACTCGGTGTTGGACAAATCGGAAAATCATTTAGAAACGAAATCACTCCAGGAAACTTTATTTTCAGAACAAGAGAATTTGAACAAATGGAACTCGAATTTTTCTGCAAACCTGGCACAGACCTTGAATGGTTTGCTTATTGGAGAAACTTCTGCAAAGAATGGCTCTTGTATATGGGCATCGATGAAAGCAAATTGAGACTTAGAGACCACTCTCCTGAAGAACTTTGCTTCTATTCAAAAGCAACAACTGACTTCGAATTTTTGTTCCCATTTGGTTGGGGCGAACTTTGGGGAATTGCAGACAGAACAGATTATGACTTGACACAACATGCAAACGAATCAAAACAAAACCTTGAATATATCGACCCAGTGACAAACGAAACATACATTCCATATGTTATCGAACCATCTTTGGGTGTTGACAGAATGTTTTTGACAGTTTTGTGCAATGCTTACAACGAAGAAGAACTTGAAAATGGTGAAACAAGAACAGTTTTGAAACTTGCTCCACATCTTGCACCTTTCAAAGCAGCTGTGCTTCCACTTTCAAAGAAGTTGTCTGAAAAGGCAAGCGAAGTTTACAGAAATCTCTGCAAATTGTTCCCATGTGACTATGACGAAGCTGGTTCAATCGGAAAGAGATATCGCCGTGAAGACGAAATCGGAACTCCATTCTGCATCACAATCGACTTTGACACACTTGAAGACAACGCTGTGACTGTAAGAGACAGAGACACAATGCAACAAGTTAGACTTCCAATCGATCAACTTGGCGAATATATTGCAAACGCAACAAAATTTTAATTGAAAAAGAAAAAGCAAGAGATTAAACTCTTGCTTTTTTTTAATCATTATAATATTTTTTAGGCAGTTCGTAAATATAATTCCCTTCAATCAATCCTACAAGAAAATCCTTTTGTTTTTCTGACAATTGATCAAAATTTGTGTTAAAAAGTTTTTCCCAATCAATATATTCTTCTGTGTCAGCATTGTATAAAGTTGGAGTTTTGGGACTAAATATATCCCAAATTTCTTTTGCAAGCACATTTCTGCCATAATCGTCTCTCATTTTGGCTGCTTCTTCATACACTTCACTCTTTACATCTTTTCTGCTGAGAGAAGTTGCTTTCAATTTAAAAGTTCTATATTGTTTGTAACTTTCCAACAATTCTGGTGCTTTGTTAAAATTAAATCTGCAGTTTATATCTATGTTTGCTTTTTTCTTCTTAAAAATATCAAAGATCCCCATATTTCACTCCTTTTCTATTCCCAAACTTCTTTACACCACTTGTATCTGTTGCATGAAGGACATTTTACTCTTTTTCTTGTCGCTATGTGTGGTGCCAAAAATATTTCGATTGTTTTTGCATAGAAAACATATCCACAATCAGGACATCTGTATTTTACATTTTTAATATAAAACACAGCAAGCCACACAATCGAAATCAACATCAGTGCTATTGACACAGCAAACGGAATCCAAATGTTTAATTTTTCGTATATGATTGATGCTGCAACCACAAACAAAACGCTGACTGCACATAAAATCATATATATGATATATTTTTTCTTCATAATTTTCCCCTATAGATTTATTATATCACAAAAGTATTTTATTTTCTATAAAAAACAACATATTAAAAAAAGAACTCTAAATGAGCCCTTTTTTTGTTATTTACCTTCGTAACCAATCATCAAGCCGCCCTTTTCTGCATAGAAACTGCAAAGTCCTTTACATTCGTCAATTTCGACTTCGCAATTTGGATATTCAGCAACGATTGTTTCTTTAAGTCTGTTTGCAGATTCAAGTCCTTGACAATGAGCAATTTTGATAATTCCACCATCAAACCCATTTTCTTTCATATATTTGTAAAGTGTTTCAATTGCTTTCTTTTCACCAAGTGCTTTGTGAACAGGTTGAATTGTGCCTTCGTTTGCTCTGCCGATGATTGAAAGTGGAAGAATGCCCACCACTTTTGCTGCCAACCAACTTACTCTGCCGTTTTTTGCAAGATTGTTGAGTGACTTCAAACAGAACAATGTGTGTGTTGATTTTTTGTATTCTTCAATTTTGTTGTATACTTCTTCTGCTGACAAGCCTTCTTCAACATATTGCTTGATTTTTCTTGCAATAAGTTCGAGTTCTGGACCTGCAGAAAGAGAATCAATCACATAGATTTTTTGATTTGGATTTGCTTCTTCACAATCATTTTTTGCTTGAACTGCAGCAGCATAACTGCCTGACAATTTGCTTGTGATTGTGATTGCAAAAACAACATCTGCGCCCGCAAAAGCATCTGTCCATTCTGCAATGTTTGGACATGATGTGCCTGTTTTGCCTTTTACTGTTTTGAGATCTTCGATCATTTGCACAACATCAAGGTTTGCATCATCAACATATTCTTTTTCTTCTGTGATGATTTTGAGTGGAACAGAAACAAATTCTACCCCTTCAATAGCAATCATATTGGCAGATGAGTCTGCAACGATTTTATAATTCATAATTTCTCCTGCAAGCAACCATTGTTGCTTATTCTTCTATATTATAATGTAAAGCATTTGCAAATGTCAAAGGTTTTTAGAAAACTGATAAAGGGTTTTTGTTGACTGAAAAAGTTAAATTTTGTATAATAATCTTGCGAGGTAAAAATGAACACAAATTTTCAACAACAACTTGCTCAACCAATCAAAACTTTCAAGTTGCCAAGATTTAATGAAATCCCAACAATGGGACTTTATTTGGAACAAGTTACAAAATATATCTCTGACATTTTTCAACCATTGCAAGTGGTCAACATCACAAGTTCGATGATCAGCAACTATGTCAAACAAGGGATTGTCTCTGCACCAATCAAAAAACAATATTCAAGGGATTTGATTGCTCACCTTATCTATGTTGCAGTCATAAAAAATGTGATTTCTCTTGAAGATATCAAAGTTATGTTTGATGTCAAAGAGGGCGTTTACACAAACGAAACTGCTTACAACTATTTCTGTGAAGAATTTGAAAATGTGTTGCAATATGTTTATAGCATCAAAACATCTTTGGACAAGGTTGGAGTTGAACATTCAAATGAAAAACTTATGCTCAGAAACGCTATTGTGACAGTAGCGCACAAAATTTATTTGGACAACTGTTTCTTGACAATCAAAAATTGGAAAAACCAAAAATAGAAAAATAAAAAAGACCTTTTTTCAAGGTCTTTTTTTCTTTCAAACGATTAGATGTTCAAAAGTCTCAAAATGTGCTTTTGTGTAATCATAAGAACAAGGTCAACTACCCAAAGAATGAATCCAAGACCAATGATACGAATGATACCAGCAACAATTTTGCCTTCTTTAAATCTTGTGAGAGCTCCACACAACCAAGCTGTGAAAGGAATGATTGCGAGAATGATGCTTACAAGATATCCGAGTCCAAAGTAATCAGATTTCTTAGCCATTTTGTTTTCTCCTTTTAATAAATTGTTACTTTTATTTTACAATCAATATAAAACAAAGTCAACAATTTGACTTAATAAATATATATGATTCTCATATTTTTTTTATGCCTTTATCTAAACATTTTATCTTTTTTTGTGAGCATAGTCCAACCAAGCATTGTCTTAAACAAAACAGCCCAATAAGTCAGCCTTGCACTATCCAAAAATTCTTTACACTCGTCCACTTCCGATCGTGATAAAACTTCACTCAAAAACTCGATCGCAAAGTCAGATGCTTCTTTTTCTATTTCTATTTCTTTATATTTCAAATACAAAGCAAAAAAGAAAATCAAAAGTGAAAGCCCCATGCAAGAAAATGCTGAAATTAAAACAGCAAGTTGTTCCAAAACCGAAAATGCATAAAGTACACCAAGCACTGCCCCAACCAACATAAATGGCATAAACAATCTGCCGAGCCTGCGTCCATTTTTACGCAACTTTAAATGCTTTTTGAGTTTGTCACCTTCTTGATCTTGTTTTGCGTGACCAAGTTCGTGCGACACTGTGGCAAAAGATGCCAAACTGTTTGAATACATTGTTTCGTTGCTCAACGCAACCATGCCTTGCGAATAATGATCTTGATATTTTTCACATCTGGCAATCTTCAACGAATTTTCAAAATAAGTTTTGTTTATCGCTTGCACATATTGCATTGTTGAAATACCACGAGAGTTTTGTATTTTGTTGTTTTTTTCGTGCATCTGATAAAAGTTTTCTCCGGCAAAAGATGCTATTGCCAAACACAAACAAAGCAACAACACAAGCGCACCAACACAACCAATAATTACATAAGTTATCATATTGATAGTATATATTTTTTTATGCAATAAATCAACTTATTAAATTATGTTTGCAACAAAACTGTATCTCCTTCGTTTAGGATTGTGCCTGCAGGTGGAAGCTGTTTAACCACAAATCCACCTTGCCCATCAATTTCACAACGCAAATTTTGTTTTGCAAGCATTGCAATCGCATTTGAAACACTTAAACCTTCAAGATGAGGCATAGTTGTCTTTTTTATTTCAACTGACAGGTTGTCTTTTTTGATATCGAAAAACTCAAAATACTTTTCAAAAAACAGTTTGCCATAAGGTGCAGCAACAACAGCCCCATAATATGCGCCAGCACTTGGTTCGTCCACCAAAATCACAAACAAAAGGTCAGGATTGTTTGCAGGATATGTGCCTATAAAACTTGATATATATTTTCCGTTTGCAATCCTTCCACTTTCATCATATTTTTGTGCAGTGCCTGTTTTTCCACCAATGTTGTAACCTTCAACAAATGAAAAATCGGCTGTTTTGTTTTCTGCCTTTTCTAGCAGAAAGTTGACCTGTTTGCTGGTCTTGGAAGAAACAATCCTTTGGGGTTTGTTTGGATTTTGGTATAGTTGTTTGCCTGAAACATCAACAATGCTTTTGATCACTGTTGGAGTGTTGAAAATTCCATCATTTGTGATTGCGCACACAATGCTTGCAAGTTGAATAGGTGTCACTGCAATCGCATGCCCAAAACCCATGCGTGCCAAATCTACATTTTTGACATTTTGTTTTGACATAACAATCCCTGCACTTTCGCCTTTGATTGTAATGCCCGTTTTCTTGCCAAGACCAAATCTTTGCATATAGTCATAAAACCTGTCTTTGCCAAGTCGAAGCGCCAAATCCATAAAACAACAGTTGCACGAGTTTGCAAAAGCTTCTATCAAATTTTGACTGCCATGACCTATGCTTCGCCAACACTTTATCCTTTGTCCATCAACAATGCGATAACCTGGGCAATAAAATCTATCATCAAAGTTTGTCAGCCCTTCTTCAAGTGCAGCAGCAACTGTCAAAATTTTGAATGTTGACCCAGGTTCGTAAGTGTCTGTCACTGCTTTCATTTTTGAATATTCAAACAATGCTTTCAAATCATCTCTTGGCACATTGTTGAGATCAAAACTTGGTTTTGAAGAAATCGCAAGTACCTCTCCACTTTTGATATCAAGCACCATTCCTGTGACAGCTTTTGCTTTTTGATCAATGTATGCTTGCATCAAAACTTGCTCAAGCAAAATTTGAATCTTACTATTTGCTGTCAGTGTTACATCTGCGCCAGCTATCCCTTCAACATAATATCTTATCGAGTTTGAAATCTCTTTGCCTTGCAAATCGCTTTGCACACTGCTGTAGCCATCAATACCTGTAAGATAGTCATTTAAATAAGCTTCAAGCCCTGCTTGCCCTTGATTGTCGATAGATGAAAAACCTAAAAGTTGAGTAAGCAAATCCCCATAGACATAATATCTGCCTACATTTTCAGACATATAAATTCCATCTGCTTTAAGTGCATAAATTTGTTGTGCCAAATCACCTTCTATGTTCATTTTAAGCAACACTTCCGAAACTTTTTTGTTTTGAAGTTTGCTTTTTGTTTTTTCAAAATCCAATTGCAAAAGTTTCGAAAGTTGACTTGCCAACTCTTCGGCATTTTTCACTTCTCTTGCCCTTGCATAAACATTATAAGTGGTGTAACTGACTGCCAAAGTGTCGCCTGTTGCATCAAAAAAAGAACCTCTTGGAGCAGTCAATGTCAAATCTCTTGTCCATTGATCAGTTGCTCTTTGTTGAAGTTCTTTTCCATTTATTATTTGCACTACAAAAAGCTTTACACACAAACTGCAGAAGATGATAATCAATGTCAAAAATATTGCTTTAATCCTCTTTTGCAGTGAAAATAATGTGTAAGGTTTTTGCAATTTTAACCTCCAAAAATTCCACCTATGAAATTGCAAATTCTGTCAAACCAATTGCTTTTTTCACCCGTGTCGCCAGCTTCATTCAAATCTTCTGGATATGTCGGAATGATTTCCATGCTCTCTTTTGTTGTGTCAAGTTTTGCAAGGTTTTTAAGATATTTGGCAAGATTGAGTTGGTATGTTTCATCAAGACTTACAATCGAAGATTGCATATTGTCAATGATCACAGCATTTGTCACGCAAATTGTTGCACTCAACCCAAAAGCAATCGCAAGTGCCAAAAACCAGTTTTTCTTTTTTGATTCGGGTTTTTGTTTGTCTTGTTTTTTGCGACCAAGTTTGACAATTTTTTTGTTTTCTTCAATCAAATCATAGTTTGGTTTTTCAATAATATTTTGATTGGCTGTCTGGTTTTCTTCTTCTGTTTTTGCTTCTGTTTCAAATTGTTGTTGAATAAGTGTTTCTTTTTCTTTTTTAAACTGCTCTGCTTTTTCTTGTTCTTCTTTTCTTTTGAAGTCTCCAATTGTGATGTCATCAAGCGAATTAAGATATTCAGTCTTTGAAGAAACAACTTCTTCTGGCGAAGGTGTTATTTTTTTTATAGTTATCTTTGGCAATTTGCGTTCGGTTTCTATTTGTTGAGTTTTTGTTTCTTCTGTTTTTGTTTCTTCTTCAACAACAGTTTCTGTTTCTTTTTCCAAAACAAGCTTTTCCATATATTTATATTAACCTCCTTCGTTTGATATTCGTTTTCTACAACTTTTCTGCAATTCTAAGTTTTGCACAAGTGCTGCGAGAATTTGTTTTTTGTTCTTCTTCTGTTGCGATGATTGGCTTTCTGTTTGTCAAGGTTATGCTTGCTTTGTGGCCACAAATACAAATCGGCGTGCGTGGTGGACATATGCAACCTGTGCTTGCAAATTTGAAAACATTTTTCACAATTCTATCTTCAAGACTGTGGAATGTCAAAATGCAACCTCTGCCTTTTGGTGCAAGCATATCAACAAGTTGTTCCACCAATTTGTCAAGGCCGTCAAGTTCGTCATTTACATAAATTCTAATCGCTTGAAAAACTTTTTTCGAAGCGCCACCTCTTGAAAACACTACCTTTTTAGGTATGCTATTTTCAATTATCTCTCTAAGTTGAAATGTCGTTTCAATCGGATTTTGTTCTCTTTCTTTGACAATGTGTTTTGCAATGTTTTTAGCAAACTCTTCTTCTCCATAAGTTTGAAAAATCCTTACGAGATCTTCATAAGAAAATTCGTTTACAATTTCTTTGGCTGTAGTTGTTGCTTCTTGTCTGTCCATTCTCATGTCAAGTGGACCATCGTGCACAAAACTAAACCCTCTTTCACCAGTGTCGATTTGATAACTGCTTACACCCAAGTCAATCAAAAACCCATCAATTTTTTCGATGCCAAGTTCTTTCAATTTTTCTGGCGCTTGTTTGTAATTTGATTTAATCAATGTAACCTTGTCGGCAAACTCTTTGAGTGTTTGAGTGCTCTTTTCGATTGCATCTTCATCTCTGTCAAAAGCATAAAGATGACCACCTTTCAACCTTTTGGCAATTTCAAAAGAATGTCCACCACCACCAACAGTGCAGTCGACATAAATGCCGTCTTCTTTTATGTTAAGTCCATCTAAAACTTCGTTGAGCATAACTGGGATATGTTTAAAATCCATAAATACTTCCTTTATAAGGTTATTGTAACACAAACATTTTGCTTAAACAAACAATTTGAAAAACAAAAAGAGAGTTGTTGTCAACCCTCTTTTATTTTTATTCAACATCAAAAAGCGAAATTAAAGCATTTTTAAGTTCTTCTCTTCCGTCAAATTCAGTGTCGATCGCTTCGTTGATTGCCACTGCATAATTTGTTTTGTCTTGTTCGTCAAGCAATGTTTCACCTCTGTTTTCAAGAAGTGTTTTTGCAGAATTGATAACATCTGCAAGTTGTTGATCTGTGTTTGAAGTTGACATTTCTTCAATCACACCAGACACAGCATCTACATATGCCTGCACATCATCTACAGAATCCAAACTCTTTCCTTCAAGTGCTGTTGAAAGTTTGTCAGCAAAATCAACTGCTTTTTCAATTTCTACCAACTCTTCGGCAAAGTTGATTGAATAATAGTCATCATTTGCGCTCACTGCAAGATATGCTTTGATGTCTGCACTGTTTTCGTGTGGAGTGCAACCTGTGTAGTCAACACCGTTGATAACATCACCAGTCATATACCAAATAATGTTTGCAAAAATGTTGTTGAATACACCATCTTTTGCACCGTTGTTGTATGCGTTTTCTTTAAGAATATCCAAAATAGATCCAATTTCGGCATAACCAACTTCCTCAGTATTTAAAACTGTGTCAAGAAGTGTTTCAATAATTTCAATAACTTCTGTTTTTGTTTCTTTAAGATTTGTCAAATCTGTTGCAGGTTTCACTCCTGTAAAATCTGAACTTCCAATAATGTTGTCAATTTCATCAAACATTTTTGCTGTCAAATCTTCAAAAATAATTCCTTCAAAAATAGAGTCAAGACAAGAAGTAAGTTTGTTGTCATTGATCATTTCTTTGAGAAGAAGTTCGAAATCAGGGTTTTCTGAAAGCAAGTATTTTACATAAGTTTGTTCGCCCAACTCTTGTGTTGTGATTGTGCCATCACTCATTTGTGAAAGGGCATTTCCAAAAATTTTGAATTGTCCGTCCCAAAGTTCTATCTTTTGTTTGTCGGTCAAACCTGTTTCGTCCAATTTGTCAAAATTTACCAAATCGCCTGCTTGTGAGTTGAGATAATCAATTGTCGAATCAAACACCAAACTTTTCAATTCCAACGCTTTGATTTGGTAGAATGGAATCATTATTTTTGAAATAATGTCTTCTTCTACTGCAAGCCCTACAACAAGGTTGTCAAGGACTGTTTCCATTGTCATATCTTCGCCGTCAAGTTTTGTAAATTCAAATTCTACTGCAAGGTCAATAGGTTCTGCAAGATAAGTGAAAAACGATTCGTAAGTTGAAAGTGTTGTTTTTTCTTGAGCAGAAACTGTGAGATAAACTTCTTCTTCAAGAAGATTTATATCATACATTTTCAAAATGTTGTCAAACACAAAAACCTTTTCAGATCTTTCACCTTCAACAACAGGAAGTGTCAAAATTTCAAGGTTTTTCATTTTGTCAAAAGTTTGTCCAATTTGAATGAGAGTTCCGTCAATGTCGTTTACAGATGAAATTGTATCTACAACATTTTCACCTTCAATCAATTTTGAAAGATCAATTTTGTCATTGAGTGACAAGAAGTCATCAAGAGCGTCCATAAAATCATCAACAAGTTTGTCTGTGTTTTCTACATCAAGGTTAAGACCAAATTCCAATCCTTTGTCATTTTCAAAAACCTTTGAAAATTCTTTGTTTGCATACTTGCCAAAAATTGAAATTCCATCTTTTACAATGTTGAGACTGAGTGCATCTTTTGCTATATTTTTGATTGTTGTATTTTTGTTTTTGATTGTGTCCAAAATACCTATAAATGTTTTGTCTGTCGCATTTTGGAAACTTGAAACAACCCCTTTTGCAAAAAGACCATCGACAACATCTACAATTTTGAGAATGTCGTGTTTAAGATAGTTGTAAACATCTTTAGTTTCAAAAGAAGTTTTAAGTTTTTCAACAATATTCTTTACATCATCTGAAATGTTTGAAATCTTTAAATCTTGCATTATTTGATCAAAATCGTTGACAATATCTTTAACTGTTTCTACAACGACTTTCTTAAAGATTCCCATTTCCATAAAATCTTCCAAAGCCATTTTTACTTTTGAAGTATCTATATTTGAATATGTTTTGTTTTGAATGTTGTTGTAAACTACAACAAACTGATCATAGGTGTTTGTTGTTGTGATAAGTTCTTTTCTTAAACTTATTTTTTGTCCTTCAACTTTGAAGTTTGCCATGCCATCAAACATCATGTTGTTTACGCCACCAAATCCAGAGATTTTTGCAACTGGACCTTTGTTGAACGCTTCAATAGCCTCTCTTACACTTTTTGGCAAAGCTTTTTCCATTTCGTCACCAATTGTGTTGAGATTTTTTGCTTGGCTGTCAGACAAGGCTTGCACTTGCGCTGTTGTTGCATTTGCACAAATTTTGTCGTATGTGTTTGTAAGTGATGTGATTGGTGCAAAAACAAAAACCAAAAGTATCAATCCTTGAACAAGTCCAACAAGCGCGCCATACGCACGATATGGTTTGTGTTTTTCAAAATCATTTTTTCTCTTTCCAAAACAAATTCTGTTGAAAATCATTGCGATAAGACTAAATATTCCGGAGCAAACAATTCCCAAAAGCATAAAAATGATTGGTGAAACAATTGCTGCTGGCAAGTTTGAAACAAAACCCTTTGCAGTTGGCAAGTTTGAAAGGTTGAAACTTGATTGGATCACTTCCATAATATAACTGCTGATGGTATATTTTGTCCCTTCAACTGTTAAACTCGCTCCCAAAATTGCATTTGTGATTGGTTTGGTGATAAAGTATGCCAAAACGAGCGACAAAACCATAAAGATTGCACTAAAAGCAGATCTTTTAAGTCCTCTAAATAAGCCTACGCAAAAACCAACTCCCAAAAACAAAACTAAAATTGATATGCTTATCCAAGTGATTGCTGATGCCATAATCTTCTCCTTTTTTGTTATTTTTTTTCTTTTATATTTTAGTTAATTTACTTATATATATAATATATATCTATAATAATGCCGTTATTTTGCAATATTTCCGTCTTTTATATAGTATAAAACACCTTCTATTTTTCTTTCATCTGTGCAGGTTATAAATGTTTGTGTCCTATCAACAAATTTAAGCAATCTTTTTTGTCTGTCCAAATCGAGTTCGGAAAACACATCATCTAAAAGAAGAATTGGATATTCTCCATTGAGATTATACAAATTTTCAAGTTCTGCCAACTTAAGAGACAATGCAACAGTCCTCTGTTGTCCTTGCGAACCAAAATTTTTAACTTCAACATCATTAAGAAAAATATCTATATCATCTCTATGAATTCCGATTGAAGTATAACCCAATTTAAAATCCTTTTCAATGTTTTTTTGCAGATTTTTTGTCATATTTTCTTCAAAATGATCATCAAGTTTTGTGTTGCAACCACATTTATATTGAAGAGAAATATTTTCTTTTCCACCACTTATATAAGAATGTGCTTTTTGCGAATATGGCAAAATTTGCTCTAAAAACAATTTTCTTTCAAATGCAATGTATTTTGCAGCAGCAACCAAAGCCCTATCCCAAATGTCAACAGTTTCTTTGACAATTTCAATAGTTTTTGAATTTTTGAGCAATTTGTTTCTGTTTGCCAAAATTTTTTCGTATCTTCCAAGTTGATAAAAATATCTCTTGTTACTTTGCGAAATTGCAATATCCATAAATTTTCGGCGTTCTTCTGGACTTTCTCTAACAAGTTTAAGTTCTTGTGGCGAGAAAAACACAATGTTTACTTCACCAATCAACTCTCCCATCTTTCTGATTGGAAGTCCATTGATTTGAATTGTTTTTTTCTGTTTTGTGAAAAGTTTTATGTCAATATCAACATCTCTATATTTTTTTTCGGCCTTAAGTTTTATAGATCCGTTTTCTTCTCCCCACTTGACAAGTTCTTTATCTTTGCAAGATTTAAAACTTTTTCCAATACAACAATAATAAATACTTTCAAGTAAATTTGTCTTTCCTTGAGCATTTTTTCCTATAAAAACATTGATTTTGTCATCAAATGAAACAGAAAGTGATTTGTAGTTTCTAAAATTGTTGACAGTAAGGCCTTGAATTTTCATCAACTATAGTTTACCACAAAACTAAAATTTTTCCAAGTCCGTTGACGATTTAATATTTTTAAACTTACTTGACAATTTCTTTTATACTACTTATAATAAGCATATATAAAAATATAACAGGATTTCCTTTCTTTGTTTTCAAGAAAGGGTTTTTGTTGAAAGGGGTTTTCTATGCAAAATGTAAAAATGCTTTGGCAACAAGTGTTGGAAAAATTGGAACTTAGAGTTTCTTCTGTTTCTTACACACTTTGGATCAAACCAATCAAACCAATTGAAATTGATGAAAAAGATAATTTTGTGATTGCTGTGCAATCTCTTTCTGCAAAAAATCAACTTTTGCGCAATTTTATCGATAAAATTGTCGAATGTTGCAACGAAATTTCAAACAAAACACTCAATTTGGTTGTTTTGGATCCAAATGAAGAAATTGAATATCTCAAAAATTTGAAAACTGCTCAAGAAAAAGTTTCACACAACAAAAATGACAAAAATCCATTTACTCCAGAATTTACTTTTGACAACTTTGTCGTAGGAAAAAGCAACCAATTTGTTTATACTGCTGCACAAGCTGTTGCTCAAAACCCAGGTGGAGACAGTTTCAATCCATTGTTTATTTATGGAAACTCTGGTCTTGGAAAAACTCACTTGATGCACGCCGTTGGAAATTATGTAAGACAATATTTGCCAGAACTTAAAATAAGATATTCAACTTGCGAACAATTTGCAAACACATATATCACAGCACTTATGTCATCATCAAAAAACAAATCTATTATGGATTTTAGAGATATTTATAGAAATCTTGATGTTTTGATGGTTGATGATATTCAATTTTTGTCTAGAGGAAAAGAAATTCAAGAAGAATTTTTCAACACTATCAACGAATTGATTTTGGCTAAAAAACAAATTGTTATTTGTTCTGACCGTCACCCAAATGAAATTGCAACTTTGGAAGAAAGAATCAAAACAAGACTTGTCAGTGGACTTATCCACGATGTTGGCAAACCTGATCTTGAAACAAGAATTGCAATTTTGCATAAAAAAAGTCAACTTGAAAACTATTATGTAGAAGACGAAGCAATAAATATGATTGCTGAAAGAATTGATACAAATGTAAGAGAATTGACCGGAAAATTGAAAGAAGTTTATTTTCTTGCAAAAATCAACGGAAAAAAGATTGCAACAAAAGAAGAAGTAAACGAAATTTTCAAAAATCAACAAGAAGAACTTAAAAACGAACTCACAGAAGACAAAATTATTGCAATTGTGTGCGAATATTTCAATATTTCGCGCGATGACATTGTTGGGAAAAAGAAAAATAAAGAGATTGTAGAACCAAGAATGATTGCAATTTATCTTATAAGTGAGATATTAAACCTTCCACTTAAGACAATTGGATCGGTTTTTGGTGGCAGAGATCACACAACAATTATGCATTCTAGAGATAAAATAACCCAAGATCTTAAATCAAACAAAAAGACACAAACAATTATCAACGAAATCAAAGGACTTCTTTCAGTCTAAAAAACAAGTTATGCACATCCAATTTTGTCAAAGTGCATAACTTTTTTTAATTGCACACACAGTTGTCCACATTTATCCACATAGTGCAAACACTACATATAGACAGTATTCGACAAATCTCGACACCACATGTTGTTGTTTTTGAAATTTGCAAAAAAGTTATGCACATTTCAACACTCCCTAATAAGGGTTATTGTTACATAAATAAATTAAATAAATAACAAAAAAGGATTGCGTGTGGACAGGCAAGTGTGGTATAATAAGGCTAGATGAAAAGGAGTAAAAATTATGTTAGTTAGTTGTCACGGAATAGAACTTTCAGATGCTTTCTTGAGTGTAAGCAAAGCAATATCAAACAAAATCACAAATCCAATTTTGGAAGGAATCAAAATCGTAGCTGAAGATGATACACTTACTTTGAGTGCTACAGACACAGAACTTTCAATCGAAAAGAAAATCAAAGCAAACATCAAAACTGAAGGTGAAGCTGTTGTGCCAGGAAAGTTTATCACAGAGTTTATTAAAAAGCTCACAAATGAAATGATCGAACTTGAACTCAACGACAGAAACCAAATGATTGTAAAATACAACGACAGTCAAAGTATCATTCAATGCTATAATGTTTTGGAATACCCATCATTCAAAACTCTTGAAACAATGGAATATTTTGGAATTGCAAAAAAAGATTTGAAAACAATTATCAACAAAACAATCTTCTCAGTTGCAGTTGATGATTCTAGACCAATCCTTAAAGGTGTGCTTTTTGATATTGAAAAAAATGTTATCAATGCAGTTGCCCTTGATGGATACAGACTTGCAAAAGTAAAAAAGAACATTGTTTCTGATCTTGACATCAACATTGTTATACCTGCAAAGAGTTTGTCAGAAATTTCAAGACTCTTGGACGACAGTGATGAAATGATCAATGTTTATGTTGACAAAAATGCTTTGATGGTAGATTTTGGAGATACAAAACTTACAACAAGACTTCTTGAAGGTGAATTTGTAAAATACAAACAAATCATTGCAGCAAACTATGAAACTGTTTGTGTTGTAAACAAAGAACAATTTGAAGATGCACTTGAAAGAGCATCATTGCTTTCAAAAGTTGGACAAGGAAATTGTGTAAAATTTGAAGTGAAAGAAAAGAATTTGTGCATTACATCAAATTCAGAACTTGGAAATGTGAAAGAAAATGTGCCTGTAAACATGAAAGGCAAAGAACTTTTGATTGCATTTAATGCAAGATACTTTATCGAAAACTTGAAAGCAAACAATGACGAATTTGTAAAAATCTGTTTCAATGCACCTGCAAACCCATGCGTAATCGTGCCTATTGAAGGAGATGAATTCTTGTATTTGATTTTGCCTGTAAGAATGATAGGATAACATTAAAAGACATCTTATGATGTCTTTTTTTGTTGCAAAAATTGACATAAAATGTGGAAAAATTACGTTTTTTGTGTTATTTTAAATAAAAATTTTTTATATAAAAATTATATATTTTTTATTATATATATAAACAGGCTTTTTGTTTTATATTATCGCAGGAAAAAATGGTTTAGTTTTTGCGACAGAATGTGCCAGAATAATTATAAAAAAGAGTCCGTTTGCAGTTGACAAAAATGTTTTTGTCCTGTATAATAAGTCGGTAAAAGAATTTACACACAAAAATTGCTAAAAGTTTAAGGAGAAAAAAATGAAAAGAACATACCAACCAAAGAAGGGAAAAAGAAAAAAAGTTCATGGATTCCGTGAAAGAATGAGAACAAACGGCGGAAGAAATGTTTTGAAGAGAAGAAGAGCAAGAGGCAGAAAACAAATCGCTGCTTAAAAGATTGAGAGATGGAGCATAGATTAAGAAAAAACAATCAATTCAACTATATCTACAAGAAGGGAGAAAAAACTCATACAGACAATTTGACTCTTTTTGCTGTTAAGAGCAAATACGAAAGTTATAAAATCGGATTTTCAATCAGCAAAAAGTTGGGCAAAGCACATGAGAGAAATCTTTTGAAAAGAAGGATGAGAGAAATTTCTAGAAAATTTGTGTCGATTCCTTCTTTTTGTAATTTTGTAGTTTTGGCAAAAGAAAATGCACCAAAACTTGATTTTGTTGAATTGAAAGAAGAAATGATTAAGTTGTTTGAAAAATATGAAAACAAAAAACATTCTTAAAAAAATTTGTTTATTTCCTGTGTATATCTACAAATACGCAATTTCTCCATTGTTGCCACATAGTTGCATTTTTACGCCAACTTGTTCCAACTATATGATCAAATCAGTCCATGAATTTGGGGTTTTCAAAGGTGGGTGGATTGGTCTTAAGAGAATTTGCAGATGTGTTCCATGGCAAAAGAAGAGAGGGTATGACCCTGTGCCTATAAATATTAAAGGAGATAATATATGGATTTTGTGAGCACGCTCTTGACAACTCTCACACCCCCAAAAGGAATGTGGGAATCAATTTTGAGTGCTTTCAAGAACGGGACTGGATCTTATGTGTGGGCAGTTATTTTGATTGCCTTGATTGTAAGAGTTGTTTTTTCACTTGTTGACATTGTAAACAAGAAAATAACAATGAAAAACACTGCAATCCAAGAAAAGATGAAACCAGAACTTGAAGCTATTCAAAAGAAATATGGTCATGACAAAACTCTTATGCAACAAAAACAAAACGAAGTTTACAGAAAATATCAATTCAACATGATGGGAAGCTGTTTTCCAATGTTGATTATGACAATTTTGCAACTTGTTGTGTTTATGACTTTGTGGACAGGTCTTCAAAGTGTTGCAAACTACAATATTGCAGAAAAATACGACAATATGAAGTCAGTTTACACAAGTGTAATAACTCTCAACGAAGATGATGACTTCAAAAATTTTGTTGTTGACTATTATCAAGATGGAGACTCTATTTCTGCTGCACTTTCAACAAATGAAGAAGGTGTTAAAATTTTGAAAGTCGAAATTTCAAATCCAGATGACAATGCACCCGATGTAAGAGAATTTGCTCTTGCAAAGACAGAATTGTCAAACAAAGAAATTTATGAATTGCTTTTGAAATATGTCATTGTGCCTGAGACAGAAACAACCGATCCAACTGATCCAGATGCACCAGCAGAAGGAGAAACAATTGTTGGTTTGGAAGAAGAATCTGGCGAAGGTGATGGCGAACAACAAACACCACCTGCAACAGAACCAACAATCACTTATGTTGATACAGGAATCAACAATGTTGTAAAAATTTTGGCAGAAAGTATTTCTTCACAATATTATCTTGACAATCAAGAAGGATTTTTGTGGATTGACAATGTTTACAAACCAGACGCTCCACAAACTTCACTTTTCACAGAAAGAGAAATCAAGAGATATATGTCAGGTTTCTACACTAAAGAAGAAAAAGCATTGGAAAAAGAACATGATTATGAAGGAAAAATATTCAATTATGTTGTAAATGAAGGTGTTGGAAAACAAAATTTGGGCAAAAACGGATATTACATTTTGACAATTATTGCTGCAGCAGCATCATTCTTGTCAATGTGGTTGTCAAACAAGTTGATGAACAAAAATAAACCTGTTGACCCAACACAAAAGAAGTTTAAAATGACTTACTTCATTATGCCAGTTATTTTTGCAATCTTCACAATGAGTTACACAAGTTTGTTTGCGATTTACATCATCAGTGGACAACTTGTTATGATTGGATTGACTCCACTTACTACATGGCTTACTCAAAAATGGACTCAAGCATCTGAAAAGAAGAAAAAAGAAAAAGATGTGATCGTTGTTGATTACAGAAGAAAAGATAAATAAAAAGAAGAGTAGAAAAATCTACTCTTTTTTTTTGTTATGTTTGAGCAAGTTTACTCCATGTGTTGATGCCGACAATACCATCAACAGTCAAAGAATTTTGTTGTTGAAACTCTCTTACAGCATTTTGTGTTTTTTGCCCAAAAATTCCGTCTATTTTTCCAATCTGAATAAAATTACTCTCAAGCAGGTTTTGGAGAAAATAAACATAATTTCCGCGAGAATTTAATCTTAAAATAGGATAAGGTGGCAATGTAAGCAAGGATTGCCAAGTGTTTCGCCCAACAATGCCATCGACAGTCAAAGAATTTTGCTGTTGAAATTGTTTGACTGCGTCAGTTGTGCGACTTCCAAAAATTCCGTCAACAGTCAAATTGTAGCCAAGTTGATTTAATATAAATTGCAAAAGAAAAACAAAATTGTTTGAAGATCCTTGTCTTATTGTTGGATAGTTTTGTAAATCATCTCGTGGTATAAATGGGACATTTAAATAATCACAAACTCCGGCGCAACATTCTTCTCCCACTTCAGTTTGAAAAAGTGGATTTATCATCAAACCTGCCTCTCTGCGATTGGTCATAAACCCTGCTTCGACAAGAGAAGAAGGACAATTTACACTTGACAACACACCTACATCCAAAGTTTTTACACCTCTGCCTGTTTGTGCAGTGCCCTGCAAAAGTTTTTCATATAAGTTTTCTGCCAAAAAACGACTCTCTGTCGCCCGTCTGTTGTTTGGGGAATAAAACACTTCAACCCCTGACGCATTGTTGAAATTTTCGGTAAAAGCATTGTAAGCAAATGTGACAAGAAGTGTAAGGTTTTGTCTGTTGATTCTTCTTACCCTTTCGTTGATTGAAATGTCAGATAATTCGGGTTTGACATCATAAACAGAAAAACTGTTTCTAAGGCAAGCTTCGATAAATTTGTTTTTTGCTGCCCTGTTGAAAATGTTTTCATATATTTGTCGGTTGAGTTCGGTTATGTAAGGGGTTCGTTTGCCCGGCGTTGGTGGATTTTGTCCATGTTCGTCATTTGCCCCTATCAAAAAAACATCGTTTGCCATTTTTTCTCCTTTAACACAATAACTTTTTATGTTTTGAAAAACAAAAGTGTTAAAATTAAAAAAATCTACAAACAAACAATTTAAATTTTAATTCGACAAAAACGAACAACAAACATCTTTTTATTTTTAGGTTAACAAAGTTTTTGTGTGCTATAATATCAAAGTCGTTTCCTTCAAAAACAGTCCCTTGTGACACTTTGAAAGAACAGAAAATTTAATATGGTTTTGTGTTGGGCATCAAGGGCAATGTCAAGAGAGACATTGATTTAGTTTGGGAAAGATATTTTTATCTTAATACTTTTTTGTTTTGCTGAAGTTTAAGCAGCAAGTTCCTTTTTTGTCCCAAAACTAAGACTGTATTTTAAAAGGAGAACAAAAATGAGTGATTCGGATTTGTCTAATATGAGAAGTGTTGTAAAACTTGCACTTATAAAAATTGGGATAAGATGTGATTTGGTCGGATTTAATTATTTATGTTATGCAATCGAACTTGTCGTCATCAACCCAAGACTTATACACAAGTTGTGCAAGGGACTTTATTTGGAAGTAGGAAAGAAGTTTAAAACAGACAACGAAATCTGCATTGAGCGCAGCATAAGACATGCGATTGAAAACACTTACATAAATAAAGGTTTTATCGAACTTAATCGTATGTTTAATGCTCAACTTTATACAATAAATGACAAACCCACGGCTGGAGAACTTATCAGACTTGTTGCAGAGTATTACAATTTGGGTTTGTATAGATTGAACAAGTATTAAAGTAGAAAAAGTGTTTATTGAAATTTGCTTTTTGGTGTGGTATAATGTCCTTGCAAAAAGGAGTTTGAAATGAAACCATCAGAAATTTTGTTGAATCCAAAAATATCAAACAGAAACAAGTTTGGCACATATCTTAAAAGCAGAAGGACAGCGCTTGGTTTGACAGCAAGAGAGATTGCAGAAAAATTGAACCTTTCGTCAGTATATATTTGTGACATTGAAAAGGGAAACAGACATGCCCCATTGGGTCATTTGGATCAAGTGGCAGAAATTTTGCAAGTTGAAGAAAGTGAAAGAGATTTTTTCTTTGATATTGCAGGTTGTTCGCACTCAAATTGGCCAGATATAAACGAATATTTAGAGAAAAATCCAAACGCCAGAAAAGCAATCAGATTGGCAAGAGATAAAAATATGTCAGGTGAAGAATTTTTGAAAATAGTTGAAGATTATGCTCAAACTTTGCAACAAAAACCTTCAACAACACAACCAAAAGAAAAAACAAAATAAAAAAAGAGGAAAAAACCTCTTTTCTTTTTTTTTTTATTATAATGGATTTTCACATACATTCATGATTGTGTCAAATGATTTTTTGTCGTGCAAGGTAGGGTCGGAAATGCGTTCGTGTGATTTGATGTATTTTGTCCATTTGATGTAGCCATAAGTGGTGTTTGTAAGATATCCAAATTTAAGTACAAGCAAAATCCATTGTCCAGCCATAATGTTGAGAACGATTTCGATAAATGTGACCAAATACCAAGCAATCCATTGCTCCCTGTATCTCAAAAGAATAAACACACCATTTGCAATGCCGATTGCGCTTGCACATGCATCAAGATAAGCGCCTGCATCTTTGATTGCTTCGTTGTAAGAAAGAATTCCTTCTGCATCAATCATTGAGATAAGATAACCAACAACAACAGTCCAAACTGCAATTGATGCAATCAAAATCAAATCTTGCCACCAATTGAGTTTTTTAACTTTTGTCAAAGATTCTTCCTTTCTGTCTTTGTGTTTTTGCCAGAAGAAGAAACTTGCAATGTCGATAGGGATCCAGAAGAACAAAGTTACTGCACAAGTTGCCCAGCGATAAGCACAAACAATGCAAAGGGCAATTTCTGTAAATTCAACCAAAAGCGAAACCATAAAGTTCCATTTGCTTTGTTTTGAAATCAACAGTTCGCATGCGACATTTGAAATAATGTCAATTATGTAAAGCATCATGACAAGTTTTGGATTGATTGCAAGTTCTTCCGAATCTTCAGGGAAGAGAATTGTAAACAAAATTGTCAAAATAAGAATGCTTGAAAACCAAATTTTTTCGTATAATGTGAAATAATTCCACAATCTAACCAACCAATTTTTCTTTTTTGTATTTTCCATGATAAAAATTCTCCTAAAAACAGCATTATTATATATTTTGCAAACGCCTTTTGTCAAATCGACAACTTACTTTACAAATCAAAAAAAATAATGTAAAATCTAAGGGTAACAAAAGGAAGAAAGATATGTATTTTGATATTGAAAAATCGTTGCTTGAAAAAGCAGCAGAAGCAGAAAACGAATGTGTAGAAATGTTTAAAAAGTATGATGAATTGTGTTTGCGCAACTCAGCAAAAATCTTGAAAGCTTTTCAAGATAAACAGCTTTCAAGCACAGATTTTATTGAAGTGAATGGTTATGGTGCATATGACGCAGGAAGAGATAAACTCGAAGCAATTTATGCGCAAATTTTTGGTGCAGAAGATGCTTTGGTTAGACCTCAAATTATGTCAGGAACACATGCTTTGTCATTGACATTTTTTGGGCTTTTGAAACATGGAGACACTATGATTTCAATCACAGGAAAACCATACGACTCTTTGCAAACAATCATTGGTATTGAGGGTGACAGCAGAAATTCGCTCATCAAACACGGGATTAAATACGAACAAATTGATTTGATTGACTACGCAGATTTTGACATTGAAAAAATTGTTGCAAGACTCAAACAAAGCAAAGTTAGATTGATTGAAATTCAAAGATCAAGGGGTTATGCTCACAGACAAAGTTTGTCAATTGAAAAAATCGAAAGAGTTTGCAAAGCAATCAGAGAAGTTGACAAAGATGTCATCATCATGGTTGACAACTGCTATGGAGATTTGGTTGAAGATAGAGAGCCAACTCATGTTGGTGCAGATGTTGTTGTCGGCTCTTTGATGAAAAATCTTGGTGGTGGAATCTGCAAGAGTGGTGGTTATATGGTTGGCACAAAAGAGTGCATCAGCGACATTGCAGAAAGATTTTCAGCACCAGGGACAGGCAAAGAATTGGGCGCAAATTTCAATGAAAATCTCAATTATTTCAAAGGTCTTTATTTTGCACCACATGCAGTGTGCTCAAGTTTGAAAACTATGACTTTTGCAAGCAGACTTTTGCAAAAACTTGGTTTTGATGTTGATCCATTGTTTGACGAACATCGTACAGACATCATTCAAACAATCAATCTTGGAAACGAAGAAAATATGATCAATTTCCATATTGGGATTCAAAAAGGTTCGCCTGTCGACAGTTATGTAACACCAGTGCCAGGACCAATGGCTGGATATCCACATGACGAAATTATGGCATCAGGCACTTTCACTCAAGGATCTACAATCGAACTTTCTTGTGATGGTCCAATGGTAGAACCTTACACAGCATATATGCAAGGTGGTTTGACTTATGAATATGGCAAACTTGGAATTTTGATTGGATTGAATGAAATTTTGAAAAATAAATAAAAATAGATAATTAATTTAAAAATTATTTTAATTATTAAAAATTTAAAAAAAATAATAAAAAATATATCAAAAATAATAAAAAATTAAAAAAATGCCGATTTTTTGGCATTTTTTTATTATTTTTTTTATTAAATTTAATTTTTATTTGTTTAAATTTATTTTAATTTATATTTTTGATAAAGCATAATTTGAATAATTTTTGTCATTTGTAACTTCTTTTACAATTTCAATTTGAGGTGGAAATGAAATTTCTTGATCTTCAGTTTGAAGTTCGATTTCCATAATTGCTTGATCTTTCCAGAAAGGGTAAATGTCAATTTCAAAGTATTGATTTTTATATACCAAGCAATATCTTGTTTTTCTTATTTGTTTGCAAGAAGTATCGGCGCTCATAAGAAGGTTGAGATATTCGTCTTGCGAGATGCGTTCTTCATATTCAATTCTTTTTACAGGTGAAAGTTGTTTTTTTGTTGTTTTTGTGTATAGATAACTTCCATTTTGTCCTCTTTGGCGAACTCTCATTTCGACACCATCTTCTGATTTGAGATAAGTTTGAATAATTTCTACCTTTGTGCAATTTGCATCATTTTCCAAAGATTTGATTGAAGGATATTTGATAAGATATTTTCTTTCAATTTCATAAGGTTCTGGTTCGCCCAAAAAGAGAGAAATTTCACTTAAAAGTCGTTGCATTTTTGTTTTGAAGTCAGTTGAATTGTCGATTATGCGCAAATGAGGGTGGCCTGTCCAAGAAGAAATGATAGAGTTGTCTTTTTCGATAGCCTCTTCGACTGTTTCGGTGCGTGCTTTGTTGTTTGAAAGTGTGTAAAAATCTTCTGCACCTTTTGCAGCAGTAACCAAATGAAAAACTGCATCATAATCATCTCTCAAACTGTCTTCTTTGAGATTTAGTTGTTTTAATGTTTTGTAAAATTCGCTTTCAGACTCAAAATAACTTTTTCCGTCCATTGTGCCCCTGTCACAAACAATCAAAACTTTTTCAGCATCGGCAATCCAATGCGCTGCTTCTTCAAAAAGTTTTTCTTTGTGCTTTTGATGTTTGAGCACACAAAGTTGAAATTTTGTGGTGTGTTGCATAGTCCATGGAGCAATGCCTGCCAAAATAAGTTCGGTCGCAGTTTCTGGGACAAACAACACAGCCCAACCTTTTTTTGTAAATTCGTTTTGAATCCATGTCATTGCTGTTGACTTGCCTGCACATGGTCCGCCTGTGATAACAATCTTTTGAATTTGCTTTTTCTTGTTTTCTGTTTGTTTTGAAACAAGTTGTTGCAAATCTACACCAAAAAGATCTGCAAGTTTGACAAGTTGTGCCAATGCTGGTTTTGCATCGCCGTTTTCCCACTTTGAAATTGCTTTGTTTGTTATACCAAGTTGCTTTGCAAGTGCTTCTTGCGAAAGACCGACTTCTTTTCTTAAAGAATAAAGATAATTGCCATATTCAAAATCTTTCATTTTCTGCTCCTTTTCGATTTTATTATAGCAAACATAAAATTAAATTTCAAACATTCGATATCGAATGATGGTAGAACTCTACAAAAAAAAGAAAAGATGCTTTTGCATCTTTTTCTTATTCTTCGTCTTCAGCTTCTTCAAATTCGCCGAGTTTGTATTCTCTTTTGATTTTGATGTCATATTGTCTTACATGCACTTTGGCGTTCATAAGTCGATATGCCTTCAACTGTTCTCGTTTTAAATCGGAATGGTCTTCGATAATGATTTCGATCCCGTCCCACAAGAAGAGCCAGCCCACAACATCGAGCAATGACCACAATGGACTGAGATCAAGCAAGCAGAAAACTGCTTCGAGTGTCAAGATGATAACTCCAAGAAAAACAAACAACAAACCTTGAATAAGATTTTTTCTAAGTTGTCTGTCAGCAGCAACGGCTTGTTCGGCATAATGTCTTTTGATTGTTTGACGAATTCTTGTTTTTTCAACATTTGTCGTTGGGTTTTCGGTGTAAAAGTCAATACACACATCATCTTCAAATGGGATTGAACCTTCGCAAATGTCGATATATTCGCTTACTTCTGTGTTGAGAAGTTCGTAAGTTTTGTAGGCAAATGGCGAATAAATATCGTCTGCATTTTGAATGCCTACATTGATGATTGCTCGGCCTTCTTTGTCGTAATATTGCTCTTCGGCATCTCGCCAAGCAACGCTTTTTTTAAGTTTTTTGATTTGTCTGCGTCTTCTAAGCATTTTTGCCTCCTGTTTAAATTGATATGCATCCAATCTTGTTTGCTTTGAGGGTGTTGTTCCACAAGTTGTTTGCAAACTGAATGTGATAAGCAAAATCTTGATCGTTGTAGCCATTGTGAAGTGCAACATACATTGTGTATTTGCCACTTTTGGTTGGTTTTGTGACTGCAACATTTATTTCTTTTTCGCCGGCATATTTGCCAACGGTTGTTTGATGAGCGACTTTTCCAGTTTCGTCAACAAACAAAATTGTGATATCTTTTGCACGGTTGAGACTTCCAAAACCAACATTTTTTATGTCGAGTTTGATGTTGATTTTTGAAGTGTCGTTTTGTATGGTTGATTGCGTGAGCACAAATCTGTAACCCATATGATTTTTGATGTAGTCATATGCAGTTTGTCCATAATACACTTTGTCATTTCCACAAGTTTGATTGTAAGTGGTGCTTTTCCACTTTTCCACAACTTGAGTATCATAATTTTTGTTGAGGTATGACAAGTGAAGAGATTTCATTTCTGTCAAACAGTTTTCAATGTTGTTTAAACTGCTTTCAACTTTCAAAACTTCGCCACCATATGGCAAGTGATTTGAAATCTGTTGAGAAATCCAAGCGATTTCTTTTTCTCTGTTTGTGTAAGTGCCCATATCATTTTCGGTGGACAAGAATGCGTCATTGAAAAGTCCAAGTCTGTAATATGAGGCAAGTGGGTTTATTGTTGCGTTTTCCAAATCGTTTATGCTTATGTTGAAATAGTCATAAAGCATTTTTGGGGTTCTCACCAAAATGTAAGTGTTGGTTGTGTTGTTGAGAAATGTTTGAATGATTGTGTTTATGTTTTCGCTTGTTGCCAAAGCGCTTGTGTGCATTTCTCCCCAAGGTCCGATAAGTCCTGCTTCGATTGCAGTGATTGTTGTTTCAAATTTGTTTGCGATTTCGCAAATTTGCACAATGTGTGTGGAAATCATCTGCATAGATGGTTCTTTGTCCACATCACTTCCAAAATCTGGTGCATAACAAAATCTCAAAATTGCATTTTTGTTTTTTGTTTTGAGTGTTTGCAAAACATCTTCGATGCCATCAACTGCATCTTGTGTCAATGCCAAATCTTCAACAGTGTTGTTTGCTTGAGAAAAGTCGCTGATGTCAAGGCGAAGATGATAAAGTTGAAATTCATCAGTGATATATTTGTCATTCCACACAACGCCAGTTGTTGAA
Organism: Clostridia bacterium; assembly: GCA_017452445.1. Taxonomy (GTDB): domain Bacteria; phylum Bacillota; class Clostridia; order Christensenellales; family UBA1242; genus Caccovivens. The sequence goes on from JAFTMH010000002.1 coordinate 168,379, forward strand.
ACTTTGATAGGCAAATGTTGATAAAACCCTTGATCTGGATTGTTTATTGTTGTGACAACTTCTGCATAGTTTAGATCTTGCACGCCGTTTGTTGGGTCTTTGTGATGTCTGTTGTTTGAAAGCACAGCCCCAACAACAATCGCAACCACAAAAGCTGCAAAACCTAGAAACTTGTATAAGAAGTTTGAAACAGATTCTTTTGAAGCCATAAAATCTCCTTTTGTTATTATAGCACAAATGAATATCTTTTTGCAAAACACTAAATTAAAAACAACAAATTCAACTTTTTTTGATTTTTGTTGTGTTGTGTGATATAATCTTGCCAAAGGAAAAAATTATGGACGCAATAGAAAAGTATTACAACAAATTCAACGAAGACAAACGCTTGCTTTCTCGACATGGCCAGGTCGAATTTGCTGTGACAATGAAATATATTCAACAATGTGTTGCTGGCAGACAAGGTCTCAAAATTTTGGATGTCGGCGCCGGCACAGGCAGATATTCGATTGCTTTGCACGAACAAGGTCATCAAGTTTGCGCACTCGAATATGTCAAAAAAAATTTGAGCGTGCTTAAACAAAAGGCACCATACCTTGATGCAAGACAAGGCACTGCGCTCAATTTGAAAAAATATAAAGATGAAAGTTTTGACATTGTTTTGCTGTTTGGTCCCATGTATCATTTGTTTAGTCAGCAAGACAAAGTAAAAGCGCTGATCGAAGCAAAGAGAGTTGTCAAAAAAGATGGTTGGATTTTGGTGGCTTATTTGATGAATGAATATGCTGTGATCACTTATGCTTTTAAAGAAGGAAATTTGAAGAAGTGTTTACAAGAAAAAATGCTTGATGAAAATTTTCATTGTCAAACAACCGAAAAAGATTTGTATAGTTATGTAAGACTTGAAGACATTGATTGTTTAAATCAACAAGCAGGATTAAGCAGAAAAAAAATAATTGGTGTTGATGGCGCAACTGATTATATACGACCGGTTTTAAACAAATTGCCAGAAGAAGAATTTGAAGTGTTTGTAAAATACCAAATGTCAATTTGCGAAAGGCAAGATTTGATTGGAGCATCTTCGCACACACTGGACATATTGCAAAAATAAAAAGATGGAGAAATCCATCTTTTATTGTTTTGTTGGTTGCATGGTTGACTTAACCCTTGCGACAAGTTTTTTGTCAACTCTTATTTCTCTAAATGCAGAAGATGCAGTGCTTCTAAAACTTTTTGAAGCGATGTATGCAGACCAGTCAATCATTTGATCAACTTTTTTGCTTGCGAGATGATCATTGTGATATTGATTTTTTGTTTGCAAATACATTGCATGCAATCCTTTTTTGAATGTTTCAAGTGGAATAGGTGTGCTTCTGTCAGCATACCTTGCAACAAGTTCGGGAGTTTTTCTTGAATAGGTTGGTTCGCTGTCGCCTTCCACATTTTCACGATCGGCAATAAGTGTGTCAAAGCGAGATTGTTTAAATTTGTGGTTGTAAATAAGATCTTCCATTTGTTGCAAATCTTTCACAGGGAAAAGACAATGTGCAAACCCTCTGCCCGTTTTTGTTTTTTTTGTTTTTGAATCCCAAGTTGCATCTTCGACATAACTGCCGCCAATGTTATATTTTGGATCTTTGATATGAATAAGGTTGTGACAGTGGGCACCTTCGTATGTCTTTACAAGCCCCCTTGAATAAAGTTCGCACCCCACGATGTCGCATTTGAGATCTGGATCATCGAGTTTGTCGATGATTGCTTTGATGAATGAAGCATAACCCGAGCAAACGATTTTTTTGTTTTTAACAATACCAGGAAGCACACGGCACTCTTCCAACGAGCCGTCGTTGTATTCGTAATTGTGTGTAACATAAGCATGAATAAACAGCATTTTTTCAAATGGAGAGTAGTTTGATTTTTTCAAAAATGAAACAATGTTGTCAATTTGATTGTTTGCTTCAAGCACATCTTTGACAGACCAAGCATCTGCAAAATCTGCTGACATAGTGCATTTTGTTAATTCGTTGACCCTGATGTATTGTTCCATTCCCAAAGCAATCAAACGATTGTTTAATCCAACAATTGCTTCCATTTCTTCATTTGTGTAAAGATAGTCAGCTTGTGAGTCGTTTGAGTTTTCAGTCATGGCATGGTCTACGGTGATGAAAACTTGTTTGTCTTGTTTCAAACTCTTTTTTGCATAATCTTCAATCAAGCCAAGCATAGGCGAGAGAATATCGTTTTTGTCAATTGCAAGATAAACTTGTTTTTCGTTTTCGGTGCGAATGCGATCAAGTTCGCTTTCGTGTCCAGGGTCTGGGTGTTCTGGAAATGTGTCAGCAAGTTTGCGTTGAAATTCGCTGGCTGTCATCGCCCAATATTGATTGCGAAGCGATTGACAATATGTTTCAAAACCGACCTTAAATTCTGGTGATGGATTTACGGCATTTGCAAGCACAAGAAATGATGTGTCAGTTTTGACAAACCATTCGATAAGTTGACTTTTTTCTTCTTGTGTCATTTGTGTAACAACTTTGACGATAAAAGGATATTTTTCTTGAAGAATCTTGAGAGATTTTTCATATTCTTCCAATTCTTTTCTATAGGCCTTTTCTTCCATATCCAAATCGAGTTGATAGGATTGACGCAAAAGAGCCTCAAGTTCGGCTTCAGAAAAGTTTTTTAAATCTTCTGCACGAATAACCATAAATCCTCCCTATAGAAGCATTGTAACACATCAAAACCAAAACTTCAATAACTAAAAAACAAAAACACTCCCAAATGAGAGTGTTTTGCTTATTGTTTGCCGCCTTTGTCTGCTTGATTTTGTGCTGCAACTTGTTTCGCATCTTCGATATATTCTTCTTCACTTGCAATGTCTTCAAAATCTTCTGGGAAATATTCTTCTGCCATTTGTCTTGTCACACGATAGTGTCTAAATGCAGATTCTGCTTTTGAAGTGAAAACTTCTGCCGATCTCAATGCCGAAATCATAATCATTTGTTGCGCCTTAAGTTCGGCAAGTTGAATTGGCAAAGATTCGAGTTCGTTTGTTTTTGAATACATTTCCACAAGTCCGGCACGGTAGGTGTCAAGTGGGATTGCTGGACTTTGTGCAGAGTATTTTAAAACAAGTTCGGAAGTTTTAAATCTATCTAAATATGAAGGGCGTTGATAATCTTGTTTAAGTTTTGAGCTGTCCATAATTGTTATGTCAAAACGAGATTTGTGAAATTTTTGCACATAAGCCAACTTTTTCATTCTGTCCAAATCTGCAACGGGAAGCAGACAGTGTGTAAAACCACGACTTGCGCTGTCGCCTTCGAGGATCGAATCAGGTGTTGCATCTTCGACAAAACTTCCCTTAATAGAGTATTTAGGGTCGTTGATGTGGACAAGGTTGTGGCAATGTCCACCATCAAAAATTCTCACCAAACCTTTCTTGTAATATTCGCAGCCAATCAAATCGCATTTAAGATTTGGGTCATTCAACCTGTCGATAACAGCTTTGATGAATGAAGCATAGCCAGAGCAGACAATCTTTCCACTTTTGAAGATGCCTGGAAGTACACGACATTCTTCCAACCTGCCATCTTTGTATTGAAATTTGTGAGTGATGTAGTTGTGGATAAACAACATTGCTTCAAATGGAGAATATTGTTTGTGTTTGATAAATGCAACAACTTCGTCAATCTTTTGATTTGCTGTGACAACATCGTAGATTGACCAACCATCGCCAAACTCGTCTTTTGAAACAAAACGATTCATTTCGTTGATGTGCACAGGGGTTTTCATACCTCGCTCAGCAAGATAATTGTTTAAATCAACAAGCCGTTGTAGATCTGTTGGCGAAAACATATAATCGACAGGAGAGTCATTGTTTTTTTCATACATAGAGTTGTCCACAGTGATAAAAACTTGTTTGCCTTGTGCGAGAAGTTGCTCGCAAGTCCTTTTCAAATCATCATAGCGTATGCTGTGCAAATCTGCCATGTCAAGTGAGAAATAATAGTTTGTTTTGAAGTCTACTTCAATTTCTGCAAGTCGTCTTTGATATTCGATTGCTGGGTCAACAGGAAAAGTTGCCCTAATTCTTTTTTGCAATTCTTCATTTGAAAGAAGATAAAGTTCGTCTTCCAAATCTTTGCAAAATTGTTGATAATCAAAATCAGATTGTCTAACTTTTGAAAACTCGCTTGCAAAACGCATTGGTGCCATTTCGGTGTTGATGACCCAACCAACCAAAGCTTGAAGTTGTTTGTCAGACAAAAGTTCGACATCAGTTTCAATAAACGGAAACTTTTGTTTTATCATTTCTATCTTTTGTTGATATCTTCTTGACTCGCCAGCATACCAATTTTTTGCAAGATCCAAATCAAAGTTGTAAGTGTTTAGTCTCAACTCTTCGATATCTTCAATTGACAAATGTTCGAGCTCTTCAGAACGAATAACCATAGCATTCCCCTTTATGAAATGATAATAACACAAAACTTGTCAAACTTCAATAGGCAAAAAAGAAAACTGCCCTATATTTAGAGCAGTTTTTTTACATCAAAAATGCAAGTGCGAGTTGGCAATAAACAAGCAATGACAAAGTGTCAAGGATTGTTGTGATAAATGGGCTTGCCATAACTGCTGGGTCAAGTTTGCATTTTTTTGCAATAAGTGGAAGTGTGCAACCCACAATTTTTGCCATAACAATTGCCAAAAACATTGCAGCAGAAATCACGAGTGCAGAAAGCCAATCAACGCCAGGTGTGTTGAAGAGAAGTCCATCGATAAGCATAATCTTGCCAAAACATACAACAGCCAAAGAGAAGCCAAGAAGCAAACTAAGCCTAAACTCTTTCCACATAACTTTAAACAAATCTTTGAAACTTATTTCGTTTAGCACGATGCTTCTGATGATTGTTGCCGATGCTTGACCTCCGGCATTTCCACCTGTGCCCATGATCATAGGCATGCAGGCTGTGAGCAAAATGCCATAAATGCCGGTGCTGAGCAAAGTTTCGTTTTTGCTGATAATAAGTCCGGTAAATGTTGATGACACGAGCAAAAGCACAAGCCAAGGCACACGATTGATCCACAATTTGAATGTGCTTGTTTTGAGATAAGGTTTTTCGTTTGGTGTTGTCGCAGCCATCTTTGAAATATCTTCTGTTGTTTCTTCTTCAATAACTTCGATAACATCGTCGATGGTAACAATGCCAACAAGGCGTTTTTCGCTGTCAACAATTGGCAAAGCCAAAAAGTCATATTGCTTAAACAAGTTTGAAATTTCTTCTTGGTCGGTAGAAGTTTCGGCAAATACAACATTGTCGTGCATAATTTCGCCAACAGTTGTGTCATCATCAGCAAGCAAAAGTTGTCTGATTGACAAAACGCCTTTCAACACTCTTGCACTGTCTGTAACATAAAGAACATTGATTGTTTCGACATCTTCGCCAAGTTTTTTGATGCGTTTGAGGCATGCTTCTTTTGTCATTTGTTCTTTCAAATCAATAAATTCGGGTGTCATGATTGAGCCTGCTGTTTCTGGTCCATAACCCAAATATTTGTTGATAAGTTGGCGAGTTTCTTTTGTTGAAGCTTTTAAAGTTCTTTCAACAATGTTTGCTGGCATTTCAGCCACAAAGTCAACGGCATCATCAATATACATTTCTTCAACCAAGAAAGACAAATCTTTGTCTGACAAGGCATCAACAAGTTTTTTTTGAATGTCGCTTTCGATATAACTGAAAACTTCAGCTCCCATATCTTTTGGCAAAAGCTTGAAAACTTTTACCAAATTTTTCGGGGGATCAACTTGCTCCAGCAAATCGGCGATATCTTGAACATGCATTTCGACAAGTGCTGATTTGACTTCTTTGAATTGATTTGTTTCGATTTGTTCCAACAATTCTTTATACATCTTTCCGTCCCTCTTTTGTTTAAAATCGATAAAAAAAACAAGAAAATGTCCGTGTTTTGGCTTTTCTAGTTTTTTCTATAATAACAACCCAATGACCATATGTCAATCACTTCAAGAAAAATTTTTCAAAAAATTGCCCTTGAAAGTTGATTGCTTTTATGTTAGAATATGTCGGGTAATTTGAAAGGATAAAATATGGAACATAAATATGTAGATATGTTTTTGCAAAGCATAGAAAAATATGATCGTGCAACAGCAACAACAAATGGTAATCAAGCGACAATAACATTTGCTGAAAGTTGGCAAAATGTTATGCCTGAGATTGTTGTGCCTGACCTTGACAGACTTGAAGTTGCATTGAGACAATTTTTGCTTGTGACAAAGAGTGTAGATATAAAATCAGTCAAATATGATGACAAACACGACGAGAGTTATTTCTTGCATTCGCTTATCAAAAACATAGGAAATGATGATTTTGAAAATGTGGTTGAAATGGTGAGAAGAAACACAAGATTTTTGTTGGATCAAAGTTTTTGTTGGTTAGACAAAAAACAAGATCTTGGTGTTGTTGATGAAGATATGCACTTGCTTGTTGAAAGAGTGCAAGAATATTATGGTTTTGAAACCCCATTTATGTTGAAGTTTTCTGTCGCAAACAGACACATGACATACGAACTTCCTCTTATAAGATATGGAGTTGAAGAGAAAAATGGCAAAAAGATTGCTTATGTTTATGCAGTGCAACGCAAAAAGGTTTACAAAAATGGGTTTGATCAAATTGAAAAATTTGAAAAGCAAATAAGAAAAATCAATTCGGGTGTAAAAACAAACAGAGATCTCACACCAAGCATGGTGTTTGTGATGACTGCTTTTTGTGGTCTTGCAAAAAGAGAAGGGATTGACGAAATCAAAATGATTGATTTTATGAACAGAAGATATTTCCACTTCAAAAATGTAAACACCGAAGAAGAACAAATGGCAGTGCAAACAATGACAACCGACAAGTTTTTAAAACTTGGACTTCGAGCTTGTGATCAGTTTGAAGGCATTGACATTTGGGCATATCCAAATGATGTTGATTGTTATCTCACTTTGAAGATTGGCAAAGACTGTTCTTCAAAAAACAAAATGGCAGAATCAGTTTTTAAAGTGTGTGAAGGTCAAAAAGAAAAAAGTTTTGAAAAATAAAAAGACCAAGATGTTTGGTCTTTTTTTTATTTTAATGTTGCTGCAAAATATTTTGCAAGAAGTGCACTGCCTGTGCACATTGTGTGTGTTGACAAAAATTCGTCAAGTTGATCAAGTGGAACTTTAACAATTTCAATAAGTTCGGTTTCGTCCAAGTTTTGTTTGCCAGAGAGTGAAACTTCAGCAACATACATTTCAATTGTTTCGTCACTCATGCCGGCGCTTGTGAAACTGCAATCAAGCACCTTTTTGATTGACAACACAGTTGCACCGGTTTCTTCTGAAAGTTCTCGCTTTGCGGCTTGCAGTCGGTCTTCGTTTGGTTCGACCAGACCGGCAGGGAGTTCGTAAACAAAACAATTTGTGACATATCTAAAATTTTTGATAAAGACAATTTCATTTGTTTCTTTGATATATGGCAAAATACGCACAGCATCACAAATGTCAGTTTTCTGCAAAGTGTCAGCAGTGCGTCGAGAAGCAAAGTGATAATCTAAATTTTTTTCGCCAACATATTTTGCTGTGTAAAAATTGAGAAATTTTGTGTCTGTGAGTTTTTCAATTTTTTCAAGTTTCATAATGCACCTTCCATAAAAATATTATAACACAAACCAAAATTTTGCAAAAGAAAAACCTTGCAAAAGAGCAAGGTTTATTTTCCGTCTTTTCCTTTTGTTGAAGATGAGACAAGTCTGAGTGGGATTTTGTGGTGACGCTCGCCAAGCTCTTTAACCCAAGGCACTGACGAATCATGCACAAAAAACTCTTTGTCCAAATATGTGCCAACAACTTGCATTGATCGAGAGTTGTCCAAAAAGAGAGCGTTGTCAACATATTTGAGTGCTTCAAGGATATGCTTGAATTGATTTTAAAATCTGCCGCGGACAACTTCTTCAGGAATGTCGTGACCACCTTTTGCCACCCTTTGTTTGATGCGTTCGAGCGAAAGGTTGACATCTTGCACTCCGATAAAATTGAGTTGAACTAAAAATCCGGCTTCCTTTGCTTCTTTGAGAAACTGCAAAGTTGTGCTAGTGATGATTGTAGTTTCCCAATTGAAAGAAAGTTTGTTTGCAATGCAATATTTGATTTTGTTGATGGCAATTCTGCCTGATTGTATGACTGAGGTTGGGTTCCATTTTTTGCTTTGTTGGGCAAAGATTTCGTCAGGGTTTACTCTTTCGCCAAGGTCAACGCCTACAAACTTTTTTTCATATTTGTAGAGTGTTGTTTTTCCGGCTCCGTTGATGCCAGCAAAGACTGTGAGAATTGGCATATTTTACAAATCTCCGTTTTTAATTTTTTTTGCGAAATCGTTTCCGTTTTTGTAATTTACCAAAAGCATAAACAACTTATGGTCTTTTTTTGGCAACGCTTTCAAACATTCGGCAATTGATGCCATCGAAATTGGTCCAGATTGATTGAAATCTCTAACAAAATTTAACAACTCTTCCCTAGTCATATTTTTCCCCTTATAAATGGATTATAACACCAAAGTTTTTGATTTTCAATAGGGAATGTTTACTTTTTTAAAAAGGTTGAGTTTTTGTTTCGTTTGGCAAAAAGGATTGTTGTGTGATATGATATAAATATGAAAATAAGATTGGCAGAAAAGGAAAATTTGTTTCCTAAAAAATACTACGAATGTTTTGCTAAAAATGTCCTTAGCAAAGTTTTGCCATACAAAGTTGTTTTGAGAGAACTTAAATGTGGATCGGATTATCCAGACCTTGTTTCAAATGATGAAACTGTTGGCATTGAAGTCACTCGTGGCATCGATGAAGACATAGGAAAAAGACAAAAGTTGGTGCAACTTAAATACGACAAAGAATATTTTCGAGAAGAAATCATTGAAGAAGCCGAAAGGCTTGGCATTGAAGACGATTTGGTGCACACAAAAGATTTTGTTTATCTTGGCACAAACACAATGCCGGCAGAAGAAATCACAATTTTGGCAGAATCAATTTACAAAAAACTTGAAAGGTTGAACGCACCTCATTTCAACTTATATGAAGAAAACGCCTTGTTTGTTTTTTGCAGTATGCCACAAAAGGATATAGAAAGAGCATTTCATATGATTGATTGGGATTTTTATGGAATCCGTTTTGACAGAGTGTTTTTGCTTAGCGACAACATTTTGTATGTGTATGATTTTGACAAGATGATGCGCACAGAACTTTCCTCTGATACCATTAAAAAACTTGCAAAGAAAACAAGAAAAGAAATAAAAAATTTGAAATAAAAAAACCACTCGCTGAGTGGTTTTTGTTTTTTAGAAAATTACGACATAGTCATCTATCTTGTCAAAAAGATTTTCAATTGCCATACTTTTGTAGAAGTTGTCAACAAGTGAGTATTTTGTTTCACCAACCAAATCAACAAATTGCATGATTTCGCCATTTTGGTTGCAGAAGTTTGCAATATAATTTGAAGAAACAACAATTTCAGCATCAGAGCCTTTGTTAAACTCAATTGCTCTGCCTGTCCCACTTTCGAGGGAGTTGTTTTTTACAATGATGAGGCCAGTGAAATAGTTGTCTTGGTCGACTTCGCCATAGATGCCAATAGCATTGTCAGTGATGTTGATAAACTTGTTGTTGTCAATAATTGCATTTTCAAAAGAGTCAATTACGATACCTTGATAATGTCCAGAAATCGTGTTGTTTTCAAAGACAACATCTTTGATGTCGCCTGTTTGACTGCAAGAAAGATAAATTGCTGCCTTGTGTTGTTGAGCAGTTGAAGTTTCAAAAGTGCAATTTTTGATTTCAAAAGCTGAAACTTGCGAATCTTGATAAGTGCTGTCCACATAAATCAAACCGTTTGATCCGGCAAAGTTGAGGTTTTGAAATGTTATGTTTGTAAGTGAAATGTGAGAAGCGTGTTTTCCCCTTTGGTCAGCTTGCATATAATCCATGCCCCTTACAGCATCATAAATAAGTCCTCCATTGAAGGCCGATTGATCATCGGCAAAAGTTTCACCACTTCTTACAAAAAAAGTGTTGTTGATTGAAGTGCCTTCAACTCCAACAAAAGTTACATTTTCGATGTTGCGAGTGTAGTGATATCTAAAAGAGTCATCTTTGACAAGTTCGTTGAGTGCAAATGCATAAGTTTTGTCGTAAGTTGTGTCGCTTGTCCAAGCATAGATTCTGGTTGTTGAATCTGATTTTGAAGGTCTCAACTCCAAAAGGTTGTCAAAGTTGTAAGCACCAAAAACAATTGTCTTTCCGTTGATGTTTGTGTCCAAAACGGATTGCACATTTTCTGGTGTGACAACAATTGAATTTTCCAAAACTTTTGCAGGACCATATTTGTCACAGTGTTGACATTTTTGGCTGTAATAAGCAGTGTCGTCCTTTATTGAATATTGAATTGTTTCTGTGTAGTCATGAATGTGACCTGGTCTGCCCAAGAGTGGAAAAATTAAAGCTGCAAAACCGACGAGCACCCCAAGAAGAACAATCGCAACGATAAGTTTTTTGCCTGTTGCCATAAAACATCTCCTTTTCTTATTTTAATAATATCAAAATTTTCTATGCAAAGTAAACCATTTTTGCAAACAAGAAAAAAATAAAACACATTGTTTATAAATGTGTTTTTAACTTTACAACTTTTTAACATAGCAAACAATGCGATTTGCTTCGACAAAGCCTGCTGACTTATGAAAGGATTGACTTGCCGTGTTTGAAAGTTCGCAATCGCTTGCAAATTCGCTGCAACCATTTTCTTTTGCCCAAGATTGGCAGTTTGCAAGAAGTTGTTTTGAAATGCCTTTGCCTCGAAAATTTTGTTCGACAAAAATGCCTTCAAGATAACCCACAGGGCTTGTTTGTGTGCCTTCAACATAATCAAATCGAAGTTGACATTGTGCAAACCCAACAGTTTGGTCATTGCTTTTAGCAAGAAAAATGCAAGCATCATTTTTACAGAGAAGTTGTTGAAATTCTTCTACAAGTTCGTCAATATCGTGCTCTGGCCACAATTTCAGTGCTAAAGATGCAATTTCTTCAACATCTTTGCTTGTTGCTTTTACGATCATAAAACCTCCAAACTGTTATTGATTGATTTTGTTTTTTGCATAAGGATAACCGGCTTTGTCCATAAGGTCGATCTCGTGTATAATATCAAATTCAACAAACTTTTCTTCTAGATTGATTTGTGCATCGTCGCAAGTTATCAATAAGTATGGACCAGGGTTTTTAAGCCCACTTGAACCAAGGCAATAATAATGTTTTTTGTTGTTGGAAAAATGAGTTGTTTTGTGTTCGTGCCCAAAGATGTAATAGTCGGCATCAACATTTTCAAATTGTTGTTTGCGAATATCAAAAGATGGATTTTCTGGACTGTCTACAACATTGATGTCATTGTTGAATTCTTCCCAAGCATAGTGAGAAAAGTAAAGCTGTTTTCCACCTGCATTTAAGCGAAAGTCAATAGGCCAAGATTTTAGATAGGATTTGTTTTCATCTGAAACATTTTGACAAATCCAATCAAGTTGTTTAAGTTTGCTTGGGGAAAACTCTGCCTTATCCACATCAGGGATATGGTCGCAAACATAAAAATCGTTGTTGCCTAAAAGTTTTATGCAATCCCATTGTTTCAAAGTGTTTATACATTCATCAGGTCTGCTGCAACCAAAAACAATGTCGCCAAGAAAAATTCTTAAATCAGCAGTTTTGAAATCTTCGGTGTTTTCCAATGCTTGCAAACAACTTAAACTGCCGTGAACATCAGTAAAAACAAATATTTTCATTTTGTATCCTCTTAAAATTATTATAAAGCACGACCAGCAAGCAAGTCAAATTGTAGGAAAACAAAAAATCACCTTTACCCAAAGATAAAGGTGATTGTCTGGCGCAGAGTTAGGGATTCGAACCCCAGGTAGCTTTCACTACAACGGTTTTCAAGACCGCCGCTTTCGACCGCTCAGCCAACTCTGCATAAGGTCGCTACTTCAATAGCAAAGAAAGTATAATATATTTTGACCGAATTTGCAAGTGTTTTTCAAAAATTTTTGAAAATTTGGAGAAAAAATAAACAGTCGCAACGGCCAAACTGTCGACAAACAGGGAAAAGTTGTCCACTTATCCACAAAAAAAAGGTTAAAGAAAGTTTTCTCTAACCTTTGTAGTTTTTGCAGAACTCTTGATATTTTGCCCACACCTCATCTGCAAGATCTTGAGGGGTGCGATCTTTGCTGTCAATAACCAAGTCATAATGCGAAAGATCATACAAATCAATGTTGTAGATTTGTTTGTATCTGTCCACTTCCAAAATTTGACGATTTGCCAAAGTTTCTTCTGCTGCTTCTCTTGTTGAATATTTTTCTTTGCCTGTGCGATCAGAGTTGACAAGTCTTTCGATGCTTACTTCTCTGTCAAGGTCAACAAACACTTTGAATGACTTTGGGACAAAGTGCCAAGCAAGACGACTGTCAAAGATGTATTTTTGTCCTTCATATTGTTTGCCAAGGTCGACTGTTTGTTGGTCGATAACATAATCAAATGATGGGTCGCTCATGCAAAATTTGTTGAACTCTTCTGTTGTCATGCCTCTTTTGTGTGCTTCTGCTTTGAAGATGTCGCCTACTCCAATGCGTGTGAAGCCGTGTTGATCGACAAGAAGTTTTGCGATTGTAGATTTTCCACTGCAAGGTTTTCCTGTGATTGTGATGATCATTGTTTCCTCCTATGGTTTATTGTATGTTAGCACAATAAACCTCATTTTCAAAACAAATGTTTCAAAAAGTTTGAAGTTTTTTTGCAAATGTGATATTCTATATTCGGATAGAAAAAAAGGAGAAAAATTATTATGCATACATGTGAAGCTACAGGAAAAACTATAGAACAAGCAATTCAAAACGCATTGTTGGAACTCAAAGCCGCAAGAGAAGATGTAGACATCAAAATTTTGAGCGAAGGTGGATTTCTTAAAAAAGCAAAAGTAGTTGTTTCGATTTCAGAAGATGCAATCGAAAAATACGAAAAGAAAGAACAGTTTAAAAAATCATTGGCAGAAGAAGAAAAAGAAACAGCAGACGAAGACTTTGCAGAAAAGTTTATGGAAAAGAAAATTAAAATTATTGCTGATGAAGAATATGTAAAACCAGAACCAAAAAAAGTTGAAAAGACTGAAGCTCCTGCAAAGAGCGAAGAAGCAGTTGCAGAAAAGAAAGAAAGAATCGAAAGAAAACTCACTGCAGAAGAATTTGTTGGTGGCGTGCTTCAAGCGCTCAACCTCAAAGGCGAAATTCAAAAAACAGAAGATGAAAAGTTTGTTCGCTACAATGTTGCTGGCGAAGATCTCAACGACCTTATTGGTCACCATGGCGATTGCATGATGGCACTCTCTTATTTGATGACTTTGACTTGCAAATCAGAAGACAGAAAGAAAATTGTTTTGGATGTCGAAGGTTACAGAAAGAAGAGAGAAGAATCTTTGATTGCTTTGGCAAAAAGAATTGCAAGCAAAGTTGCAAAATCTGGACAATATTACAAACTCGAACCTATGGATGCAAGCGAAAGAAAAATTATCCACACAGCATTGCAATCTGATGACAGAGTTACAACTTTGAGCAAGGGAGAAGAACCTCGCAGATATTTGATGGTTTTTCCAAGAGAATACAAAGAAAACTAATCTCAAAGCAAAATTACAAAAGTTGAAAGATTGGGCTTGCAAAATTTTGCAAGCCCCTTTTTATAAGGAAATATGGAACATACAAAATTTAATCTCAATTTTAGAAAAAGAATAAACACAAGAAGGCAGTTGTTTCTTATCTTTATGTTTATTGCCTTTTATGGCGTAGCATTGGGGATTTGGGAAAATTATAAGTCTGACTGGCTTGAACAACACGGATTTTCAATCTCAAACCTTTCGTTGATCATAAGTTCGGGATTGTTGGTGGCGGCAGCTTTGTCAATGGCGATTGCGTTGGTTTTCAAAACACTGTCCACAAAAAAAATTATTGCAGTGTGCAGCAGCATAAAGTTGTTGTCGATGATTGCCCTTGCTTGCTTTTTTGAAAAAAACATTTCAAACGCTCTTGTTTTTGTTGTGTTTATGATTGACACGATTTGTGGACAACTTGTTGTTTTTTCGATTTATCCACTTATGGCTGCATCGGTGCAAAACAACAAACTTTATGGAAAAAGAAAGTTGCTTGATTGGTTTATGAATGATGTCGGTCTTGTGATCGCAATGTGTATTTTTACAATCATGCCAAAAGGCAGTTTCAGATACAATTTGTTGCTTATCATTTCGATTGTCTTTGTGGCAGTTTCGGTTGTGCTTGCTTATATGTTTGAAGAGCCTCCGGTTGAAAAATCAAAAGTAAATCTCAAACGCATTTTCTGTGACAAAATCACGACATTGTTTGTTTGGGGTTATACATTTGTTGGGACGATATCTTACAACATTGTTTTGGGCATGCAGGCAATTATGCTGCAAACATTGGCAGGGCTTTCGATCGCCCAAGTAAGCATCTTCTTGCTTGTTGCAAGTTTGGCTGGTGATGTGGTCGGATATATTTCATTGTTGAAGTTTACGGCAAGACACGGCAAAGCGGCCATCATCTTGAAGTTTTGTGTAAGATGTTTTGGATATCTGCTTGTTGTTGCGACAGGCAACTGGGTGGTGCTTTTGATTGCGACATTTTTATCCCTTTTGGTGTCCAGATCTTTTTCGCATGTCACCGACGGACCATATCTCAACCGTGTTGGCAGAAGTGAGCAATTTATCATGACAAACTACAAACTCGCTGCCGAATATGCCGGAAAAGCAATCGGTATTGTGCTTGCAGCAGAATTGTTTAAGTCTGGCATGAGAGCTGTGTTTGGATTGTCGGCCGGATTGATGCTTATTCAAATTACAGTTGCGTTCTGGATCAATCATTTGAGACAAAAAGAAAGAGTTTGCAGAAGAAATGTTTATTTTGCAGACAAGATTGAAAGAAGTTGAAATAAGAAAAATCAAACAAAATCTATGTTTGATTTTTTTTGTTGTGTTTGCTATAATATAAGACATGAAAGATTGTATTGTTTCTATATCAACACCTTTGGGCAAAGGTGCAGTTTCAATTGTAAGAATGAGTGGGGCAAAATCGCTTGATGTTGCACTCACACTTTTTTATTCTCAAAAACTTGAAAGAGAAAACATTATCCCAAGATATATGTATTTCGGAAAGATTAAACTTGAAGAAAATGTGTTTGAAGAATGTTTGATGGTTTATTTCAAAGCGCCATTTTCTTACACTGGTGAAGATATTGTAGAGTTTCAAATTCACGGTGGTGTTTTGCTTGCGCAAAAAATTGTTGAAGCGTGCTTGCAAGCAGGCTCTCGCCTTGCCGAACCTGGTGAATATTCGAAGCGTGCATTTTTGAATGACAAAATAACTTTGGATAAGGCAGAAGCAATCATTGGCGAAATAAATGCTGAAACAGAAGGCGAACTCAAAAGCAGTTTGCAAGTCACAAATGGTCGCCTTGCGAGTGCTGTGTTGGAGCAACAAGAACAGTTGAAATATCTTTTGGCCGAACTTGAAGTCGGCATGGATTATCCGGACGAGACGGAAGAGTTGGGATTGAAATTGAATGTGATTGAAAGATTGCAAAAAATTGAAGATGCAAACGATTTGATTTTGCAACAATCTCAAAGTGCAACTTATCTTAAAAACGGGATCAATGTTGCTCTTGTCGGCAAAACAAATGTTGGAAAGAGCAGCGTTATGAACGCTTTGCTTGGCGAAGATAGAGCAATCGTGACTGACATTCAAGGCACAACAAGAGACAGTATCACTGAAAGTTTTATTTACAATGGCATCAAAATCAATCTTATTGACACTGCCGGAATTAGAGAAACGGAAGATGTTGTCGAAAGTATTGGCATTGAAAAAAGCAAACAAAACCTCAACACGGCAGACCTTGTGTTGTTTGTTGTTGATGGAAGTGAAAGTTTAAGCGAAGAAGATGAAGAAATTTGCAAGCTTTTGCAAGGCAAAAAACTTATCACAGTTGTAAACAAAACTGACAAACAAAGAGTTTTGACAGCGCAAGAAAATGAAATTGAAGTTTCTGCAATGACAAACAAAAACATTCAACAGCTCAAACAAAAAATTGTTGATATGGTCATCGAAGAAGAAATTGATTTCAACAGTTTGGTGTTGACAAACGAAAGACAAATGCAGATTTTGAAGGAAGCAAAAATGTTGATTGAAGAAGTTAAACAAAAACAAAACGAATCTCTTGACATTTTGACAATGCTTGTAAAACGCATTTGGCAAACACTTGGAAAAATCACAGGAAACACAGAAAACGAAGATATCATTGATTTGATATTTTCAAAATTTTGCTTAGGAAAATAAAAGAATGGAAAGAAAAACAGAAATTTTTGATTCGATTGTTATTGGTGCTGGTCATGCTGGCTGTGAAGCTGCACTCGCCTTGGCAAGGACAGGAAACAAGACTTTGTTGCTTACAATCAGTCTTGATGCAATCGCCTTTTTGGCGTGCAACCCATCAATTGGTGGCACTGCAAAAGGTCAACTTGTTGGAGAGATTGATGCGCTTGGTGGCGAGATGGGTGTCAATGCTGACAAGACAGCAATTCAAATAAGAATGTTGAATCGTGGAAAAGGTCCTGCTGTGCAAAGTTTGAGAGCACAAGCAGACAAAAATGCTTATCATATAGAAATGAAAAAAACTCTTGAAAAAGAGAAAAATTTGTTGGTGAGACAAGGCGAAGTTGTCAGCGTTGAAATTGATGGCGAAGACAAAATTGTTTCGACTCAACTTGGATTGAAATATCAAGCAAGAAGTGTTGTTTTTGCAACAGGGGTTTATCTTAAAAGCGAAATCATTATTGGAAGTTGCAGAGAAAAAGTTGGACCAAATGGTTTCAAAAACAGTTCCAAACTTTCTGACAGTTTGAAAAAACTCGGCATCAAGCTTGAAAGATTTAAAA
Source organism: Clostridia bacterium (assembly GCA_017452445.1). GTDB lineage: Bacteria > Bacillota > Clostridia > Christensenellales > UBA1242 > Caccovivens. Next base: position 185,435 of record JAFTMH010000002.1, read on the forward strand.
CCGGCACTCCTGTGCGTGTGCATGCAAGAAGCGTGGATTATTCACAAATGGAAATCCAAAATGGTGATGATGACATAATGCCATTTTCTTATATGACAAAAGAAAAACCAAAAAACAAGGCTGTATGCTATCTCACTTACACAACACCTCTCACTCATGAGATAATCAGAAACAATTTTGACAAAGCGCCTGCGATCTCTGGCGAGATTAAGGGTGTTGGCCCAAGATATTGCCCTTCAATTGAGACCAAAGTGTTGCGTTTTGCAGACAAAGAAAGGCATCAACTTTTCTTGGAGCCAGAAGCACTTGACACCCAAGAAATGTATTTGCAAGGGTTTAGCACTTCAATGCCAGCTGACATTCAACAAGAAATGGTTGAGTCTGTTATTGGCATGAAAGATGCAGAAATTATGAGAGATGCTTATGCAATCGAATATGATTGTATTGACCCAACTCAACTTAAACCTACATTGGAATTGAAAACAATAGATGGGCTTTTCTTTGCAGGTCAAATCAACGGAACTAGTGGTTATGAAGAGGCTGGTGCACAAGGTTTGATTGCCGGCATCAACGCAAGTCTTTACAACCAAGGCAAAGAACAAATTGTTTTGAAGAGAAGTGATGCATATATCGGCGTGCTTATTGACGACATTGTCACAAAAGGCACAAACGAACCTTATCGAATGATGACAAGCCGTGCAGAATATCGCCTCTTGCTCCGACAAGACAATGCAGATGTCAGATTGACAGAGATTGGCAGAAAAGTTGGTCTTGTTTCTGATGAAAGATATCAAACTTATCTCGACAAGATTGCCAAGATGAAAGAAATTGAAGCAAAGCTTGAAGAAAAGGTAAAGGTTGATGAAAAGCTTATCAAGCTTTGTCAGGACAATGAAGAAAACATTCCAAGAGAAAGTATGAAACTTCGTGATTTGATGAGAAGAAACAACATAGACATCTACAAACTCGATGCAACATACAATTTGTTTGACGAAAGCGAAAAAGATTTGCTCGATTTTGTAAACATCAACATCAAATATGAAGGTTATCTCAAACAACAACAAGAAGATGTTGAAAGAATGTTGGCAAATGAAAATGTTTCAATTCCTGAAGATTTTGATTATCAATCAATCAAAGGTTTGAGACAAGAAGCGATTGAAAAGCTTTCGCAAATTCGCCCATTCAATTTGGGACAGGCATCAAGAATTTCTGGTGTGTCACCTGCTGATGTTTCAGTGCTTTCAATTTTAGTTAAAAAGACAAACAAAAACTAGTTTTGGATAGGAAAAATGAAAGATTTAAAAGAGATTTTTGCAAAATATAATATCAATGTTTCGCAAGATCAAGCAGACATGTTTGATGAATATTTCTCTATGCTTGTTGAAACAAACAAACATCTCAATCTGACAGCAATAACTGAAGAGAGAGATGTGTTGATAAAACATTTTTTGGATAGTGCTTTGCCGGAAAAAATCATTCCGCAAAATGCAACTCTTGTTGATGTTGGCACTGGTGCAGGGTTTCCTGCTTTGCCACTTAAAATTGTGAGACCTGATCTTAAGGTTTGTTTGGTTGACAGTCTCAACAAAAGAGTAAACTTTTTGAAAGATGTTTGCGACAAATTGAAGTTGCAAAATGTTTCTGCTGTGCATAGCCGTGCAGAAGATTTTGCAAAAAACAACAGAGAAAAATTTGATGTTGCTGTTGCTCGTGCAGTTGCGCAACTCAACACTTTGGTAGAATATTTGTTGCCGCTTGTAAAAGTAGGAGGAATTGCTGTAATCTACAAATCTTCAAAACTCGATGAAGAGTTGAAAGAAGCAAAGAAAGCGATAGAAATTCTCGGCGCAAAGGTTGAAAAAATCGAAAAGATTGTTGTTGATGAAGAAAATCTCGAAAGAAATATTTTGGTGCTTAAAAAGGTTAAAAACACGCCAAGCAAATATCCAAGAGATAAAAACAAACCAAAATTGGATCCTATTAAATAGAAAAACAACAAAAAATTATTTTAAAATGAAAAAATAAGCAAAAATAACGATTTTTTGCTTGTTTTTCTTTATTTTTTAGATGTAGATATTGTATAATTTGAAAAAGGAAAAATGACTATGGGAAAAATTATTGCATTTGCAAACCAAAAAGGTGGAGTTGGAAAAACTACAACCTGTATAAATGTTGCAACATATATGGCCCTTATGGGAAAAAGGGTTTTGATTTTGGATTTGGATCCACAAGGCAATGCTACAAGCGCTGTTGGTATAACAAAAACTAAGGATCTTAAAACAATTTATGATCTTATCGGTGGCGAAAGCAACTATGATGATGTTATCAAACCAACTATAGTTAAGGATTTGTTTATCATTCCTTCAACAGTAGATTTGGCTGGCGCAGAAGTTGAATTGATTCAAATTCCACAAAGAGAAAAGGTAATTAAGAGAATTTTGGACGAAATTTCAGATAGTTATGACTTTATTTTGATTGACTGTCCACCATCTCTTGGTTTGATTACTGTAAACGCTCTTACAGCGTCAAACAGCATTATCATTCCAATTCAATGCGAATTTTTTGCTTTGGAAGGTCTCACTCAACTTATGAACACGGTTAGATTGATTAAATATCATCTCAATCCAGATCTTGATATTGAAGGCGTTGTAATGACAATGAAAGAAAAGCGTTACAATTTGACAAATCAAGTAAGCAATGAAATCATAAAATTCTTCAACAAGAAGGTTTATTTGACAACAATTCCAAGAAATGTGAGATTGGCAGAAGCGCCAAGTCATGGTTTGCCTGTGGCATTGTATGATTCAAACTCAAAAGGTGCAGAAGCATATTTGAGCCTTGCAGAAGAAATTATGAGAAGAAACGGAACTGCGTTTACAAGAATTTCAAAAGTAAAAAAAATAAAGTTTAAAGGGGATAATGATGAGTAGTAATAAAGGACTTGGAAGAGGTCTTGAAGCCCTCTTCGGCGTATTTGATGACAATAATGGTTATGATAACATAACAAACAAAAATACAAAAACAAACAATGGGGTTTTGGAAATTGATATAACAAAAGTAAAACCAAACCCAAATCAACCTCGTAAAAATTTTGATCCAGATGCATTGAATGAACTTGCTTCTTCAATCAAGGTTCATGGCATTGTTCAACCTATCGTAGTCAACCAAGAAAGCAACGGCGAGTATATGATTATTGCTGGAGAAAGAAGATGGAGAGCTGCAAATATTTGTGGCTTAAAGACTGTCCCTGCAGTAGTTAAAAACTATACAGAAAAACAAGTAAAAGAAATCAGTATTATTGAAAACTTGCAAAGAGAAGATCTCAACCCAATCGAAGCTGCAAGAGCAATTAAACAACTTATGGACGAATATGGTCTTACTCAAGAAGTTGTTTCTGAAAGAATTGGAAAGAGTCGTTCCAACATTGCTAATACTCTTAGATTGTTGACTTTGTATCCAGATGTAATTGATATGGTAGAAGTTGGAAAGCTGTCAGCTGGACATGCAAGATGTTTGGTAGTTGTTGAAGATCAAACAGAACAAATTAAGTTGGCTCAAATTGCAGTTTCTAAAAATTTGAGCGTGCGTGATCTTGAAAAGATGGTTAAAAACTATATGCACCCTACAAATAAGGTGGTTGTAAAGCAAGAGCAATCGTTGGAATTGAAAGAATTGATCAATCAAATGCAAAAAACATTTGCAACAAAGGTTTCTGCAATAGGAAATGACAATAAAGGTAGAATTTATATCGACTATTACACAAGAGATGATCTTGACAGAATTGCAGAATTGCTCGAATTGCTCAATAAAAAAGAAATGACATTGCAAGATTTGCAAAACTACAACAAAAGAACTTCAAAGTAAATTATAGAAAATGTTTCACGTGAAACATTTTCTTTTTTATTGCTCTGATGAGAGAGTTTTAGTGGTTTTAGAAGTTTGAATGTCGATATGAGGTGGCTGAATTGTTTTTAAGGTTGTTTATGGCTAAAAAATGTTTCACGTGAAACATTTTTAATAAATATATCCCCAAAAAAGATTTCTAAATAAGGCAAAAAGCTGTGTTTTGGGATAAAAGCCCCATGCGCCAAGTGGTTTTTGCCATAAAAATATGCGCCAAAAATAAGAAAGAGGTTTTTAAACCAAGATAATCTAAAGTTAGATAATTGGTTTAAAATTTGAAAAATAAATTTTTTCCACAGGTTGACCATTGATAAAAAAATAGATATAATAGTATTGTACTTAATATAGGAGGTATATAATGAAAGAATTGAAAGGTACAAAAACAGAAAAAAACCTTATGGAAGCATTTGCTGGAGAAAGTCAAGCAAGAAATAAATACACATATTATGCTTCAAAAGCTAAAAAAGAAGGATATGAACAAATTGCAGCAGTATTTACAGAAACTGCAGACAATGAAAAAGAGCATGCAAAACTCTGGTTTAAAGAATTGCATGGTGGCGAAGTTCCTACAACTTATGCAAACTTGCTTGATGCAGCAGCTGGCGAAAGTGAAGAATGGACAGTAATGTATAAGAGAATGGCAGATGAAGCTAGAGAAGAAGGATTTGAAACTCTTGCTAGAAAATTTGAAGGCGTTGCAGCTATTGAAAAGAGACATGAAGAAAGATACCGTAAACTTGCCGCTCTTGTGACAGAAGGAAAAGTATTTAAGAAATCAGAAAAGAAAATGTGGATCTGCAGAAACTGTGGACATATTCATGTTGGTGACTTTGCTCCAGAACTTTGTCCTGTATGTGCTCACCCAAAAGCATACTTCCAAGTTTTTAACGAAGAATTTTAATTGCAATTGAGTGTAGAGAGTGTTGTGCGATAGTTATGTAAATATAACATTAGTATTGTCTGTAGAGACATTTATAAAAATATTTCAAAATAATTAAATATAATAAAACAAAATGTTGACAAGACAGCCATAATTGTGTTAATATACTAGCACAAGGGTTTCTTGTCGGTATGCAGAGATACTCAAGAGGTCGAAGAGGCTCCCCTGCTAAGGGAGTAGGGTTGTAAAAGGCCGCGAGGGTTCGAATCCCTCTCTCTGCGCCAAAAAAATATTTTGGAGAAAGGTTGGTTGTTTTCTGACCTTTCTTTTTTTAATGAAACGAATTGTTTTGATAATATGTTGAAAAAAACAACTTTTGTGATATAATGACAATATGAAGATATATTTGATGAGGCATGGGACAACCATTTGGAATGAAAAAGGAATTGTTCAAGGAAGATCCAACAACAGATTGAGCAAAAAAGGTGTGTTGGAAGCAGAGAATGCTGCAAAAGAACATGAAAAAACGCAATTTGATGCCATTTTTTGTTCGCCGTTGATGAGGACGAGACAAACAGCCAAGATAATGAACAAATATCACAATATTGATATTGTCTATGATGCGAGATTGACAGAGATTGATAAGGGTGTGTTTACCGGTCGGAAAAAGAAGGACTTTTTGCCAGAAGAAGAATATCAAAGAAGCGTGCTTGATCCTAAATGCAAAATGGAAACATCTGAGCAAGTTATGGATAGATGTAAGAGTTTTTATGAAGATCTAGTTGTAAATTGTGACAAACAAAATGTTTTGGTTGTTACACATGCTGGCGTGGCAACAAGACTTGAAAGTTTGGTTTTGAAAAAAGAATTTGTTTATATTGAAAAGAAAGATAAGAAAAATTACAAAAATGCAGAAATAAGACAGTTTTTTATTGAAAAATAAAAGTTTGTGGAGGTTGATATGAAAACTGAAGTTGAAGCTAGATTGTTGGAGTGTGATGCGGAAGAAGTGCAAAAAAGATTGAAAATGGCTGGAGCAGAATTTGTGGGCGATTGGTTGCAAATAAGAAACTGTTATGATTTTACTCCAGTAAAAGAAAAAAGTTGGATTCGCCTTCGTACAAATGGAGAAGAAACAACTTTGACTATTAAAGAAATTGCAACATCAAAAATTGACGGAACTAAGGAAAGTGAAATTGTTGTTTCTGATTTTGATGAAACGGACGAAATATTAAACAAATTGGGATATTTTGCTAGAAGTAAACAGGAAAACAGAAGAATAAGATATATGCTTGATGGTGTTGAAGTTGACATTGATTTTTGGCCACAAATTCCAACTTATGTTGAGTTTGAGGGTGAAAGTGAAGACGCTATAAAAAGTGTATGTCAAAAATTAGAGATTGATTTCGAAAAACTTACAACAATGGATGTTTCTTCGGTGTATTTGCATTATGGAATTGATATTGAAAAGAAATCGATTTTAGTTTTGGAAGAAGAGAGAAAAAATAAAAATAAACCGCAATAATAAAAATTGCAAAAAAATTAACAAAAAATCGATAAAAATGCATATTTTAAAATATTTTAATATTCGAGAAATACGAATGAAATCAATTTTTTGATAATAAATAAAAAAGAGATTTTTTCATCTCTTTTTTTGTTGTTTTTATGGTAATAAAATTATATTTAAAATTAATTTTTTTTAAATTTATTTATATTTAACTTTTTGTTTTAACAAAGCGATTTTAGACAATAAAAAAAGAAGTCCGAAAACTTCTTTAGTAGGGACACGCGGAAAGCCATGTTGTTTTTATATTCCCCATTAATCCACAAATCAACAAAAGATATGTAAGTAAATTTGTTGATCCATCAAAGCGATTTTTTTGATGAATTCAAAATATAACGAGTATATCTTGAATCTGCAATAACCATGCTCTTACAAGCAAACGTTGACAATTACTTGAACTTGTCAAGTTTTAACTGAAAATTGTTGGGTAATCAACTTTTCAGGTTTGAGATAAATCTCAGGTCAGATTATTGTTCTACTATTACCGTGAGTCGTCTTTGGCCATGGCAAACTGTGTATTTGAACATTTCAGAACAAACAGTGACACATGTAATGCAACATGATATGTTTTTCGGTCAGACTTAACACCAACCATTCAAGTGGTTAATGTCCAATCATTTTACTATATATAAAAAATAATGTCAAACAAATTTCATAACTTTTTTAAAAATTTTTTAATAAGATTATTTCTTCAAAAAAATGTTTTGAAGATTTGATTGAATGCAGAAAAAAAACAAACAATTTAAGAATGCAACAAAGAGAAACAATATATTTTATTTTTGTGAAAACAAATAGTCCAAAAACATGCAAAAAATCGGTGTTTTTGGGCTTATTTAATGATAAACGACATATTCTTTGAGAGGTGTGGATGCCTTTGTTTATGGGCAGAAAAAATATTTTAAAATGGCATATTATATTGTTTATAATTTAATAATATATTTTTATTAAATATACTTTCAATTTTTTGACAAAACTGCTATAATCAAAATGTAACTTTGTGACACAAAAGGTGGACTATGGCTGGCGAAAGAAAACGAGTTGTATATTTTGATTACCTGAAAGCACTGCTTGTTTTTTTTGTTGTCGTTGGTCACGCATTGGATCCGTTTGTTGACAATGTTGGAGCCAAAGCTTTGTTTTTGACAATCTATTCGTTTCACATGCCACTCTTTATTTTCTTGTCCGGTTATTTTGCAAAGTGGAATTGGAAGAAATGTGTGGCTTACTTTTTGATTTACATATTTGTTTCGGCAATTTATACTGCTGTAAAACTTATTTCAACAAGCTCGACAAAAATTTCTTTCATGTCTGTGCTCAACGGGTTTATTTATCCTCAATGGACTTTGTGGTTTTTGTTGGCTATGCCATTTTGGCTGTTTACAACAAAACTTATCAAAAATGTTAAGGTGTGGCACATCTGTTTGGCAGTTGTTTTGACATTGGCAATAGGATTTATCCCTCTTAAAGGAACTTTTTTGACTTACAGCAGAATTTTTTATTTTATGCCAGTCTTTCTGTTTGGGCGTTGGTGCAGGCAGAACAAAGACAAGTTTTTGAAAGCAGTTGAAAAGCTGCGAAGGGTTGATGTCAAGGTTGTGTCAGCCATTATGCTGACATTGACTTTGGTGCTTATGCTTTTTGTTTTTAAGGATTTGAAGCACTCGTTTTTTTATGGAAATGGTCGATACAAAAATCCGATTGATCTTGTGTGGAGAATTGTTTGTTTGCTAATTGGGGGGGGCAAACAGTTTTGCAATCATGATGCTTACGCCATATCGACAAGAGAAAATGGTCGGAAGTTGGCCAGTTTCACTGTCAAAGTTTGGAGAAAGGACTTTTTCAATATATTTGTTTCACACTCCACTTTTGATGGTGTTTAAAACATACTTGGCAGTTTATTTTGAAGCAAACCTTTTTACAATTTTGATTGCTGTTTTGATGGTTTCGTATATAACGATAATAATTTCCTCATCGAAACCACTGGCAAAAGTTTCGGATTATATGCTAAACATTTTGGACCTAAAGAAGAAACCAAGGATAGAAAAAACCGAAGAAACATTGAAATAAGGTTTTGATGAAATGTTTAATGAAAAATGTTTAGACTAATTTAGAGTTTGTTAAATCGCCTGCAAAGGGTTTGATATTTAAAGGAGAAAAATTATGAAAATTTCTACAAACGCAAAGAAGCACACAATTGCAGCTTTGATAGCAATGTCTGTAATAACCTTGGTTGGGTTGTTTTCGTTTTTAATTGCACCAAAAGCGTCTGCTGCTACATACTATATCGAAAGTTTTGAGCAGTTGAAAGCGGCGTTGTCAGAAGAGGACAACGACAAAATTTTGATTTTGACGCAAGATATTGAAGTTTCGGAAACTGTAGTGTTGACAGGAAATGTTGCAGTTTCTTCGAGTGTTGATGTAAAAATTGCTCGTGCTGAAGGTTGTTTGAGCCATCTTTTTCAAGTAGAAAGTGGCGCTAATGTCGCATTTGCTCAAAATGGAGAACAGGTGTTGACAATTGATGGACAAAGTATTGTCGCTAATGGAAGTGCATTTGAAATTGCGGCATCTGCAAAAGTGACATTTGGAAAAGGAATTGAGATTGTAAACTTTGATGCAGAAACAGTCAGTGGATCAGTAGCATTCAACAGAGGAGAATTGATCGTTGACGGGGCAAAAATCCATGACAACAAGTTGTCTGCAACTGTTGACAAGTATGGAGTGATTCACAATTATCAAGGTTCGACCTTTAGATTTAAGAGTGGAGAGTTTTACAACAACGAAACTTTGACCACTGGCATTTTGTTTATGAATGACAACACAGTTTTTGAAATGACAGGTGGAAAGATTTACAAAAACTCCACAACTGCAAACGGAACAATTTATATCAAAAACAGCGATGTGACTTTTACAGGTGGAGAAATCTATGAAAACTCTGCAGCAAGAGGCGGTGGGGTTTATGTAAATGGTGTCGCCGAAGTGTCTATGGCAGGCGTAAAGATTTCTAAAAACACGGTGGCTGATTATGGCGCAGGTGTGTATATAGGAAACGAAGATGCAAAAATCACAATTGATGGTGCAGAAATTTTTGAAAATGTTTCAGCAAAGAGTGGCGCCGGAGTGTTTATTGACAAAGGTCAAGTTGTTATGGTTTCTGGAAAAGTTTCAGACAATAGCAACGAAAGTGGAAATGGTGCAGGATTTATCAACAAAGATCGTCTTACAATCAAAGGTGGAGAAATCAAAAACAACACTGCCGTAAGCAAAGGTGGTGCGATTTACAGTTATGATACTGCTGAGTTGACAATTGAAGGTGGAACAATTTCTGGCAACTCTGCAGGCAGCAATGGCGGTGCAGTAAATGCCATTGACACAATATTGAAAGTTTCTGGTGGAACATTTTCTGCAAACACAACAGATGAATTTGGTGGTGCAATTTACACAGAAAACACAGTTGCAACCATTGAAGACGGAACTTTCACAAACAACTCTGCTAAATATGGCGGGGCTGTGTGTGCTTACACTTCTTCAACGGCAACAGTTTCTGGTGGAACTTTCAATTCAAACACAGCCACAGGATCAAGAGGAAACGATTTTTATGTTGGGGGATCAAAAACAGAAGTCCCAACATTGACACTTGTTGGTGGAGAAATGAACGAAGTTGGTGCTCAATATGGGCTTGTTCAACTTGGTGGAAGTGTAAAGATTAAAGACAAAGTGGTTACACATGCAACAAAAAGTGCAGGATATGCAAGGGTTGAAATCATTTCAGAAATCGAAAACCCAGTAAAATTTAAAGGTCACTCGTCAGTTGTAGCAGAAGATTCTTCGACTGCAGTAAAATTTTTGCAATATAAAGCGACTGATCCATATTCAAACATTTATAGATCAGCAAGACAAATTTCGTTTGACAACAGTCTTTATGCAGTTGTAGAAAATGGAATCATGCTTGTTTCTTCTGGCGAACACAAAATTGATCTTGAAGAAGAATGTGTTGTTTCTGCTCCACTTGCAGCAGCAGAAGGCGAAGCTGTTTCGTTTGCAGCTTTGAGTGAATATCAAATTTCAAATGCCGTTGTGACAGGCGAAGATGGAACTGTAGTTGATGTAACAAATACGGACGGAGTTTGGTCATTTGTTATGCCAGCGCAAAATGTTTCAATTGATTATGATTATACAAAGAAAGAACTTGATCTTGTTGTAGATTCAAACATTGCAGATATGTTGCAAGTTGATTCGACATATCAATTTAAAGAAGTTGTAGATGCTGTTGTACTTGATAGCAATGTTAAGAAAGTTGTTTCTTTGGGATATGAATATAATGGCAAAGTTTTTGAAATAGAAATTGTAGACAACAAAGCAAGTTTTGTGATGTTTGAAGGTGCAAAACTTGTGGGCGAAACAAAAAATTATTATGATATTACATTTGAAGAAAACGATTTGATTGACAAAGTTGAGTTGACAACAGAAAAAACAAACAAAGGTTTGGAAGGCGAAACTGTTGTGTTTGCCGTTAAAACAAATCAAACAGGCGACAATGCAAGATATGCAATCAAAAAGGTTTATTACACATTGTCAAACAATGAACAAGTAGAGATTTCAAAAAACACTTCAGGAAAATATTCTTTTGAAATGCCAAACGAAGCAGTTGAAATTGAATACGAATTTGTTGATGTTTTGGACGCTATTGCAGGAGAAAAGGCGTTTGTTTATACAGAAGCTGATCTTGTTGAAGCGTTGACTGGAGAAAGCAAAGTTGTTATCCTTGGTCAAGACATTGTTTTGACACAAACAATCAAAGTTGCAGAAGGCGAATTTACATTGATGTCTATTTCAGGTGCAATCATCAGTCGTGCTCAAACATTGAAAGGCAATATGTTTGAAGTTGGATATAAAACAACTCTCAACCTTTCTACAGAACTTGATATTGCCGGAAACATTGTGATTGATGGACAAAAAGACACTGTTTTAGGTGTTGAAGGAGCGGCAATCTTTGTATACAACAGTGGATTTGTAAACATTTACAACAAGGCAATTGTAAGAAACAACAAAATTGAAGTAGTCAACTTCAATTACACACAAAACGGAAGAGGAAATGCCTCAGCAGGTGGTGCGGCAGTTTACAACTTCAACGGAATTGTAAATATGTATGGTGGAGAAATTTGCGACAACTATTCGTCAACAAATGGATCTGCAGTTTACAATCACGGAAGATTCAACTTGTATGGTGGATCAATCCACAACAACAGCACAGACGGCAGAGGAAATATTTATAATGTCAGAGTGTTCAACCAAGAAGGTGGAGCGATTGAAAACAACAAATCATCAAATTATGGTGCGGCTGTTTACATTGCAAACTCTTCATATGCATTTTACTATTTGATTGATGGCGAAGTTAAAAACAATGAAGCGGGCATCAGTGGTGGAGCTTTCTATGTTGGCGAACAATCAGTCATTTGGATCAAAGGTGGAAAGATTTCTGGCAACTATGCAAAAACAAATGGTGGGGCAATCAACAACAAAGGAACTCTTTTTGTAGTTGATGGAACAATCGAAAACAACGAAGCTGGTTCTAAAGGTGGTGCTATTCACACATATGGACCTTACACAAAAATCACTGGTGGAACTTTTGAAGGAAATATTGCAAAGTCTGGTGGTGCAGTGAGCGTGCAAGTTGCAACTGATGTTTTTGTCTATGGTGGAACATTTGTTTCAAACAAGGCAACAGAGCGTGGTGGCGCGATTTATGCTTACGGCGAGAAGAACACAACGGATCCTGCAATTGTAACTCTTACAGGTGGATCATTTGCAGACAACGAAGCTGAAGAAGGTGCTCAAATTTGTGTTCAATACGCAGTAGTGAAAATTGGTGGAGATTTGCAAATTGATGGCACAATCGAATTTGTTGCAAACAAGCAAAAAGATTATGCTTATGTTGAAGTGATTTCAGTGCCAACAAATACAATCAAAATCAGACCAAATGAATATGCTTATGAAATTGCAAATTTGGAATTTAGTGTTTTGAGAGTTGCAGATGGCGTTGATGCAAATGCAGTTGCAGAAAAAGTTGTGCCATCAAGCACAAAGTATTATACAAAAGTCGATGGAAATCAGATTTTCATTTTGAAACATGAAACTGAAGCCTAGGAGGGAAGGAAAATGATTAAGATGATTAAAAGAATTGCATTTTTGGCAGTAGCCCTTGTCCTCTCTTTGGCTGGATATTTGGCTTATTACACATACGAAAACAAAAACACAACAATTGCAGAGCTTGACACAACTGTTGCAGTTGAAGGACAAGATCAAGATGTCAGAGTCGAACTTTATTCGAGAGTTTGGCACGAAAAAGAAAACAACCCTGTTTTTGTTGTTGGAGAGTTGGTAAACAAATGCATCAACTACAAAATAGCAAACCCTGAAGATGATGATGTGACAATCGATTTTGCGATTTACAGAATGGAAGCTGAAACAGCATGTTATTATATTCCTGGCACAAGAAATTATGGCAAGGTTACAAAATTGGCTGTTGATTATACAGAAGATTGCGAACGCATTTCATATAGTTTTATCAAAGCGGCAAAACACGGAATTGAAGTGAAATTGTTGTATCATAGAGATGCAGTTATCAGCAGCAGAAAGCTCTATGACCATTTCCAAAAGTATATGGACGAAGCATGCTTCTTTGACGAAACTAAAAAAGTTTCAGATTTCTTGGAAGTAAGAAAAGCAGAATGGCCTTTGGAAAATATGGGGTCAAACCAAATGCACAACAAACAACTTTTGATAAGTGATTATTTGGATTGGGACGGAAAGGTTTATGAAGATGCTGTGTTTACAGCAACATCAAATGTTGATGCTTACAACGAAAACACAAACTTGCCTATCAGTTCAAAAGACTGGACACATACTGGATTTACAATTTCAAATCACGAAAAGATTTATCTTGCAAATGTAAAGTATTTTGATATTACTTTTGAAAACTATAAAAACAGATTTGAGTTTGTTGATGTTGTGATGGCAGAACATGCCAAAGGCGATTTCGATCAAGGTGGACTCAACTACAAAGACGACAAGTTTGAATGTTATTTTACACCTATGCCACAAACATATACAGACCTTTATGATCTTGAAAACAATCCTTATGCATATTATTTTGAAAGATTGAAAAATGCAGAAGGACAAATCAAATGTCATATGAATATGTATCACCCAGGGACAAGTTCGATGATGAAGAGATTGGCAGAAACTTTGGTGGAAGCATTTTCAAACAATACTACACCTGGAAATGAATTTGGTTTGAAACAAGCTTTGGGTTTGACTGCTGATCACGAAATTTACAAAATGCTTTTGACAATTGCAGATGAAATTGGACTTGAAAAAATGACTCATGCAAAAGATACAATGATGTATTTTGAAGAAACTGACGAATATATCACAATCACAGGAAGCACAAACTTGCATATGGGTGAATTTGCTGCAAAATCAAACACAATCATTGTGTTTAAAGAAAGTGGCGACAATCACGAAATATATGACCATTATCTCAAAGCATATCACGAAACAACCCGCAACAAAGGTTACGGGATTGGTTCAAACATTTAAGAGGTGAAGTATGAAAGATGTAAAAAATGTTATTGGTTATATATTTAAAGGTTGGAAAATCTCGGATTGGATAATCCTTGCAATCTCATTGATTGGCACAACAATTTTGTTGCATATTTCACAATTTCCTATCGAACCTGCAATTTGTGGTTGGGTGCTTTTGTTGGGCACTATTTATGCAAACAAAAACACTGTTTTGGGTTATGTAATTGCGTTGGGTGCTTTGGGATATTATTCTTGGTATCTGTTGACTTATGGTTTTATGGGAGATTTTATTTTGACCGTAGGCATGCAAATGCCTTTGATTGCTTTTGCAATTGCAAGCAAATTTTTCAGCAAACTTGGAAATTTGAATGACAAGTTTGAAAAGTGGGACTTGATTGTCCTTTTGGGATCACTTGCAGTGATGGCGTTTCCGACTTATTTGTTGTTGGTGCAAATTGAATCTTCATATGCAATCTTTCAAATGGCAAGCTTGCTTTTGATGTTTGCAGTTTGTTTCCTTCAATTTAAAGGACTTGCATGGAGCAGGTATTTGTGCATGCTTATCAGTGCGGCACAATTGACATTGTTTGTGTTTAAGGTTGTGGAACTTGAAGTTTCTGTAAGTACCCTTGCTTTTGGAATATTCTTTTCATTTGTTGTGCAATTGGTATATTTTGCAATTGATATGGCAAAATTGAAAAAGCAAAGAAAGACAAATGTCAAGGAAAAAGGATTTGACAAAATAATGACCGTGTTGACAACGGAAATGTAAAAAAAGATAGACAAAGGCTTAAACAAATTGAAACTGGCGAAATAAAACATTTTGAGTAGAGTTTAATTGTTTTTATTTTTTCTCGACAACAAAAAATGTTAAAATGATTTTGATGAAGGGGTTTTAATTATGAAAATTTTTGGTTGGGAGCATATTACATATTTATTGGTTTGGCTTGCAGTATCAATTCCTGTTTTAGTCTGTGTAAAAAAGTTTGCTAAAACAGAAAAATCTCAAAAAATTGCAGTAAAAACCATGGGCGGAGTTTTGTTGTTGTCTATATTAACAAGCAGAATTTGCCAAACGTTTTTATGGGGAGGCTTTACTTGGTATAATTTTTTCCCAACCACATTTTGTGGGACTTCAAGTTTGGTATTAGCTCTTGCTGTTTTGCTCGGTAAAAAAGACAACTGTGTATTACATTTTGTGTGGTTTATTGCTTTGCTTGGGGGAATTCTTACATCTGTTTATCCCGATTTTTTAGAGTTTCATAATTCATTTTTCCATTTAGATGTTATCACCTCATTTCTCCATCATTCATTATCTATAGTAATGGTTGTAATGCTTTTAATGTTAAAACAAATAAATATTACATATAAAAAATGGTATTATTCTTTATTTGGATTTTGTTGCTATTTGACATACGGGGCATTCTTAATTGCAACTTTTAAAATTGTTGATGCATTTAATATGTTTACTCCTATTTTAAGTGGAACTCCATTAACTGTGTGGGTAATGGCTCCAATTTATGTTGTTCTTTATGGAATTACAATTTTAATCGTAGAACTTTCCCGAAAAAGGAAAAACAAATCGCTAAAAGAAAAAAATGAAAGTTTTTAGAAATTTAGGGATATCAAAAAAGGGAATTTTTAGCGAGTTTAATGTTTTTGAAGCAAGTAAATAATTAACACTTTAATCTGTTAGGGTTGAGGTGTTTTTTTACGCTCGATTTGTAGCACAAACAAATGGCTTCCTGGTGCTAATGGTTGTCGTAGAATTCGGCATGTGTTTTAACATTGACAATGATGGCGCTATTTGTTTACCATAATAGGAAATAGAAGAAAAAAGAATTGAGCTATTGCTATCTCTATTCTAAACCATTACACTGGTTCAAAATGCAGTGACTAAAGTCTATTTTTTTTGTCTGAAAAAGTTTTTTTGTTTCAATAAATAGGTAAAACAAAAAAGATGTGATATAATACAAACAACAAAAGGCAAAAGGAGATGTCGATGAAGAAGAAATTCTTTGGTGTAATTTTATCATTGTGTTTATGTCTTTTTGGTGGCATTGCATTGACAGCTTGCGGCGAAAACACAGAAACTTATGCAGTCAATGTTAGTTTTCCAAACAAAATGATTTTTACAAAAACCGAATTGGCAAACAGTGTTACGCACGGAAAGAGCATCAGTTTTGATGTCTATGGCCCAGCTTATTATGACTATTCTGAATTTAACGCTTATGTCAATGGCAAGCCGTTGGGCACAGAGTTTAAGAAAGAAGAGTTTTCATTAGAGTCTCTCGATACTGCTGCCGACTATGTTTTGGTTGGGGTTGTTACACTTGAAAATGTAAAACAAGATTGCCTGATAAGATTTCAAGGTGCAAAAGAATATCAAATCAGCTACAACTTTTATTCTCCAGACAAAAACATTATCAAAGCATCTGACAGAACAAATCTTACTGAAAGACAGTTGGCTGTAGCAAAAAATTTCTCGCTTAGATTGTCTTCGACAGATGCAATGTATTTTGACAAAGATGAAATGACATTGGAAGAAGTTATGACTGCCACTTATGCAGATTTGGACGAAGGCGACTTGATTCTTCCAGACAAGTATGAGTTTACATATTCTGCTTCAGAATTGTATGAAATAGAAAATGTTGCTGGTGCAGTTCGCCCTGCAATAACTTACAAAGGTTTGCCTATTATGGCAAACAAATCATATGGCTATTATGCAGATGATGGCGATATGCAAAATATTCAGTTGTTTAAAGGGCTTCGAGATGCAGCTTATGGACAACTTGAAACAACAAATGTTATGGAAGCAAGATTTGCTTTGCCAGAACAAATCACAAGAGAAACAAAACGCACATTCATTTTAGATCAAACAACAAAAGACAGCGAAGGCGAGTTGTCAACCGTTTTGAAACTTAAAAACAATCTTTTGGTTTTTCCTAGTGAAAAAATTGCTACAACAAAAATCACAATGACAAACAACGACAATGTCAAATTGTGGAAGTTTGTTAGTGGTCTTGCAAGTCTTGCAAATTTGTATGATGTGACAACAGACAGTCAAACAACTTTTGATGTTTATCTTGACATTGCAGAAGGGGTAAATGTTGACAACTTGAAAGTGTTGATCAATGGAAAACTTTTGGCTGGAGATTTGGGCAGATTTTCATTGGTTGAAGACGAATCAAAACTTTCAGTCTCATTGGCTACAGGACTTACTCCGATCGACTTTTTCTCAGATGCAACGCTTGATGGAAGTTATGCAAGATTGCTTGAAGAAAACATTGAATCTTTTGGTTTTTATTTGACAATTGAAGGTGCCGACCTTTCAAATGTTTCAAACTTTACAAAAATCAAAACTTCAAACCTTGAAGTTGGCGGCGAAAAGTTGGCTTCTTGGACGACAACCGGCGAATTTGGCGCAGCGCAAACAGGGACCGTGCCTGCAGACAAATATAAAAATGCTTATTATGTTGATGGCGAATATTCTTATTATAGAAATGCAGATATAGCAACAGGAAATAAAGTTGTTGCAACATTCTACAAACCTTTCTATGGCGACAAACTTGAAGAAAAAACTGAACATATAGCTTGCAAAATTGGTCAAGAAGAAACTAAATATTTTGACATTTTGACAGAAACTTCGGAAGGCACAATTGTTTATCAAGCAGATGACAAAGCAATTGTAAAATTTGTGATCGACAGCAATATGACAGCATATGCTTTGTTTGTGCCAAGTGAAGGGGCGTTGGAAATATCATTCTCAACAAATGAAATTGAATATTTGTTTATTGAGTTTTTGGCAAAGCCAGCTATGGCAGAAGTTGAGATTTCAATCGAAATGAGAAATCAAAATGTTTCGGTGGTAGATCCTGAATAGGGCAAATCAAAAAAACACACTTTCGAGTGTGTTTTTTTATAATGCCAAATCTTCATACATTTGCAAGTTGTAATATTGGGCGCACAATTTTATAAATTCGCCAGATGTTGGTTTGTCGTGTTTTGAATAAAGGTTTGTTTTGAAAATTTTGTTAATCAAAGCAAATCCGTTTGTGTTTGCTAGATGGTCAATTGCGTGGCGTATACTGCGTTCGATACAGTTTGAGTTTTCAATCTCAAAATATTTTGCCGTTTGCACATAAACATTGTTGCAAAGGTCGTATATCAAATTGGGGTTTTTTGTGACAAGGTCGGCAGCATAACAAATATATGCAAACCCGTTTAGACTGCATTTCATGCCAATTTTGATAAGAAATAGTTTGATGATATTGTGTGCTTCGCTTTGTTGATAGATGGTCATAAATCCTCCTGTGTATAGAAGATTATAACACTTTTGCATAAGTTTTTCAAAATTTTACAAAAAGATTTTTAATATAATTTTGAAATATTCTTTACAAAATTTAAAAATTTGCGTTTTGCGAATAGATTTGTTTTTGATCGAGGGTGCACATAAGTTATAAAGTTATAACAAGAGTGTTGGCATATCTTGCCTAAAAGGTTGTCAAGTTTTTTTTGATAAAAACATAAAAAATATTTTTTAAACAAAATTGCAAAAACACAATATCTAGTGAAATAAAGTTGACCAATCCACAATATCTATTGTATAATGGGTTTGTAATACTAATTATTGGGGAGGCATAAAATGCAAGTAATCAAAAGAAATGGTTCGATTGTAGAATACGATCCAGCAAAAATCAAAATTGCCATCGAAAAGGCAAACAAAGAGGTTTTGGAAAAGGACAAGGCGACCAAAGAAGAAATTAAAGGGATTCTTGAATATATCGAAAATCTTAAAAAGAAAAGATTGCTGGTTGAAGATATTCAAGACATCATCGAAGAAAAGTTGATGGAATACGGTCACTATGATCTTGCGAAGAAATACATAATTTATAGATATAATCGTGCTCTCATCAGAAAGTCAAACACAACAGACGAAACAATTTTGACTCTTGTTAAAAACGCAAACAAAGATGTTATGGAAGAAAACTCAAACAAAAATGCTCTTGCTGCAAGCACTCAAAGAGACTTGATCGCAGGGGAAGTTTCTAGAGATTTGACAAGAAGATTGTTGCTTCCAGAAGAAGTTTCAAAAGCGCACGACGAAGGTATTTTGCACTTCCACGATGCAGATTATTTTGTTCAACCAATTTTCAACTGCTGTTTGATTGATATTGGAAACATGCTTGACAACGGCACAGTTATGAACGGAAAGTTGGTGGAATCGCCAAAAAGCTTCCAAGTAGCCTGCACAGTCACAACTCAAATTATTGCAGCTGTTGCAAGTTCGCAATATGGTGGCCAATCGGTTGACATCAGACACTTGGGCAAATATTTGAGAAGAAGCAAAGAAAAATTTGAAAAGAAACTCCGTGCTGTTGATCCAGATATGGACGAAGCATCATTTAAAAAATATATTGATATGAGAGTGCAAGACGAATTGGCGTCAGGTATTCAAACAATTCAATATCAAATCAATACACTTATGACAACAAACGGACAATCTCCATTTGTTACACTCTTCTTGTATTTGGATAAAAACGATCCATACTTGGAAGAAAACGCGATGATTATCGAAGAAATCTTCCGTCAAAGAATTCAAGGTATCAAAAATGAAAAAGGTGTTTATGTTACACCAGCGTTCCCAAAACTCGTTTATGTTTTGGACGACATCAACTGTCTTGAAGGTGGAAAATATGATTATGTAACAAAACTTGCATGTCAATGTTCTGCAAAGAGATTGTATCCTGACTATATTTCAGCAAAGAAAATGCGTGAAAATTATGAAGGAAATGTGTTTAGCCCTATGGGTTGCAGAAGTTTCTTGTCTCCTTGGAAAGATGAAAACGGAAATTATAAGTTTGAAGGCCGTTTCAACCAAGGCGTTGTAAGTATCAATCTTCCACAAATTGGTATCATCGCTGACGGCGACGAAGAAAAATTCTGGAAATTGCTTGATGAAAGACTTGAAATTTGCTTTAGAGCATTGATGGTTAGACATGAAGCACTTAAAGGAACAAAATCAGATGTTTCACCAATTCATTGGCAATATGGTGCGATTGCAAGATTTGAAAAAGGTCAAACAATTGACAACTTGCTTTATGGTGGCTATTCTTCAATTTCTTTGGGATATATTGGTTTGTATGAAGTTACAAAAGCAATGAAAGGTGTGTCACATACTGATCCTGTTGGCGAAGAATTTGCTATGAGAGTTATGAAACACTTGAGAGCAACAACAGACAGATGGAAAAAAGAAACAAATATTGGTTTTGCGTTGTATGGAACCCCTGCAGAATCATTGTGTTATAGATTTGCTCGCATTGACAAAGCTCGCTTTGGAACAATCGAAGACATTACAGACAAAGGTTATTACACAAACTCATACCATGTTGATGTAAGAGAAAATATTGATGCGTTTGAAAAATTTAAATTTGAAGCGCAATTCCAACCAATTTCATCAGGTGGCTGCATTTCTTATGTAGAAATCCCAAATCTTACAAACAATGTTCAAGCGATTGAAGAAGTTGTTAAGTTTATTTACAACAACATTCAATATGCCGAATTTAACACAAAGAGCGACTATTGCCATTGTTGTGGATATGATGGAGAAATTATCATCAACGAAAACAACGAATGGGAATGTCCACAATGTCACAACAAAGATCAAAAGAAGATGAATGTTACAAGAAGAACTTGTGGTTATCTTGGAGAAAACTTCTGGAATGTTGGAAAAACAAAAGAAATTAAGTCAAGAGTATTGCACTTGTAATTAAACATAAAAACGCAAAAATGTGCCAAAAATCGCTAATTTTGACGCATTTTTTGCATGAAATAAAGGAAAATGCTTATGAATTATGCAAACATTAAATTGCACGACACTGCAAATGGACAAGGCGTTAGGGTTAGTTTGTTTGTAAGTGGGTGTACTCATCATTGCAAAGGCTGTTTCAATCCTGAAACTTGGGATTTTTGCTATGGCTGTAAATATACCCAAGAAATTGAAGATAAATTGATTGAAGCGTGCAACAAAGATTACATAAAAGGGTTGAGTCTTTTGGGTGGGGAACCATTTGAAAAGGCAAATCAACCAGATTTGGCTAAATTGCTGAAAAGATTTAAGAAAGAATATCCAAACAAAGATGTTTGGTGTTATTCTGGTTATACTTTTGATGTAGATATGGTGCCGGGAGGCAAAGTTTGGACCGAACATACAAGAGATATGTTGGACAGAATTGACTTTTTGGTTGATGGAGAGTTTGTTGAAGCGCTCAAAAATCTAAGATTGAAATTTAGAGGGTCGGAAAATCAAAGAATTATTGATGTTCAAAGGTCTTTAAGAGAAGGAAAAGTCTATTCTTTCCATGATGATGAAGTGTAAAATGGAGGAAATGATGAAAACAACGAAATTGAGAGTTAAAAAGTTGGACGAAAGAGCAATTATCCCAACTTATGGCAGTGCAAATGCAGCTGGAGCAGATCTTTATGCTGTTTTAGATGAAAATGTGACACTTTTGCCAGGTGAAACAAAATTGATTAAGACTGGTTTAGCATACGAAATTCCAGAAGGATATGTAGGGCTTTTGTTTGCAAGAAGTGGATTGTCAACAAAGCAAGGTTTAGCACCAGCAACAAAGGTTTCAGTTATTGATTCTGATTATAGAGGCGAACTCATGGTGCCATTGCACAACCATTCACAAGTTGAAAGAACAATTGCGAGTGGTGATAGAATTGCTCAAATGGTGTTTACACCTTATATTATGGCAGATTTTGAAGTTGTTGATCAACTTGAAGATTCTGTAAGAGGTGAAGGTGGTTTTGGGTCTACGGGCAAAAAATAAAAAATGACAAAAAATCGAATAAAATAGCATATTTAATTAATAAATATGCTATTTTTTATTATTTTTTATTATTTTTTAATATTTTTTTAATATTTTTTAATTAAATACTGTTTTTATAATTAAAAAATAATTTAAAACGCCACAAGTGCCTATTTTAGGGCAGTATAAATTGTGAAAATAATAAATAAAAATGCCTAAAAATGCAAAAAAGGTCGATTTTTTGTTATTTTTTTATTAATTAAATATATTTTAAATATTTTTAAATAAAAAATAATTAAATAAATAAATTAAAATTGAAATTAAATTCAATTAATATAATAAAAAAACAATTTATAAACATAAATCAAGACACATCATAGTCATAAAGCCTATCAAAAAACAGCAAGTGTCTAGCATTGAAAGTTTTGATTGGTGGGAATCTGGCAAAAGTTCATCAAAAATCACAAAAAGCATTGTTCCGGCAGAGAAAGCAAGTAGCCATGGCAGCAAAAGAGTGATGTGTGAAGTTAAGAAAAACCCTAAAACTGCAAAAATAGGTTCGACAATCCCGCTCAATGTGCCAAGCAAAAAAGATTTTGTTTTGCTTTTTGTGCAACTGTATATTGGAAGTGCTGTTGCAAGTCCCTCCGGAATGTTTTGCAAAGCTATTCCGACTGCTACGGCAATAGAAGAGAAAGAAAGGGTGTTGGTTGAAATGGCACTTCCGACAGCAAATCCAACAATAAGGCCTTCAGGAATGTTGTGAAGTGTGATTGCAGAAAACAAAGAAATGAGTTTGTTGTTTTTTGAATGTATTTTTGAGGTGATAAGGTTTGTTGCAATCATGAGCAAAATGCCGACTAATAGTCCAACTATTATTGGGATGATGAAATGTTGGGTTTGGTTTTCTTTTGCGCTGTCTATTGCTGGCATCAACAAAGAAAAAATGCTTGCTGAAAGCATGATGCCAGAAGATAGGTTGAGTGTGATTGAGTTTAGTGTTGGAGAGAATGATTTGAATAGGTATATAAAGGCGCAGCCTAGAGTTGTTGCAAGAAAGGGTGCGACAAATGCAATTGCCATTAGTAATTGTTGGCTCATAGAAAACTTCCTAGTGGCAGTATATGGCAAAAAAGTTTTTTGTGTGAATGGTGTAAATAGGCTGAAAAAGATGGCGTGAAAAATAATAAAAAATTGACAAAAAATCGGCAAAAATGCAAAAATAATGCAATTTTAATGCAAAAAATCGGTATTTTTGCTGTATTTTTTTAAACAAAATAAAAATGGTTGAAAATAGGCGTAAAAATGCAAAAAAATCGACATTTTTCAATGTTTTTAATGTCCCTAAATTACTGACAAAAATCCACTTTTGAAAACTCGAAATAAATTGTTGGTTTTAAGTGTTATAAATTGACTTTTTTTGATAATTATAATATAATATACGCGTAAGATAAAACGCGAAAATATTTTACAAAACGATTTACATAAAAATTGCAGATGACCGTTTCTCAAAAAGGAAGATTTGAGAAACCTTTTTGCGTATTGTAAATCTTTCGTGTTTTGAAAAATCCAATAAGCATAGGAGAGATGTTATGGATAGAATGAAGCGCAGATTTATATTGGGAATTATGGCGAGCTTATGCTTGCTTGTTTCTGTGTTTGGTTTGGGAATAGGATTGGCAAATGTGTCGGTCGGTGTTTCTTCGTCAATTTCACAGGAAGTTGAAAATGAAGATAATGCGATTGAAACGGGATCGGAGGAGATTGTTGAAGATTTGCCAATAGGTGCTAATGCTACAAAAGCTACATATACTTCTGCTGTGGGTAATGTTTCTGGATCCGTCACATATGATATGTGCAAATTTACATGTTCATCTGGCCCAATTGTTACATTGACTTCCGGAGTTGTTGTGTTTAAGAATTGCGAATTCTGGCTTGGGGGAAATATAACAATTGTTTCGCCTTCTTCTGGAACAAAAGTTTACTTCTACAATTGTATTTTCTATAGCACTTCGTCAACAACAGATCGCTCAATAGCTTTGTCTACATCAACTTCTACTGCTATTGTTCAAGACTGCTTGGGTGTTGGTGTAAGTTTTTCGGGTGTAAATGCTGCTCAAAGTAAATGCTATTATTCAAATAGCTGGAATGACGGTATGGCCATCGTTAAAGATGCTTCCAAATTTTTGACTTCAGGGGACGGACTTTGGACTGGAGCTTGGGATCTTGATGCAGCTTGGGCATATCGTGGATATAAAACAATGTCTAGTGGTACAGACACAGGTGTGGTTGTTGCTGAATTGGTTTTGATTCATTCAATCAACTCAACGGCGACAAAGTTGTTGAACCTTTATTCAAAAAACCCATACAACGGCCAGGTATATCACATTATTTATGATGCATCTACCGCAGGCTCGATTTCAAAAACATCTATCGGATTTTCGTGGCCAGGTTACACCTTGTCAGGTTGGGCTTATGACTACAACGGAACTGGTTATGGCGAAAGCATTGCCGTTTCTGGGCCAGGGGATTTTTATGCTGTATGGAAAGCGAACGATATTACGGTAACTCTTAGTCCGGGATCTACATATTCGTCTGCTGGAACGGGATATATCTATTACACATTTGGAACTGCAACCTACTACAGCAATTCAACCCACACATCAACCATTTCGACAATCACTTGTCCAACAAGAACTGGTTATACATTTAAAGGGTATTACACTGCATCTGGTGGTTCTGGAACAAAGTATATCGCCAACAATGGAGCAATTGATAGTGGGCTTTCTGGTGATAATAGATTGGCGAGAAAGCAAACTGCAAATTTGACATTGCATGCATATTGGACTGCAAACTCATATACAGTTACGGCAAATGCTAACAGTGGAACTATTTCTTCTACATCAGGTTGGTCTGGAACTGGAAATACTGCAACAAAAAGCATTGCTTATGATTCTACCTATGCATCTTTCCCAAATGTGGCAAGAACTGGTTATACGCTTAAGGGCTGGTATACTGCATCAAGTGGTGGAACAAAAATAGAAACTTCAACAAAGATGACCACTACTAGTGCGCACACAATTTATGCACAATGGACAATAAATAATTATACATTGACTGCGATAAGTGAGTTGGGTGGATCTAAATTGACACCAAAAACAGGTTGGACTTCAAATGGTGATCAACAATGTTCTAAGGCTGTTGCATATGGCACACAATATTTCAACGATTTGCCTACAGCAACAAGAGCGGGATACACATTCAGAGAATGGACTTCTGATTCTGCTGGAAAAAATGCCGTTGTTACTACTGTAAAGATGGGGGCTGCAAATGCAACAGTTTATGCTCAATACACAGCTCACACATACAAGATCAATCTTGTACAAAACAACTCTGCCTCTGATACGACATCGGTTTCGAATTTTAATGTAACTTACAATTCGGTCGTTTCAGTGCCTTCGGGGACAAAAACGACAGCGACTAGAGTCGGATATGAGTTTCAAGGTTTCTATTCTGCAAGAAGTGGCGGGGTGTGGATAATTGGAAAAGATGGAAAATTTAAGGCTTCAGCATCTGGATATACAGACGCAAATACTAAATGGATCAATGCTCAAACTACAAATGGTGCGACCATAAACCTTTATGCACAATGGACTGCTTATTCTTACACTATTAGGTTTGACAAGAATGCTGGTTCTGGCACTATGGGCGATATGAGTGTCAAGTATGATCAGACAGTGACATTGTCTGCAAATGCGTTTACACGCACGGGATATTCATTTTTGGGATGGGCATTGACTTCTGGTGGAGAAAAAAAATACAACGATAAAGCGTCAGTTGTCAATTTAACATCTGTAAAAGATGCAACAGTGACACTTTATGCTTGCTGGACTGCTATTCAATATACTGTTACATTAAGTGCAAATGGCGGCAGTATAGCGCAAGGAGATGGTTGGATAGGCAGTGGAACTACGGCGACAAAAAAAGTTTATTATGATTCGAATTATGGGACATTACCTGATAAGGCTCAAATGTTAAGAACGGGATATACTTTCAGCAGTTGGAGTACCGCAACAAGTGGCGGAAATGCAGTTACTGCAACAACACTAATGAAGGTTGCTGCAGATCACACTATTTATGCTTTGTGGACACCAAACAAAACGACCGTTACGCTTTACAAAAATGATAAAGCTGTTTCAGGTGGTGGTGGCACCGTAACAACTCTTACATATACATATGATTCGACTTCAAGGTCGCCTTCAACTTTTACAAAACCAACAAAAACAGGACACACATTGACTGGTTATTACACTGCTGAGTCTGGTGGTACAAGGGTGCTTGATGCCGAAGGTGTTTTGCTTGCAAGTGTAACAAACTTTTCAAATGCATCAAAGGCATGGCAAAGTACAAAATCAACCGTTTCTCTTTATGCACAATGGACACCAAACCCATATTCAGTAAAATTTAATGCAAACGGTGGATCTGGTGGTTCGACAGTTGCTTATGTGAAGTATGGTGTTGGTTGGTATAAAGAGCAAGCCTGCACAAATGCGTTTACTCTCTCAAAACCAACAAGAACAGGTTACACATTTACCGGATATAGAAAGAGTCAGTCGGCATCTTCCGAAATTGTTTTTGAAGCATCTGGTGCTGCAGCATCTGGCTCAACATTGTTGTTTACTGCAAATGATACAACAATTTATGCACATTGGTCAGCAAATCCATACGAGGTCACAGCAAATGCCAATGGTGGAAGCATTGCACAGACAACAGGTTGGACTGGATCTGGAAATACTGCCAAAAAGACGGTTTATTATGATTCTCAGTATAGTACACTTCCAAGTGCTTCAAGAACTGGTTATTCATTGACAGGTTGGTATACATCAACTACTGGTGGATCAAAAATTGAAACTACAACAACTGTAAAAACTGCTGCGGCTCATACAATTTATGCACGATGGTCTGCACTTTCATATACACTCACTGCAAATGCAAACTCAGGAACAATCCCTTCAACAACGGGTTGGACTGTTGCGTCAGGTGGTGCGAGTGCAACCAAATCGGTGACATACGATGCGACATATGGCACATTGCCAACCCCTACAAGGACAGGTTACGAATTTGGTGGTTGGTATACATCGGCTACTGGCGGAAGTGCGGTTGCTGCGACAACAACTGTAAAAACTGCAGGCAATCACACAATTTATGCACATTGGACTCCAAAAGAATATACGCTTACATTTAAATACGATGCAGATGCAAACTCTGCAACAACCAATGATGTTGTGACGCATTCTTCTGTTAAAATCAAGTTTGGTGCTGCACTTGCAAATGCGGGCTTTACATCAAGAACGGGATATACCTTTAATGGTTATCAAGTTTCTCTCAACAGTGGGGCTTATTTGTTTAACGCTGCTGGTGTGGCACAAGTTGTAACAGGCTATACAACAACAGGTGCTGTTTGGAACAGAGATGGTGGTGCGACCGTTTGGGGCAATTATACCGAACACACTTATTCAATCGTGTTTAATGCAAATGGTGGAACCGGAACAACAGCTTCAATCACAGGCATCAAATATACAGATGTAAAAACTCTTCCAACTTGTGGATTTACAAAAACAGGTTATGACTTTGTGGCATGGAACACTAGTGCTGCAGGAAATGGAACGAAATATACAGCTGGTGCATCAGTTTCTAAATTGACATCTACAAACAATGGCACATTTACGCTTTATGCGACATGGGCAGAACATTCTTATGTTATCCAATTTAACGATGGACTTGGAAACAAGCTTGTCAGTGCTTATTTGGTTTACAACAAAACATGGAGCAAGAGTGCTGGTGGTGTTGGACCTGTTTCAACATTCAGCGAAATCCAAGCGCTTCCTACAAGGACGGGATATACATTTGCCGAATTCTACACAGGTACAGGCGGCACAGGCACAAGAATTACTGAAAGTGCCGGAAGATTTACTGCTTCTTCTTTGACATTTACAGCTCAAAACACAAATGTTTATGCACATTGGAAGGCAAACACTTACAACATTGTTTTCAATGCAAATGGTGGTTCTGGCACAATGGCAAAGCAAACAATGACTTATGACACAGCTGCAAACTTGACGGCAAACGCATTTACAAGGACGGGATACTCATTCCAAGGCTGGTCAAAATCTTCATCTGGAGCGAAAGAATATGGTGACAAAGCTTCAGTTAAAAATTTGGCTACAAGCGGCGAAATCACACTCTATGCCGTTTGGAAGGCAAACACATACAATATCAAATTTGAAGAAGGTGGCACCGAACACGGTGAAACAATCACTCAACCTTCTATCACAGTGACATATGGCACTGCATTGAAAGGTATCACCATCAGCGTTGGTGCTGGAAAAACAGAATACAAGCTTGGACACAATTTTGCTGGATACTTTACGCAAGCAGGTTCAAGTGGATCAATGGTTTACAACGCAAGTGGTCAAGCAGTAAAAAGTGTTTCTGGCTACACAGATGCAAGTGGAAACTGGATCAAAGCTGCTGACACAACATTGTATGCTCATTGGACAACTGCTTTCTATACAGTAACTTTGAACGCAAACAACGGAACTTTCTCAACTTCAAACACAAATGGTTGGACAATTGGTTCTGGAAACGGCAGTGCAACAAAGAGCATTGAGTTTGGCACTCAATACGGCTCTTTCCCAACAATCTCAAGAGCAGGTTATGACTTCCAAGGTTGGTGGACTGCAACAAGTGGTGGAACTCAAGTGACAGCTACAACTTCTTTCTTGCAAGGTGCAACTCAAACACTTTATGCAAGATGGACAGAACATACTTACACAATCACTTACACCAAAAATGCAACTGATGCACAAATTGACAAGACATCAGAAAACTTTACAATCTTGACAAGCATCACAATGGCGACAACGACTCGCACAGGTTATCAAATGAGTGGTTGGTTGGTTACTTCAAATGGTGGAAACTGGGGAGTTGTAAACTCTCAAAAATATTCAAACGGACAGTCAGGCATTAAGGGTATGTATGGAAATGTAACTCTTACTGCACAATGGACTGCAAACACTTACACAATTGCTTTCAACGCAAATGCTGGCACAGGCACAATGAATTCGGTTACTGCAAGATATGACCAAACAGTAACATTGCCAGCAAACACATTTACCCGCACAGGTTATTCTTTTACTGGTTGGGCAAAGAGTGCTGGTGGCACAAAAGTTTACAACAACAGTGCACAAGTTTCAAACTTGTCATCTTCAAACAATGCTACAGTGACACTTTATGCTTGCTGGACAGCAAAAACTTATACTTTGGTGTTTGACTCAAATGGTGGCAGTGCAGTTGCTTCTGTTTCGGGCAAGGTATACGACACAACTTATGGCACATTGCCTTCTCCAACAAGAGCAGGTTATGACTTCCAAGGTTGGTTTAACACTGAAACATCAAACAACGGATCTGGCACACTCGTAAGATCAGACTCTAGATTCAACACAACAACTGCAACATTTGCAAATGTCGGCACAGCTGGCACAAATGCAACTGTTTATGCACAATGGAAAGAAAAGACTTTGGTCGTTTCGTTTAACGGAAATGGTGGAACTTCTTCATCGGCATCAAAATCAGTAGTTTACAACTCTGCTTATGGAGATCTTCCAACAGCAACAAGAACAGGTTATACATTCAAGGGTTGGTATACAGCAGCAACAGCTGGCACAAACATCACAAAAGACAGCAAAGTTACTGCAACAACAGACCATACTCTTTATGCACAATGGACTGCGCTTAGATATCAAATCAAACTTTCAAGTCAACTTACAAGTGGCAGCTTGGGAGATGGCTGGACAGAAAAGATTGTTTATGCAGAATA
Source organism: Clostridia bacterium (assembly GCA_017452445.1). GTDB lineage: Bacteria > Bacillota > Clostridia > Christensenellales > UBA1242 > Caccovivens. Next base: position 215,065 of record JAFTMH010000002.1, read on the forward strand.
TGACAGTGCAACACTTTACGCAGCTGCAACAGGAAGTTCGGCAGCAGGCGAACAAAAACCTACAAGAAGAGGTTACACATTTGCTGGTTGGTATACAGCAGCAGATGGTGGAATGATGATCATTAAGGCAGACGCAACAAGCCTTGTTTCATCAGCTTCTGGTTATGTAACATCAGGAAAGTGGTCAAGAACAGCAACAGATGTTGTGACACTTTATTCTCAATGGACTTCAAATTCTTATACAATCACATACAACCTCAATGCTTCTGATGCAACATTTATAAACGCCGCAACATCAACACAAGTTTATTCAACATCAGCAGGGGTTAAGTTGTATGGTTATAGACAAGTGCGCAGAGCAGGTTATACATTCTCATGGAAACCTTCTTATGCAGCAGGCAGCGAAGCTGCTTCTTGTCCAACTTGGGTAAACAACACATCATTGGCCGTTGATGCTTCACTTACAGGGGTTTACGGAAATGTAACTCTTACTGCACAATGGACAGCAAAAACAACAAACATCACACTTGTTTTGCACAATGATGGTGGACAAGGTCCAAGTTCTCATACAGCAACTTATGATCAAAAAGTTGCAACAATTCAAGCACCTGCATCAAGACCAGCATCTGTGACAACAGTTGCATGGAGAGCAGGTTGGACATTCCAAGGTTATTACACAGCGACAGAAGGCGCTGGATCAAAACTTATCAACGCAGACGGAACTGTTGTTTCTGCAGCAGTTGATGGTTGGTTGAAAACCGGTGGAATTTGGGCATGGGACGGAACTGTTGGAAGTTCGCAAAGCACAAACTCAGTTGACTTGCATGCTCACTGGACAAGAAACACATATACATTGAATTACACTATGGATATGGGTATATCTCTTGTAAAGATTACTGGATCATTGAATGATGGCGACAAAACATCAAACGGATCTGTTACTGTTACATTTGGACAAAAAGTTACAGTTGTTGCGACTGCTTCAGTCGGATTTGACATTTCAAACTTTGCAGGTGGTTTGACACCTGGACCTACAGCATCAATTGCCGGAACTGTTTCTGGAAAATCATCAACAATCACACTCACATTTGATGAAACTTTGCTTGGGGCAACAAACAATGTCATTTCAAACAACACATATTACATTGCAGCAAAAAGTATTCCACAACAAGTAGGATACAGAGTGAGATATATTCTTCAAAACGCAAAAGGAGAATATGGCACTCCAAGCGAAGCAGGCACATTTACTGCAGCAGCAGGCTCTACTTTGACTTTGGACGATGTTAAAGCAAAAGTTTCTGCAGCATCAACAGCTGGTTACACTTATGCAAGCAACAAATATTACACTCACAACAACGCATCTGCTGCAGGCACAAATGCATCAACATTTATGGTCGAAGGCGATGGCACACTTATTGTTGTGTTGTATTACAGCTTCAACAGCTACACAATCACATTTGATGTTGGTGAAGGACAAGCGTTGTCTTCTCCACCAGCAGTTTACAACATTCATGGCTATTTCAAGACAAGCGCAAGTGCAACATCTTGGACAGCAAACGGAATTTTGCCAACACCAATCCGCACAGGTTATGACTTTAAGGGTTGGAAGGCAAACTCTGTAGGAAACTGGGGAACTTCAGTTTACAATGGTGGAACTTCACTTACTGGAAAGTATGGAAATGTTACACTTTCAGCAGAATGGAGTGCCCATGTTTATACAATCACACTCAACAACAATGACACTTTGTCATACATTTATGAAAAATATGCGACAGGTTGGTATAGCAATTCAAATGCGACATCTTCAATTTCAAACATTGCAATCCCAACAAGAGCAGGTTACACATTTGAGGGCTACTTCACACAAAAGGCTGGAGCTGGCACTCAAATCATTGGATCAAACGGTGGAATCCTTGCTTCAAACACAACGTTTACAGCAGATGCAACAATCTTTGCACACTGGACACCAAAAGTGTTTACAGTTACATTTGATGGAAATGTAGTGGACAACAGCATCTCAATTACACCAGGATCAAAAGAGATTACATTTGCTGCAGTTTATGGCACACTTGCAACTGCAACAAGAACCGGTTACACACTCGAAGGTTGGTATAAAGAAGCAGCTTGCAAAAACAAAGTGACTGCTTCAACAGTTGTTGACACAGCAGACAATCACTTCTTGTTTGCAAAATGGACACCAAACAAATATCTCGTAAAACTTAATGGAAATGGTGGAACTGTTGGCACACTTTCAAACATCACAGGCATGACAGGCACAGCAAGTCCATTGACTGCAACTTACGACACAACAGGAAACTTTACTGCTGTGATGACAAGAGCAGGTTACACATTTACTGGTTGGTCAATTGACCCAATCGGAGACAACACAACAGGCATCACACAAGGCGCAATCACAGGTCAAGGTGGAACATTTACTGTTACAAACACAAAGATCATCAATCTTGTGCCAAGTGGCGAAGCAAACCTTTACGCACAATGGAGCGCTGACTATGTTGAAATTTCACTCGATCTCAACGCAGACACAGGCTCAACAGTGCCAACAATTTTGCATACAAAAATTTATGCAAAAACAGGCTCTGCTTACAGCGAAGCTGTGACAGACAAAAACAATCCAAACACAACAAAAGTAGGCTTGATTTCTCCAGAAAGATCGGGTTATACATTTGCTGGTTGGTTTGAAGGAAAAACTACAGGAAGTCAAGTGTTGCCAGTGACTTTGGTTGAAGGTACTTATTCAAGTGGTGCATACAGAAAAACATTGTATGCTCGTTGGACAGCAAACACTTATTCAATCACATACGCAAAAAATGATGGCTCTGGCGCAACTTATGTTGACACAGTTAGGGCGACATTTGATCAAGATTACACAATCTTGACAGAATCAAACGCCAAATTTGACTTCTTTGTTACGGGACACACATTTGTAAATTGGGCTACATCACCACAAGGTGGCACAACTTATGCACCAGGTGTGTTTACTTACACAGTGCCAAACAACTTGACATTGTATGCAATCAGAAATGTAAACTCATACACACTCTACTATGAGGCAAACGATGCAAGATATCAAGGCACAGCCGAACTTTTGGCAGGCAAGACAGACAGCGAAGTTTATTTGTATACTGCATCTGTTGACATCAGCGCAAGATATAAGAGACTCGGTTACAACTTTGTATCTTGGAACACTCAAGCAGATGGAACAGGCACAACACTTACAAATGCAAACAACAAAGGCTTGGAAGCGACAAATGGTGGAATCTTTAGAATTTACGCTATTTGGGAACCGGGTGATGTTGATGTAACTGTTCACCACATGACTCAAACTGTTGGTGCGGCAGTTGCAGGAGATGTTGCTTTCTCAATTGCAGACCAAACAAACTACATCGAAAACTCTGCAGAAGTAAAGAAAGAGAAAACTGGAATTACACTCACTCCAGAAAATCTTGCAAATTACTTCAAGACAATTGATGGATTTACAAAAACAAGCACAACAGTTTCAAACACAAACGCATACCTCGTTTTGTATGACGGAAGTCTTGAAATCTATTTGCTTTACACAAGAAACACAAGCACAATGCAAGTGCAAATTGGCACAGGTATCAACTCTGTTTCTGCAACAGGTGATGCAGGCAGAACACTTTCTGCTTCAACATTGAATGGCATTTCAACTTTTGAAAACATCTTCTTTGGCGAAAGCGTGACAGTTTCTGCAGCACTCAAAGCGGGATATCACACTCCTGTTTTCACAGTTTTGGAAAACACAATCCCTGCTTTTGCAAACAACACATATTCGATGCCAAGCACAACAGCAAAACTTGCAGTTGCTGCAACACCAGGAAAAGTTCCTTACAAGATTGAAATCTATTTGATGACAACAGCAGGGGCTTATCTTGGATCAGCAAGCGAAGTGTTGACAGAAGGTTTGAGCGCAACTGTTGACACAGAATTGGAAATCAATTCGACAGTATATTCAAAAACTGGATTCACTTATGATTCAACTCAAGCAAACGAGTTGAAGAAGATGGTGGCTGGTGATGGCTCAACAACATTCAAATTGTATTATTCTAGAAATAAATATACATTTGTTCTTACAGCATCATTCAACAATGTTGATGCAACTTCAATTGCTCCAAACACAATCAAAGTAAACGGAACAGTTGTAAGTGCGACATACAGCAAAGAATATTATTTTGAAGAACAAGTTGTTCTTTCAGATTTGGTTACATTCTCAGGTTATGAATATGTAGGTTTTGACTTTGCAGGACAACACACAGCAGAAAATGCTTTGACAAGCAAGACATTTACAATGCTTTCAAAACAAACTGACGTCAAGTTGTATTTCAAGAGCAAAGAATACACAATTTCATATTCTATGAATGGTGGTGTAAACGACTCTACAAACCCACAAAAATATGCAACTCAACTTACTGATCAAATTTTCAATTTGGTCAACCCAACGAGAGCAGGTTACAGTTTTGCTGGTTGGACAGAAACATTTGCTTCTGCCACAATCGCAGGTCCAAAACTTACAATTTCTGCAAATGCTTACGGTGACTTCACACTCACAGCAACATGGACTCCAATCACATACACCATTTCTTACAACACAAATGGTGGCACACTCGCAGCAGGGGCTCCTGTTTCTTACAACATCGAAAGCACAACAACTTTGCCAACAATCACAAAGGTTGGACAATCATTTATGGGTTGGAAAGCAACAACAGTTGCTGGCAACTGGGAATTGGACAAAGTTTATGCAAACGGATATTTGCTTACTGGCATGTATGGAAATGTTGTCCTTACAGCAGTATGGCAACCAAATGTTTATGAAATTGTGTTTGACGGGAACCAAGGCGATGGCACAACAACTGTTGAAGGCTTGCCTCCAAAGGCATATATTGCATATGGTTCAACTCAATTCTATACAGGTTGGACACAATCAACTTATCCAAACAATGTTTCTGGCTCAGTAGTTTCACCTATTGCAAAGAGAAACGGTTATACATTTAAAGGTTGGTACACTTCATCAACTGGTGGCACACAAGTTATCACAAACTTGGGTGCACTCAATGCAGGTGTTTCTGGCATCACAAGTGCTGCCGGAAATTGGTCTGCTGCAGAAGGAAAAACATTCTATGCACAATGGACACCAAACAGCATTGAAGTTGCATTTGATGTAAATGTTTCAACAAATTATCCAACAGACAACTTCAATGTTACACCTGCAACAAAAACTGTAACATTCAACAGCACTTATGGTGCTTTGGCGACAACAACTCGCACAGGTTACACATTTGCTGGTTGGTATTTTGATTCAACTTGCAAAAGCCAAGCTGTTGAAACTACACAAGTTGTAAATCACGAAGCTCACACATTGTATGCCAAGTGGAATGCAAACACACAAACAATTGTTTATACAACAACAAATGTTACTGTTGGTGCATCAAGCCCAACAAGTGTTAAGTCACACGAAGCAAACATCAATGCAACATTCACATCAAACACTGGTTATTCGATGCCAGAAAATGTTCAAGTGAAAGTTGGTGGCGTGTTGCTTACTGATGGATACACATATACAAGAGGCGCTGATTACAATTCAGCAACACTTGTTATCGAAAAAGAATATATCAACGCTTCTGTTGAAGTTGTTGTCCCTGGTGTGCCAGGCATCAACGATGTTACATTCAATGTGACAAATGTTACTGCTGCTGGCGATGCCACAGCGACAAGTGGTGTTACATACACTGCAACACTTCACAGAGTGTATGGTTATCATTTGCCATCGACAATCTCGGTTACAGTCCTTGGCGAAGCAAAGACTGTTGGCGCAGATTATTCTTACACAATCTCTGCTGACCAACAAACAGCAACAATAATTATTGTTGGCTCAAAAATCATCGGACCAGTCGTTATTACAGCGGCAGGTATTGCAAAAGATGTTGTTGTTACTTTCAATCCAAACCTTGGCACAGTAAGTACAACAACAATGACAACAAAATTCAACGAAAATTACCCTACACTTCCTGTCCCTGTAAGAAGAGGTTACGCATTTGGTGGTTGGTATACTCAAGCTTATGCTGTTGATGCAACACCAACAACTGAAGCTGTGACTTCAAGCACAAAAGTGACAAACGAAGAAGCACACACACTCTATGCTTACTGGATTTCAAAAACCGTTTCAGTAAGAGTGCAAAACTTGTCTGGCACTTCTGCAGAAGGAAATGTTATGGGCACAAGCACTTGGACATTCACACAATCATTCAAGACCGGTGAAATCGTTCAATTTGCTCACGATGCAAAACTTGATGCTTACGGAACTCCATTGTATTCATTTGCTAAATATGTCAAAGGCACAACTTGGTCAGGAGATACACTCACTTCTTACACAATCACTGCTGATGACACAGAAGCAGGCGTTCAACTTGAATTTAGAGTTTGCTATGCAATCCAAATCAACTTGTATGCAGTCACAAATGGTGTTGCTCTTGACGCATCTGGTGGTAGCGTAAAAACTCACGATGGTGGCGAAGTTGGTGCAACAAGCACAAACTCATGGGCATACGGCGAAGTTATGTCATTTACTCCAGAAGCAATCGCAGAACCTGGATACACATTTGAAGGTTGGTACACAACTCAAGAATGTACAGGCGATGTGGTTTCAACTCTTGCCAAACCAACACTTCAATTTGGCACAAGCGGACACTTGGCATACTATGCAAAATTTGTTTCGACACCATACACAATCACTTATGTGCTCAATGGTGGCGCATTTGCTACAGGATTTACACCTGTTGAAATTTATAATGTAATCACAAAGGTTACTCTTCCTGTTGAAGCAAATGTTGTAAAAACTGGTTACACATTTGTTGCTTGGAAAGAAAATGAAAACTTGAGTGGAACTGCTGTTACAGAAATCTCACTTGGCACAATTGGAAACAAAACTTTCTATGCTGAGTACACTCCAAATTCTTACACAATTTCACTCGATCAAAACAGTGCAACAACTGACGGAACATCAAGCGTTGTTGCTGTTTACGAACAAACAAAATCATTTGCGATCACAGCACCACAAAAAGTGGGTTATGCATTTGATGGTTGGTCAATCACTCGTGACGGCAAAGATATCCTTATTGATGATCAAGGAAATCTTGTTGCAAACATGACTGGCTATACAACAAGTGATGGCAGATGGCAAAGAGCAGAATCTGTTCAACTTTATGCAGTTTGGACAGTAAACTCTTATGCAATTCAATTTACGTTGGACAGTTCGACAAGAATTGCTCAAATCACAATCAACGATCAAGTTTACACAGAAAGTGGATCTGCTTTGATTGTTTATGGCACAAAGGCTGAAATCTCAATCGTGCCAGGAGTTGGCTATGTTATTCAAGCAGTAAAGGGTGGCACAAACCCATCTGCACTTGAAAATGTTGGCGCTATTGCACTTGACAGAACTTCATTCTCATACACAATCGAAAAATTCAACTATGTTGCAGCAGTAAACAAAGGCGTTGCATATTATCTTGATGTGCAAAGCAGAGAAATGAGATATACAATCGCATTCAATGCAAACGGTGGCGTTGGCACAATGGAAAATCTTGACATGGAATATCATGTTGACAAGGCGCTTCCAACAACAAGTTTTGTGCGCACAGGTTACACATTTGCAGGTTGGGCAACATCATCAACTGGCGAAGTAATTTTGGCAGATGGTGCAACTGTTACCGAATCTTTGGCTACAACAGAAGGTCAAGAAGTTACACTTTATGCAATTTGGTCAGAACACTCTTATACATTGACATTTATGGGAGTGCATAATGCATTTGATGTGAAAGTTGCTGCGGCTGATGGAAATGTTTATAAAACAGTTTCAATCACAAGTGAAGCAAATTCGATCGAAGGCATCAAATATAGCGACATTGTTGTTGCTGGCGCAAGTGGTGTAGGCTTTACGCCTGCAGGATTGCAACTTGGCTCTGACATCAAGGGATCTGACCCATCAAGAGTTGGTTATACATGGGGTGTTCAAAGTGGTGCAACAAGACATTTGTATGCAATCACTACAGACTCGTCAACTGCATACTTTGGTGGAAAGTCATTCAGCAATCACTGGTCATCAACAGCCGTAACAACAGGACAACGCACAGAGGGTTATGCTTTTGCACAACTTACATCAACAAAAAATGGTTCTGTAAGAGTTGAAGTCCTTTGGACAGCAAATCCTTACACAATCACACTCGATCAAAACACAGCAACTACAGAAGGCACAAAATCTGTTGTTGCAACATACGACAGTGCTTCTTTGAATGTGGCAATCAGCAACCCAACAAAAACAGGTTACACCTTTAGAGGTTGGACATCTTTGAGAGATGGCGAAATTGTTGTGATTGACACAGCAGGACATTTGGTAGAAAATGTCGAAGGCTTTACAGGTGCAAACGGAATTTGGAAGAAAGCTGAAAACGCAACTTTGTTTGCAAAGTGGACTCCAAATGAATATGTTGTGACCTTCGAGCCAAACGGTGGCACAGTTGACATTGCAACAAAAACAGTTGTGTTTGATGCTGCTTATGGCACACTCGCAGTTGCTCAAAGAATTGGTTACACATTTGACAATTGGTATTTCGAACCTGCATTTACAACAACTTTGACAGAAGAAACAATTGTAAAAACTCCTGCAAACCACACTGTATATGCAAAATGGATACCAAATCCAGATACACCTTACACAATCTATCACTATAAAGAATCAATCGGAGTTGAAAATCCATCAACTTCAAACCCAGCTCATTGGGACCGTCCTGAAGTGGAAGTTTTGAAAGGTGTTACTGACACAATGGTTACACCTGCTGTTAAAAATTATATTGGTTTTGTTGCTCCTGCAACTCAAACAATTTTGATTAAGCCAGACGGCACAGGTGAAGTTCATTATTATTACACTAGACTTCAATATCAACTCACACTCAAAGCAAAATTTGATGGCGAAGTTAATCCAACTCTTGACATCAACAAGGTTGACTTGACGATTGCAGGAGTTGCAAACTCACAAATTTCTGCATATCAATCAAACATTGATTATGGTTCAGAAATCGTAGTTTCAAATATGGATCTCTATCCAGGTTATACTTACGAAGGTTTTGTTGTTGAAAGATTTGTAAGTTCTGCTTGGGTGACAGATGCAGATGCAAATATTGATTCTTATTTGATGACAGAATTTGACACAACAATTTATTTGTTGTTTGAAGGAAGAGATTTTGTGATCGAATTGGATTTTGTTGAAGGCACAAGCATTCAACAATCACCAATTGAATATAGCACAAAGATCTCAAATCAAGTGTTTGCTTTGGCTCCAGTCGTAAGACCTGGCTACACATTTGTAGAATGGGCTTTCGATTGGAAAGATGCCACAGATCACAGCACACAAACTCCAGCAGTTGCAACAGGAAATATCGAACTTGCTGCAAATGTATACGGAGATATCACACTCACAGCTGTATGGCAACCAAACACTTACACAATCACATACTATCCAAACAGTGGAACAGGAAATGAAGTTACGGATTCTGTAGTGTTTGACTCGCAATATACGATTAGACCAGCAGACCTTTACTACAAGACAGGTTACACATTTGTTGGATGGAACACTCTTGCAAATGGCTCTGGCAATGAGTGGACTGCAGGAGAAGAAATCACTTGGCAAGTGGTTGGAAATGTTGATCTTTATGCACAATGGGAAACAATTGTTTATTCAATCAAATTCCATGGCACTGGCGAAAATGTCAGAGGATCAATGGAAGATATGACATTGGATTATGATGTTGCGTACAACTTGACAACAAATGCTTTCACTCGAGCAGGTTATATCTACAAAGGTTGGGCAACAGAAGAAGATGGCGAACTTGTTTATCAAGATGGACAACAAGTGTTCAACTTGACAATCAAGCCAAACGATGTTATCCACTTGTACACAGTTTGGGAAGCAAGAACTGACACTCCATACATCACAAACATCTATTTGATGGACAAAGACGGAAATTATTCTGCAAGTCCAACATCAGTTATCACAAAGCAAGGTGTGACCGACACTGTTATCGGCTTTACGACAACAGCAACTTCTGTGACAATGGATGCAGTGAGAAAGCGTCTCGAAACAGGAGAAGAAACTCACGAAACTTCAGTTTACGAATATGTTGGATTCTCTTATGATGAAGCCAAAACAGGCATCACAAGTGACACAAATGACATCACAATCAAGATCACTTTGGTTGATGATGGCGATGGCGAAGTTGAAGAATTTAGCGTAATTTCTCTTTACTTTGCAAGAAATAAATATACCTTGACCGTAAATCCAAATGGTGGAACTTACAACGAAACTGGCGCAGAAACTGTTTACAATCAATATTATCAAACAACAGTTGAAATCGCCGATCCTGTAAGAATTGGCCACACATTTGACGGTTGGGAAAGAAGTGCAAACTTCCATGGTGTGTTTGAAAACGGCGTTTACACATTCAATGCCGGAGATGACACATTGACAGCAAAATGGATTGTAAACAGATATAAGGTTGTGCTCAACATCAATGATGCAACATTCTCAAACGGAACAACATCTGTTGAAAATGTAAACAACATTACACATGCAAGCCTTGTAAACGGAACAATCACTTTGTATATTGATTACGGCACAAAATATCAAACTCTTTATACTGAAGAGAAGGGTAACACAACCGTAAATTATGCAGACTTTACAAGCGTAAATGTTTCAAGACTTGGTTACACATTTGTTGGATTCTATGACAGAAATATTGCTTTGGGTGGCACTGTTGATGGTGCAACTCAAATCACAACAGAAACGGTGTTTGAATATACAGGCAACGATACTGTTTTGTATGCATTCTGGACAAGAAACCAAGACACTCCATATGTTGTAAATCATTATCAAGAAAAGAAACATATTGACAACGCTGACATTTCAAATTCTACACATTGGGATTTGGTAAAACAAGAAAACTTGACTGGAGAAACAGACTCTACAAAAACTCCAGCAGTTGAAACATACAAAGGCTTTACTTCTCCAACAGCACAAACAATTGTGATTGATGCGAGAGGAACAACCGTTGTAAACTATTTCTACACAAGAAATCAATATTATGTTGACATTAGCGGTAGTTTTGCTTTTGATGGAACAGAAACAATCATCGAAGGCCTCAACACATCTGTCGTTGATGTTTTGGCTGACACAAGCTTGCTTGCAGGAGCTTCTGATTTCAACAAACTTGTTGACTTTGGAACTCGCATCACACTCTCAAACTTGCAAGTTGGTGGAGGTTGGACATTCAAGGGTATTGTGTGGAACTACACAGCTGTTGAAGACAGCGAAACAGCAGTTGAAGGAAATGTAAATCCACTTCTTGATATTGTTGTTGAAGAAGAATCACAACTTGAAATTGTGTTGAAGTTTGAAGGTAATGTTTATGCAATTGATTATGATCTTGATCATGGCACTGCAGAAAACGAAACTCAATATCAAACATCACTCAATGACCGTTCGATCACTGTAAACACACCAGTGCGCACAGGTTGGACATTTATGGGTTGGAGACATGTTTGGAAAGGCGACGATGCACACTCATCAAATCTCCCTACACTCACACAAGTCAACGACTCTTCAGTGCTTGCAATTTTGGCAAACACTTATGGTTCGATTGCAATTACTGCAACATGGAAAGCAAACGAATATACAATCACACTCAATCAAAACAGTGCCGATGTTGAAGGCACAACAAGTGTTGTTGCAACTTACGACAGCAACACATTAAGCAAGGCAATCTCAAATCCAAGACGCACAGGATACACATTCCTTGGTTGGGCTAAGACTCAAAACGGAAACGATTTGATCATTGATGTTGCCGGCAAATTGATTGCAAACACAGACTACACTGGCGAAAATGGCATTTGGCAACATGTCGGCGATGTGGAATTGTTTGCAGAATGGAAAGTTCACAAATATACAATCAAGTTCCACGCAAACACAGGCGCAGGAACTATGGCTGATCTTCAAATGACATACAACACTGCACAAACACTCACACCAAACGGATTCACAAAACTCGGTTATGATTTCACTGGTTGGGCAACAAGTGCAAATGGAAATGTTGTTTACACTGATCAACAAGAAGTCATAAATCTTACATCGGTAGATGGCGATGTGCTCAACTTCTATGCAATTTGGGTTGCAAGAAATGATATTGAATACAGTATTGAAATTTATCAAATGGACACTGCTGGCAATTATCCAGAAACTGTCGAACCTATTGTAAGAAATGACGGAACTACTGACACAAATCTTAGAATCGAACAAATCACTGAAGGTGCAAAAACAACAGCAATCTCAATCAACGAGGTTACTTACTCTTTCGCCGGCTTTGTTGTAGACACTAATCTCTCAACATTGGGAAATATCAATGTAAACGCAGACGGCAGCGCTCTCGTGAAACTCTACTTCATCAGAAATACATATGTGCTCACAATCCGTGCACAAGCAGGAACAACTGTTAAAGTAAAAGAAGTTGCTAGGGTTGACGGAACTCAACTTACTATGTATTTTGAAGAAGAATTTACTCTTGAAACAATCCTTTGGGAAGGTTACACATGGGAAGGATATTCTGCAACAGGCACACCACTTCTTAAACTTGTGGCAGACAACATGGCAGCTCAAACAGCGCAAATGGGCATGGGCGATGCAGAAATCACATCTCAAGCAACAATTGATTCTTACAAATTGACAATCAAGCCAAATGGTGGCGTATACGAAGGTAGCGAAAGCGACATTGTTATCGAACAAACTTATGGTTCGACATACACAGTTGCAAACCCAACCAGAGTTGGTTACACATTTATGGGTTGGGTTGTTGACCCTGAAGCAAACTCAAACAGACTTGATGCAGGGGTTTATACTTTTGGTGTTGGCGTAAACACAACAGGAGTTGGTGATGACACAATCATCGCTCAATGGAAAGTAAACAGATACAAAGTTGTTCTTGATCTCAACGACAGCAAAGCTGGAAACGGAACAACAAGAGCAGTCACAACAATCGGCACAGAAGTTGGTGGACTTATCGAAATGTATGTGACATATGACACAAACTATGATGCAATGTATTTGCAAGAAGAAGGTGGCGAACCTATCGCTGTTGAAGACTTTACTGATACAGTGATTACAAGAAATGGTTATAGATTTGTTGGCTTCTATACAGAAAGAAACTTGCTTGCAGCAAATGACAACAAGGGCACACAAATCACCAATTCAACACACTTCTTGACAGCAAATGATGACACAATAATCTATGCTAAGTGGGAATACAAACTTGTAAACTACACAGTAGAACACTATAAAGCAAACCTTGGCACTTATGGTGATCTTGACACAACAAATAGCACACTTGCAAAAGACGAACACGGAAATGATCTTGTTGAAGTCTTCCAAGCATACACAGACAGCACACAAACACCAGCAGTAAAAACATTTGAAGGATTTACTTCTCCAAACGCTCAATCTGTTGTTGTTGATGCAAACGGTGTGACACTTGTAAGATACTTCTACGCAAGAAATTCTTACATCTTTGTCTTGCTTGCAGGAAACGGTGTTGCTTCTGTTGGGGCAAGTGGAACAGGTGTAAAACTTGACGCAACAAGCACAGAAGTTGCAAGAAGATATGATGTTCAATATGACGCAGAAGTTTCTTTGACTGCAACAAACAAAACAGGTTACACCTTGACAGGTTGGGATACTGCTTCAGGCATTGTGATTGCTGAAAACAAATTCAATATGCCTGCAAAACTTGTAAATGTTACTGCTACGGCAGAACCAAACAGATACAAAGTTGTGTTTGATACAAATTCTACAGACGATGTTACAGCGTCACAACCTGTGACAAATGGAAAAATCACTTTGTATGCCGAATTTGACAGCACTTGGGCTGTGCTTTACACAAACAAGCAAGTTACTGCTGGCGAACAAGAAGTTTTGTTTGACGCTCTCAATCCACAACGCACCGGACACACATTTAATGGTTGGTATACAACTGCATACGAAGCAGATGGCACGGTTGACCTTGCAACACGCATTTACAGCACAACCGGATTTGCAACAGCAAACGATGACACTGTGATTTATGCAAATTGGACAATCAACACATACAAACTCACAATTGACTATCGCTACTTTGATAACACAGAAGCAAAACCTACATTTGAAAGAGTGCTTAAGTTTAGAGAAAGCATCAGCGTTGACAGTGCTCTCATTTATGGATACACTGCCGACTTTACAAACATCACAATCGACTCAATGCCAGCAAATGATGTTGAAAAGACTGTTACATACAATGCAAACAAATACAACATCACTTACAATTTGGCAAAAGGTAAATGGTCAGATGGCGAAACACCAATGACTGAATATACAATCAGAGATTCGATTGTGTTTGCACAAGCAGAAAGACTTGGCTACACATTTGTTGGCTGGAAAGTTACAAGCGAATATGCTAATTTGGTTGATGGAAACTTTGTGAAAGACACAATCTATACAGAAACTTCAGTAAATGCTGGTATGTATGGAAATGTTGACTTTGAAGCACAATGGGAAGCAAACAGAACAACACCATACATGGTTTATTTGCACAAGATGAACACCGTTGGTGGATATGATGCTTCTGGACTTTCAAGCGAAGAAAGAAGAGATGGTATCACAGATCAATATCTCGAAACAGAAATCAATGCAGATTTGACAATTGTTACAATCAACGAAGTTGCATACTCATTTGATGGATTTACAATCGACACAGTGACAACTGGAAACATTAGTGAAATTCTTGTTCAACCAGACGGTTCTTCACAAATCCACATTTATTTTGCAAGAAATACTTACACATTGACAATTTATGCCCAAGAAGGAACAACCGTAAAAGTTAAGGGCGATCAAGTTGAAGATGCTTCGACACATACATTGTATTTTGAAGAAGAATTTGCACTTGAAACAATCCTTTGGGAAGGTTACACATGGCAAAACTATGTTGCTGGTGGAACTCCACTTCTTGTCCTTGCAACAGATAAAATTGGCTCTCAAATTGTCAAGATGGGTATGGGCGATGCAACAGTCACATCTCAAGCAAAGATCAATGAATATACACTTACAATCAATCCAAACGAAGGTCAATACAATGCTAGTGGTGAAGTGTGCGCAGTGACACAAAACTACGGAAGCACATATCAACTTTTGGTTGCAGGAAGGGTTGGTTACACATTTGTAGGTTGGAAGTTTACAACCCAAGCAAACGCTGGCAGATTGGTTGGCGATACTTATACATTTGGTATTGGTGTAAACACAACAGGCGTTGGCGATGACACAATCACAGCACAATGGAAAGCAAACAGATATGAAGTTGTGCTCAACTTCAATGATTCAAACTTCAATGTTGGATCAACTGCTGCTGACATTTCAGCAATCACAACAAACGAAGGAAACAAGCTTGTTGCTACAAACGGATTGTTGAGCTTGTATGCTATCTACGATGTAAGCTATGCAAAACTTTATGTAAGCGATGATGAAACTGCTTCAAACGGCGCTGAATATGTTACATTTGCAGATTTTGCTCACCCTGCAGTTGACAGAGTTGGTTACGAATTTGTGACATTTGCATCTTCAACCGAAGAAGATGGCGAAGTTGTCAATTCTTCAACAGTATGTCATACAGCCGGAAGTGTGACAATCTACGCAATCTGGCAAGTTGAATCATACACATTGACAATCGAAAAAACATTGCCAAAAGTTTCGGTGGCTGTCGAAAATGCAACAGAAATTGCTGCAGACAAATATACAGTTGTGTTTGACACAACAATCACATTGACTGCAACAATGGATATTGGTTATCACTTCGTTAAGTGGACAGAAGATGAATTTGATCTTTCTACTTCACTCGAATTGATTTACACTTATGTGCAAGACAATGACACAACAATCACAGCAAATGTTGCTCCAAACACATATGAAATTGCATATCATGCAAACACAGGTGTTGGATCTATTCAATCAACTCCAGCGACATATGATGTTGAAGTTGTTTTGAGTGACGGAACAGGATTTACAAAACTTGGTTACACACAAGTTGGCTGGGAATGCGAAGGTCAATCTTATGACTTGGCTGACACAGTTGTCAATTTGACAACACAAGACAACGGTGTTGTGACAATGATGGCTGTTTGGAGAGCAAACACATACAATGTTTCATTTGAAACAAACAACGGAAGTGCAGTTGCAAACACATCTGCAACTTACGATCAAGCAAAACCAATTGAAGAGACAACATTGAGAGCTGGCTACAGATTCCTCGGTTGGTCAACAGTAAACGGAAAAGAATCAAATCACACAGAATTGACTGCCGAACAACTTGCAGGCAAAGATGTGACAACATATTTGATTGAAAACAACAAAGCAAATGGCATCTATTTGTATAACGAAGTTTACTATATGTTCAACTTGAGTGCCGAACATGGTGGCGAAGTTGTTGTTTATGCGATTTGGACTCCAGATTATGCTCCATATAGATTGGAATATTATTTGGAAGGATTGGACGGCGATTATGTGCTTGATACAGAAATTGTAGAAACAGGTCTTGAAATTGACAGAAATTCTACAACAATCACTGATCAATTTACAGAAACAGTTGTTTCAATTCCACAACTTACTTATTATGGATTTACTCTTGATCTCAACAATCCAAACACAATTTTGACAGGCGCTGTCATTGGTGATGGATCACTTGTTTTGAGAGTTTATTACACAAGAAACACATACAGCATTGACTTTATTATTCCTGCTCTTGGCGTTGACAGCGTTTCAGCAACAAGTGAGCACGAAGTTGATGAAGATGTGTTCAAATACAACAGTTCGGTTACTGTTGGTGTTGTTCAATCAAAAGGTTACAGATTGGACGGCATCGTATGTGGATTGTTGGAGGTTGAAGCTGCAGAATTGCCTTACACATTCTTGCTTCACGAAGATATGGCATTTGAAGTTAAAGTTACTGCATTGCCATTTGAATATATTGTAAAATACAGATTTGAATCTTTGGACGACACAACTCTTTACGAAGAAAATCTTGCTCTTGTGACAGACAAGACAAAGATTGATCTTGTTGATGTGCTTATCGATTATGACAAGATTGCTGACGACATCGAAGATGTGGCTGGATTTAGTTATGAAAGATTTGAAGGTGGCATCGTAAAACCGGTTGTCGACCCAGGCGATCAAAATTTGATTGTTACAATCTATTATTCAAGAAATTATTATTCACTTGCTTTGCAACTTACAACAGGTATTTCACAACTCGAGGCAATCACAGATCCTTTGAAGGTTGTTGAAGAAACTGAAAATGTTGCTGAAGGCACAAAACTTTATTCTGTAAGATACGAAGCGAGAGTAGATCTTGTCTATGATACCGAACCTGGCTATGCTTATGGCAGTTGGTCAGATGAAATTGTTGTGGGTGAAGATCCTGATTGGTATATTGCATCTATGCCATCAGAAAACTTGAGCATCTATATGAATGGACGCACATTGCCTGCTGATGTAACAATCAAATATTTCTTTAGAGATATGGCAGACAGCAAGTGGGTTTATGATGCAGATGAAGATCAAGTTGTAAAACACTTGTATACAGCAAGCGAAATTGAAAGCGTTGAAGGTCTTGGACTTAAGACATACGATGGATTTACATTCTCTACTTTCCAAACAGGAGTTATTGTCAAAGGTGACGGAACTTCTACATTGGATGTATTCTATTCAAGAAATTCTATCCAAGTTTCAGTTTCAATGACAGAAGGTGTTGCTTCAGTAAGAGCTTTTGTCAACGAAGAAGGTGGCGCTTATAGATTGGACTTCAACTTTACAGAAGATGGACAATTCTCGTTGAAATATGGTGCAACTGCAACATTGACTTATGTGTTGTCAACAGATGGCTACAGATGGGTTGATTTTGAAGGGGCAACACAAGTTGGAAATGCTTACACAATCACTGCAGGCATTGAAGACATTTCAGTGAGAGCTGTTGCTGAAAACAAAGTTTATACAATCACATTCTATGGATACGACACTGATGTTGATGTTGTGACTCAACAAGCAACATACAACAGAACTGTGATTTTGACACCAAACACATTTACAAGAGTGGGATATACTTACAAAGAATGGAACACTGTTGCAGATGAAAGCGGCGTGGTTTACACAGATCAACAAGAATTTAACTATTTGCTCACAGCAGATCTCGAATTGCACGCAATTTGGTCACCTATTGCATACAAAGTTGTTTATGACGGAAATATGGCAACAGGTGGCGAAATGACAGGCCATGATGAAATCTTCTATGATGCACCATTCACACTTAAGAAAAACTTGTATGTTCGTACAGGTTACACATTCAAAGAATGGAACAGAAATGCAGACGGCACAGGCGAATCATTTGCTGACGAACAAGAAGGAGTTGTAAACCTTACTTCAACAGCAGGCGAAACTGTTGTGTTGTATGTAATCTGGAATGAAAACACTTATACATTGCAATATAACTCAAATTATACATCTGTTTGCGAAAAAGAAGATGTTTTGAGTGCTGCTGAAACATATCTCTATACAGAAAATATTGCGATTAAGCATGCTGATGACCTTGGTTATGAAGTGCAAGGATACACATTTGTTGGCTGGACGGTGGAAATTGAAGGGGTTGAAACTGTTGTTTATGCAGATGACATTCTCCGTTCGCTTACAAGCACACCAAATGGCAGTGTGATTGCACACGCAATTTGGGAAGCAAACAAATATATCATCAAGTTTAATGCAAACACTGGTATAGGTGAAATGGAAGATGTGAGAGCAACTTATGACGAACCTCTCAACCTTCCAAAAGCAACATTTACAAAGATTGGTTACACATTTGATGGCTGGAACAGCAAGCCTGATCGCACAGGTGACGAATATGCTGATGAGGCAGAAGTTATCAACCTTGCTCCAGAAGGTGAATTTGTCCTTTATGCACAATGGAAGACAATCACTTACACAATCACATATCTTGCAAATCTTGAAGGATTTGCCGGTGGATTTGATGGTGTTGAGGGCGAAACTTATACATCAACATTTACAATCGAAGATGAAGTTCATCTTGTGATCGAACCATTCTTGTCAAAGATTGGACACACATTGCTTGGTTATACTTTTGAAGCGTCAGAAGGAAATTGGCAAGAAGTGTTCTCGGGAGACATTGACCTTAATACTCTCGAAGATGAAATCCTTGATGTGGGCATTTATGGAAATGTTACATTGAAGGCAAAATGGTTTGTAAACTCTTATGATTTGACTGTTGTTTACAACTATCAAAACGGAACAACTGCTGCTGAAACAGTAGTTCAATCAATCAAATATATGCAACCATACGAAGTTGCATCTCCAATCATCACTGGATATACAGCAGACATTTTGGTTGTTGAAGGAATTATGGACGAACTCGGCAAGACAATTGTCGTAACATACATTCCAAACAAATATAAGATCACATTTGATCTCAACAATGCAATCGGAACAGGTGCAACAACAATTGAATACACAGAAGCAATCGTAACTTACGACAGCAAGTATGCCCTTGCAACAGTTGAAGGGGTTGAAAGAGGTCTTGTCTTCCCAACAAGAAGAGGTTATGACTTTGTTGGCTGGTATTTCGATCAAGCACTTACATTGCTTGTTGTAAACAATGACACTGTTAAGATTGTTGAAGACACAACGCTTTACGCTAAGTGGCAAGCAAGAAATGACACCAAGTTTACAGTGCTTTACAACTTTGAAAGTTTGGACGGCAAGTCTTACGAATTTAAGACAGAAGTTCCATCTTTGGAAGGTCAGGGCTACACCGATACTATGGTTACCGAACAAATGGTGGTAGATTTGACTGGTGGAGCATTGCCAACTTTGGCAGGATTTGCTTACACTCACACAATCTACGCATCACTTGATGCAGATGTGCAAGCACAAATCAATGTTTACTATTCAAGAAGTTACTTTGATTTGGATCTCTCGACCACAATCGGTATCACAACATTTACTGCTTCGGCTCAACAACAACCTGATGCAGATCAAGAAGAAACTTTCTACATCACAAATGTTGGCGAAGGAAACTATTATGTAAGATTTGAAACAACAATTATTCTTGCATACACAATCGACAATCCTGGTTATGAATTTGTTGCTTATTCGAGCGAACAGGTCGATGCAACAAGTGGACAATTTGACATGATTGCCGACAGAGTTGAAGTTTTGGCTTCTGCAAAACCAAAACCATACACAATCACCTTTATCGGAAACAATGGTGCAACAGAAGATGGAGACACAACATATCTTCAATCTGGCACAAACATCTATCGCGAAACAATCGTGCTTGATGCAACTCAATTTACCCGCACAGGTTACACCTTTGCAGGTTGGGCATTGACAGAAGAAAAGGCAGATGCAAGAGAATATGATTATGCAGATCAAGCAGAATTTATGTTGGAAGTATACAGCGAAAATGTAAATCTCTGGGCTGTTTGGGATCCAATCCCATACAAGTTCTACATTGAAGGCACTGCTGGCATTGATGCATCACAAGTCACAATCTTTGTTGATGGAGAGTTGTTCCCATACGAAGAAGAAATGATTGTTTATTACGATCAAATTGTGAGAATTTATCACACATACACAATTGAGGAAGAAACAAAATCTGCACTCAAGGGTGGTTATGACTTTACAAGTTTCAATCTTGGTGACGAAGTTCAATCAACAGGTGCGTTCTACGAATTTATTTTCCACGGCGAGACTTTGGTTACTTTGGTTGCAACACCAAGAAATGACACTAAGTTTAGAGTTGTTTACAAACTCGAAAACATTGCTAGAGATGGTTATGAAGTAGATGAAGAAATCATTGCAGAAGGCACAACAGACAAACTTGTGACTTATGACTATTTGATAGAACTTGGTTTGGTGCGCACTTACACAGGTTTTGATTATTCGACATTTGTTGATGAAAACGAACAAGAAGAAATCTTCATTATCTACAGCAATGACAATCCTGAAGGTTATGCAGTTGTTTGCATCAAATATGTGAGATTGCACTATAGTTTGATCCTCAACACATCAGTTGGAGTTCAAATATTTGTGCCAAATGTAAAAGACGCAAGCACAATCACACAACTTCCAGATCAATATCGTGTATACTATCAAGCTTCATTTGAATTGCAACTTGATATGTATCCAGGTTATAGATTCCTTGATTTTGTGGTTACTGCACAAGAAGCACAAGGCTCAGAAAGTCTTGGCACAACAGAAGCCGTTCAACTCGAATTGAGAGAAGATGGATATTATTATGGCGAAAAACTTATTATGAGTTTTGTAGCAAACGAAGAAACTGGATATTATGATGTGATCATGGCGCCTTATGACATCACAATCACAACTCAATCCGAACCTATCGTTTACACATTTACATATCACAGATATCTCAACGAAGAAGATGAAGAAACATTCAGTGAAGAAGTCACATTCAACACTGCATACACAATTTACTATCCTTCAAACATCAAAGAAGGTTGGTCAAAACTTGGTTATGACTTCATTGGTTGGGCGACAACAAAAGAAGAAGCAATTGCACAAATCCCAGTTTACACTTATGATGAAACATTGGCAGATTTGCAATTTGAACATTATCTTGATCCAAACGATACAGAACTTTGGGCTGTTTGGATCCCTGCAGACAACACTTACAAGATTGAATATTATTTTGAAAGTGTTGACGGAACATACAGTTTGAACGAAGACAAAACTGCCGACAAGATTGGCAAGACAGATTCGACAGCAAATTATGAATTGCTTCCAGTGGAAGAAGTTGTTGGATTTGAATTCTTCCCAGATCATGAAGGATCAGTTTTGAGTGCAAACATTGACCCAGCAGGTGATATGGTGCTCAAAGTTTACTACAAGCGTATTTGGTATGATGTGATTGTAAATTATGACATCGGTATCGAATATGTTAGAGTGGCAGCAGGTGCAAACTCTACTGTTGAAGAAGAAACAACAGGCAAGATTGTTGTGAAAGTTAAATTTGGTGCAAATGTAACTGTTTCATACAAAGAAAACCCTGGTTATACATTTGTTGAATATGTTGAAAAAACTCAAATGGGCGTTGAAGTTGACGGAACATTCGTAATGCCAGCAGGCAATGTAGAATTTGATGCAATTTCACAACCAAACATTTATACTTTGACATTCAAAAACGGATTTAAGCCAGAGCTTGCAGATGATTACACACAACAATATGTGTTTGCAACATATATGCCTTTGGAACCAAACAGATTTGTTAGACCTGGTTATACATTTATTGGTTGGGACATCACAATTGGAGAAGAAACAACTCGCTATGAAGATTGTCAATCATTGCTTTACAATCACCCAGACGATTTGGTAGCTATCGCAATTTGGGAAGCAAATCCAGATACACCTTATGTGGTTGAATATTACACACAAAAGATTGACGGAACTTTCGAGTTGGCAGAAGCTGTAAACCTTGTAGGTAGAACAGACACAGAAATCACCGAAGAAATTGTGTTTGCTGCTTACATCAACACTTCAATCAACAAACAAGGTTACGCATTCAGCCGTATGAGAGATGATGCTCCACTCATCAATGGTGACGGAAGCACAGTGACAGGAGTCGAATATGTTTTGGTTGATATGGATGTAAGATTTAGCATGTCAAAACCAAACACTGATCCACCAGAATTGGCGGCTGGTATTGACAATGTAGTTATCAACTATTTGGATCCTGAAGGTGATGTTGAAAACCAATTGGTTAACACAGAAGATATTGTTCCAATCAAATACACATCAACACTTAAAATCAAAGTGACAGCAAAAGAAGGATATCAACTTTTGAGAATTGTCATCACAACAGCAACAACAAGAATTGAATATTTGAGGACTGATGTTGGTGAAGACGGATTCTTTACTTATGTGGTGCCTTCAGAAAGCGTTACTGTAAGAATTGAAGTAGAACCTAAAGAATATGTGATCACATATTACAAAAACTTTAAAGAAGAAGGCGAATTTACAACTCAAAGAGTGAGATATCTTGAAAGAGTTGTGTTTAACGGTTACTTCTCTGAAACAGGCTATACTTTGCTTGGTTGGTCAACAGATCCATTGGCTACAGAAGCAGAATATCGCATCAATCATGTGCTTGAACAATATACTTGGACAGAAGATATTGCAATGCATGCAATTTGGCTTGAAAACGAATATACAATCGCTTACAACTCAAACACTGCAGAAGGCGAAATTGAATCTGTTGTTGTCAAGTATAGTCAAGTATACAAACTTGCAAGTGCAAGTGCGTTTACAAAGACAGGTTACAAATTTGTCGCATGGACAACAGACACTACAAACGCAAATCAAGTTGTCGAAGTGCCAGAAATATCACAAATTGAGGATAGAGGCATTTACAAAAACCTTGCTGATGGTGAATATTATGTGACAAAGATGGTGACAGGCACACTTGGCGATGACACTGTTGAATTGTATGCAGTTTGGACACCAATCGAATACACAATCAAATATGCTTATGATGAAAGAGAACAACAAACCCTTTCACTTGGCACATTCAAATATGATCAAACCTACAAACTCAGAGCATTTGAAGTTGTTGCTTGGACAAACAGAGGTTATGACTTTATTGGATGGAAATACACAACAGATGATGGCGAACAAATCAACATCTATTGTGAAGAAAATGACATTCCTGAAGTTACAAATCTTACAACACAAGATGGAAAGATCGTGATGTTGTATGTTATTTGGGGACTTGGAGACTCTCCATTTACAATCAGAATTTTGAAAGAAACTCTTGATGGTGTTTATGGCGAAACTGAAGGAAACTATATTGACATCACAGGAAACGAAATTCAAACCGAATCTATCGTGACCAGTGACATTGCTTACCACTACTTTGTGGCAGGCACAGAGTATGACAATATTCAAGGTTATACTTACAACAGAAACAGACAAGATTCTCAAGCAATCTCTGCTGTTGGAAACACAATCGTTAAGGTGTATTTTGCAAGACAATATTACAATTTGACAATCACTAAAAACGCAACAGTGACCGATGTCACACTTGTATCGTCTGGCACAAACACACATTATTTGATCAGCAACACAACAAACGAAAGAGTTTATGCAGTTAAGTATGGCGACAGAGTAACTTTGGGCTTGAGTGAGGCCGAAGGTTACAGCGATGGATATTTTGAAGTTGACTTGGCAAACAGTGTTGAAGGAACTGTTTTGGAAGCTGACGGCAAATCATTGACCATCGGACCTGGCGACATTACAATCAAAGCAAATGCAGTTGCAAGTGGCGACACAATCTTTACAATCAAAATTTACAAAGAAACACTTTCTGGCGAATATCAAACACCTGCTTACACAACATATTCAACTGGCGCAACCGAGAGCGTAGTTGATGTTGATGCTGTGAGAGAACTTGTTGAAAACGAACCAGGATATGATTTCACAGGATTTAGTTTTGGATTTGTAGACGAAAATGTTGTCATTATGGGTAACGGACAAACCGTTGTCGGAGTTTACTTCACAAGAAACAGCTACAAATTGTCAACAAAAGCGACAAACTATCGTGCAGTTGTCAATACGTCTGATGAAGCAAACTACAGATACGAAGCAGAAGCAAGCGTAACAGGAGTGCTCAACAGAGGTTACTCACTTGCAGAAGAAGATATCTGGGTTGAAGATTTGGAAGGAAACAAACTCGAAGTTGAATTGTCTGTAACAATTGCTGAGCTTGGAAATGGAACAAAACAATACGCAGTGTTTATCAAAAACATGCCTGCAGCAGATGCAGTGGTTGTGTTTGCTTCAACAAACAACACAGACACCAAGTTTACTGTTGTTTATATGTTCCAAGACATAACTCTTACAAATTACCTTGAAGATGTCAGATATCCTAGAGTGATTAAGACTGGCGAAACAGAACATGTTTTGACAAGAGAAGATATTGGCTTTGACGAACTTGTCGTAGATGGATTTAAGCCATCACACAGTTCGATCGACGGCGAAATCGTTGAAATTCTTGGAGACGGATCTGTGATCGTTTACATCTACTTCAACAGAGATCAATTCATTTTGTCTTTGACATTTGAAGATCCTATGAATGGTTTGATTGTAGACAGTCTTAGCGTTACTGGACATGGCATTCAAGAACTTACAACTTTGGAATGGTATGTATATTCAGGTCAAACTGTAACAATTGAGTTTGAACTTGATGCAGGATTCACATTTGGTGGATTTGAAGTCAACGGAATCAAGAGAGAAGAAACTTCAACAAGATTGAGAGTGGTGATCACTGATTCTGACATGGATGTAACAATCTATATCGTGGCTCAAACCGATATTGAATACAGAATTGAATATTACAGACAAGAATTGGTTGACAACAAAGCATCTGACAAATACAACAGAGTTCACTATATCAACTTGCATGGCACAGCAAACGAATATCTCGCTCCAGAAGCATTCCTTGAAATGTATGTAGAAAACCTTGAATCAATCGAAGGTTATAGACCTGAAATGTTTAAGGGATTGAGATTTGACCATTATGAAGTTTCAATCAAGGGGCTTCCAACTGACCACCCAGTGGTTTCAGGTGATGGATCAACAATCATCAGATTCTATTACAACAGAATTTTGGTGAATGTTTCATTTGAATACGAAAGCGAGTTTACCGTAAATCATCTCGAATCACTTTCTGGTGATGGCGAGTATGCATATGGAAGCGAAGTGACTCTTGAAGCAAAAGCAAGACCTGGTTATGTGTTTGATCATTGGACAATCAATGGACAAACAATTATGACTCCGACTTACAAATTTGCAATCAATCAAGAAGTTGACTATGTTGTCCTTGTTGGCACAAGACTTGGCGAAGCAGAATATACTCTCGAACACTACTACGAAATTTTGGGAGATTCTGGACACGAACTCAAGTATACCGACAAAAACAAAGGCACAACCGAATCTGTGATTGATGTTATGTCAGCGCTTAGAGAAGATCCTGGTTATTCATTCTCTTACTGTGAAAACGGTGCAGAAAACGCAATCATTATGGGTGACGGCTCTACGGTTGTAAGAATCTACTATATTATCAACTATGTTGAATTTAAGGTTACATTCTCTGAAGGTGTAGAAAGTGTGCTTGTTGAAGGTTACGGCGATTCAAATTATCTTGAATTGTTGAACTACAACGAATACACAAAGATTTACACTTACAGAGCAAAATACACAAAGAGATTGAGTTTGACTGTCGAACTTAAAGCTGGTTACAAGATGTTGGGTTGGATCGTTGATGACAATCAACAACCAGAACCAAACTCAAATGTAGCTCGTGGCTTCTTGTTTGATGTTAGACCTGTTGACTTTGTGTTGACTGCTGTTGCAGAAACAAAGAAGATCGTGATTATTTACGATCCAAACAACAATATCTCAAGTGAAGTTATCGACAACGACGAAGTATTGTACAGAACTTATGCGATTTTGAGAGCAAACACATTTGAAAACGGAAACAAATTGTTCCTTGGTTGGGCTCTCAGCAACGATGGTGATGTTGCATTCTTTGACGGAGAAGAAATCTTTATCAACTTTGAAGATACATTGACTTTGTATGCTGTATGGCGCAATCAACCTGGCACAATGTGGTGGATCTGGCTTGTGGTTGGTGTTGTCAGTGCGTTGGGCATTGCCGTTGTGGTTGTGCTTATCATAAGAAAACGCAGAAAAGACAGAGCCAAAATCATGAGTAAACAATAAAAAATTGAGTGAGGAGAATTCCTCACTCTTTTTTTTGAAAAGTTGCAAAAAATCGCAAAAAATATGTTGTTTTGTTTTGTTTTTTTGACAAAATGTTATAAACTACAAGAAGGAGGAACTAAATGAAAAAATTAAACATTGTTCAATATGGATGCGGAAAAATGAGCGTCTACACAATGCGCTATGTGTTTGAAAAAGGCGCAAAAATCGTTGGAGCTTTTGACATTAACGAAAAAGTTATTGGCAAAGATATCGGCGAAATCATTGGAGATGGAAAAAAATATAAAGTAAAGGTTGACAATGCACAAAACTTTGAAAACTTTCTCAAAACTCATGATGTAGATTGTGTTATTGTCACAACAATGAGCTTGCTTGCAGACATTGAAGAAGCATTTCTTACTTGTGCAAGATGTGGCGTAAATGCTATTTCAACTTGCGAAGAAGCTTTCTTCCCACAAAACAGCAATCCAAAGGCATTTGAAAAAATCAATCAACTTGCAATTGAAAACGGATGCACAATTTGTGGAAGTGGTTATCAAGATGTTTTCTGGGGCAACCTTATCAGCGTGCTTGCAGGTGCAACACACAAAATCACAAAAATCAAAGGAAAGAGCAGTTACAATGTTGAAGATTATGGCATTGCTCTTGCAAAAGCTCACGGTGCTGGTCTTTCTGTTGAAGATTTTGACAAAGAAGTTGCTTCTGCTGACAACATTACGGAGGCAGCAAGAAAGAAACTTATCAATGCTGGCGAATTTGCGCCAAGTTATATGTGGACAGTAAATGGCTGGCTTGCTAGCAAACTTGGCTTGACAGTTAAAAAACAAACACAAAAATGCGTGCCACATATCGCCAAAAAAGCACTCAAGAGTTCAACTCTTGGCATGACAATTCCAAAAGGCGCTTGCACAGGCATGAGCGCTGTAGTTGTTACGGAAACTAAAGAAGGCATTATATTGGAAACAGAATGCATCGGAAAAGTTTATGACAACACAGAATTTGACTGCAACGATTGGACAATTGAAGGCGAACCAAACACAAGAGTTGTTATTGAAAGACCTGCAACTGTCGAACTTACTTGTGCAACAATTGTAAACAGAATCCCTGATTTGATGATGGCTCCTGCTGGATATTTCACAACAGAATTTATGCCAGAAAACTTCTATAAGACAGAATCTTTGGAAAAATATGTTCTTGATCTTGAAGGTTGCTGTTGCGAAGGCGAATGTGATTGCCACGATCATAAGTAATTAAAAAAGAAAAATTGTTCGATTTTGGTCGAACAATTTTCTTAATGCCAAAATTTGACTATGGAGAAGAGAAAATGAAAAAGAAAGGTTTGTTGATTTCGTTTGAGGGCGGCGAAGCATGTGGAAAGGGGACCCAAATTAAAAAAATAAAACAATATTTTGAAGACAACAATATTGACTATCTTATCACTAGAGAGCCTGGTGGCACAGAAGTCGGCGAACAATTGAGAAATTTGTTGTTGCATTCAAAAGCAGATATGTCGTCAGAAGTTGAATTTTTGATTTTTAGTGCAAGCAGAAGACAAATTGTTGAAAAAGTTATTGCGCCAGCATTGGCAGAAGGAAAAGTTGTTGTGTTGGACAGATTTTATGATTCGAGTTATGCATATCAAGGTTATGCAGGAAACATAAAAATCGAAGATGTCAAAGCAATCACAGATTTTGCGATTGCAGGATACGAAACGGATTTAACTTTTTTGCTTGATGTGGATTATGATGAAGCGATGCGCAGAAAAATGAGCGACGAAAACTTAAAAAATCTTGACCGTATGGAATCAAAAGGAAGAGAATATCACGAAAATGTTCGTGCAGGATATTTGCAACTTGCAAAAGACAATCCACATCGAATTTTTGTTGTTGATGCTCTGCAAACACAAGAGGCTGTTTTTGAGTGCATTAAAAACAGACTTGAAGAAGAACTCAAAAAAATGTAAAACAAACAAAAAAACGCGAATTTTCGCGTTTTTTTAATGCTTTTTATAAAAATTCAAACTAAAAGTTGAAGAAATCAACAACATCTTGCCATACAACTGCTTTGTCAGTTTCGTTCAAAATTTCGTGTCTGTCATTTTTGTAGATTTTGATTTTTGAATCAATATTGTTTTTCAAATAGAAATTGTGCAAAGCTTCGACATCTTTTCCACCATTGTTTACAGGGTCTTGATCACCGGCAATAAAGAAGATTTTTTTGTTTCCAACTTTTGCAATGCCGTTGTTTACTTTTGTGATATTGTTTATCATACTTTTATAGAAGCTGAATGGAAAACTTCCGCCACAATATTCATCTGCTTGATAAGCTTTGAATATTTCTTCATCTTTTGTGAGCCAGTTTCCGTTTTCAAATTTTTTGCCATAAGCTTTGATGCACATTTTTTCCACAAGTCCACCACGCTTGTTGTGATTTTTGAATGGGGACATAATGTTGATCAAAAGGTTGCCAAGTTTCATGATGCCTGCATCGCCACTTGCAGTGCCACACAAAACGGCTTTTTCCACAACTGGCGAACATTGAATAAGTTTTTGTGTAAGCATAGATCCATAAGAATGGCCAAACAAATAGATTGGCAAATTGTAAGAATTTGAAACTTCGTTTATGATGTTGAGTTGGTCGTTGATTGTTTCTGAGAAAATATCATTTTCACCAACACCCAAATCGCTTTTAGATGGCGCAGTTAAGCCGTGTCCACGCAAATCGCTTGCAACAACAATAAAATCGTTTTTGTTGAGATATTCTGCAAAAGCTTTGTATCTTAAACTGTGTTCTTGCATTCCGTGAAGAAGGATAATCACAGCTTTTGGATTTTTTGTGTTGTCATACAGATAGACATTGAGTGGAAGATTGTTGTATCCAAGGATTGTAAAGTTTGCTGCTTCAAAAACTTCTTCTTTTTTTTCGGTTTTTTCAACTTTTTTTGTTGCCATTTTTTTGTTTGCAGCCTTTTTAGGTGCTGATTTTTTTGTGGCTGGTTTCTTCGCAGGCTTTTCCACAACTGCAGAGTTATCCACAATTTTTTCTTCAACCGCAGCTTCAACTTTTTCTTCAGCTTCAACTTTTTTTGTTGTTGTCTTTTTAGTTGTTTTTGCTGCAGAAGTTTTGTTTGTTTGTGTTTTTGGTTTGCTTTCTGCCTTTTTTGGTGCTTCAGCTTTTGTTTCTTCAACTTTTGCAGGTTTTTCAACAACTTTTGCCTTTGCTTCAACTTTCTTAGCTGTTTGCTTTGCTTCTGGTTTTGCAGTCTCGGCTTTTTTTGCAACAGGTTTCTTTGCAGAAGTTGTCTTCTTTTCCACAATTTTTGTTTCTGGTTGTGTTGCAGCAGGTTTAGTTGCTGTTTTTGAAGTTGCCTTTTTTACAGCAGGTTTAGTTGTTTTTGTCGCAACTGCTGTTTTTGGTTCTGCTTTTTTTGTAGGCGCAGTTGTCTTTTTTGCAGTTTCAGCTTTTTTTGTTGCTGGCTTTTTAGTTGTCTTTTTTTCTTCCATAAAATCCTCCAAAAGTGCATAGATTTGCTCTATATATAGAGATTGTAGCACAAACTTTGTTTTTATTAAAACAAAATAAAAAAAATTTTATCTTTTTGATGGTGAAAATAAAAAAAACAGGCAATGCCTGTTATTTTTTCTTTTGGAATTTTCCATCTTTTTTATGAACAATAAAGTTTACATCATTTGATTTTGACAATTGTTCGACTCTGTCCAAAGCTTCTTGCTTTGTCACGAAAGATGCAATAGTGCGTTTTGCACCATCTTTTTTGATAAGCCACAATCTTGCTTCTTTGTCATAAACAATGCGATAGATTGGTTTTCTTGAAGTATCTTTTTCTTCTTTTGCTTCAACTTTTTTCGCAGCAGTTTTTTTCGCAGTTGTTTTAGTTTCTTTTGCTTCTGTTTTTGAAGTTTCTGTCTTTTTAGGCGCAGTTTTTCCCCCAGAAGATTTGAGAGGGATTCTCTTTTCTGCAACAGGTTTTGTTTCTGTTTTTTCTTCTGTCTTTGCAGCAGTTTTTGTTGCAGCAGGCTTCTTTGCAGGAGTTGTTTTTGGTGATGCTTTTGCAGTTGTTGCTGGTTTTGTTGTTTCAGCAGGTTTTTCTTCAACAACAGTTTCATCAGCAGTCACAACTCTTACTTCTTTCTTTTGTTGTTCTTCTTGTTGTTTAAGTTTTTCTTCTTTTTTCTTTTTTCTTGAAAATGGCCACATAACTTTTCTCCTATGTTTAATTTATATTCAAATTATAAAACTTTTTTGAAAATTTTGCAAGATTTGTTTCTAATTATTTAAAATTTCTTTTTTATAGAGTTGCAAACTTTCTTCAATGATTGCGAGTGCTCGATCACGATTGCCAAGTTCTTTGACTTCAACATTTTTGTTTTCAAGTTGTTTGTAGACTTTCAAAAAGTGCATAAGTTCGTCAAAAATGTGTTGAGGCAATGCACTGATATCTCTGTAACAATTGTATTGTGGGTCGCCATAAGGGATTGCGATAACTTTTTCGTCTCTTTCTTCTCTGTCTGTCATTATGATTACGCCGATAGGGAAGCATCTTACCAAACAAAGCCTTTCGAGAGGTTGACTGCAGAGTACAAACACATCAAGTGGGTCGTGATCACCACAATATGTAAGTGGAATAAATCCATAGTTCATAGGGTAGTGTGTGCTTGTGTAAAGAACTCTGTCCATAATAAGACAGCCAGTTTCTTTGTCGAGTTCGTATTTTGTCTTGTCTCCTTGTTGAATTTCGATGCAGGCGACAAAATCTTCAGGTTTAACTCTTTGAGGATTTACATCTTTCCAAATATTCATTAAAAACTCCTTCTGTTTTGCAAAATTTGATTTAGTTTTTAGGTGTTTTGTCTTTTTTGTTTTTGCGATTTAAATAAATTTGATATGTTTTAGCATAAAAATTGTCAAATTTTTGTTCGGCCTTTTTGCCAAGTTTGCAATATTTTACAACAAAGAATGTTGGGACCATAATTGCAAATGATGCAACAAAGTCAATCCAATAGTGTTGTTTTGTAAACACAGTTGACATACAAACCAAAATGCCAATTATTGTGCCAATGATGCGATATGACCAATGCATTTCTTTTGTGTCGATGCAAGCAAGGCAACAAGCCAAGCCCATATAGCAGTGTTGTGATGGAAAAACATTTGTAGGGTGACTTGCATTCCAAGTCCAAACAACGAGTTTGTCTGTAAATGAATCTGGTGTAAAGTCAGGTTTGACAAATCTTGATTGGAAGAAGAAATAAATGATTCCTGAAATCAAGAAACTTACCACCAAAGTCAAAAAGATGTTGTAAAGTTTTGTTTTGTTTTTGTATGCCAAATAGAAAAATGTGAAAAGTCCAGCAGGAAATGTAAGGTAATATATGTAGACAAATGCTGGCACGAGAGGGATTTTGTCATCAAGTGCTGTGTGTGGCCAAGTTGTGCCATAGTGCCAATCGCCAGGTTGTGTGCCATTTGTGATCACTTGGTTGAGATACCAGCTGAGCAAAAGTGAAACGACAAAAAGCACCAACGGCAAAATTGAATAACTGATTTTTTTGATAAAGTTTATGATTTTATTCATTTGATTGTCCTTCTTTTGATTCGTTTTCGTTTTGTTTCGCAAGTCGTTTTTTCTTTTTGATCCTTAGTTGAGACCACAAAATCAAAACAACTTGTGCCGGTATGCCAATAAAGTAAAGTGGCCAAAGGTTTATTATGCTTAAAAATTGCAAGTGGAATGCCAAAAGCAAAGTCCAAGTGAAAACAGACAGTGCTACAAAATTGAAGATTGGTTTGCCCCAAAGTGCATTGCAAATCAAAAGTGAGATTGAACATGCTGGGATTGCCCATATAAACAATGTCCACACAATTTTGTCTGCAAAAATGCGTAAAAAGACATAAAGCAAAATTGCCACCAACCAAACGCAACTTGCTAAAAGCAAAGTGATGACAATTCTGTTTGTTGTCCAGTTGCTTTCCTTTGTCTTTGCAACAACTGCAAGTTTGTTTTTGAGGTTGTCTTCAATCAAACTATTCATGCTGATGTTGTAGAATTTGCTGAGTTGCCAAAGGGTTTCAACATCAGGGACGGCATCGCCATTTTCCCACTTTGAAATCGTTTTGTCCGAATAACTCAGCTTTTGTGCAAGTTCGCTTTGTGTGAGTTTGTTTGCTTTTCTCAAGTATGCGAGATTTTCTGCAAGGTTTTTAAATTTGTTTTCCATAGCAGTATTTTATCATAAAACAGCCCAAAACACAAGCGAATTATAGTAAATTCTCTTCTGGCGAGAGTTGGCGAAAGGTATATTCTCTCGTAATTAGAGAGTTGATTTTTTCTCTCTTTTCACAAACTCAAAGTGTAGAATTGAAAATGGTTAATTCTATTGAAGTTTGGGCATAATGATTGTTAGAATGAGAGCAACACAAAGACAAAAAGTTTTTGTGCAAAGGAGGTTATTATGAAAAAAGAAATCGTTTCCTTGGTTTTTTCGGTTGACAACAACAGTTTGCCATTTTTTGGCGTAACGCTTAAAAGCATTTCGTCAACTTGTGATAAGAAAAGAATTTATGATATTTATGTTTTGCACGCAGGGCTTGATGTGCAAAAACAAAAGAGAGCAAAACAGGATTTGCCACTCAACTTCAATCTTCAATTTGTTGATGTTTCAGAACAATTAAAAAAAGAAGAATGTGCCATTTTGAAAAATTATGGTCAAACAAAAACAAACTTCTTCAAAATTTTTGCTGCACAAATGTTTGAAAATTTGGACAAGGTGTTGTATTTAGACTCAGACCTTGTTGTGTTGGAAGATATCAGCAAACTTTTTGACACAAACATCAAAGACAAGCTTGTGGGAGCTGTTATGGACTTGTCTGTTGAAAACAGCCGCAAGGACACAGAAGAAATTGCAAAAGCATACGACATTGATGCTTCAAGATATTTCAACACTGGTGTTTTGTTGATGAACCTTAAACAAATGAGAAAGACAAAGTTTCAACAAAAATATCTCAAGACCTTGCAAGATTTGGATTCGGTCATTTCGCCAGAACAAGATTGCTTTAATGTTGTGTGCAAATATCAAGTGAGCTATATTGATTTTTATTGGAATGTTATGCCGATTGAAGATGTTTGTCCAGATGACGAAGTCAAACTTATCAATTACAGCAATTTGTGGAAGCCTTGGATTTGTGAAAAAACAAAATACAGCAAACAATTTTGGGATGCTGCTTTTGGCAGTCAATATTATGAAGATGTGCTCAACATCAAATTGAAATATACAAACAATTTTGTATGTTAAAAACAATAATAAAAAAGAAAAGTGGACAAAATATCCACTTTTTTTGTTGTTTTTGAAAAATTTGATCGAATATTAACCAAAAAGTTTTGCAATCAATGACTTAACTAATTCGCCATTTGCTTTGCCGGCTGTGTTTTTCATAACATAACCAACAATAAAACCGATAACTCTTTGAGGTTCTTTTTTGTAATCTTCAACAGCTTTTGGGTTGCTGTCTTTGAATGCTTGCAAAAGTGTTGTGATTTGTTCTTCTGAAATTGTTGTCAAAAGACCAAGTTCTTTTGCAAGAGTCATAGGATCTTTTCCTGTTTGAGCAACTTGGTCAAGAAGTTGAAGACCAACAGTTTTGTTGATTTTCTTTTCGTCAACCATCTTGATGATTTCTGCAAGTGGTTGTTCGGCAATAGGAAATTCAAATACTTCTTCTTCCTTTACGAGTTTGAGAAGGTCTGTCAAAATCCAGTTGCTGATTTTCTTTGGTGCATCATAAAATGAAACGCATTTTTTAAAATAGTCAGAAATATATTTGCTTGAAGTCAAAATTCCAGCATCATAAGCAGGCAAGCCAAACTTTGTTTGATACATTTCTCTTCTTTCAACAGGAAGCATTGGCATTTCGCCTTTGATGCGAAGCACATCTGCCAAATCAACTTCGATTGGCAAAATGTCTGGATCTGGGAAGTAACGATAGTCTTGTGCTTGTTCTTTTGATCTCATTGCAGTGTTTTTGCCTTTGTCATCGCTCCACTTTCTTGTTTCTTGAATGACTCTTTCGCCGCTGCCCAAAACTTCTGCTTGTCTTTTGATTTCGTATTCGATTGCTCTTGTTACACTCTTGAAAGAGTTGAGGTTTTTCATTTCAGTTCTTGTTCCAAACACTGGCGAACCTTTTGGTTTAAGTGACAAGTTGACATCGCATCTCATTCCACCTTCTTCCATTTTACATTCGGCAACATTTGCAAAAACAAGTGCTTCTCTAACTTTCTTCAAAAAGTCGTCAACTTCTTCTGCTGTTTCAAAGTCAGGTTCGGTTACGATTTCAATAAGAGGTGTTCCACCACGGTTGTAGTCAACCAAAGTGCCAACACTTTTGCTGATGTGTGTAAGTTTTCCCGCATCTTCTTCCAAATGGATTCTGTTGAGGCGAACTTCTTTGCCACTGTCAAGTTTTACAGAACCACCTTCGCAAAGAGGGTGAACCATTTGGCTGATTTGATATGCCTTTGAAAGGTCAGGGTAGAAATAGTTTTTTCTTTCCATCACTGCATAATCTGCAATCTTGCAACCAAAGCAAAGACCTGCTTTGATGCAAAGTTCGACTGCTTTTCTGTTGATTATAGGAAGTGCTCCTGGCATGCCTGTGCAAACAGGGCAAGTGTTTTTGTTTGGGTCAGCGCCAAATTCGTTTTTGCAACTGCAAAAAATCTTTGTGTTGGTGTTGAGTTCGGCATGGACTTCAAGTCCAATAACTACATCAAATGCAGACATGTTTAGGCCTCCTTAATCTTTTTTGCGACATCATACAAAAGATGTTCGCTGTGTTTTTTTCCAATCACTTGAAGGCCAAGTGGCAATCCGTTTTCTGCTGTCGCATAAGGTATGCTTATTGCAGGCACACCGGCAATGCTTGCAGGTACGGTAAACAAATCTTCCAAATACATTGAGATTGGATCGTTTGCCTTTTCTCCAAGTTTGAATGCTGTGTAAGGTGTTGTAGGTGTGATGATTGCATCACAATCAGCAAAAGCATCATCAAATTCTTGACCAAGCCAAGTTTGAAGTTTTCGAGCCTTGTTGTAGTAAGCATCAAAGTATCCACTTGAAAGCACGAAGTTTCCAAGGATAATTCTTCTTTTTACTTCTTTGCCAAAGCCTTCGCTTCTGCTTTTGATGTAAACATCTTCCAAAGTTTTTGCATCTGTTGCTCTTGTTGTGTATTTAACTCCATCAAAACGAGCAAGGTTTGAAGTTGCTTCAGCAGGAGTAAGCACATAATAGCAAGGCAAGCAACTTTCGATATGTGGGACATCAACTTCTACAAATTCAAAACCTTTTTGTTTAAGTTTTTCAACTGCTTTTTCAAAATAGGTTGAAGAAGCAGATTGTTTGATTGACTGAGCAAGCTGTTTGCAAAGACCAAGTTTGTAAGTTGGTTTTGTTTCTGCTCTTTTCAATTCAATTGAAGTTTGGTCATTTTCATCTTTTCCGGCCATAATGTCGAAAACATATTCGTTGTCTTCAACAGTTTTTGTGATTGGGCCTGCTTGGTCTGTCGAACTTGCAAAAGCCACAAGACCAAATCTTGAGATTGCACCATAAGTTGGTTTGATGCCAACCACACCGTTAAACGAACTTGGTTGTCTTACCGAACCACCTGTGTCAGTGCCGATTGCGATTGGTGCAAGGTCAGCAGCCACAGCCACAGCACTTCCACCACTGCTTCCGCCAGAAACACAAGTTGGATCAATGGCATTTTTGCAAGGGCCATAAGCACTGTTTTCGCAACTTCCACCCATTGCAAACTCGTCCATATTTGCACGGGCGATAATGATTGCACCTTCTGCTTCAAGTTTTTTGACGATTGTTGCAGAGTATGGTGAAACGAAATCTTGCATAAACTTGCTTGCACAAGTCATCTTTTTGCCTTTGTTGAGAATGTTGTCTTTCACAATGATTGGCACTCCGGCAAGTTTGCCAAGTGTTTGTCCTTGAGCAATTTTGCTGTCAACTTCTTTTGCCTTTTCGATTGCATCATAAAAGATTTCCAAAACGGCATTGAGATCTTTTTTCTTTTCGCATTGAGAAATGTAAAAAGAAACAACATCTTCGCTTGTAAATTTTTGTGTTTTAATTCCTTCGACCAATTCTTTTACGGTCAATTGTGTAAAATCTGTCATTATTCCACCACCATTGGAGTTACATAGCAGCCATCTTTTTTCTTAGGTGCATTTGCAACAACATCACATTCTTCTTTTTCAACAACTTCATCTTCACGAAGTTGCGACAAGCAAACTGCTTTCGACCTGTCTTCAAGTTCTGGCAAATCAAGTTGAGTGATTTGATCAACAAACTTTACAATGTTTGCAAAATCTTTTGCAAACTTTTCTTTTTCAGCATCATCAATTTTAAGTTTGCTTAATGCTTCCAAATATTCGATATCAAATTTTTCGTCCATTTTTTACTCCTTAAGGTTTCAATCTGCTTGGTCCACGGAAGAGGAAGATGCTGTCTTTAAGTGATTGCAAATCCAAAAGTTTTGAAATAAATCTGTCAATTCCAAAACCAATTCCGCCGTGTGTAGGGCAACCGTATTTGAAGAATTCGAGATAATCAGCCATTTTTGAACTGTCAATTCCGTGTTCTTCGATTTGTTGTTTGAGTTGTGTATATCTGTGTTCTCTGACAGCACCACTGTTCATTTCCCAACCTCTATATAACATATCAAAACCCATACAGTCAAACGAATCGTCTGTGATTTTCTTTGAATAGAATGCTCTTGCTTCTGCTGGATAATCTGTGATAAACACAAATTCGCTGTCAAGGTAATCTCTTGTATATTCGCAAATCAACTTTTCTGCTTCTGGGTCAAGGTCAAGTTGTTTTTCTTCTGGTGTTTCAATTCCGTAAACATCTCTAAAGATTTGGAAAACTTCTTTAAGTTTAAGTCTTGGGATCTTTGTTGGCACTTTGACTTCAACATCAAAAATCTCTTTGATTTGTGTGCCATAAGTTTCTTTGATTTTTCTCATAACATAAAGCATCCAATCTTCTTCAACATCAATCACATCGTGATGAGATTTCACATGGGCGATTTCAAAGTCCAAACAAACTGCTTCGGCAGTGTGTCTTGCTGTGAATGATTTTTCGGCTCTGTAATAAGGTCCAATTTCAAACACTTTGTCAAAACCACTTGCGATTGCCATTTGTTTGTAGAATTGTGGACTTTGTGTCAAATATGCTTTTTGTCCATAATAGTCAAGAGTGAAAACTTCTGCACCACCTTCAGAGCATTGAGAAGTGATTTTTGGTGTGTGGATTTCGATATAACCACGGTCAACAAAATATTCTCTCATCTTTGATTCTGCAAAAGTTCTGATTTGGAAAATTAATCTTTGTTTTTGTTGTCTAAGATCAATCCATCTAAAGTCCATTTTAAGTTCGCCAGCAGTTTGCTCGTCAATTGGCAAATCTTCAGCCAAACTTTCAACTTCGATGCCAGAAGGCACGAGTTCGATTTGTCCCAATTTTACACAAGGTGCAGAAACGACTTTTCCCCAAATTGTCACAACACTGTGGCGAGAGATTTTGTCAAAATCTTCAGTTGCAAGTTCGGCGATTTTGTCTTTTTCAATTGCAACTTGAATGCTTCCTGTTGTGTCTGTCACAACGAGAAACATCATTGTTTTTTGTTCTCTAATTTTTTCGATCCAACCTGAGATTTTGCAAATTTCATCAACTTGGACATCTTTAATATAAGTTCTTTTCATTTTATTATCTTCCTTTTTAATTTAATTTGATTTTTTTGTTTGGTTTTGCGGAAACCAACACCGTCCTAAAATTTTATATCTTCACTGCCCTTTGGGGCATTATTAAATTTGTGATAGAAGTTTGTTTTCATTGTTTTCTCCAATTTTTCTTTATTTAACAAAAAAGAGCAGATGTGGGTTCCATCTGCTCTTAGTTTAATTTTTATTTTCCGTTTTGATTAAACGGCATAACAAAAGGAACCCATTAAGTTTAATGTGTTGAAATTGTTATTATTGTTATTAACCAAAACAAACAATTTAGACATAAGTCTGGCTCCTTAAATTTATATTTACGATGTTATTATACCACTGTTGACAATTTATGTCAACACTTTTTTTGCTTTTCCGTTTTGAAAAACGATGCTCGTGTGCTATATATAATATATATTATAAGTGAAACATTTTCATCTATCACTGTCAAATTTTTCACAAAAACAAAGGAGAAAAAATGAAAGAGTTTGGTGTTTTGTGTCATATTACTTGCTTGCCATCAAAAACGGGGCTTGGAGATTTTGGAAAAGTAAGTTTTGAATTTTTAGATTTTTTGAAATCTCAAAAGCTTTCTTTATGGCAAATTTTGCCACTCAACAATGCCAACGAATTTAATTGCCCTTATGGACCACTCAGCACTCAAGCAATTGACGAAATGTTTGTTGATTTGGACGATTTGAAAGATAGGGGACTTCTTGAAGAGAAAGAATACAAACATCTTTACAAATTCAAAAACACAAAAAAGGTTAAGTATGCAAAGATAAGACCAGAAAAAGAAAGGTTGTTTGCTGTTGCATATTCAAGATTGGACGAAAAGAGCAAAAAGAAACTTTTGACTGTCGCGAAAGTAAATAAACATTTTTACGAATATGCTTACTATCGCACAATGCTTAAAAAATTCAACCAAAAGAGTTGGAGATTTGTAGAAGATAAATATTGGGATATTTACGGCAAGGTTGGACAAAAGTTTGTTAAAGACAACAAAGACGAATTTTTGAAGTTTGTTTTCTTTCAACAAGTTTTGAGACAACAATGGCAAAAAGTGAAAGATTATGCAAATGGTCTTGGCATAAAAATTATGGGTGATGTGCCAATGTATTGCGACAAAGATAGTGTTGATGTTTTTGCTGGCAAAGAGTGGTTTAAGTTGGACGACAACTGTATGCCAACTGTTACGGCAGGTTGCCCACCAGATGTGTTTTCTTCGGTGGGACAAGATTGGCAAACTTGCATTTATCAATGGGACAAAATGAAAAAAGACAACTTTTCGTATATGGTAGAAAGGTTGACTTCGCTTTTGGGCAAATATGACTTGTTGAGACTGGATCATTTTCCTGGATATGTAAGATATTATGAGCATGCAAAAGCACCGGGCACAAAAACTCAATATGTTGATGGTGGTGGAGTTGCATTTTTCAAACAACTTCAAAAGACAGTTGATTTTAAGCAGTTGTTTGTTGAAGATTTGAGCGATGAAAACAGTGCGACGGGCAAAGTGATAAAACAATTTTCACTTAGAAGAATGAATGTTTTGCAGTATGGTTTTGACACTGACAACACAAATCCACATTTGCCACAAAATGTGATCGAAAACACTGTTTATTACACAGGCACTCACGACAGCGCAACATTTTTGGGTTGCTTGAAAAATCAAAATAAGCAACAGGTTGAAAAAATAAAAAAGATGATCGGTTCGCAAGCAAACAATCTTAAAGATTTGCAAATTGATTGCATCAATGCAATGCTTTCGTCAAAGGCTGAACTTGTTGTTTTGCAAGCACAAGATTTTATGATGCAAGATGAAAGATGGAGAATGAATTATCCGGGGGTTGCAGCAGGTTGTTGGGAATATCGTTTGTGCAAAAATTATCAAAAGAAGATGGCAAAGACAATTGAAAAGTTGAAATTTTAGACAAAGAAAAAGAAGGATGCGGGCCTTCTTTTTTTTGATTTAGTTTATTTTTGAAAAATCGTTGCCTATTATTGTAGGGTTGAAACCAATAAGTTCGTCTTTGAGCATATTGTCAGGGATTGGGTTGACAAAGAAAATCTTTTTGTTCATTCTAAAAGCATCATAAATCTCTAAAAATGTTGCTCCACCAATATAGTTTTCTTGTCCGTTTTTGTTGAAGTTGAGCACCAAAACGGCATCAACATTTTTTATTGTTTCTTCCGATTGTCTATACATTTTTGCTTTGAAGATGTGGTGTTGTTCAGTGCCACGATATTTTGCCTCTGTCTCTGGAGCATCCCAGCAGTTTGGCATAAAAATTTTATGTCCCAAAGTTTCCAATTTCTGTTTGTATTCAGTCAAAGTTCCATAAAAGGCCTTGCTGCAGATTAAAAATATTTTCATTTTCTTCTCCCGATTGTGTGTTTTGATTTTTAGACAAATTAAAGCAAATTTAAGTTTGCCAACTTTTTGTCGGTGTAATCCTTGATTGTAAGGGTTGTGATTGATTTGATTTTGTCTGCATTTTTCTTGTTGTATTTATGCACAATTCCACAACTTTCGATGTTGAGAGAATGAGCACTTGTCAGTGATGCAAACGAATCTTCAAACAAGAAAATGTCACTTGCTTGGCATTTCAATTGTTTCAAACACTCTTCATAAAATTGCACACTTCTTTTTGGTTGAGCCAAACTTTCTTCAGTGTAGATATGATCGAAATGCATATCCAAACCATAATGTTTAAGAGCGATTTCCAAAAGGTATTTGCTGGTTGCAGAGACAAGCACGAGCGAATATCCCTTTGCTTTAAGATTGTTGAGCAATTCTCTTACACCTTTGATGAGTTTTATTTTGTGGGTGTAATAATATTCCATACGATTGTTCCAGAAATCAACAACTTCTTGTGCTTGCACATCTTGCAATTTTGTAAGGTCGATAAAAAGTTGTGCGATTTCGTGATTGCTTAAACCTTTTCGCAAAGTGAGAATATCTTTAACAAATTTTACATTCCAATATTTGAATGCTTCTTTGTGCATAACTTTATACCAAAGTGTGAGCGAGTCAACAAGAGTGTTGTCAAAATCAAAGAGAATGTATTTTTTCATAAGCAGTCCTTTTAGTTGGATAAAATTTCATTTGTCTCATCATACAACAATTTCACAAAAGAAGCAAATTCTTCTTTTGAAAAGTTTGAGCCTCTTGGTGGGAAACATTCCAAACAGTTTGAGCAATTTTTGATTTCTGTAAGTTGCTTTGCAAAATAAGCAAGATCAATTTCTCCTTCTTTTGGTGATTGATGAGTGTCTTGTCCAAAATTGTTGTGTATGTGCGAGCAGATTACATAAGGTTTGCATTGTTCAAACAACTGCTTTTCATCTGCATAACAATGAGCATGTCCAACATCAAAACAAACGGCAACATTTTTAAGTCCAAGTCGCAAGATGCTGAAAAGGTTTGTGCAGTTTCTTACATTTTCAAGACAGAGTATGGCAGGCTGATTGTCAAATTTGTTCATCATTTTTTCAAACTTGTCAAGTTGGGTGTCGTTCAACAATGGAGGAGTGTCTCCTTTTGAAGCATGGGCGACAACATATTTAATGTCAAGATTGTTTGCTTCGGCAAGTTTTTGCGAGATATAGTCAAAATATTCGTTTGTGGTTGGGTCGCAAATTGCATTTGACAAATGATAATCCAAATGCACTTGATTTACAGTTAAGCCGATTTTTCGAGCATAGTTGATGATGTCAACATAATTTTCATCACTGCGATTATGCTTGCTGTCAAGATAAAGTGCAACTTCATCAAACCCTGTTTGTTTGTAAATTTCCAATCTTTCGCTAAAAGGCAAATCACTGCAAAGATTTAAGTCGTAAATGCCAAACATACTTATCTCCTTTGATTTAGTTTTCCAAAATGTAAATGTCTTTCAAATTGCGATATTGCTCGTTGTAGTCAAGCCCAAAGCCGACAACAAACAAATCTTCAATGACCTTGCCAACAAAATCTGCTTCAAACTCAATTTTTCTTCTGCTAGGTTTGTCGAGCAAGGCGACAAAAGTCAATGAATTTGGATTTCGTTTTTCAAGTTCTGTTTTAAGACAACTGAGAGTTGTGCCTGTGTCAACAATGTCTTCAACAATGATGACATCTCTGCCAGCGATATCAAAATCCAAATCTTTTTTGATGTTTATTTTGCCTGTGCTTTGTGTGCCCACATAACTTTTGACTTGGATATAATCTGCTTCGATTTGCATATCCAAATGTTTCATAAGTTCGCTGTGAAACGGTGCTGCACCTTTGAGCACACAAGACACAATAGGGTTTTTGCCAGCAAATTTTTTTGTAAGTTGATTGCCGATTGTTTTGCAAATGTCAACAATCTCTTCGTGTGGTATCAAAACTTTCATAATTGTTCTCCTTTTGTAAGATAATTGATTGCATAATCAAGTTGCGGGTCGCTGTTGTTTTGAATGTGAGTTATGGATTTTTCAATCAAAACATCTGGTTGGATCGAACCTTCATATCCAAAAATTTCGCTAAAATCCCAAAGGCGAATAGAGTAGCAAAATTTTTTATCTTCAACTTCACTTCTTTCAGTGTAACCATAGGATTTGGCAGCACCGCCGGTTGGTTCGCCAATCAAAAGAGTGTTGAAATATCGCTTAAATCTTGCAACAGCAAATCTTCCACTTGAAAAAACTTTTCCATCAATCAAAAGCACACCGTCAAGATGTTTTTCTTTCACGAGATCTTGAAATGGGTTAAGGATTTCAGAATTTCCACCACTGTTGCCTCTCAAATCTAAAATATATTTTGAGATGCCACGGTTTTCAATTTCGATTTCGATTTGTTTTACAAAGTCTTCAAACGAAAGATTGTCATCATTTCGGCAAGCAGAATATCTTACATACAAAATGTTGTTGTCTAAAAGGTTGAAATCATAACTTGTTCTGTTTGCTCTTTTTGTAGATTGCTTTTTCTCAAATTCTTCATCAGACAAAAAGTTTACTTCAACGATTTCTGTTTGCCCTTCAACTTCAAAATGAAGTGGGGGACAGGTTATGCCAAGCATTTGATAAAAATATCCGTTTTGAAAACCTCTTTCAATTTTGCAATCTTTCCATGGTTGTGTTTCAAAGTTTGACATTTGCACAATTTGTTCTGCCAAGTCACTTACGGACTTTCCGTTTATTGAAACAACCCTTTTCCAAGTTTCGTTGTCTTTGATATACAAGTGTTGTTGATTG
Source organism: Clostridia bacterium (assembly GCA_017452445.1). Lineage (GTDB taxonomy): Bacteria > Bacillota > Clostridia > Christensenellales > UBA1242 > Caccovivens. The sequence goes on from JAFTMH010000002.1 coordinate 259,047, forward strand.
AAAATCACGGAGTGAGAAAGTTCTGTGTGTTTAATAAAATAAGATGTGTGTGCATCTTTGAACAATGCAAAAACTTTCAACATTTCTCTGTCAAAAGAGATGTCGTCCAACATCTTCCAATCAACAGAAGAAAGATAAGAGGACAGTGCTTCCTTAGAAATGTCGTGATATAAATTTAAGTGTCCACTTTCACACTTTTCAATTATGTTTTTACAAAGTTCAAAATAGTCAATCTTGTTCATGCCACTATTATAGCAAAAGAGAGTCGAAAAGTTCAACAAATAAAAAAGAAAACTGCAGTTTACACAGTTTTCTTGTATGGATTGGTTATTTTTACATTTTGCCGTAAATTTTTAAGAATACAAAAAGGATTGCAAGGCAAAAACCTGCTGCGGCTGTCACAGAATAAATGATTCCTGAAGCAAGATCCAATTTTTTGCTTGATGTTTTCTTTTGTTCTTCCTTAACAATTTCTTCTGCTTGTTCGCTAGTTCCAAGGTCTGCCGCTTCAACAAGAGCCCCAGCAACTTTTCTTTCTACGACATCATCAACATATGTGCGAGCGATATTCTTAAATGCAATGGTTCCGTAGAGTGCATTGGTTTTGATTGATGTATAAAGACAAGCAACACAAAAGATTGTTGAAACGACTGCCCAGCCGAAGTGTTTTGAGAAAAGGTCACAAGTGAAACATTCATACCACAAAGAGCCTGCGATGAAGAGAGTGTTGAGCACTAAGTTTGTGATTTTTGCACCCTTGCTGGATTTTCTGTATATTTTCTCTTGAAATCTATATTGCGAACTTGGCCAGAAGAACCATTTGATAACCTTAAATATGCCAACAAAAAATTTCATATTTTCCTCCAACGATATTAATATAATATCATATTTCTTCAAAAAAAAGAAACAAATAACAAAATAAAAAAAGAAACCTTTTCAGGCTTCTTCTTGGTGCGTCGCAAGGGATTCGAACCCCTGACCTTTCGTTCCGTAGATACTTGATATATACAAAATTACTTTTGCACCAGAATGTAAGTTGTGTTATTTGCATAGGTTTTAGGGTGATTTTGTGTAACTTTTGCAAAAACAACTTATATTGATATAAGCATATAACTTTTCTGAAAAATAGTCAATTTTTTTTATAAAAAGTTTTATAGTAAATTTATGTTAAGGCAAAAGCAATCCATTTAAATAATTTAAAGAACTTTTGTCACATTGAGTGAGCTCAAACTAAAAAGGTATTATTACATCCAAATTTAAAAACTTAAAAACAAAATTTTTGGCTGCTAAATTTATTGTAGAGTTGATAAAAGCTCGAAATTTATTAAGGAGAATAAAAGAATGAAATTTGTAAAAGAATCAATTAGAAAAAATAGAATACCAAAAGGAATCAAAGAATCTTTATCCCCATATAAAGATGATTTGATATCTCAAAGAATATATGAATATCTAGGTACATTGGATTTGTTTTTGTTTACATTAGAGTGCTATATTGAAGAAAGAAATGAACTACTCAATGATGATAGCAACCAAAATAATTTAGATAATAATACACAAATCGGAGAGTATTTAATAGATGCTCTAAAATCTAAAGAATTAATTATGAACAATTACCAAAGATTTCTTGGTTTAAATACAACAACTAAATTTTAGTTAAATCTTATCTTAACAACCTATAAAAAACAATGCCATAGATTTGTGACATTGTTTTTGTTCATTATTCCCAAACTGTTACAACTAAATTTACATAGTGTAAGAATTAATGCCAAGCACAAAATTATTCAGGTTTTACAATTACATTACAATAGGCAGTAAGTCCATTTAATGTTTGTGCACGAATCCGCACGTTGCCAGGAGAGATACCAGTAACGACTCCGTCAGAAACGGTTGCTATTTCGCCATTTAAAGAAGTCCAAGCTATTGATTTTAATGTGGTATTAGTTGGATAAAGTATTGCTTCAAGTGTAAAACTTTCTCCAGGTTTTAGTGAGTATGAGGTATAGTTTAGAGAAATATTGGTTGGTTCTACTAAAGGCTCCAATATCGTAACATGGCATGAAGCAGTAAGTCCATTTGATGTGTATGCATAAATATATGCAGAACCTATGGAATTTCCATAAACTCTTATAGAACCTAAATCATTATCGATTGAAATGGTTGCTACTGATATATCACTTGATTCCCATGTAATATTAGTAGTTGCATTATAGGGGGTTATGATTGGTCGAAGAACAATGCTTTGACCTTTTTCAAAACGGACATGTTCATAATTTATTTCAATGTTTGTTGGTGGGATGGGAGTGGTGTCTGGTTGCTCTTCTGGGTAATTGAGGATGTTTTCCCTGCAATAAGCATCATAACTAGGAAGGGCGATACAGCACAAAATAGCAATGATTAAACTTAATATAAAAAGAGTTTTACAAGTTTTTTGCATGTCAATACCTCCACCCTTTTGCCATTTTTTCGGCTCTTTTTAATTCGTCTTCAGTAAGAGGAGGCAATTGTTTTTGATTCAAAAATGTTTTTAAATTTTCCAACTTTGCATGATAAATATCGTCTTTAATCTTATATTCAATTTTTTTATTTTTTATATGGTAAACAGTAAAAAAAGTTATAGAAGCAATAATCAAAATTATGTTGATCCAAATAAGGCTTGTTTTATGAATTACAAATAAAGAAATCAAAGAAAACAACAAAACTACTATAGAGCTAATAAGAGAGCTTATTGCATAAGGTTTTGTTTTTCTTGAAATATCCTTTTTTACATTTTTTGTGATATCAGGGACTGTTCCTAAAATTCTTAAATCATATTTAAAAGAAGATATTTTGCACTTATCTTCACGATATTTATACTCTAAGATGTATTCGGGTACTAAGTAGTAATCAATTGAATTAATAGTATGAGATATTTTAATGTCATAATCTTTATATTTATCTCCTGGAAGGCAAACATCATTATTAGTGGCAATTTCTCCTTTTTTTATTGTAAGATTTATGTCATTTTGTGTAAAACTTAAAATCTGTGTATTTAAAGAGCTTTGTTGTTTATCTAGATTTTCAATTTCTCCTTTTGCTTTTAAGGTTTCTAAATCTTTAATGAAGTAATCACATGCTTTATCATCATCTTTTTCTCCAAGTTTAACGCAGGATAATTTATTGACTGAAATATTGCCAGTAAAGGGTTGCCAGTCGGTGACGGTTCTTTCTTTTACAACCTTGTTTAATTTCCAAGTTTTCGAGACACCATCATAAACTTTTTCCAGATCATTGTATTGTTCTTTGTGGTCAACACCAACTATTGCGGAATAAGCTCCTACATAATAAGCATCAATAACCATAAATTGAGAATACGAGCAAGTAACAGGGGAAAAATTAGCGGTTAAAACATCTATAGGGGATTGTTCATCCATAGCAATAGCCAAGTAAGCTTCTTTTAGAAATTCCTCTTCAGAAATGTTTGATTTGACAATATGATAATTAGATGTGCTATGAGTGTTGGTGGCTTGAATATTGGTTACAAAGTTATTTACAATGCTTTTATTTAAGTTAAAAATAGCCCCACAATGTTTGCATTTTAACAATTGATTTGTCATGGTATCGAAATTACTGGAGCCACATTGCTCACATTTTAAAGACCCACCAGGCATGTCTTTTTTAGTGGGCAGTCCTAAGATTCTATCTAAATCCTTTTCATCCATGGTAATATTCTCCTTGACATAATTATACATAACGAGCATAAATAAGTCAATAATATAGACATATAAGTATATATAATATGCACTTAAACATACATTTTGAAATGTGTTATCCTATCACAAAAGGTTGAGTTCATTGTAAACTATTTATGAGGTGTTGCAATGGATTTAAATGATATTATAACCAGAATTAGTCAGTTAAGAACAAGAGCAGGACTGTCTGCAAGAGAGCTTAGTTTAAGAATAGGTAAGAATGAAGCATATATTAACCGATTGGAATATAAAAGAAACTTTGAACCTTCAATCACTGTTATCAATGATATTGCTGAGGCCTGTGGCTCAAGTTTGGAAGAATTCTTCTATTATGACATTATGCAATATAAGGCAGATAAGCAAATTATAGATTTATTAAAGAGAGTACCAGATCAAAAGAAACAAGCATGGATAGAACTTTTGTCAAAATAAAGGATAAGATTATTGCTTATCCTTTTTTTTCTTTTGTGTTACAACTATTTTATGACATAGAAAAATCAGCAATAATTTAAATTTTTTCTTTTATTGCTGTCAATTTCTCTGTTTTTTATCTTATTGTTGTAAAAATCTAGTGTTTAGCTCTTATTTTATGTAGGATAGATGTTATTTTTATCTCTATCAGACTCTTTTTTCTTTACCTTGGGTATAATATAATCTAAACTCCAGAAATTAATGTTTAGTATATATACATATTCTTCAAATATCTATATATCTCTCCTGTACTCATGTCTACATACTGAACATAATCTTTAATTTTATATAAAAATTCTCCTGTTTCTATTAAACTCTTTTTATTTAGTATTGACAAGATTTCTTTATATCCTTCATAATCTGTATAAACTGTAACTATATTACTTGTTATTGGCATGTTGGTACTATGTCTTATTATTTTCATCCATGATGGGAATTTTGTGTATGTAGAATCTAAGAAATCTGTTTCTCTAATTTTTGACATGTAACCTAAAATAGTCCAAACTTTTTTATGTCTAGAAAGCCATACGTTACCTAGTCCCCAAACATGTGTTAACCATTCATGTGTAATTGTTCTAGGAATATATTTTTTAAAAAAGATGCCAAGGTGAAAATGAAATAGGTTGTCTTCTTCATTTCCTTCATATCTACCAATATAGTAAAATGGATTATCTCCTGTTGACATATTGTTAATACATTCCTCAATATAGGACAATCTTCTATCCATTTCATCTATTAACTCTTTACCTTGTAAATGAATTAAATTTGGGTTTATTGTTAAAGTAATGTGTCAAGCTCTATATCCATTTAAGTCATAAAACATCATATTCTTTTTGAACTTATCTAGAGTTCTGTTTTCTTGTTCTATTGTTTTAAAGGGGTTGTTTAAATCTTTGATTTTTGAGCCTCTAAAACCAATACCCTTCAATGGTTCAAATCCATTATATTTACTAAAAATAAGTCTAGAGCCATCCAGCATGGTTAACTTTACATTTGCCTTAGATTTAATTTTTGAATGTGAGTTTATTGCATTTTGTAATTCAATATTTTGTTCATGTATTTTTTGGATCTTGTTTTTCATTTCTGTTAATCTCCTTTAATAGTCTTATCATTGTTAGTGTAAAACACCTGTGTATTATGCCTTAAAACCTGTTTTAACAGGGGTACAAGGGATGTTTGCATCATTGTTGAAACCATGTTCAACTAGGGCAAAAAGGTCTTTATATGCCTTATAATTTTTTTACTAAATCTGACCAGTATCCATCAGGTCATTGTTCTAAAAATTCTATTTTTAATATTTGATATAGAAATCTAAAAACAACAACTTTTAAACACATAGAAAACTTTGTGTTGTGGATATAAGTTTCAGCAGGTTCATCTCACTCTCTTCTTTTGACTGCAGAAATATACCCATCTATTTGATTTAGTAAATTTTGATTTGTAATAAAATTGTCTTGCAAGAATCTTAAAATCGTTTTGTCATTTATCATGGAATTAAGGTTCTCCATGGCAAAGTTGTGTCCAAACAAATCTTTCATATTTTTTACCTCCTAATAAATTTAGCACATAAAACTCACAAAAATTTTTCAAAAGTTTCGATTTTTTAAACAACAGTAAAATGTATGTTAAAAAAGGAAACAAAATCAGTCTATAACATGGCTCATTTTTAGAGCTTTTAAGGAGCTTTTGGCAATGCTTGAGCAATTTATCAAGGCAATAAACATGGTCTGATTTAGGTGTAACAAATAGCAAATAAAGGCATAATTCTATAAACTTTTACACTATTAAATACATTTCAAATAAGCTTATTTGAATTTAACTGTTGCATACTAAATCCAAAAAATATATTGTTAAAAAATTTGTTTTTTTGTATAGTTGTATTTTATACTATAAACATATTACAACTTAAAAAGGAAATAAAATGAAAATAGAAAATATAGATAATCCAATCAAAGTGAACTTTCAAAAATCTAATATTCCAATAATATTTTTAGACTCAAATATGATAATAGAACTTAATAAAGTCATAAATAATACCTCTACAATAAAATACAAAGCAGAGGTTGAAAAAACACTTTCTATATTATTAGAATTGTCAGAACAAAATAAATTATTGATACCTTATGCAGACCAAGAAGAAGAGATAGACTACAGGCAGGGAAAATCCAATAACATTGACATACTTTTTAAATTAAGTAATGGAAATTATTTTAAGAATTATTTAAGGATTCAAGAAGAACAAATTGAAACCTTGTTTAAGGCATTTCTCAATAATAATGATAAAATAAAAATAGACTACAATTTAGGATTTGAAAAAATTACTAATACAGCAAAAGATGCAAATGTGTTTATAAAAGGCAAATTATATTTACTGGGCAAAAACATAATACAACAAATTCAAGATACCAAAAACTTCCTTGTGGCAGATTTGGCTGATTACCAAAAAGAATTATTACCTACAGAATCTTACAAAGAACATTTATTTAAAGAGTTGACTTATGAAGGACATAAATTATCAAACCAAATACTTCACAAAAGTCAGAGCCAACAACCTCTCAACGATTTAGAAAGGGAACATTGGGAAAGGTTTATTGATCTTTCTCAAAAATTCAAATTACAGGGAGATTTATCATGTCAATATATCACATATTGTAAATTTCTCTTGGGGTACTATTGGTTTGCTGTTCCTTTTGTAGACATTGAAAGAAATATTAGGACTTACATATCTCTAAATCAAAAATTTAAACGAGGCGATTACCAAGACACTATCAATGCATCTTGTTATTTGCCTTACTGCAATTACTATTTTACTGACAATGCAATGCGAAAAATGTTGATCAATATTGGCATAGACAAAAAATACAATGTTAAGTTATACAGTTTTGAAAACATTCATGAGATGAATTTAGAATTATCTAAATTATAATTCTTTGATAATGAAATTTACTTGACTTTAGATTAAAAGCATGACAGAATCCTTCCAAAATATTGGAGGGATTTTTTATGTCTATTGAAAAAATATTGTTGCAAGTGTTTCATGAAAGAACATTAAGCACTGGGGAAGTGTGTAGATTGACAAATATGGTTTGTGAAGCTGAAGACAAATTGACTGTTAAGCTAAATGAAGAACAAAAAGAACTTTATAGAAAGTTTAATGATGCCATAGATAGTTTGCACTTGCAAGCAATTGAGGAAGCATTGCTTTATGGTTTTCGATTTGGCATTTCATTAGTAAATGAATTAAAGCAAATAAGAAAAGTAAACTTAAATTCTTATAATTATAATGATTAGTTAAAAAAAGGTTTAAGGAAACCTGTCAGTTTTCAACAAAAAAACTGTATAATTATATATAAGAAAAAACAATGAGATGAAATCACAAAAATATTTTAAAACTTCGCAATAAAGAAATAGTTTAAAGTCAAAAAAGACAAAAAACAATAAAAAAACTGTATAATATGTAAAAGGAGAAATAATATGAAAATTTGATTATTGTTTAAGAGGGTAAAGATCTTAATCTGCACATTGCCAAAATCACAACAAGAAAATAAATTATAAATATTAAAAGGATAATAACATATGGAATTTATTATTAAATTAAGAACAGTCCATCAATGTGTAGATGAAATTAAAAAGATTGATAAGGACTCAGCAATAAGTGAATGATTTGTAAGATCGCTTTGCAAGAGAAATGAGATTAAGTATGTAACTAATGGAAATAAAGTTTTAGTTAACTTTGAAAGTTTAATTGGCTATCTCAATGGAGAGTATGTAAAGGAGAAGACCACCAATGAAAAATAAGAAAGACATAATGCATGTTAAAGAGGTTTACAATAAAAGGAACGAGTTGTCTTTTGAGTTACATTGTAGTGGGAAAGATCCGCTAACAAAGAAGTATAAGGTATTTGTAAAAACATTTAAAGTTCCTTTAGATTTGAAAGGGAAAAAAGAAATTGAACAATTTAGGCTTCAATGTCAGATTGAATACAAAAAAGAAGTAGATAAAAAATCAAAAGGATTGTGTTTTCAACAAGATGAAAAAGTTTTTTTCTATGATTATGCAGAAAAGTGGGTTGAAGACATAATTAGATACAAAAAAGATGCATATAATCACTATGCTAGATGTAAAAGCAATTTAAAGGTTTTTAAGGACAAGTTTGGTCTATATACATTACAAGAAATAACATTGCCTGTTGTGCAAAATTTTTGTGATTGGCTTTGTGAAAGAACCTACAAAAAGGAAACTATTGTAGTAAAGAAAAGTATTAAAGAAGTCATGAAAGACAAACATTTGTCTTTTAAGGATGTTTATCTGGGAAGTGGAATTGCAAATGCAACTTTGTGCACAGCATTAAAAGTTGGCAACACTGTTAATAAAACCACTGCTACAAACTTGTGCAATTTTTTGAATATTAAATTTGAGGATTATTTTGACTTTACTTCTGAAGATGTGTATTACTCTAAAAGTGCAAACAAAAGTCTAAAAAATATGTTGCATTCAATCTTAGCACAGGCTGTTTTGGAAGGTCGCATAGATATTAACTATTGCACAAAAGATTTTACAAAACCAGTCACAGGGACTGAAAAAGTAAAGGAAATATATGAAACACGAGAAGAACTAAAACAATTTGTTTCATGTGTTGAAGCTGAACCTGATATAAGAAAGAAAACCGCATTCTCAATTTCTCTAAATCTTGGACTGAGAGGTGCTGAGATTGCTGGGCTTAGTTGGGATTGTGTCGATTTTGAAAACAAGACAATAAAGATTTGCAAGAACACTATTTTCATAAATGGCTTTGGAATTGTAACAAAATCAGTTAAAACTATATCTTCAAACAGGATTATAAATATGCCTCAAAACCTTTGTGAAATATTAAAAGAGTATAAAACCTGGTGGGATAACCAGAAAGAGATGTTAGGAGATTTTTGGGGAGATATTAACAAATTGTTTGTAAACAGATATGGTAAAGATATGAGTAATGCGACAATAAATGATTGGCTAAAAAAGTTTCAAGCACAAAAACATTTAAAAAGAGTTACATTGCATGGTTTGAGGCATACAAATGTTACTTTCCAAATAGATAATGGGGCCAATGTAAAAACAGTATCTACAAGAGCAGGACACAAAGATATTCAAACCACTCTCAATATATATGCACACTATACTAGGGAATCAGATAGAAAAGCCTGTGATTTAATCAATGATATATTATATGGATAAACAAAAAAAAGCACCACATGGTGCTTTTTGGTTATTTATTATGTTCTGATACTGACATAGCTTCATGCTTATATCTAGTTAAACTATTTTCGGGGATAGGTATGCATCTATACTGATTGTTGCAAAATACATAAAGGCCTTCCATATTAAAAATATAAATTGTGTCAAAATTAGTTGGGTGAGAGCTTACTAGATTTGAAAAATTATTTAGAAAGAATTCTATATCTTCTGGGAAAAATGAAAAGGCACTGACAAAAAGTTGATTATTAGTATATTTGTTAAAAGTGATGCTATTTAATTTTTTTAATTTTTTTTCAATTGTGCTTATAAGTAGGTTGATATTATAGTCTTTGCTGCAGGATTGGCTTAAACAAGCAACGTTATCAATAAAGGACAATCCTTTTACTTTTAACCTTTTTGCTTCTGCCACTAAGATTTGATTACGATTCTCTTTAGGGTAATTCTGTTGAAAAAGTTTATTTTGCCTTCCTCCCTCATCAGACAATGCATGTGTAACTTCAACTCCAAGTTCTTCACTATTGGATATTAAATCTGGTTTGTCCTGCCCATATCTATCCTTTCTATGTATTAGGGAAAGGTTTAGCAAGTCATTTAAAACTAATCTGGCATATTCTTCAAAATAATGTTTTGTAAATGGATTTTCATATTTAATCCATGTCATATCAACACACTCCTTTTGCATTAAAAGTTTATTAAGATTGCAATAGTTTGCAATATGCATTTAGATATTTATTTGTATCATCTAAAAATTTTTTAGCTTGCTGTTTGGTAGGTTTTACTCCTTGGTGTACAACATTGTTCCTTAAGTCTTTAATGTTAGTGGAATAATCCGCTGTAGGCAACTTCATGGATAGTGCTTCTGCTAATGCAAACAATCCTCCTAACATCTTGTATTTTTCATGTAATTTTTTGTATGATAAGTGTTTCTTTTTACAGGTTTTCTCAATGCCGCTCGATAAAGCCTTTTCAATAGCAACAGCGCATTCTACGATAACCATTGAATAATTTTTTTTATCAAAAGCATGAAGCGCATTGAGATATTGTTGATATTCAAAACTTATATCTTTATGCTTATTTGTTAGATCTGCAATATCATTATATAAATCGAATGAAATTCCCTCATGAAGGATTTCGCTTTGAATAGAAATTATTGAGGTGGTAGAATTTTGTATTTTAGATAGCTTATTGTTTTTATAATAAAACAAGTCTAATGGAGGGGTATTACAACTTAATTCATTTGCAGAGTGAAAGCGAGAAGAATGTGTTAATAACTCTTTTATTTTATAAAACCTTTCAAACCAATCCGATATATTATCAAAAATTAATTGGGGGTTGGAAGTGTTGTTGAATTTTAAAATTATACTTGATACGTATGCTATACAATCAGGCGTATTGTCAGGTTTCAGACAATAACTTACAACTTTTCCCCATTCCGTAGAACCATCATTGAGTGGGGTGTTTAACCAATCTTCATTTTCTATAGGGCAAGTTAGAATATATCCATCTTTTGATATATGTGGTTTGACTATCGGAAAACATATAGTGCCTTTTCGTCCAGCCACCTTAATTTCTATTTCTTTTCCAAGGACTCTTGAATCGCATAATAGTGGATGATGCAAAGAATAATGACCTATTAAAATTTTTGCCATAGTTATACCTCCTAATAAAAATACTCAGTTACCCTGAGTGTAGAGCAACTGAGTTAAATTGGTGCGCCCTGAGGGGTTCGAACCCCCGACCTTCGGTTCCGTAGACCGACGCTCTATCCAGCTGAGCTAAGAACGCAAATTTTAAGGATTTTTACTAAGTTTTTTATAAAATTTTTATAGAAAACTAAAATTAAGTAAACCAAACCCCTTAAAACCCTTATAAATAAAGGGGTATGATTACATAGAGCCAGTGTTCCGTAGACGAACGCTCTATCCAGCTGAGCTAGCGGCGCATATTTAGTTTGACTTGCAAAGTATAACACAAAAAAAACAAATTGTAAATCCATTTTTACGATTTTTCGCAGTTTTTTGCGATATTTTGCAGAAAAATTGCTGCACGAAACAAAAAACTTGCCGTGTGGCAAGTTTATTTTTGCAAAAAGTTTTTTATTTCAACTGCAAGAGAATGGTGAATTCCTTTGATTTGGCAGAGTTCTTCAACGCTTGCAGTTTTTATTGCTTCAGTTGTGCCAAAAGCGTTGAGCAGGGCATTGATTTTTACTTTGCCAAGTCCTTTAATGCCTTCCAAGGTTGAAGTTGTTTGCGATTTTGTTCGCACAGTGCGATGGAAGGTGATTGCAAAGCGGTGAGCTTCATCTCTAAGTCGTTGCAGAAGTTTGAGTTCGGCGCTGGCGTACTTTAAAATCACAGGGGGTGATTGTTGTGGCACAAAAACTTCTTCCAATCTTTTTGCAATAGAGATCATCTCTATTTGGTTTTCAAGTCCAAAGGTTTGCAAAATTTCATAACAAGAAGAAAGTTGCCCTTTGCCACCGTCAATGACAAGCAAATCTGGTTTTTCTTTGAAACTTTCACCATTTTGATCGACATATCTTTGCAATCTTCGAGAAAGAGTTTCTTTAAGACATTCAAAATCGTTGTTGCCGGCAACTGTTTTGATTTTGAATTTGCGATATGCTTTTTTGTCGGCTGTTCCGTTTGTGAAAACAACCATAGAAGCAACTTTGTTTGTGCCACTGATATGCGAAATGTCATAACATTCAATTCTCTTTGGAAGAGATTTAAGATTAAGGCTTTTTTGAAGTTGTGAGATTGCGCCAATGCTTGTGTTGTAAGCAATTTTTTCTCTTTCTAAATGCTTTTCCAAATATTCTTTTGCATTTTCTTTTGCCATGTTCAAAAGTGTCAAGTTTACTGCGTGTGGGTTTGAGACAATGTTTATCTTTTTGCCTAAGAAATCTGAAAGCAGTTGACTGTCAAGTTGGTGGCTGACCACAATTTCGTTTGGCACAATAACATTTTGATAATATTGACAAACAAAATTGAAAAGAGTTTGTTCTTGTTCGAGTTCGGCATCGCTTTGTGCAAAGTTTGTTATGCCAAGGATTTTGCCTCCACGCACGACAATCAAACTTACAACTCCACTAAGCCCGTCACTGTGATATGCCCAAATGTCTTTGTCTACATCTTTTGTCAGATTTGCAACAATGCGAGATTTGAGTTTTGAAATCATCTTCAAATTGTCTCGCAGTTGAATTGCTCTTTCAAAGTTTTCAAGGTTGGAAGCGGTTTGCATTTTTTGCATAAGAATTTGTTCGATTTCTTCGTCGTTTCCGTTTAAGAAATTGATTGCTTTTTTGACTTCTTCAGCATATTCTTCTTTTGTTGTTTTTTGAGTGCAAGGCGCAAGACAAAGGCCGAGAGAATAGTTGAGGCACTCTCTTTTTGCACAAGTGGTTGTTGTTATTTTTGAAGTGCATGTGCGAAGTTTAAATGCTGAACCGATAGTTTTTAAAATTTCTCGTGGGTCAACACCAGAAATGTACGGGCCAAAATACTTCGCTCCATCGTTTTTCTTTACCTTTCGCACAATTTCAAGTCGTGGGAAATCTTCTTTCATATCTATTTTAATATATGGAAATGCCTTTCCATCTTTAAGCAAGATGTTGTAAAAAGGTTGATGTTTGTGAATAAGGTTGCTTTCAAGCCCGAGAGCATCAAGTTCGCTCATTGCAATGAAGTAGTCAAAGTCATCTACATTGTCTACCATTGCTTGCACTTTGCTTGGTTTTGGCGACGAGCGAAAATACTGACTAACCCTGTTTTTCAGGTTTTTAGCCTTTCCGATGTATATGATGTTTCCACCGACATCTCGCATGATATACACGCCGGGTTTTGTCGGCAAAGTTTGCAATTTTTGCTTTATTCTGTCGTTCATAAAAACATTGTAGAGCATTTTTTTTCAAAAAACAACCAAATATAATAGAAAAAATATTATATAAATATTTGTTTTTTATTTTATTTTAACGAAAATTGTTGCAAAATAAGTTTGTATTTGTTAAAATGATAAAAACTATTTAAGGGAGGGTTGCAGATGCAAACTTCAATGTTATTGGGTATGTTCGACTGGATTGGAGAGTTTTTTAAGGAACTTTTCAACCTTATTCCAAAAATTATGTACTTGCTTTATGCGTCAATTGCGTGCGTAATCGATGTGTTGCAACTCTTTTTCCGTAAACTTGCCGGACTTGATGTTTATTATGTAGACGGCGAAGCAATTACCGGAGATTTGGTTACAAACTTCATTACCGGAATTTTAGGAATCAACGCAGAAGGGCTTACTTATTCGGCGCTTTCAACAGTGTTCTGGTCAATGTTGATTTTTGGTATTATCATTTGCTTCGTTTCGACATTTATCGCAATCATCAAAAGTCATTACACTTATGATGACAAAGCAGCAAAAGGTCCAATGCAATATGTTTATACAGGCGTAAAGGCAATTATCAACATGGTTGCAGCACCAATCATCATTGTTTTGGCATTGTTTGTTTCAGAAGCCTTGTTGTCAGCACTTGACTCTATCACTTCTACCGGAAGCGGGTCGGTTGCAGCAATGTATGGCGATGCCGTAGATCAGTTGTCGCTGGTTGACACAGTTAAGGGTGCGACAGGAAAGGCAAAAGAAAAGACTTACATATTCTACGATCTATTTGGTTTCCAAGCAGGGATCTTGTATGGCCCATCTGGAGGACCTGCCGAAGGCACTTCAAACGAAACGAAGAAAGAGATTGCAAAGATTGCATCTAAAAACGAAACTTTCTCAGGATCACTCTTCAAAGTGGCAGCATTCAATGCAAACAGAGCGAGACTTGGACAAATCAACACAACAGGAGCATTTACAGGAAACGCTGGTTCAAGCTGTACTTTGTTTAGAAATGCAAAGAGTCAGGAACACTTGGCAGAGATGATTGACATGGCGTTTGCTTGCAACTTGAGAGCTGACAAAGGTTACACATTGGACTACACACCATTTGCAGAAACAGGTGGTGGCATCGTGTCAATGAAATACTTTACAAACTTCTTGTCCCTCAGGGGAACTCACTTCAGTAAGTTTAACATTGGTGCCGTTTGGTACTATTATGACTTGTGGCAATTCAACTTTATCGTTGGTTTTGCAGGTTGTATCGTTTGTACTTCAATTTTCATAAACATTATCCTTGGTCTTATGACAAGATTGTTTATGTGTATCGGACTCTTCCTTATCGCATCTCCATTGTTTGGTCTTGCACCAATGGATGGAGGAAAAGCAGGAAAGAGCTGGAGAGAAAGCTTTACAAAGCAGGTTCTCATGACGTATGGTTCTGTCGTCGGCATGAACTTGATGCTGATGATCCTGCCATATATGAACACAATTGACTTCTTCAATGTGACAATCGCAGACTATTTTGCAAGAACATTGCTTATCATTGTTGGTCTTATCACAATCAAAGCATTCATCGGTGTATGTTCGAGCTTGGTTGGTGGTGAAGATGCCAACAAGACAGGTGACGGAATTAAGAAAGAAGTTGCATCAGTTGCCGGAAAAGCAACAAGCATGACAGTTGGTGCTGCAAAACTTGGTGTCAAAGGTACAGCGCTTGCTGCTAGGGGATTCAATCAGGCTGCTCGTCTTGGAATTGCTGGTGGACAAGCAATAGGTGGAAAGATTGCCGCAGCAAGAGCAAACGCTCAGACAGCAAAGGCGGCTAGATTGACAGCAGATGCTGCACACAACAGAAATGGAAGAAACAACTTTGCCAGAATTAATGCTGCTAGAGCTCTTGTTGCAGGAGGAAGAGGCAGTCAAAACACAGCAAGACAAAGATTGATGGCTGCAGGTTATAGCAAACAAACTGCAAACCAAATGATCAGAGAAATGCGTAGGGAAATTAAATCTGGAAATACAAATGCAGGAAGCATCGCAAGCCATGTAAGAACAGGAATGGCAACGTCACTTACAACAGGAGCTTCAAATGCAACATCAAGAGCAGCAAGTCTTAGAACAACATCAACAAATAGACTCAATAGAGCTAAGCATCATGCTGGTGTGGTAGGAACTGCATGGAAGCCTGTAGGATCAGCAATTAAAAAAGGTGCTGGTAAAGCATGGACAGGAGTCAAGACGGCAGTTGTCCACCCAATCAAGACAGGAAAATCATTGTTGTCAGGATTTGATAAAGCTGTTGGTCAAGTTAAAGTTGGAAAGACACTTGGAGAAACAATTGGTTTTGCAGGTGGCGCATTGACTGGAGACGATTTTGTGTCAGGATTTATGCATGATTCTGGAATTAAGAAGAAACCAGATGCTGCAAAAGAAACTGCTGCAGCAACTCAAGGTATGGCTAGACAACAAGCAGAACAAAGATATCAAGCTTGGTTGGCAGCCAACCCAACTGCAACTGACAAAGAAAAGAAAAAGGAAAAGGCCAAAATTTATGGAGAATATGGCTTGAAAGCATAATAAATAAGAAAAGACGGAAATCAATTCCGTCTTTTTTTGTTATCTTTTTGAAAAAGGTGTTTTTTGAAAGATTTTTATTCGACTTTCAAATGTTTACCACAAATAGAATTTTGATTTAAGTTTGTTTTGATATATAGTGTTGAAAAGAGGTTGATGTGGTAAAGCTTATAAATCAAGATTATTTGGCAAACAAAAAGAGATTTTTAGAAGTTGAAAAATGGTTGAAACAAATTGTTGGTGATCAAGTTGAAATTGGAGATTTCTTCTATTAAGTCGAACATGACTATCCAGACTTTCACTTGTCAATGGCAGTTTACGAATGTAAATTGATTTCAAAAGAAATGAAGATGAATGTTCACAAAGGACTCAAGTGGCTTGCACCAAAAGACATGATGACTTTGGATTGGGTGGCAGCAGATATCCCTGTTGCAGAATTAGTTTTCAAAAACTGCAAAAAATAATTTTGTCTATTCTACAAAAAAGAGAGAGTTGCATTGTCAACTCTCTTTTTTTGCACACCCCCTCTCTTGGCGGAGCAAACAAAGTTCAGGTTGAACTAAAAGTTTAATCTAATATCATATTGTTAGAAGTTAAATAATCAAACTTAAATCAAGATGTTTAATAATTATATTATAAAGTTCAGACCAATCGATATTGATATTAAATTGATTAAATAATTCAACCATTGAACAATCATCGTTGCCAATATTATTCTCTATTGTAAGATTTAATATCTCTATAGTATCGGAACTTACTCCTAGAATTTCGGCTAATTCCATTTCCATTTTACTTTCATAATAATTCATATCCTATTCTCCTTTAACATATTTAAGATTTGTATCATCAACAACAAAACTTGTCGCTTGTGGGGTAATATACCCATCAACAAAAAATTGTTTTATATATTCATCTTCATTCCATTGCTCAATTTTTAATTTAAATTCTTTTTTAGTTAAATCAGTTTGATCTTTTTGTAGCATTAAACATATACAAAGATTGTTTGAAATAGGGACAATCATCGTTGTAGGAATATCTAAAAAGTTAACATCATGATTTTCTGGAATATAATAATTTAATGTGCTGTATGTGTTATGTAAAATAAAGTGTATATTCGATGTGTTATAAACAATGGTAGGATAATAATTTTTGATCGTTTTTAAAACCGTAGGATCATTGTCTGTTGTATCTAATATAAGTTTATTATACAAAATATTCCTTATCTTTTCTTCATTTTTGTCAAAGTATTCAGAAAGAGATACATTCTTATATTGTTCAGTCTTAATATTGTCATAATCACTTCCAAATATATTTTTTAAAATATTCTCAATTTCAATCGCCATTTTCTTTCCATTATCAATATGTATATCATTTCTGCGCCACATGATAGTAAAAAATCTAAACAATAACTTATATTCTTCGTTAGATAGTACTACATCTTTTTCATTATCAACGGCTCTTTTTTTTATTCTCTGAAATAACATTGCAACATTATTCTCATAATCTTTGCAAAGAAGAGTCTCTATTTTTTGAGAATTGAAATTTTCTTTTGCATAAGCTGTATTAATTTTTTCTATATTTACTTTTCCAGACCCTCTGTCATAAATCATAATTTTTTGATCTTTTTTATCATCATTTGGATTTATACAAAACCCTTTTAAAATGAACCTGGGTAGTATGTGGTGCAAAGCCATAAATTCCCTCCTAGTTTTCATTTTTAATTATATCATCATTTATTTGTTTTTGCATCACTTTAAATTAGTTTTTTAAAATAATAAAAAAGGTGAACTTTTAAGTCCACCTAATTTTATTTACTAAAGTTTCCATTTTCATCTCGTTTTTGAGTTTCCTAATTTTGCCAACCAGCATTATCTATTTTTGGTCTTTCAAAAGGGATTATAATACCGAAACATTCGTGTAAAAAGAAAAACTGTACACCTTTCTCATTTTCACGAGTGTACGTACAGTTCGCTCTTGGCGGGAAGACCGTTATCCAATCCTAACACCAAAATTTATATCGGTGCTGGGTGGATTAGAGTTCATGAAGATATTAATGTATGAAATTTTGTTTTAATCAAATAAAGACTCCACTGTTGCAAAAAGTGGTTTAAAATCTTCAAAAATATCTTTATTTGCTGTTAATAAATCTTTCCATAAATCCTTTTTATGCTTATCCTTTAATTTGTAAAATGGTAATGCTTCGCTGCGAATTTCTGCTTTTTTATTTGTTTTTAAATAGTCTTCGGATAAAAGACTCTCTATTTCTATAAAACAATCTGAACTTGATTTTTGACTTACAAATTTTAGCAATCTATTAGGAATTGGAATCATCAAGGCGTATCTGTCACAATTTTTATGTTTTAGATAAATACCATTTGAAATATTCTCCGATATTACATCATAAATTTTTTGTGATTGAATTTTTAAATCTTTAACCTTTTTAAATGCATGGTAACCTGCTTGGTCAAAATCAAAAAGACATATTCTTTTACAGGTATTATCAAGTGTTGTATTTTGACAATTCAAATAATTATATAAGCCTCCAGTAGCATAATTTCCATTTATTGAAAAATTAGCATTTTCTGAAAATTTTTTATCTAAATTATTTTCATTCAGATCATTAATGTCTTTTAATTTCAAATAAGCTATTTTATATATTTGATAATATTCATCTTCTACAAGAAGAGCATTGCCAGTTTGTTGAAGATTTTTTTCTAAAATACAAATTCTTTCTTCTTGATTTTTAATCTTATCATAAAATGTTTTGTTTGCTTCTTTTAATTCAGCATAATCAAACTGGTTTACTTGTATAATTTTTGGAGAAGAATTCTCTTGGTTAAATATTTCGTAAAATTTTGTATATGAAGGGGCTAAAGAAATGGTGGCAGGAGAGTGAGTGGTAATAATAACTTGAATTCCCTTTTTAATATAAAACTCTTCTATGACATGATAAAAAGCATCTGTTAATGAAGGATTTAAAGGTGCATCGTATTCATCAAATAAGACTACCTTCAAGTCGTTGCTAATTTGTTGGTCTAAAGAAATTAGCGCTAATTTCAATATGGCTTTTTCTCCATCACTTAAATCAGATAATAGTCTAATATCATTCTTTATTCTAAGTCTGGGATTTTCATCTAAATTTGGAGTATGAAAAACATAATCTTCTTTAAATCTATATTTAAATCCAAGTTTTTCAAATAAAGTATTTAGAATAGTCCACGGAGCTGTTTTTAACCACTCTGTATTATTGAATATTTTAGTTGTTTTAGAACATTCTATTTGCTCATCTGCTCTATCACAGCAAGCAATGTAAAATATATTTCCTATTTGATTTATAATATCATTTTCGTTTCGCCAAATAAAATTTAATGGAATAATATCCTTAAATTCATCATGTGTTAAATGAAACAACTTTTCTTCAGTATAGTGAAGTTTTAAAAGATCTATAATTTGATTTATTGATCTCCAAGAAGGATTTTTAGTGCCATCATCCGTTAAGATGAGTTTATTGTTTTTAAATTTTTCTTTCTTTGTGTTGTTTACATGAGCATATTGCGAATCGCATAATATTTTACTTTTATAAAAATTCCATGCAATTTCAAGGTTGCTTTGTTTTAAACTTACTGAGTATTCCCCAAAATTTCTTTCAATATTAATATTATCTCTGAAAGATAACAGCATAATATTATTGCTATTTTTTATTTCAGCCCCACTACTAACATTTTGATATATATTTCTTGCAATTTTTTCGGTGGTGCTATTAGCAATTATATTTAAAAGTTGACTTTTGCCACTGCCATTTATACCAGATAATAAAATTAAATCTCCTTCCAATTCATAAAACGTATCTTTTTTATATGATTTATAGTCTTCTAAAATTTCAATTTTTAATTTCATAAAAACATTCTCCTTTGATTGTGTTGGTATTATAGCACATTTCATTTAATAATGAAAGACCTATAAGAAAAAAGAGAAGAAGTTTTTGCTTCTTCTCGTGGTTTTATTGATTGTTTAGCAAATGAGAGTAAACTGCATGTGCCGATAGGTTAGAAAAGTTGCCATTTGTTTCGGTAAAGTTCTTTAAGTCAGTAGCAAAAATAAAGGCAATGCGCTTTATTTGTTTTTGACTTAATTTTGTTTTGTCATGTTTTAATAATTTTTATTAAGGTTATAAGTTTTTATTTTGTTAAAGTAGATAAATTTTTAATAAAATATGTTATACTGTGATTATTAAGGAAATTTTGTAAAGGATAGAAAATTATGAAGAGAAGTCCGCGTTGTTTATTTAATAGTGATTTTGAAACATTTTTAAGAATAGATACAAATGCGATTTTGGGAGAATTGTGTGATAATTATCATGGAACTGCGCTTACTACAACAATAGAAGCGTGGAAGTCTGAAATAGCAATATTGAAAAATGTTCTTGCAAAACTAAATGATGACAATGGTCAGATTATTTTTGAATATGATATACCACGTTTAGGGAAAAGAATTGATGTGGTACTTCTTTATAAAGGTATAATATTTTGTCTTGAATTTAAAGTTGGAGAGTCGAAAGTTCTAGAAATGGATGTTGACCAAGTGTTAGATTATGCGTTGGATTTAAAAAACTTCCACAAGTTAAGTAGAGATAAGGTTATAGTGCCAATTTTAATTGCAACGAAATATCAAAGTAGAACTGATGCTATACAGATGTCTGTATATGATGATAGTGTTGTTAAGCCACTTGTTACAGGGGAATTGGGAGTCTTAGAATTGATTGAAAAGGTGTTGACTAGATTTCCAAATGAGTTGCTGGTAGATAATAACTGGATTATAAGTCCATATGCACCAACTCCAACTATTGTTGAGGCGGCTAAAAAACTTTATGAAAACCATTCGGTAGAAGATATTACAAGACATGAGGCAGATGAAGTTTCTACTGATAGAACAATAAAATATATTCTTGATGTAATTCAAAAGAGCAAAGCAAATAGAGAAAAAAGTATATGCTTTGTTACTGGTGTGCCAGGCGCGGGTAAAACACTGGTTGGACTTGATGTTGCTGTTCAACAGACATATCAGGGAAGTGATAAACCAATTGAAGATGAAGGTGCGTTTATCTTTCAGGAAATGGCCCCTTAGTTGCTGTTTTAAATGAGGCATTAGCGAAAGATAATTATAAGAAAAGCAAAGATAAAGGAGAAAATAAGAAGCTATCAGATTCTCGAAGAGAGGTTGGAAAGTTTATACAAATTATTCACCGTTATCGTGATAACATGCTTGCTAAAATAAAAAATCCGGTAGAAAATGGCATCTTGGAAATTGATCCAGAAAAAGCAATAAAACTTGCAGAATCGGGCTATGGTGAAGTAGAACATGTTGCAATTTTTGATGAGGCACAACGTTCGTGGACAAAGAAAAGGTTGGCTGATTATTTGAAAAGAGGCGGAACTTATGGAAACAAACTTAAGGTTCCAAACTTTCCATTTTCTGAAGCTGCGTTTTTGATTTGGTCACTAGACCAACGTGAAGACTGGGCAACAATAGTTTGTTTAGTTGGTGGTGGTCAAGAAATTAACACAGGCGAAGCTGGAATTTCTGAATGGATAAAAGCCTTAAATGATATATTTCCTCATTGGAAAGTCCACATTTCTCCAAAACTGACAGAGCCCGAATATGCTGAAGGCAAGGTTAATGAATTATTGGAGAAAAATAAAAACGTTACTTATTCAGAAGATTTGCATTTAAGTGTTTCTTTGCGTTCATATAGGGCAGAAAAGTTATCCGCATTTATTCATGCAATGCTTGCACTAGAGCCTAATGCTGCAGAACTTTACAAAGAAATAAAAGATAAATATCCAATAGTTTTAACTAGAGATATGGGAAAGGCAAAAAAGTGGCTACATGAAAAAGTTAGAGGAACAGAACGAACTGGTGTTTTAGTTACAAAAGAGTCTGCAAGATTTAAGCCTTTAGGAATACATATTCTTGCACCTGGTGACGAAAATGCCGTGCACTGGTTTTTAGAAGATAAAGTTGATACAAGATCATCAAATTATTTAGAAGATGCTGCAACAGAAATTCAGGTGCAGGGTTTAGAACTTGACTATACTTGTGTATTATGGGATGCAGACATGCGTTATAACAACAATAAGTGGCGTTATTACAAATTTAATGGTCAAACAAAATGGGTTGAACAAACACCCGACACAGAGAATAAACAAGAACTTATTAAATATATGTTAAATGCATACAGGGTTCTTTTAACTCGTGCAAGAGCAGGTATGGTAATTTGTGTGCCAACTGGCAATCCTAATAAAAACCCAAGTGGATATTGGGAAGATAGCACAAGATTGCCTAAATATTATGACGACACCTATAAATATTTGAAAAGTTTAGGGATTGAAGAGATTTAATTGTTATATAAAAATATAAAAAAGACTAGACAAAACTGTCTAGTCTTTTTTGAGTATTAGTTGTTTAAGTCTTTCATCAATTGAATGAGTCCTTGCGGCAAGTTGCATTTCATTTCTTGTTTGAAACGTTCAAGATTTTCTGGACTTAATTCGTTAATTGCGTCGTAAAAAGCTTTGTTTATTTTAGCTATTTTAATCTTAAACAAAAAATACTCTTTTTCCAATTCTTCTTGATTACTCATGCGAGCACCTCCTTGATAGTTTTTTAAGGAGATTAAAAATGTATTTGAAGGATGGAAAAAAGCCTCGGTGGCATGGATAATGTAACATTTAATTGATGAAAAGTCAATAACAAATTTAAGTCATGACAATCGCCAGGTTTTGTTTGGCGGGGCGACTGAAATTAGAACTTTTGGGAGGGGATTTGTGTTGTTGTTTGGTCCTTTGGGCGAAAGTTGTCAGAAATTTTGAAAAAATGATTGACAAACGGTCATTATTGGTTGTATAATGTGGTTACTTTGGTGATGTAGCTCAGCTGGCTAGAGCGTATGGTTCATACCCATAAGGTCACTGGTTCGATCCCAGTCATCACCACCAAATCGAAAACGAGGCAAAACTGCTTCGTTTTTTTTATTTTGAAAAACAAGGTTGGTTGAAAGAAAAAGGTTTGTCAAATTAATGGCAAGGCAAAGAGAGTTGTCTTTTTTTGTTTTTGTTTGCGTATTGAAAAAAGTGTTGTGTTGTGATATAATAATATTGTTGAAGTTTGCATTTGCAGACAAAAGGAGAAAATTATGAGTGGGCATTCGCACATTATAAGAGGTGACACAATCATCGACAAAGACACTGGTGGGATTATTGTTGCTGGTGGGGACAGATCGGAAGAAAGAGATTATGCCGTTGTTGTGAAATGTGGGCACAGTGGCAGGGGATTTTATACACCAATCATGTTTTCAGTCAGAGCGAGAAACATTGAAGATGCAAAACAGTTTGCGTTGCAAACACAAAGGGTTAAGAGAGATGAAGACGGCGCTGTTTTGATTTGCATGGAAGTTTCGCATGAAGAAGCATTGCTTATTGAAACAATCAATGATCATGATCCGTTTTTAAGATCAGCAAGACTTGATGGTGATGATGGTTTGATCGTTGAAAGAAGGATTGTTGAAGAATATATTGTTGAAGCAAACCAAGATCAAAGATTTTTGGACAAAATGAACAGAGACAAGAGAAAGAAAGTCGAAGATCACGGAATGAAAGAGTTTAAAACTGCAGATGACTATCATGAATCTTATGTTTTGCAAAGAGCATTTGCACCAATTTTGAGGGGTGGCAAATATGTTTGCAAGAGGACAGTAAACAAAAGAGATTTGCTTGATGAATATTTGTTTGTGCAAACAATCAGACTTGGATTTAAAGGCAAAAAAACAAGTGTGGTTTCGCTCTATTTGCAAATTTATGGCCCAGACAATCCACTTGGCATCAGATACAAAAACGGAGTCATTTCTTACAAATATAATGGCGAAGTTGTAAAGATGGAGACTGGCGAAAAGATTGCAAACTATATTGAAACTGCATTCAAAAAATTTGACACCAAAAAGAAGTATATCGAAACTGTTGAAGAAATTGAAAGCATTGACAAGGTTGCAGCACCAAGAGTTAGTGCTTTGGACAGATTTAATGCAAGATTGGCAAAAACAAAAGCATTGCAAGATCGAGACAAAAAATAACATTCAAAATCCAGACCAACAAAGGTTTGGATTTTTGTTTGAGGAACATATTTGGTGCTGAAAAACGCATATTTGTTTGCATTTATGGGGCAAAATGATATAAAATATAGGCATAAGGAGAAATATTATGATTGAAGAACAAATTAAAAAAGCAAATATTGAAGCTATGAAAAACAAAGACACTGTTGCAAGAGCATTTTACAGTGTTTTGATGAATAAAATTTTGTTGGAAAAGATTGCAAAAGGTCAAAGAGATCAAATGCTTGCAGATGCAGATGTTTCAAACATTGTGCAAAAAGTGATCAAAGAACTCAATGATGAAAAAGAAAACTATCAAAAGGTTGGAAATGCAGAAGAAGTTGCAAACCTCAACAGACAACTTGAAATTGCATCATCTTATTTGCCAAAACAACTTTCAAAAGATGAAATCAAAGCAATTATTCTTGGACTTGATGACAAAACAATCCCAACAGTTATGAAACACTTCAAAGCAAACTACAATGGACAAGTTGATATGAGACTTGTGCAAGAAGTTTTGAAGGAACTTGCATGAAAATTTTTGCAATAAGTGATTTGCATTTGTCGGTCAACAATCCAAAACCTATGGATATTTTTGGACCGACTTGGGAAGGTTATCTTGAAAAGATTTTTGAAGATTGGAAAGCAAAGGTCTCAGACGAAGACCTTGTTTTGCTGTCTGGAGATTTTTCGTGGGCAATGAAACTTGAAGAGACCAAAGAAGATTTTGAAATGCTTAAGGATTTGCCAGGGAAAAAGATAATCATCAGAGGAAACCATGACTATTGGTGGAAGAGTATTAGTGCAGTGAGAGATTTTTTGCCTGAAAATTTTTATGCGATACAGAATGATGCACTTAAATTTGGCAATTATATAATTTGTGGAACAAGATTGTGGAATTTGCCAGATGGGGACAAACCTCTCAGCGAAGAAAATGAAAAGATTTATCGCAGAGAGTTGATAAGACTTGAAATGACTTTGCAAACAGCAAATTCTTTGAAGGAAGCGGGGGACAAAATTGTGTGTATGTTGCACTACCCACCATACACTTTCAAAGAAGAAGACAACGAAGTGACTGCACTGTTGGAAAAGTATAGCGTTGACACTGTGGTTTATGGACATATTCATGCTTATTGCAAACAAAATCTCGTGCTTGACAAAAATGGCGTGAAATATTATTTGACTTCTTGCGACATTGTGGACAACCAAATGATTGAAATTGTCTAGCGGAAAGCCGTTTTTTGCTTTTTGAAAATTATTGACAAGACGGGCAATAATATGTATAATTAGAAGACTTGGAGAAATTTACATGAAAAAAATGAACAAAGTTTTGTGTGGAGTGTTGGGACTTGGCTTTTTGCTTACTGGCTGTGCAACAGTAAGTTCTTTCAAAAACACAAAAGAAGAATTGATTTACAACGGAAATGTCGCAACTGTTGTTGGTGACTATGTTTATTATGCAAACAAATATGCAGAATCTATTGACACAAAAGATGCTTACAAAGAAGCAGCAAAACTTGCATACTTGGCAAGAATTGACTCAAACATTGATGCTGCAACAAAGAAAGATTATACACCTGCAGAATTTGAAAAGGTTGGAAGCGAAGTTGTAGGTCACTCAAAAAATTATATGGTTGTTTTGGGAGACTACATTTATTACACAATTCCAAACAAAGACAAAGTTGAAGATGCAGAAGGAAATGTTTCTCAAAAATACAACTATACAACACTTTATCGTTGCAAACTTAATGGCGACAAAGTGAAAAAGATTTACACTACAACAGGTGAAGTTTCAAAAATTGAAACAGTAAAACATAATGGCAAATATTATATCGTTATGCTTGCTGGCACAGATTTGATCAAGGTTGCAATTGGAAACAAAGTTTCTGCACAAATTGTTGCAAAAGATGTAACAAGTGTTGCAATGCCAGAAACTTATGAAGAAAACACATTTGGCAGCACTTTGGATTGGAATGGATATCTTTACTACACAGTTGCAAAGACAGACCCTGACAATCAAGATATTACAGGAACCCATATCTACAAACACGAACTTTCCGCAGCTGAAGGCAAAAAAGTTGGCACAGTTGCAAAATCTCTCAAATTTGTTGATAGAGAACAAGATGTGTTGTTCTACACTTATGCAGAATCATCAATCCCAAAAACTTATGCTTATGACTCAAACAAAACAATTGATGTTGGTGGCGAGCAAGTTGCTCCAGCATTTACAGTAAATGACAGCGATCAATTTGCTGTTGCAACAATTGAAAACATCACAAAAGTTAGTGCAAAAGTTGTTGATGGCAAAACAGAAACAGCTCGCACAGTTGGATATGTTTATCTCAATTCAAACACTTTGATGTATACAACAGTTGCTGGCAAGTCTGGTGCATTTACACTTAAAAATGGCGAATCAACAGTTGAAAACTTTAAACTTTTGTTTGTTGATGAAAGAGAAGTTTATGTTTCAACAGCAGAAGGCATCTACAAAGCAGATATGTCAAGTGCATTTGCAGGCGAAGGTGGTCCAGTTGACCTTGTTTGCACAAAAATCGTAGATATGCTTGGTTTGCAAGAAGAAGGCAACTATGCCTTTGATGGCACTTACATCTATTATTATGCAGATTTGCAAGCACTTTCAGAAGAAGATGCCGGCGAAGGCGAAGATACAACAGAAGATCTTGATTCAGGCAAATTTTTGTATAGATCACATGTTGGAAGAACAGGCGCCGACAATTATCAACTTTTGTCAAAAACAAACAACGAAAAAAGAATGACAAAATAAAAAAATCAAAAGAGGTCGAAAGATCTCTTTTTTTATTGCCTTTTTGAGACGGAAAAACAAAAACAAACAACTTGCAATGTTATTTGTGAAATAACTTGCCATTTCTTGCAATTTCAATCTCAATTTGGGACATTGTCGAAAATTCGACAAGATTGTATTTTTACGGACAAAATCAGAAAAATTTCTTTTTCTTGCTTGCTGATTTTTGTGATATCTTGGTTGCGTATCCAAAAAACAAAAAGCAAGGAGAAAAAAATGGAAAAGATTATCGAAAGAAATAAAACAAAGTTGTATATTGCTGACAACGAAGAAAACAGCAAAATTTTTGAATATTTCAGCAACAGCGAAAACTTTGAAGTTGTCGGCAGTGCAAATGATGGACAATCAGTCGTGCAAGATGTCGAACAGTTGCAGCCAGATGTTTTGATTTTGGAAGTTGTGTTGGCAAACCTTGATGGTTTTGGTGTTGTGGAAAAGTTGAAAAGTGCAAATTGCAAAATGCCAAAAGTGTTTTTTGTTTCAAACCTTTCACACAGTGGATTTGTCGCGAAAGCAATTCAATCGGGCGCAAGTTATTTTATGGTCAAACCTATATCGCCAGAAAATCTTGAAAGCCGAATTCTTGAAGTGCTTGACAACAACAAAAGCCAAGCAGTTGACAGACAACTTGATGAGCGCATTTCAAACATATTTATCAGCATTGGCATACCGGCACACATCAAGGGATATCAATTTTTGAGAGAGGCAGTCAAACTTGCCGTTGAAGAGCCAGACATTATTGGTTCGATAACAAAAAAACTTTATCCAACGATTGCTGAAAGATTTGAAACAAGTTCGAGCAAAGTTGAAAGGGGTATGAGACACGCAATCGAAGTGGCTTGGAATAGGGGGAAAATCGAAAATATCAACAATATTTTTGGTTTAAAGATATATAATAGAAATGAAAAACCAACCAACGGCGAGCTTATTGCACTGATTGCAGACAAAATGATTATGGACGGCTAAAACGCAATTTTTGCTGATATTTTGCAAAAAATGTTAAAAAATTTAATTTGGGGTATTGAATAAACAAAATTGTTGTGTTATAATATGTGCATATTTAGGAGGTATTTTTATGTCTAGATCGCTCTCAAAGATTTTGGCAGTATGTGCATTGGTTGCTATCATTCCCCTTATGATTGCTGGCACAGCACTTGCTTGCTATTATTCAATAAGCGCAACAATGATCATCGAAGTTTACAAAAATGCAGTTTCACCTTCAAGTGAAGCAGATGCTCAAGTTGCATACAAGGGAAAGCAAGATACAAGTTTTGAAATCACAACAGGACACAAAAAATCAATCACTTTGCAAGCAATGGGTCAAGGATATGATTTTGAAGGTTGGTATCAAGGCACAGCTGACGAATATAAAACAGCAGTTGCTGTTGGCAATGTAGAATTTGTTTCTGACAAAGTTGAAGAAACTTTTGCAATGGCAGATCAAGAAAATCTTGTAGCTGTCTTCACATTGATTGATTATAAAGCAGTATCTTACGAATATAAAGTGGATCCTTCAGTGCCAACAATTTCTACAAAAGTTCCTGTTTCAGGTGCAGCAGATGCAGATTATGTTTATGGAGATGCACTTCCAACACTCGCACAACCAGATGGTTGGAGATTTATGGGTTGGATAGTTAAAGGTTCAACAACAGACACAGAAGTTTACACAGCAGCAACATTCCAACAAAGAGAAAATGTTGTTTTGGAAGCAGTTTGGGAAGAGGTTGATCCAATCACTCTCACATACACACTTGAAGATGGCACAACATATCAAACAATCACAAATGCATATCCAGGCAAAGCACACACATTGCTTGCACTTCCTGCAGCAACAGCTGGCTACACAAATGCTTGGACAGTAAATGGGCTTGAAGTTTCTGGTGAAATTTCTCCAGAAGATGACACAACAATCGTTTTGGCAAGCACAGCAATCAACTACAAAGCAGTGGTTGCACAAAATGCAGATCTCGAATATGTAGCAGTTGACAAAGCAAGTTTTACAGTAGTAAATGTAGAACAATTGGAAAATCTCTTCAAAACAGAAAACTATGATGTAAAATATTCATTCCAAAATGTAAAAACTTCTGCAGGTGCAGTAGTTGTTACATTCAACTCAACAGAATACACAACAGCAGCAGCTCTTAAAGATGCAATTGTTGCAGCAAACCCAACAGGTGCTGCAAGCGAAATTGAAGTTTCAGTAGCAGTTGAAAGCACCGTAACAACAGTTTCAACAACAGACAAACAATATTGGGCAGACATGGCAGATGTTTACTATGCAACAAGCGCAATCATGGCTGGAAACGAATTGAACGAATATCTCGGTTCAAACCCAGTTTCAAAATCACTTTCAGCTTCAGTTTTGGAATTGTTGGAAATCAACGAATCAAACGGCACTATGGTTGCACTTAAAGATGAAGATGGAAATGCTGTTGTTTTGGAATCTATCTCAGTAAACGGCGAATTGATCACATACAGAGCTGGCATGACAGTTGCAGATTTGATGGATAGATACTTCGCACTTTCAGGCGAAACACCATCAGCAACAATGACAGTTACACTTGTAGCATACTTCGCTGCTGAATAAAAAAAATAAAAATATTTAAAAAAAATAAAAATTTTTTGAAAAACAGTTGACAGATGCTCTCTAGGTATGATATATTTAGAGAGCATCGAGGGAGTTTAGCTCAGCTGGGAGAGCATCTGCCTTACAAGCAGAGGGTCATAGGTTCGAGCCCTATAACTCCCACCACAATGATAAAGATACGGCGTAAGCCGTATTTTTTATTTTATTTTGTTGTCGCATATTGATTGATTTTGTCGAACAAATTGTGTTATATAGAGATTGTATGAAAGATTTTGTAAAGAAACATTTGATGACAATAGTGTGCTTAATATTTGTTGTTGTAGGCGGCATTGTTGCCGGAATTGTTATCCCCAATTTAAAAGAAAACAAACTTGAAGTTTCTGTTAAGTCGTTGACAGTGGAAGTTGGAGAAAGGGCAAAAGTCAACTATTCAGTAAATAGAGATGCTGTGCTGACATTTTCGATTGACGACACAATTGTCGCAACAATTGAAGAGTCTGCAGATGGGGTTTATGTTTTGGGTGGCAAAGAAGGTGTGACAAGAATTAAGGTTGTCGCACAACTTGGCGATATGTATTGTTCGGCATCTGCAAGGGTGGTGGTTGTAGCAAGTGAAAATTCAGACAATCCAACAGCACCAGAAGAGCCAACAGACCCAACTCCACCGCAGGGTGGTGAAGATGGAGGTGACGAAGGTGATCCAAATCCAACTCCTGATCCAGAAGAAAATTTGACGATGTCGGTTTCATTTCCAGACACAATAAATTGCACAGTTGAAAATGGAACATTGATTTGTTCAGTTGACAAAACAGCAACAGTTTCCGTCAGCGTTTCAGTAGACGCAGTTTCTGTTTTGCTTGTGAGCAACAATGCTTTGATGAATATTGTCAAAAATGACTTAGCAGGGAAACCTGTTTACAAGATTTCTGCTACAGAAGTGGGTGAATATGTACTTACAATCACAGCAGAAGTCTCTGACGGCAAGATTTATACTTGCAATTATAATGTAATATTCCAATAGATAATATATAATATATCTATATATAAAGGGCAAAAGTTTGGCTTTTGTCCTTCTTTTTTTGTCTTTGGCCGAGAAAATCCGGCATTGTTTTTCTGGTGATTTTTGAAAAAATAACAAATATCGCGACACACCCGGATAAGTGTTTCGGTACAAATAAAAAAATGGCAAAAAAAAGTTGAAAAAAGTTAAAAAATTTTGAAAAAAGTGTTGACATTAGTTGAAGCAATGGTGTAAAATGTCAATGTTGACACTGAGAAATCAGAAGTCAACCGAACAATGACAATTAAATATGTTCTTGTAAAAAAGAATCAAACAACTTATAAACTTTATGCAAAGTTAAAAGTCAATGTTAGTTATCGAGTTCAGGAA
>JAFTMH010000003.1 GCA_017452445.1 Clostridia bacterium
GAAGAAGTTGCAAAACCTCAAAAAGAGCAAAACACAAGCAGAGAGGACTCTGCTGTGTTGCTCTTTTGAGATTGCAACCAACTAAATTTTCACGACAAGCAACACTCGAAAAACAGCGATAAGCAATTTGAAAAAATACCTTTTGACCAAATATAAATAATCAAATTGCGGCCGTAGGCCGCTTACGGCTGTATATACAAATTTTAGATCTGAAACAAAGGAGGTTAAAATGAGTTATTGGAAACCAAAACAGATGATTTCAATGCGAGTTGACTCGGAAAAATATGCACAAGTTCGGGATATTTTGGATAAAAAAAATCAAAAAATGGGCTTTGTTGGAGCTAGAACTTACACATTTGCAGATATAGTCGACAAAGCTATGACTGACTATATCCGGGCAAATGCTTAAGCAAAAGTATATACTTTTCGAAAAGTATATACAAAATCCCAGGGCGAAACTCCCTGTTTAACATAACCAGATTGAATAGTTTTAAGGTAATGACACAGAGTGCCACTGCCTTTTTTTGTTAAAAATTATTGACAGAAGTATCATTTGATACTATAATAATAAAAAAGGAGGTTTTATTTTGCAAAGCTCAGACTTGAAATGGTCTGTAGAGGAATTGTTAAAAACAATAAAAAAAGTTACTCAATCAAAAGATTTTGATATAGATAGGAATTTTGATTTTAGAGACATAAGATTATGTGACGATCCAGCTGATCCCAATAACAATAGAAATACAATGTTGGCATTGGGGTATAATATTGAAGATGTTCTGGAAGAAATTAAACGCTTAGAGATTACAGATTTTTACAGAATTAAACCAGATTACAAACCGGGATCTAAAAAACCTTTTTTTGAGTTTATAAAAGTAATTCGTGACAGACAGGTATATATTAAAATAAAGACTAAAGAATGGAATGATAATATAATATTGTGCGTATCTTTCCATTTTCAAGACCAATATGTAAATGATAGTAAATTTCCATTTAGGTAATGGCAATAAAGAGGGAATATATGAATAAATTAGATGACAAATTTAAAATAATTAATGAAGAAATTATTTTTTGTAAAGAATGTGGAATGGAGCATAGTGTAAAACTTGTGCAGTGTGAAACGGTGGCAATAATCAGGGATGAGAAAGTCACATATACAGAACAGTTTTATTATTGTGAACAGACAGAAGAAAGATTTGAAACAAGTAATCAAATTAATAGTAATTTACTTGCCGCAAGAGATGCATATAGGGTAAAAAATAACCTATTGACATCTTTAGAGATAAAAGAAATTCGTAAGAAGTTTGATTTAACACAAGAAGAGTTGTCAATAGTTGCAGGATTTGGCGCTAAAACTGTTACAAGGTACGAAACAAAGCAAATTCAGG
Organism: Clostridia bacterium; assembly: GCA_017452445.1. Lineage (GTDB taxonomy): Bacteria > Bacillota > Clostridia > Christensenellales > UBA1242 > Caccovivens. The sequence continues at coordinate 1,386 of JAFTMH010000003.1, forward strand.
ATGAATCAAATGATAGTATATTAAGAATGTTTAATAATGATTATAACTTTGCATTGGAACAAGTGCAAAGACAAAAGGATAAATTGTCTACAGTAAGGTATTCGGAAATATCTGCTCGTATAACAGGATTTATTACAATTCTTATGAATGAAATACTTGTAGAAAAGGCACTAAAAAATGATTACATTGGATATAGTTTGTCAGGTTGGTATAATGGTGATAACATAATAAGTATAGAAAAAATAAAAAATATGATGATTATGTTTGCTCAGAATACTGATAGCGTATCTAAAGTAAAATTGATGAAACTTTTTTGGTATTGCGATGCATTAAGTTATATAATGTATCAGAAATCAATAAGTGGTATGGTTTACAAACATCGTGATTACGGGGCATTGCCTATTGGATGGGATAAATTGATAAGTTTTAACTGTGTTAAAAAAGAAGAATATATATACGAAGGGAATTTGTGTACACGATTTTTACCTAAGGATTATATAGATGTAAATAAAGATGTCTTTTCAGATGAAGAGTATGAGGTAATAAATCTTGTATGCAATAAATTTAAACGAATAGGAGCAAAAGAATTAAGTGACATAATGCACCAAGAAGATATTTATAAAAATACAGAAGATGGTGAAATTTTAAACTTCCAAAATCTCAACAAATTAAATGTAAAATTTATGTAATTAGGAGAAGTAGTTATGGAGACAAATAAGTGGCCAAGAAACAGATATAAAGGGCCAGGTGGTGGATTATATACAGGGCCAGGTGGCGGATTATATAGAGGACCAGGTGGCGGGGCTTATGCAGGGCCAGGTGGCGGATTGTATACAGGGCCAGGCGGCGGATTATATAGAGGACCAGGTGGTGGATTATATACAGGGCCAGGTGGTGGATTATATACAGGGCCAGGTGGTGGATTGTATACAGGACCAGGTGGTGGATTGTATACAGGACCAGGTGGTGGATTATATAGAGGACCAGGTGGCGGATTATATACAGGACCGGATCCTAATCCATATTTGTCTAATTGGCCACCAAGGGATGTATTATTAGATTATATGATGAAAAATGGATATGAGAGATATGCTTTATTTATGCTAGATAATGGATTTTAAACAATAGTGGAAAAATTTTTCCAAAACTGCAAATGTGGTTTTGGAAATTTTTTTCCAGTGTTTTGGAAATTTTTTTCCAAAATTCGTGGTCTAATATATTACTTATATTATAAACTTTTTATTGATAGTGATTAATGATTGATAATAATAAAATGCGCATGCGCGATATTATTATAATAAATATATATCATACTATAAATCTAGCTGAGTGGAGGATATGTGGCCAAAAGTTTAGTCAAAAGTCTAGTCAATAAAACCTGAGTGTTAGTTATTTGCGATGATATAGCAATTAAGCAACTTCCCTTTTAATCAAGGGGTCCGGAGTTCGAACCTCCGGCAAGCCACCAAAAGACTGATGACAAATGTTGTCAGTTTTTTTTGTTTTATAAAGAGGTCAGCAATTTGATTTTGGCATAAAAAAGAAAAAAAAACACCAACTGGTGTTTTCTTTTTTATTTTTCAAGCATATCCATACCGCACATTGGGCAGGCGTCAGGTTTGTCTTCTGCTTGCATTTCAAATCCACAAGTTGGGCAGTAATATGTTTGTTTTGTTTGTGTGGCAGTTTCTTTTGCTGGTTGCCACTCAAAATCTTGTGCTCCATGTTTGCAGATTGGGCAAACGAAATCTTCTGGCAACGGATAACCTTCATACACATATCCACATATTTTGCACACAAAAACTCCTTTGGTTTGTGGTTGACTTTTTGGCTTTATATTTGAGTGATAGAAAGCATAAGTCGCAGAAGGTGTGTTTGAGAGTTTTTTGTCGGCAGTTACTTCTGCAAAAAAGGTGATATGAGTGCCAAGATCGACTTTTTGGATCACTTTTGCTGAGATGTAAGCATTTGTGTGTTTTGTTATGTAAGGTATGCCATTTTCTGCAAGTTGAAAGTCGGAAAAGTTTGCAAACTTATCCACATCATTTCCACTTGCAAAACCAAAAGTTTTTATCAAGTCAAAAGTGGTTGTTGTGTCGAGAATTGAAACATTAAATTCTTTTGTTTGCTCGATAATTTGAGTGGTAAGGTTGTCTTTGTTTATTGTGATTGAAATTTGGTTTGGCGAAGATGTCACTTGCATCAAAGTGTTGATGATGCAACCATTGTATTTTTCGCCCTTTGCTGTAAGGACATAGATTCCATACGAAATGTCGTGCATTGCTGTCATAAGTGCCTCCATATAAAAAAGTATAACATAGTCGGTCTGCAAATTGCACACGATTTGCAAATTTTGTAAAAGTTGCAAGTGGGATTTTTTAAAAAATAGTTGAGATTTTTGCATTGGTTGTGCTAATATCATATAAACGAAGGAGGAAGTTATGCAACAAAAATTTTATATTTGTGAGCATTGTGGCAAGATGGTGGCACTTGTGAAAGAATCTGGCGTGCCTGTTGTTTGCTGTGGACAAGTTATGAAAGAAATTGTGCCTGGCACAACTGATGCATCTGTTGAAAAACATGTGCCTGTTTATACTGTTGAAGGAAACAAGGTGCATGTCAAAGTTGGAAGCGTCGAACACCCAATGACACAAGAACATTATATTGAATGGATTTCATTGCAAACAACAGGTGGAAATCAAAGAAAGGCATTGAAGCCAAATCAAAAACCAGAAGTATGTTTTGCTCTTTGTGAAGGCGACCAAGTTGAAGCAGTTTATGCTTATTGCAACTTGCACAGTCTTTGGAAGGCATAATTTTAAAACTGATGACCAAACATGGTTGTCAGTTTTTTGTTTTTATTGAAAGGGGTTTTTTATGATTGACGAAAACAAATTGGCACACATTTTGGCAGTCGCACGCCTGATGGCAGAAAAAGCTGAGCTTGTGGGATTGGATAGGCAAGAGATGTTTGCTTTGGGGTTGGTGCATGACATTGGTTTTGAGTTTGGTGGAAGCGAAACGCATCATCAAATTGGGGCGCAACTTTTGAAAAATCAAAACTATAAATATTGGCAAGAGGTTTTGCATCACGGCAAGCCTACAAAAGAGTTTCAATCCAAAGAGTTGGATTTGCTCAATTATGCTGATATGCATATTGACAAAAAAGGAAATTATGTTTCTTTCGAAGATAGATTGAAAGATATTGCCTCAAGGCGTGGGGAAGATTCGCCACATTATAAAAATTCTAAAATTGTGATAAAACAACTTAAAGAACGATTGAATATTGAATAAAGTTGTGCTATAATTGCACAGAAATTTGGAAAGGAGGAAATTTATGGCAAGCGATTTGAAAATTGACATTGATGGAGTTAGACTCAATGTCAGAGTGGGAGCAATCATGAGACATGGAGACAATGTCGTGATTGAAATCTCAAAAATTGGATTGAATTCGGTTGTGCCTGGTGGAAGAATTCAAATCAACGAAAAGTCGACAAGTGCTCTTGTGAGAGAATTGCAAGAAGAAATGGGCATCGCTTTTACAGAAGAAAAAATGACATTGGTAAAGGTATTTGAAAACTTTTATACAATGGGTGGCAAACCATCACACGAAATCTATTTCTTGTATGAATATGTTTTGAGTGATGACGAACTTGCTCAAATCAACTTTGATACAAACGAAGACAACGAAAACACTTATTTTGCACTCGTACCAAAAACAGATATGGCAAAATACAATGTGCTTCCATTGACTTTGTATCCACTTATCAACAACTAAGGAGAAGTTATGGTTATTGCTATTGATCTTGATGGATGCGTGTATGACACCGAAGAATATTATCGCACCTATGCACATTTTTGGGATCTTGCTGTGGTAGGCAATGGGTTGCAAAAATCAGACGAAATGCACATGGACAAAAGATTTGGTTGGGATAAAGAGACGATCAACAACTTTTATGCCAAATTTACTGCTGAAATTGTTGAAAATGCACCACTCAAAGTTGGGGCAAAACATGTGCTTGATCAACTCAAACAACGAGGACACAAACTTGTTTGCGTGACATTGAGAGGATATTATCAGGATTGCGAAATCCCTATCACAGAAAAAAGATTTAAAGCAGAAGGCATTTCGTTTGACAAAATTGTTTACAATCAAACCAACAAATTGCAAGCTTGTTTGGATGAAAATGTTGATTTGATTGTTGATGACAATCCAAAAAATGTCGAAATGCTTGCAAAAAACAACATCAAGTGTTTGCACTTTAGGGGCATAGGAATGAAAAATGTTGAGCATGAAAATGTGATTGAAGTTCAAAATTGGGCAGATGTGCTTGAAAAAATAAACAAACTTGAAAAATAAAAAGACACCAACGGACGCATTGGTGTCTTTTTTATCTTTTGCTTGTGCGCACACATCTTGTGATGATGTCTGCAACAAACTCGATTGGGTCTTGGCAATCGCCTTGAAGCCATTGCATAAGGATTGTGTTGCAACCAACAAGATAAAATTTGTACATATATTCGATTGTTTTTTGATCACTAATCCCTCTTGCGTTGAAAGCTGCAGTTGAAATTTGTCTAAACCAAAAATCGCTGTAGCTTGCTTGTTGAAAAAGGTCAATATATTTCATATAAATTTTGATGCGAGCTTTGTTTTCTCTTACAAATTCAAGATAAGGGATCAAAAACTTTTCGTGCACAAAGTTTGATTGTTGCACTTCGGCCAAAGTTGTTGAAATAAGGTTTTTGGCTTGAAATTCGGTAAACAATTGTTGAAGCATTGCAGTGTGAGTTTCTTGCAAAAGATCTTTGATTGTGGTGTAGTGACTGTAAAATGTAGATCTGTTTACCTTTGCTTCGTTGCAAAGATCAGAAATGGAAATGTCTTCAAAGAGTTTTGTTTGCAGAAGTCTAAAAAGAGCTTCGTGCATTTTTATGGCAGTGTTTCTAAATTTTGATTCGGCTTTGTTCATATTTTTACCCTCGTTAAACTTTTTAAGCAGTCATATTATACACCTTTTAAAAATTAAAAACAAACAAATGTTGGATTAAAAATAAATTAATAAATTTTTTGAAAAATCAAAAGGGTTGTGCTATAATTTCAATATGAAGATATTATCGCCGGTTGGCAATTTTGAAAGTTTGAAAATGGCAGTGTTTAATGGTGCAGATGAGGTTTATCTCGGCATCAACGATTTCAATGCTAGAAACAATATTGATGGATTTGGTCTTGCTGACTTGCAAGAGGCTGTGCAGTTTGCTCATACTTTTGATGTCAAAGTAAATTTGGCAATCAATATTTTGTTTTCTGACGAAGAAATGCAAAAGGCGCTTGATATTGTTGTTGATGCTTACAACATGGGCGTTGACAGTTTTATTGTGCAGGATATTGGCCTTGCAAACTTGATCTTCAAACATTATCCACAAATCGAAGTGCACGCAAGCACACAAATGGGACTGCACAATCTTGAAGGTGTAAAATTTGCAGAAAAGATGGGGTTTAAGAGAGTTGTTTTGGCAAGAGAAACACCACTTCAAGAGATTGAAAACATAAGAAAAAACACTTCAGTCGAAATTGAATATTTTGCACAAGGAGCATTGTGTGTTTGTTTTTCAGGAAACTGCTATCTTAGTGCTTACATGTGCGACGCAAGTGGCAACAGGGGCAAATGTAAACAACTTTGCAGATTGCCATACACTTTTGAAAAAAACGGAAAAATGTTGAAAAAAGGTTTTTTGCTTAGTGCAAAAGATTTCAACATGATCGACAGACTTGCCGATTTGAAAGCAGCAGGCGTTGATGTTTTGAAAATTGAAGGCAGAGCGAGAAGATCGGCTTATGTTGCTATGACAACAAGACAATATTTCAATGCTTTGCACAATCGCAATATTGACAAAAAGCAACTTAAGTTGGCTTTCAACAGAGAATTTACGGCAGGTTATTTTGATGGAAATGGAAAGATTATTTCATATTATCAAAATCATATCGGCATAAAAATTGGCAGGGTGGAAAAAGTGTCGTATGGCAAAAGATTTAATGAAATTGTCATATCGTCTAGCGAACCACTTTCGCCAAAATCAACATTCAAAGTTTTTGCAAATGGCAAGGAAAAAACAACTTTGTCTGCATTTGATTTGAAACAACTTGCAAAAGGTAAGTATGTTTTTACGACCACACAAAAACTTGCTGTTGGTGATGAAGTTAGTTTGATCGTTGATGCAAAACTTGAAGAATCGTTGCTTGGTGAAACAAAAAAAGCAAAAGTCAACATCAAACTTTTTGCTGAAAATGGAAAACCAATTGTTGCAAGGGTTGAAGTGCTTGGCAAGTTTGTTGAGGTAGAAGGTCAGGTTTGTCAACCTGCACAAAAACAACCATTGACAGAAAAAGAAATAGCAGACAATTTCAAAAAACATGAGTTGTTTGAGGGCAAGGTAGAGGTTTGCAAATTGGACAATGTGTTTATGCCAAAACAACAACTCAACGAATTTAGAAGAAATGTTTTTGACAAAGTTTTTGAAGTTGTTACAAATGCTTTTAGACACGATTTGAAGAAGATTGAAGTTAAAACAAATTACAAAGCAAAATCACTTGAAGATTTTGAAATTGTTGAAAATCAAGATCAAAAATTTGTTGCTCAAAATGTGATTTATTCGCCAAGTGTTTACGATTTGGCAGACATACAAAAGTTTGTTGACAAGTGCAACAAACACAACAAAAAAGCATGGCTTGATTTGCCAAATTTTGCTCTTGACAAAGATGTGCAAATGCTTAAAGAGATTGTTGCAAAAACAAATGTCGCAGTTGTTGCAAACAACCATTATGCACTTGATTTTGATTGTGAAAAAGTGATTGGTTGGGGGTTGAATGTTTTCAACAGCCATGCAGCAGGATTTTATGATTTGTCAATCTTGGCAGCAGAGGGAAATGTTGGTTGCAAGGTGAGCGCTCCATACATGACGCTTAGACACTGTCCGTTTAAATCTCACTTGCAAGCAAACTGTGCAAATTGTCCATACGCAGATGGATATACCTATCGCATGGACAATGGAAAAGTGCTTTCATTGAAAAGAAAAAAAATGTCAACTTGCACTTTCTATTTGACAGATTAGTCAAAAAGATAACATTGACTATTACTTACAATTATGGTAAAATATATTTATATTAAGGGGGATTTTTATGTTTGCAGGAAGATCTAGAAGAGAATATTATAGAGTGCAAGACAATGGTGGGTTGTTTGGCAGATATTCTTTGACAAAGAAAAGTCAATCAAGTCACGATCATCGCAGAGATGAAAGAGATGTGGATATGTATAGTAAGCCTTTTGACTACAACGGCATCAAAGTTTCAGCATCTAGAGATGGTTTGAAGATCAAAATCAAAGATGACAGATTTGTTGCAGAAAGAATTTACGAATTTGGAAACGGTGTTTATGCATTTGAACAAAAAGACACAGGCGAAGTTTATGTTTTCAATTCTTCTGCTCAAGTTGCTGGACCACTTAAAAAGGTGACAGATGCCAGAATTGGCAGAGATTATGAAGGAAACAGCACAATCTATGCAATTGACACGAGAGGGCACTTTGTTTCACTTGATGAAAATTTGTCTGTTATGGACTTGCAACTTGAATATGTTGATGAAAACACTTACAAGGATTTGACAACAGGTAAGTATGGAGTTTTGAAAAACGACCATTTTGCAACTCCAGCATTGTTTGACACAGCAAATTTGGATATTCAAGAAATTGATGACAAATCAAAACTTGTGCTTGAAAACGACACAGTACATATGCTTAAAAATGACAAACAAGTTGGCTCTTACGAAGGGGTTGGCAAAGACTATAAACTTCACAGAATATACGGAAAGCCAGAAATAAATGTTTATGTTATTCAAGGCAAAGATAAGTCTTATGTGGTAAATCCAGACACAGGCGAAGTGCTTTATCAAACAGCAGAAAAGATTTCGTCAGTTGTTATGAGTGACGGAATTATTGCTCTCAACAATGGAGAAGGAAAAGCAACCGTTTTGACCTTGAGTGATGAACACACTCTTGAATCTACAGTGGAAGTTCCACATTCAATCGTAGGCATCAAAAATGGAGTTTTGCAAGCAAAAAACCCAGACGGTAAGTGTGGATTGATTGATCCAAAAGGCAATGTATTGTTGCCATTTGAATACGACAGCTTCAGATCAAGAGACGACAGATATGGCAGAGATGAGTCTGAATACTTTATCGGATTGGAAAAAGATGGTAAACACGGAATTTACAGCACAATTGACAAAAAGATTGCTGTTCCTGTTGCTTACAAGGGAGTTTGCCTTGAAAGATCTTTAAACTGCGATAAACCTGTTGTTAAGTATGAAGACGGACACCCATACGACCCTTATTATAGCAGACTAAAAGTTCCGGCAGAAGGATCTTTGTTTAGATTTGTTTTCGAAGGCGAAAACGGAAGATACGGAATCATCAATTCAAACGGACAAGTTGTTGTTGATTCAGTTTTGGAAAGAACTCACTCTGATAGTGGTGGATTCTATGACAGCAGAATCAAAGGAAGTCAATTTTCATACAATCAATTCAAATTTCCAGAAGCAGAATGGGGCGAAAGAGATATTTTTATCAACACTGCAAGCCCATATCTTTTCCCTCAAACAGAAAGAACTGTTTATCACAGAGAAGAAAAAGTTGTTAAAGAAACAAAAACAACTTACAAATATTCAGAAGATCAAAGAGCACTTGCTACACTTGGTGGATTTATCTTGGGTGGACCAATCGGAGCAGCAATTGCTCACGAAGCAACAAGTGGTGAAGTTTCTCACACAACTTCAAGGGTAGAAAAAGGATTTTCTACTTCAACAGAAGCAGTTTCTCACAGTGCGATTGCACAATATGTTCATATGGATTATGCAGCAATGCCAGAACATATTAGACCAAAAAATGTTACATTGACAACTCCAGAAGTTGGCGATGGTGCAACTGTAAAGAAAACTCCAAAAGCAAAAACTATTGGACATTAATCAAAAATACGGACAATCTTGTCCGTATTTTTTTTGTTGTTTTATTGCTTCTTGTGGTATAGTTAGAGAAAGAGGATTTGATGAAGGTAAACAAAAAACAGTTATACACAATTTGCAACTATGGTTTCTTTTCGTTGGTGATTGTTGCTTGTTTAGTTTTGACAATTGTGTTGAAACTCAACTGGATAACTTTGCTTTCGTGTGTGGCAGGGATTTTGTATGTTGTGTTGCTTTCTGATCGCAGTGTGTGGAATTTTATTGTCGGGCTGGTGAGTTCGGCAACTTATATTTATGTTGCATTTAAGGCAAAACTATATGGCGAAGTGATTTTTTATCTTGCAGTGGATTTGCCAATGATTGTTGTTTCGTTTTGTATGTGGAAAAAACATCTCGACAAGACAAACAGAGTCGCCGCAAAAAAATTGAATTGGAAACAAATTTTGCTTACGATTGTTGCTTGTGGTGCTGTTATGGTGGGATATGCCTTCTTGCTTAAAGCAATTGGTGGTGTCAATGTTTTTGTTGATGCAGCCAGCACAGTTGTTTCGTTTGTGGCCACTTTGTTGATGGCATTTAGATATCGCGAACAATGGTTTTTGTGGCTTGTGGTAAACATCTTGTCTGTTGTTATGTGGGCAATCACATTTGACTTGCTTATGTTGATTATGAGTGCAAGTTGTTTGCTCAGTTGTTTTGTTGGTTTTATAAACTGGACAAACTCGACAAAAGCAGAGAAAAAACCACTTGAAGAATGATGTAAATGTTTGGTTTTGTTTTGTGGTTTTGTGTATAATAAATTTATGGAGGATAAGATGAAAACAAATCTTTGGGAAAAATATTCGGACGAAAAAGAAAAGGCTGTAAAAGAATTTTGTGATGACTACAAAAAGTTTTTGAGTGAATGTAAGACAGAAAGAGAATGCATTAGGTATGCTGTCTCTGAAGCAGAAAAAAATGGCTTTAAGAGTTTGAAAGACCTTATTGAAAAAAACAAAAAACTTAAAGCAGGCGACAAAGTGTATGCTGTCAATATGGACAAGGCGATGATTTTGTTTGTTGTTGGCAAACAACCAATCGAAAAAGGGATAAACATTGTTGGATCGCACATTGACTCGCCAAGACTTGATTTGAAGGCAAAACCTTTGTATGAAAGTCAAGGTTTCTGTATGCTCGACACACACTATTATGGTGGAATCAAAAAGTATCAATGGACAGCACAACCACTTGCAATGCACGGTGTTGTTGTGAGAAAAGATGGCACAAAAGAGGATATTGTTTTTGGTGAAGGAAATGATGCCGTTTTGGCAATTACTGACTTGTTACCACACCTTGAAAGAGATGATCGCAAAGATATCAAGGGCGAAGATCTCAATGTTTTGGCTGGAAATATTGCCGATCAAGAAGCAAAGAAATCGCAATTTAAAAATTATATTCTCAACATTTTGAAGAAGAAAGGCATTGCTGAAGAAGATTTTTATTCTGCAGAAATTGAAATTGTGCCAGCGGGACCAGCAAGAGATTGTGGCATTGATGAAAGTATGATTATTGGTTATGGCCATGATGACAGAGTGTGTGCTTACACAGGTTTGCAAGCAATTTTTGAAACGGAAAAACCAGAGTTTTCAGTTATGAAACTTCTTGTTGATAAAGAAGAAATCGGCAGTGTTGGTGCGACAGGTATGCACAGCAAATATTTTGAAAATGCAATTGCTGAAATTATGAATTTGGCAGGACAATACAACGAACTTGCACTTCGCCGTGCACTCAACAAATCGAATATGTTGTCAAGTGATGTTACTGCAGCAGTTGATCCAAACTATGTTTCACCATTCAATGTTGAAACAGATGCTCATTTTGCAAAAGGTATCAACTTCAACAAGTTTACTGGTGCAAGAGGCAAGTCTGGAGCAAATGATGCAAACCCAGAATTTATTGCCCAACTTAGAGACTGCTTTGACAAAGAAGAGGTTGTTTATCAATTTACGGAAATGGGAAAAGTTGATCAAGGTGGTGGCGGAACAATTGCTTACATTATGGCAAAACATGGTATGAATGTTATTGATGCCGGTGTGCCTGTGCTTAATATGCATGCTCCATGGGAAATTGTGAGCAAAGTTGATGTTTATGAAACCTATAGAGCATATAAAGCATTCTACAAAATGCCTATCAACAACTAATATAATGACTTTTGACAAAAAACCTCACATTTTTCGTGAGGTTTTTGTTTTGTCAAAATAAACACTTTGAAACATTGCTTAAAATATGATATAATATTTTATATGGGGATATGGCGGAATTGGCAGACGCGCTGGATTTAGGTTCCAGTGGGCAACCATGCAGGTTCGACCCCTGTTATCCCCACCATAAAAAACATCTTCACAAAGGAGAAGAAAGATATGTTGTTGACAGAATACGATCAAACAAAAAGGGCGATGATAAACCCAGATTTGTTTCACAAACCATTGGCAAATATGCCAAAAACTTGTGTTACATTTTTTTCAAAGTCTGTTATGAAAGCAGTTGTCGAAAACTATAATGCCGAGTTGATAACAGAAGAAATTAAAAATTCAACAGCAGTTTTTCCGGTTTACAAAGTAAACATCAACGGCACAGAGATTGCTGTTTTTCAATCTGCAGTTGGTGCTCCGGCCTGTGTTTCAAATGCTGAAGAGTTGATTTCTCTTGGCATAAAAAACATTATTGCAGTCGGCAGTTGTGGTTGCTTGCAAAATGACATTGAAGAATATTCAATCATCATTCCAACAGCAGCAATCCGTGACGAAGGGACAAGTTATCACTATGCTCCAGTGAGTGATGAAACTGTGCTTGATGAAGAAGTTGTTTCTGTTTTGGAAGGTGTGTTAAATCAACACGGCATCAATTACAAAAAAGGCAAAACTTGGACAACAGATGCGATTTTTAGAGAAACACCACAAAAGGTGCAAGACCGTATTGCAAGAGGTGCAATCACAGTTGATATGGAGTGTTCGGCTTATGACATTTTGTGCAAGTTTAGAGGGGTAAAATATGGGCAACTCTTTTATGCAGCAGACAACCTTGCAAATGAAGAATACGATCCAAGAAATATTATGAATTCAAACAGCAATCAAGATGCAAAGCAAAAGGTTGCAGCACTTGCTTTTGAATGTGCAGTTGAAATTGACAAAAAATTTAATTAAGGAGATTGTGATGGAAAACAAGGACAACAAGACACAAGTTCTGGAAACCGTAAAATTGACAAACTACACAAAATTGATTGGAGAATATCCATGTCAAATTGCAACAGTTACAAAAGAAGGATTGCCAAACTTGTCTGTGGCTTCTGATGTTATTGTTTTAGACGATAAGACAATATTGATTTCAAACAACGAAATGATACATACTCCTGACAATGTTGTTGACACTCAAAATATGGTTGTTTGTTGTTTCAACGAAGAGTGGGCAGGTGTTAGATTGACAGGAAAGTCGACATATCATACAAAAGGTCAATATTTCGAACTTTGCAATCAACATTTCAAAACAGAAACAAACACTCCAAAAGGAGCAATAGTGTTTGTTGTTGAAAAAGTTGAAGGTATGGCATAAAAGGGAAAATTATGAGAAAGATTATTTTGGCAACCGGAAACAAAAACAAATTGAAAGAAATCAAAAGAATGTATCCAGATGACGAACTTTTATGTTTGGCAGATGTTGGATTTTTTGAAGATATCGAAGAGACGGGAACAACTTTTTTAGAAAATGCAACAATCAAAGTTGATGCTATCAGCAATTTTTTGAAAGATAAAAACATTCAATTTGACAGCATTATTGCAGAGGATAGTGGTCTTTGTGTTGATGCTTTGGGTGGCGAACCTGGCATTTATTCGGCAAGATATGCTGGCGAACACGGAAATGATGAAGCAAACCGTCAAAAACTTCTTGAAAAGTTGAAGGGCGAAACAAATCGAAAAGCACATTTTATCACTGTTGCTGTCGAGCAATTTGCAAATGGCGACAGGATTTGGGCAGAAGGAAAAGCATTTGGCGAAATTTTGCACAGTCGCAGAGGTGAAGGTGGATTTGCTTTTGACAGTTTGTTTTTGTCAGATGACTTAGGAAAAGGTTTTGCCGAAGTTTCGTTGGAAGAGAAAAATAGAGTAAGCCATAGATTTCGTGCTATGCAAAACTTGCAAGCAAAAGAAAAAGAATATTTCAGTCGCAAAGGAGAATAATTATGGATAATGATCTTCAACAAAAAACAGCCGAAATGGCAAGAATGATGAACTACAAACTTCATGCAGAAAGTTTGAATATTCCGCTCTTAAATGAGTTTAATCCAATCGAACCACAAAATGCACAAACAATTTTGTATGCTATGCATGAAAAAGGTTTTGTGCAACAATTGGTTAGTGATGGTCCACTTGCACAAGGCGAAACATTTGAAGAAAGAGTTGATTTGGTTGTTTCAAACACCATTGCCTTTATGAAGCAAAACAATTACACAAGTTCAGGCAACGGCTATTTCTTTGTGAAAGATTTTTCAAATGGAACTTTCAACTTTAAGATTTATGCACAAGACATTGTGTTTGGAAACAAGGTAGTTAGAATGCTCAATGCATTTTTCCTTGAACCAAGATTTAATGACTTTTATCAAGCATCAGTCAGTGTTGCTCCATTGCCATACCCAACACAAGTTTTGAAAGTTGGCGAATTTGATGTGCAAAATGATGTTATCACAAGATTGATCCTTAATATGCTTGAAGCGATGCTTGAAAATATTACATATAAAAACTAACAAAGGAAAAGATTATGGAAATAAGAATTGCCACCATTGCCGAACTTGAAGCATGGTGGGATGCAAAAATAGAAAAACAGCCAGACAATCCAGCATATAAAGTTTGGAAAAACAATTTTGTGCAAGGAAATATTAAAAACGAAAGAAAAACATTTTTTGTTTTTAATGACAACAACGAGTATATTGGGCAAGGAACTTTGCTTTTGCAAAGTGAAGATGCTGTTATGACTGGCAAAGATAAGGCAGAAATTATCAAACTTGAAATAAATCCTCAATATCGTGGAAAGGGGATTGCGACAAAAATTTATCAAGCAATCGAAAAATATGCAAAACAAAATGGCATAAAAACTCTTACAATTGGTGTTGAACCATGCGAAATAAGAAATATGCAAATATATTTCCATTGGGGGTTTACAAACTTTTTGAAATGCACAAGCGAAACCTTTCCACCTACAACTCCAGATGGGGAAGGAGAAACAATTATCGTTTTGTGTTATAGCAAACAAATTTAATAAGAAAAGGTTGCAAATTTTTGCAATCTTTTTTTGTTGTGTTTTTGTTTTAGATATGATAAAATAATTTTATACGGAGGTGCAAAATGGCTTGTTTGGCAATGCATTTGGCAGTAGGTTACAAATATATGCAAAAAAATGCTGGAGAAGATACAGAACAATTTGTTGAAGGTTGTGTTTCTCCAGATTTGGCAGAAGACAAAATTGCCTCTCACTTTGGCGAAAACAAAAGACCTACATCAGTAAGAGAGATGCTCGAATATAAAATGGATATTGTGAAAGTTGCTCAAAATTATACTTTGGACACAAGCAAGAAGAGAGCAGAATTTTTGCATTTGATTTGTGATGACATTTTTTATAGATTTGTTTATCATGAAGGGTTGGAAAAATGGCCACCACAACAAGTGAAACAAGCAATGTATGATGATTATGATTTCGTGACAGCATATATTTTGAAGAAATATAACTTTCAGTTGCCAGAAAATTTGAAACATCTTGCAAGCGAAAGAGAAGGGAAATCAGAATTTTTCTCACCAAAAGCAATTGACAGATTTGTTGATGTGCTTTCTGGGGTAAATCTTGAAAAAGCACAAAAAGAAATCACAACAAACCTTGATGCATTTAGAAAAAACATTATGGCAAGTTTAAGAAAAGAAAAAACCACTAGCAAATAGTGGTTTTTTGTTTAGTTTCAACTTATTTTTATTTGTTTTTCAATTCTGCAAGCACATCAATCAAATTTTCAAGTTTTACAGCAGGTGCATGTTGGGTTGTTTTTTCATATGGCAAAATAAAATCGCCAGCAAGCACGGCTTCAAAACCGACTTGTTTTGAAACGATATAATCTTCGTGCTCGTTGTTTCCAACCATAATGCAATCCTCAGGTTTGAGATTAAACTTTTCAAGCAAATCTTCAAAGTATCTTGGGTCGGGTTTTGAATAACGAGAGTTTTCGTATGTAGTCACATAATCAAAATCCTGCAAACTCAATCCTACCCAACCAAGTCTGTTGTTTGTGCCAAATGTTGGGAAAAATGGATTTGTTGCCAAAATCACATATTCAAAGTTTTCTTTGCACCAATCAACGATTTTTTTGATGTTTTCATCTTTTGTTACAATTTCTGCAATTTGGTTGTATTCGTTGAAATAATATTCTTCAAACACAGGTTGCATATTTTTCACATCATCACCAAAAAACTTTTCAAAAACTGACCAAAACAATTGTTCGTTTGTTTGTTTTCCGTCGTTGGTCCACATTGCATTTATACCAGCCCACAATGCTTTTTGAAAATATTCGCTGTCATATCCAAGTTTTGCAAATTTGATTGTGATTCGTTTGAAATATTCGTGCTCAAATTGTTTTTGATGCATTGGCAAAAGTGTCCCGTCTAAGTCAAAAAATATTGCTTTTTTCATATTTTATTGTTCCTTTTTATTTTTATTTGATTATAGCATAAATACGCACAAACGGCCAAATTTATTAAAAAAATTAATTTTTAATAATAAAAATATATTTTTGATTAAAAAAAATAACAAAAAATCGAATAAAAATGTATTTTTAATTAATTTTAATTATTTTTTTAATATTTTTAATTTAATTAATAAAAAACGAAGAATTTAATTTTCTCCGTTTTTTTGTATTATTCTGTTGGCAAAAGGGATTTGATGCATTCGAGTTCTTTGTTTTGATCTTTCCACCAGCGAGTTGTCCACAATCTATACATTTTCCAGCCTCTGCCTTCAAGATATTTTTGCCTGTGAATGTCTCTTTCTCGGGCGTTTGTATATTTGCGATAGATGTTATCATCAAAATCAATGCCAAGCACATAGTTGCCAGCTTTGTCTTTGATTGCGATGTCAATTTTGTAAGCGCCAATGCCCACATTCAAATCAAAAGCATAGCCAAGCGATTTGATTTTTGCAATTATATCCTTGTGAAGTTTTTGTTTTGATGTATTTTTGTCAACTTTTTCGTCTTTGTTGACAAATGATTTTAAAACAGCTTGTGCCAAATCATAATCTCCGGAAGAAATGGCATTGCAATATTGCAAATATTTCTTAAAGATTTTTGGACCTTCGTTTTCGAGTTTGTCAACAGAAAGTTGTTCGGCAGTGATAGATGTCACGATATAGATTTTTTTCTTCGAACGAGAAATAGCGACATTAAGTCTGTTTTCACCACCAACTTGATTGAGCCAACCAAAGTTGTGGATTACTTTTCCGTCTGCATTTTTTGCATAAGCAAGTGAAAATATAATGCAATCTCTTTCGTCACCTTGGACATTTTCTATGTTTTTTACAAAAAAGCCAAGATCTTCGCCATTTTCTTTTCTTTCGCATTCGTTGTAATAAAGCGAAGCAAATTTGCTGTCTTTTTGACATTCTTCATCAAGCAAATCCAAGATTAAATCTCGTTGAGCTGTGTTGAATGTGATTACGCCGTAAGTGTCATTTGTTTGAGCATAGAGTTTTTCTTTGACAAGTGCAACGACAGCTTGTGCTTCTTTCAAGTTTTTGCGATTGTCCCATAAACCATCTTCAATTTTGATCACTTCTATTGGTGGGGTTTCTGGTTTTGTTGTGTTTGGTGACACATTTAAACGACCTTTATAGAAGGCGTAGTTTGAAAATGAAATCAATTCTTCATATTTAGAACGATAATGATAGTTGAGAAGCACTTCTTTGTATTTAAATCTTGTCAAATCCAACAAACTTTCTTCTTCCAAGGCGGCGTTTTCGAAAGATTCTTCATCTTCGCCAAGGTCTTCTTCGATGCCATTGATTCTTCCAAAGCCCAAGTTTGATGGTCTGAGTTGTTTATGATCGCCAGCAACCACAACTTTTTTGCATCTTGCAATGCTTGGGATTGCTTTTTCTACATAAATTTGAGATGCTTCATCAAAAATCAACAAATCAAACATATCACTAAACAATGGGAATATTTCCGAAACAGTTTCAGGGGTCATAAGCCAAATTCTTATGCCTTTTGAAAGCTCGAAATTAAATTTTGCAACAAATTTGTTGATGCTTGGTTTGCGTTTGCTGTCAATATTGCGCTTAAACTCATTGTATCGTTTTGAAGACGAAATATATTCGGCAAAATACGCCATAAGTTTGCAAGCGGTTTTTTCTTTGACTTCTCCCATTTTTGCATCAAAGTTTGAGTTGATTTTTGAAAGAGTTTTGTCAAATTTGTCTACCTCAAGAAGTGTTGCTGAATGTTTTCTTTCAAAATCTTTAATTTGTGCAAAAACGATAAAATCAAAAATTTGTTGAAGCACGCTTTGAGCGTCAATTTTCAAGGTTTTGTTTATGTTGAAAATTGCAACAACAAACAATTTTTCGTTTTCTGACAATGTTTGATAAATATTTTTGCTTTTGTAATAATCGTCCAATTTTTGCAAACCGTTTGACAAAATATCGGCATTTTTGCTGATTTCTTTGCAAAGTTTTTCGTTTTTAATCAAAGTAGATGCAATTTTTTGCAATTGTTTTTTGATTTTTCCACCCGAAAACAACTTTGCAAATCCGCCTTTGCTGTCAAGTTTTGTTTGTTGATCTTGCAAGGTTTTGAGTTGGCTTTTGATTGCAATGATTTGCATTGTGTCCAGGTTTTGATCTATTTGTTCAAACCATGGATATTCTTCTGCAAGTTTGCAGAAAGCAAGGCATGTTTGAGTAAGTGTGTCATCTTGAAGTGTTTTCTTGAGTGCAGAAAGTTGATCATATTTGAGTTTAAGCAATTTTGAATTTATGTTTTGAGCAAACAAAAATTCGTCAACTGTTTGTCTGCAGGCAAGGTTTTGTTGATAGATGTTGCACATAGAAGTGCCAGTTTCGTTTTCTTGATAAAACGAAGTGTCAAGTCTTTTAAATCGGTTGATGTCAGCATCAATCATACGATTTGTGCCATCAAGTTTGCGACTGTCAAAACGAATGGCATCTTCAAGCAAAGTCATGTTTTGAAGCTGAGTGAAAAATGACTCTTTGTTTTTTGCGTTGTCTACAAAAAGAGCAAATTTTGAAAGGTTTCCAAGTCTGGAATAAATGACATCAAGTGCGGCTTTCTTTTGTGAAACCATAAGCACGGTTTTTTCTTTCAAACAAGCATCTGCAATTATGCTTGTGATTGTTTGGGATTTTCCTGTGCCTGGTGGGCCTTGAATGACAAGCGAATCATTTTGTTCGAGTTGAACGACGGCATTTTCTTGTGATGCGTTGAGAGAGTTGATGTAATTTATTTGCTCTTCTGCAAATTCTGCCAAAGAGTGATCAAAAGTTGGAGTGTCTTCAGCATCTAAATAAAAATCGGTGCCATGTTGTTGGCTGAGCAAGTTGTCAACAAGAGTTGGGATTTTTTCGCTTTCAATAAGTTTGCGATAATCCCTTTGGATTGATGTGTCATACATCGAAAATTTGCCAAGCACAGCATTTGGGACAAGTTTAAATTCGCCACTTTCAAATTTTGGAAATGTTTCGAGAGTGTATTCTTCAAATTTGACAAGGTTGGGCGACTTTGCATTGTCAATAGTGATTGAGTTTTGCTTAAAAAATTCGATTGCTTGCAACGAAATGTCGTCAGAAAGTTGTTCTACAACATTGTTTGGCAAATCTACATTTTGATTGTTGAGTTTGTTTTGAAGCAAAACAAGATTGTTGTTGAAAAGGACATCTTTGGTTTTGTCAATTGAAAGTTTGATTTCTTTTGGGGTGCGTTGGATCACTGCAGGGAAAAGGCATAAAGGCGCTCTTACCAAAAAATCTTCAGTTGTTGATTTTCCGATCACAAAAGGATAGCCGATATACAAACCATAATCGCCATGTTCTCTGAAATCTTTGACAACTTCTCTATGCAAAGGTGAAAGCTTGTTGTATTTGTTTCTGTCTGTGTCAAGTTTTTGGTTTTTTGCTGACAAACTGCACAAAACAAGATCTTTCTTTTTGCCGTAAATCAAATTTAACAAATTCTCGTTGAACTCTTTGTCATCAAACAAATCAAAAGAATGTTTGTTTGACAATTTGCCAAGGTAAAGCAAACGGTTTTTTCTGCTGATGTTTACAAGGCGTTGTTCCAAAAATTGCAATGTTTGTCTGACTTCACTGTCCAAATTTTCAAAGTTTTGCTTTGATTTGTGATAAGCATTTAAAACTTGCATAAATTCGTCACCATACTTGTCCACAAAAACTTGGCCAAGTCCAGAAATCTTGAGAAGGTCTTCTTTTTTCTTTGGTGCATATTTTGCCATGTCTTCAAGTGCCGTGTCTGAGCAGATATATGGCAGTTTGCCGTCAGGTGTGCGATTTTGCAGTTTAAGTCTTCTTCTTTTTATGTAAAGTTCTTTATAAAGATTGTGATCCACTGAAACAGTCCTCCGTTGATTGAATTATAACACACAAAAATGATTATCAAAAACAAAAAGTGCAGAAGAAAAACAATTTAATTGATTTGAGAGAAAGTTAAAGTATGATATAATCAAATTATGGAAAAGATAAACAAACAATATGACAAGTTGCAGGACAAATATGGATCAAAACAATTAAATTCTGTGTATGGTGCTGGGTGCAGACAAAATGCAAAAGTTGCACTCGTGTTTATGAATCCAACAAAGCGAAACATTGCCACGGACAAAAATTGGAAAGGGCTTAAAGCACAATGGCTTGGCACAAAACAGATTTGGGATTTTTTGACAAAGTGTGATTTGTTTGATGAAAATCTCAACAAGCAAATAAAATCAAAAAGACCAACAGATTGGACAGAAGAGTTTTGCGAAAAAGTTTATGCAGAAGTTGCCAGCAGAGGGGTTTGGATCACAAACCTTGCAAAGTGTTCGCAAGATGATGCAAGGCCACTGCCTGACGAAATTTTTTTGCAATACAGAGATTTGTTGAAGGACGAACTTGCTTTAGTTTCCCCTAAAAAAGTTTTGTTGTTTGGAAATCAAGTTGCTTCGATTGTGCTTGAAGAAAAAGTTTCGGTTTCGTGTGCAAGATGTAAAAAATTTGATTTGGATTTGAATGGAAATGTCGTTGAAGGATATGCAGTTTTTTATCCTGTTGGCAACGGAAGATTCAATCAAGACAAAGCAATTTGTGATATAAAAACAATTTTGAAAGATTAAAAGAGAAAAAGGTGCAAAAAATGCCTTTTTCTTTTTGTTTTTGTTTGGTTTTGCAAGTTTTATTTGATATACTCTTGTGAGTGGAGAAAGGAAAATGTCTGGATATACTTATGATATTAAGACAAGCAAAAAGGACAATGGTTCTACAATCAGTTTGAGTGCTTGTCATGTGATTTATTCAATTATCAACTTGTTTTTGTCAACTTTTTTGGTTGCGCACATTCATTCGCTTACTGACAACATTTATGATTATGCAATCAAAGTTGGCCTATATCAAATTGTGACTTATGCAGTCATGACAATTTCTTATTTCTTGTTTTCACTTTGGGTTGACAGGTCAAACAGAATTTGGTGCTACAGAGTTGCAAACTTGTTTTCAACAGCACTTGTTGTGATCACTGTTTTTTGGGGCGACAAACTTGCTCAACTTGTTGTGCTTGCAGGGGCTCTTAATGGTTTGACACATGGTGCATATTACGCAAGTTACAATGTTTTGAAACAAGAAATGGTCAGCAGAAATTCTATGGACAATTATGCTGTCATCATTTCGGTCATTGGAAAAATTGTAAGCGTTGTTTTTCCATTGGTGCTTGGTGCATTGCTTTCAGTTTCTAGCATTTCACAAGTTGCAATTTATGTTTTGGTTTTGTCTGCGATTTTGTTTGGGGTGACTTTCTTTGTCAAAGCAAAAAGACCGGCAGAAAGTGGGTTTAGCATCAAAGAATATATCAGCGATTTGAAAGCAAGGCCAAAAGTTGCAAAAAAGATAAAATTTATTTACATAATTTGCTGTTTTTATGGATTTACTTCGGTGCTTTCAATGCTCTTGACAATGAACATTATGAGCATGGAAGGACTTGGCTCAACATTCAGTCTTGGCATTGTGACAAGTGTGTGCTCGGGGCTTTCTATTGTGCTTCTTTTGTTGGTTGGAAGATTTACTAAATGCGGCAAGAGAATTTGGTTGTTTGTTGTTTCGGCGCTTTTGCCAATTTTGGGCGTTGTGTTGTTTATTACATTGCCAAACATGTATACATTGATTGCATACAATGTGTGCATCGCAGTTGGCGACTCAATCAATGCAACAATTTTGGATATCTATCGAAACAAAAATCTTAAAGAAGCAGGGCTTTATCAAGGCATTGCTGAGCATCAATGCATTGTTGAATCAATCTTTGGTGTGATAAGATGCATTTCGTTTGGTCTTTTGATCGGCATGGGCGCAAGCAAAAGCAAACTTTTGCTCGACATTGGATTTGTTGTGTTTGTTGCACTTTACAGCATGACATCTGTTTTGCTTATGATTTATGAGAAAAAGGACACGCAAGAAAAGCAAAAAGAAAAAATGGAAAAAGTTGTTGTCAGCAAGTGGGCTGGAAGAATTGACAGACGCAACAAATAATGCAGAAAGATTGCAAAATAAAACTTGCAAAATTTAAACAAAAACACGGATTTTTTCGTGTTTTTTTGTTTTATGCAAAGCAGATTGTTTGCAGTTTATGCAGATTGTTTGATATACTGAAAACACGGAGATTTTATGACTTACACTTATGACATCAACACAAGCAAAAAGGACACTCGCTCGACAATATGTCTAAGCACTTGCCACTCGATCCATTCGATTGTCAAGTTGTTTTTGTCAACCTTTTTGGTTGCGCATATCTATACGCCGGACATTTTTACATATGCAGTCAATGTTGGACTTTATCAACTTATGACTTATGCTGCAATGATGTTGTCATATTCGCTCTTCTCAATCTGGGTGGACAAGTCAAACAGAATTTGGTGTTATCGAATTGCAAACATCTTTTCAACAGCGCTGGTTGTCATAACAATTTTTTATGGCGAAAATTTGGCCGAGTTGATTGTGCTTGCTGGTGCGCTCAACGGACTTGGATTTGGTGCATACTATTCAAGTTACAATGTTTTGAAACAAGAAATGGTCAGCAGAAAACATATGGCAAAAATGGCGATAGTGCTTTCGGTGCTTTCAAGGGTTGTCAATGTTGTTTTTCCGATTGTGATTGGTGCAATGATCAAAGTTGCAGATTTTAAATTGGTTGCATTTTTTGTTTTGGGGTTGAGCGTGCTTTTGTTTGGTCTTACATTTTTGATAAAAGCAAAAAGACCTGCCGACAGCAATTTCAATCCAATTCAATATCTCAAAAAACTTAAAGAAGATCCACCATTCAAAAAGCGTATGACTTTTGTGTATGTGATTTGTTTCTTCTATGGACTCACTTCGATTTTGTCAATGATGCTCAACATCAATATTATGATTCATTTTGGGTCGAGTTTTTCACTTGGTGCAATCACTTCAATTTGCTCGCTTGTTGCAGTTGTTGTTTTGATTTTGGTGACAAGGTTTACAAAACCTGGAAAGCGTGCGTGGATGTTTGTTTTGGGCACAACACTGCCACTTGTGGGAGCGACACTGTTTATGTCTTTGCCAACAAAAGCAACGCTTGTGGCCTATTATGCCCTCATCACAATTGCAGATGTTGTCAATGCAACAATTTTGGATATTTATCGAAACAAAAATCTTAAAGAAGCAGGATATTATCAAGACATTGCCGAGCATCAATGTGTTGTTGAAACAATCTTTCAAATAGTCAAGATTGTGGCGTTTGGTCTTGTCATTTTGTTTGGAAGTCTAAAAAACACAACCGTATTGCAGGTTGGATTTGTTGTGTTTGTTGTGCTTTATTCTGCAACTTCAATTTTGATGTTGTTTTACGAAAAGATGCAGGCAAAAAGAAAGGCAATGGAAAAGGCGTCAGTTGCAGATTTGCAAGAAGATATAGAAGTTGATGATGACAATGGGATTTCGATTGAATAAATGGAGAAAGATATGAAAGCTGTATTTTTTGATTTTGACGGAACTTTGACACACAGAAGAGCAAATGTGTGGAAATCAATTTGGCAAATGTTTGATTATGACATAAGCGAAGGGTCGTATTATAGACAACTTTTTAATGACTTTTTGGCCAATAGAATAACGCATCAACAATGGTGCGATCTCACTTGTGAGGCATTTAAAAATAAAGGCATGACGATTGATGTGCTAAATCAAATTGCTTCAAAAGTGGAGTTGTTGGCAGGTGCGAAAGAAACTTTTGAAACTCTCAAACAAAATGGATTTGATCTTTTTGTTGTCAGTGGAAACATTACTGATGTTATTGAAAAAGTGCTTGGTGAAAATGTTAAATATTTTTCTGCAATCAGAGCAAACGATATGTTTTTTGACGACGAAAATAAACTGACATTTATCAAAGGCACAAGTTATGACTTTGAAGGCAAAGCGAAATTTATTTTGGAATACAAAGAAAGCACAGGGTGCAAGGTGGACGATTTGTATTTTGTTGGAAATGGAGCAAATGACAAGTGGGCGCACTTGGCTGGTTGTCACACAATTTGCATCAACCCGGAAAATGCTGATGAAGATGACAAAAATAAGTGGCACGAAACTTTGTTTGAAGTTGATGACCTTAGACAAATTTTGCCGTTGCTTGGGATTGAAAAATAAGACAAAAACTGCGAAATTTTGCAGTTTTTTTGTTGCAAATATGTTTGATTAGGGGTATTGCAAAATTTGCGCGTTTGTGTTAAACTAATATTAAGTGTTTATAATTTATTATAAAATTTATGGTTTGGAGGTGTTTTTATGAAAAATATTCCACAAGAAACAATGCAACTTCTTAAAAGTGTAAAAAGTCCAGATTTTTATGATATTTTGATTTCTGCACAACAACAAGACTTTTATTACACAAACACTCATGATACTCAAGTGGAAGATGTTGCTGGACTTGAAGAGTTTTGCGAAATGGTTTATTTTGATTGGAAAAACTTTTTGTTGTCAAGAAGAGGCGCTGTGCCAGAAGAAATGAAGTTGTCAATTGAAGCATTGAAAGATCCTAGATTTGCACCAACTGAATTGTTCGGTTCGGCACACCCATACTATGATTTTCTTTATCAATACAAAGATTTGTTGGGCACTTCTTACAGACCAGCTTCACTTCAATCAGATGAAACAATCATTTCTGCAGAAGGCGATTTGGAAAGTTTTATGCATGTTTATGGTTGGAGAACAAATGGTCAAAAAAGAGATGCCGAAGATGTAAGACTTTATCTCAACTTGCAAGCAAAAAACATTCCACAATTTGCAACAGAGGCTTACAAAAAGTGCAAAGCAAGAAATTTGCCATTCTATTTCAAGTTTTCGCTTAGTGACAAAAGAAACGATCCATTCTTGTTTTACAGTTCGTTTGAACACATGGCAGAATATGTCGCAGTGATTGAAGAAATCAAAATGGAAAAACCATATTTGTTGGAAGGCACAGAAAAGATTGGTTCGCACTTGGGCAGCCTTTATGGATATATTGGCTTTGGCGAATCTCCTTCAAAAGAAGGCGAAAGTTATACAAGCGTAAGAAGAAGTGCGGTTTCAAATGTTTCTTCAACAATGTTTAGAACTTTGAAAAGAGCATTTCCAGAAAGAAAATTGAGAGAAGCGTTTACAATTGTTGGTTCGCCTATGACATTTGATCAAACTTGCGAATTTTTGATTAAGAAACATCTTTTGAAGTGTTATCCACAACTCAAAAAACTCCCTGATTATGAATTGTTTATGAGAGATGCTGTTGCTATCGTGACAAACAGAATCAAAAATGCAATCATTATGGGTGGTTCGGTTAAAAACGGAGACATTCGCTTGACAAACAATATTTCACTAAATCTTCAACTTGACAAAGTGGATTGGATTGTAGAACTTGCAGCAATTTCTGGAAAAGCTTTCCAAAACAAGACACAGGTGAGAGCGTATGCAGCAAAACATTTTGCATATCAAAGTTCTTCACTTATGCCAACGCCAGAAGAAAAAATGCTTCACTCAGCAGTGCACAGAGCGTTGCTTGAAGGGGTTAAAGAAAAATTGGATATGGAAGAAGATCCAGACAAAATTGAAATTTATGAAAAGTTTTTGGACAGATTGGATTGTGACTTTGAGATGATGTCAAGGACTGGCAAAGCGCTTATCATCATTGCAAGCACAAGATTTAGACAAAGCGGACAACTTTATTTGGAAGCAAAGGGATCAAAAATTTCGTTTGCTGACAGAAAATTGCAAGTATATGAAGAATTTTTTGGCAGAGAAGAAATTTTGGGGCTGGTTGAAAAGGAATGCAAGGCAGCAAACATTTCGCCAGAACATTCAGCATTCAACAATGACACTGCAAAAGAACTTGCAGAAGAAAGAAAAACATTGGTTATCGTATAAAAACTTCACTTTCAAAGGAGGATATTGCAATGCAATTTGAAATGGAAGAAATGGTTTATGCGCTCAACATGATCAGAAGTGCGATGACACTTTGGTGTGTTGACAAAAGCAAACCGTTTGGCGAATGTGTCAAAACAGTTTGCATTGGCATGGAAGATGACAGAAGAGTAAAAATGGCAATCGGCTATGCTTGGATGTTGCTTATGAAACAAAATTTGGTCTTGTCGAAAGATTATGTAAAAAACGCAAGATCAAACTATACATACACACAAGAATATCTTGATATGAAAAAAAGAATTTTGGGTGCCGAAGATGCAAACATTGAAGAATATCAATTTTTCAAAGTGCTTAGGGATTGTTTAGCACATGATGACTTGGCTTCGCCAGACAGAAAAACTTCTTATGGTTGGGAAAACGGAGTTGTTTATTGTGGGTTCAAAGCCGAATTTGCTTGCAGAGATGGAAGCAAAAAAACTTTGGATCTCAAGATTTCAACAGAAGATATTTATGGTTTGGTGTGTGAAAGATATTTGGGGATCAACAATTTGCCAGATGTAGTCAACGAATATGAAATTGACGAAAGAGGCATTGAATTGGCAATGTGTTTTGGAAGACTTGATTTTTCAAAACTTGACTCTTATTTTGAGATTAAAAACGAACCAGGAAACCTTGACCCTTACCAAATTGATGCAATCAAAAACTATTTGTGTCAAGGTCAATTTTTGCAATCTTCTATGGGAAGAATCCCTAGATGTGCGCTTGATGCTTTTGCATTGAATGCACCACACAGAAACAACATTCAAAACAACCTTGACATGTCAGATATGTTGGTGCGTATGATTGGCACGGTTTACAACGATCTTGGTGTTTCGTGTGCACAATATGAAAGTGACATTTATCACATGGAAGATGTGCCAAAAGAATATAAAATAAGGATCTTGTCATTTTTTGCAGATCCACGATTGGTTGATTATGCAGTGGGTTCGGCATTGATTTTCAACGAACTTACAAACATTGATATCACACAAGGTCACCCAGAACTTATGGAAAACATTCAGGGGGTAGATGCGAGGGTGTTGAGAAATGCTCTCACCCATGGTCTGTATTATTACAGCCATGGCACAGATTTGCAATTGCATGCAGAAAGAGGCTCCAAAAGAGTTGCTGAGCATGTTGCTTCTGTAAACTTCTATGACCTTTGTGACAACATTCAAAACATTGTGCTTGGCAAAGAAGAAAAACAAAACATGCCACACAAAACTTTGCAACAACTTTATGAAGAAGTTGACGGCAAAAAAGGAAACGGAAAAGAATAGTTTGGAGAGAAAATGATACATTCGTGCGCTGGAGGAATTGTTGCAGACAACAAAAAAATGGATTTTGCCAAAGTTGAAGTTTTGGCTGATGGAAAAGTGTGTTGGTATGTGACAAATATTCCACTTTTGAAAGAAGGAGATTTTGTAAGTGTGCCTTATGGCGCGCTTGACACTCCAACAAAAGCAAAAGTGATCAGAGTGGACAAGAATGTTTCAAATCAAGTTGCTCCAATTTCAGTTTCCAAAGCAAAAGAAATTTATGGCATTTGGAGTGAGTGATGAAAGAATGGATTTTGGTTACCGGTGGGGCTGGCTATATTGGGACAAATGTCGTAAACTTGCTTGCAAGAGCCGGCGAAAATGTGATTGTTGTTGACAACTTTTCAAACTGTGTGAGATCTCATATCGATACAGTTTGCAAATTGCATAAGGGCAGAGTTGTTGTCAAAGCAGTTGACCTTCTTGATGATTATGAAATGAAAAAGATTTTTGAAAAATTTCACATTAAAACAGTTGTTCATCTTGCAGGCAAAAAATATGTAAGTGAAAGCGAAACAAAAAGAGATGCATATTACAAAAACAACATTTTGGCTACAGACAAATTGTTGAGTTTGATTTCAAATTATGGAGTTGGAAATTTGGTGTTTTCTTCTTCAATCACAGTTTATGGAAATGCAAAAACTGTGCCGGTTGACGAATCTGCACCATTTCAGCCAATTTCGTATTATGCCGAAACAAAAGTTGAAGGCGAAAAAATGATCAAAAGCTGGACAAATCACACAAAGGGTGCGGGGGCTGGAATTTTGAGATTGGCAAACCCTGTTGGCGCTGGACCATTTATGCTTGGTGATGAAAATTTGTCTGGCATGAAAGCAGTTGTGCCTTATTTGGTGGACTGTGTGCTTGACGGAAAATCTATCACAATCAATGGAAATACACATGCGACAAAAGATGGCACTGCAATAAGAGATTATGTGCATGTTGAGGACATTGCTGCATCTTTTGTTGCGGCTTGCGTGTTGGATAAAAACGGAATGGAAGTTTTCAACATTGGCAGAGGTGGCGAAGGTTATTCAGTTTTGGACCTTGTCAAAACAATTGAAGATGTCATAGGCACACCACTTACCGTCGAGTTTGGTCCAAGAAGAGATGGAGATGTTTCTGTTTTTGTGGCAAACAACAAAAAGATGATAAAAGGTTTGCAGGTTACTCCAACAAAAGATTTGACAGAAATGGTAAAAAGTCAATACGAATTTTCAAAAAACTTGAGACAAGAAAAGTAGCAGTTGCTACTTTTTTTCTTGCAAAACGGGGTTGTTTGTGATATTCTTAGATTGAATTTATGGACAAAAAACGACACAAAATTTTTAATGCTCGACCAGTCTTTTATGGATTTTTGGCTTTGATGTTGGCATTGTGCACATCAAGGTATGTTTTTTGTGGAAATTTTAAGTATATTATCCTTGATTTAGTCGCAATTTTAGCATTTGTGACTTATTGCATATTTTTCAAAAGATATAAAATTTTGGTAATCGTTTTGTCAGTTTTTGTGTTTGGGCTTGGCTGGTATTTTGTTGGTCAAGCGACATTCAAACCAAATCAATATGATCAGATTTGTCAGGTTTCGGCAAGAGTTTCTGATGATATAGAAATTGGCGAATACAACCAAGTTGTGATTTTGAAAGATGTGACCATCAATGGCAAGAAAGAAAGCAATCTGCAACTTACAATTTCAAATACATATGAAAACCAACTTGAAGCAGGCGATTTGATTTGTTTTGAAAGTTATATTGAGTCGGCACGACTTTTCGAACTTGAAAATTTCAACAATTCGTTTCACCGTAAAAAGGTGCTTTATGTTGCAAAGGTTAAGTTTGATGATGTGACAATCGTTGGCAGCAAGTTGACTGTTGATGAAAAAGTCAGATTGAAAGTCAAAGAAGTATTGTTTGAAAATATGGGCGAAGAAAACGGCGCAGTGGCTTATGCAGTTTTGTTTGGCGACAAAAGCAATGTTTCAAGCGATGTGATAAGTGCTTATAAAAACGCTGGAATAATCCACCTGTTGACTGTGTCTGGTTTGCATGTGAGTTTTTTGATTGCACTGCTTGGTTTTGTTTTGAAAAAACTTAAAACAAAAGGTTGGCTCAACTTTTTGATATGTTTGACATTTTTGTTGTTGTATGCATGGTTTTGTGGATTTTCGCCATCTGTCATTAGAGCAGGTATAATGGGGTTGGTGCTTCTTGCAAGCACACTTACGGGCAAGTGTTATGACAACTTGACATCTGTTGGCTTTGCAGGCAGCTTGATTTTGCTTTGTTCGCCACTGACAGCACTTGATGTTGGTTTTCAAATGAGCATTTTTTGTGTTGTTTCAATTTTTGTGCTCGCACCTGTTTTGGGCAACATTTTTAGAAAAGTTTTTCCAAAAGCAATTGCAGTTTCGATGGCTGTTTCTATTTCGGCCACAGTTGGCATTTTGCCATTTTCTGCAAAGATTTTTTCTACGCTAAATTTGCTTTCAGTTTTTGCAAATTTGATTGTTGTGCCTCTCTTTTCAGTTGTTTATCCACTGCTTTTTGTTTTTGCATTTGTTGTGGCTGTGTTGCCATTTATGGGGTTTTTGCTGAAAATTTGCAATTTTTCATTTGATTTTATAGAAATGATTTCAAACTTCTTTGCACAAACAAGTTTGAAGTTTAATCTTAAACCATTAAGCATTTTTGCCTCAGCATTGTTTATGTTGGGATTGTTTTTGGTTGGCAAATTTTTTATGACAAGCAGAAAAACCAAAATTTTGTGTTGCACTGTTGTCTTTGTGCCAGCTTTTGTTTTGATGGGCTTTGGAGACAATTGGATTTCGGCAAAATCTAGCATAGCCTGTGCATATCAATATGGAAATTCTGTTGTTTTGATTACCAACAAAGCAAAAGAAAGTGTTATAATAGATATGGCAGGAGAAACTTTTGTCAATCGGTTTGCTTATTCGGTAGGTGTTGAGAAAGTTTCGACAATGTTTCTTGTGCAAAATGATGATTTGTTTTACGACCAACAGTGGCAATCGTTTGGAGTTGAAAATGTTGTCAGGTGCGATAAAACACAAGGATTTGATGAAGAAGTGCTGGTGCAGAAAAATCAAATTTCGAGAGTTGGCAACTTTGTTTTTGAGTATGTTGAAATAGGGCAAGAACTTGTTGGATTGAAACTGCAATTTGATCAAACGAAAATGTTTGTGTTTGCAAAAGACAAAGGGGTAAAAAGTGAAATCGCACAGGCTGTTGCACAAGAAGATTATGATGTTGTGATAATAGGCAAAAATCAGCAAATTTCACAATATTTTGACAAAAAATGCAATATATTTGGATTTTACAATGAAGAAAATGTAGATTTTAGTTTTGCAGAACATGGAAATGTTTGTTGCAAGATTTCAAATGAAAAAATCACTAGGAGGTGTTTGGATTGAAAACATTAAAAGCAAAACTGCAAAAAAAGGTTGATGCTTGTTATTTGATTCAAGGTGAAGATGTTTTGTTGTATGACAAAGCATTGCAAATGATCAAGCAAGCGTGCAAACTCGAACTTGAAGAATTCAACTTTCTTGTTTTTGACGAAGATTCGTTTAACGGAGATGCTGTGATTGACAGTTGCGAAACTTTGCCTATGGGCAGTGACAAAAAGGTTGTTTTGTTGAAAAATGTAACAAAACTTGATGCCAAATTTAAGGAAAAGCTTAAAGCGTATCTTAAAAGTCCAGTTGAAAGCACTTGTTTAGTTATTTTTGATTTTTTCAACAAATTTGACTTTATTATCAGTGAAAAGGTTTCGGCAAAACGACTTGATGACAAGAGTTTGAAACTTCTTATCGAAAGCGAACTTGCAGAACATGACAAAACAATCAGAGAAGATGCTGTGCAACAATTGATTGAATCGTGTTGCAACTATTACTCTTTGATCAAAAATGAAGTGGCAAAACTTTCAGCCTGTGTTGACGAAGTGATCACAACAAAAACTATTGAAGAGTTTGTGTGTAAAGAAACAGAATTTGCAGTATACGAACTTACAGATGCTTTGTCTAGAAAAAACGCAGAAAAAGCCGTTTCTTTGTTGAATTTAATGGAAAAAGATACAAAAACTTTTGCACTTGTGCTCAACCACTTTAGAAGATTGTTTTTTGTGGCCGTTTCGGATATGCCAGACAAAGAATTAAGTGAAATTTTAGGGGTTAAAGAATTTGCAGTTGTAAAAGCAAGAGAACTTTCTAAAAACTTTTCGAAATTGCAACTTAAAAACATTTATGAAATGCTCAATGATGTGGATTTTTATATCAAAAATGGACAAATGCAGATTGAAAACGCATTATATTATTTGATTTTTGGAATTCTTTATTGTTAATATAATTATATAAAGGGGAACGACTATGAACGCAGAAGAAATAAAACAAGAGTTTTTGGAAATTTTTTATGACAATATAGAAAGAGATGGCAGTGAAGAATTGCTCAATTATCTTGAAAAAACTGATTTTTTTACAGCGCCAGCATCATCAAGATTTCACTCAAACTTTGAGGGTGGGCTTTGTTTTCACAGCATTTGTGCTTACAAAAGATTTTTGAGTTTGGTGCAAAGCGAATTTGGCGACAATTGGCAAGAGACAATTTCGGCAGAAAGCGTGGCAATTATTGCACTTTTGCACGATATTTGCAAAACAAACTATTACACAACTGAGATGAGAAATGTTAAGGTTGACGGTCAATGGGTTCAAAGACCATATTACAAAGTTGAAGACAGTTTGCCATACGGTCATGGAGAAAAGTCGGTTTATATGCTTTCTGGCTTTATGAAACTTTCAAGAGAAGAAGCAATGGCAATCAATTGGCATATGGGTGCTTTCGATGACAGGGCAAAAAACAATGCTATGATTTTGAAAAATGTGTTTTTGAAGCATAAAATCGCATTTTTGTTCCATTTGGCCGATTATATGACCACTTATTTAGATGAAGAAACTATTGAAAACTAACTTTTGACAACTTTGAAACTAAAAATGTCGATTTTGATGTCGACATTTCTTTTTTTTATGCACAAAAATCGCCATTTTTTGTATTTTTTTAACTTGGGGGTATTGACAGTTTAGGGGGTTTAAGGTATAATATTGTCATCAAACGGAGGTGTTTTAGATGAAAATCGGAGCAATTGAATTGAACTCAAATGAAATTAGCATTGTTGACTTTCAACACTTGTGTGCAGACGCAGGTGCTTATGATGCTTCAACTGGACTTGGAACTTTTGATTTTAAAGGTGGCAAGGTAGTTTTTGTTGACGCTGCTGGCACAAAGGTGGCGTATTATCTTTCTGGAAGAACTGGCACTACAACAGCCAAATTTGTTTGTGGGGCAAAAATTGAAGCTGGAAAACTTTGCATTGCAAAATCATACTCTTCTTCTGGTGCATTTGTAGGCCTTACAACAAAAGATGATCCAGAAAGAGATGCTCTTAAGGGTGCTTTTGACAAGGTTGATTTTGCGGCAGCAAAAGCAATTTATGATGCAAACAAAGATGCAACAAAACCAGCAATCTTTGAAATTCAAACTCCACCTGCAAAAGGAAGCAAAGATCATGGACTTGCTTGTATTGTTGTAGGAAAACACCCAACAAAGGTTGGTGAAAAGTCAGTATATTTGATCAGAAAGCCAAAAGCAGAAGTTGAAAGATTGGATTTGTCTGATGCGGCAAAAATTCTCTCTGCAGGAGGAATTGTTGTAAACCATGCAGTTATTGACAAAACCGGTGCAATCAAAGCTTATGTTTATCAAGCTGTGACAAAAAAGGGTACAACAACATACGAAGTTGCTTCAAAACCAATTGATCTTATTGATCAAAATCACAGCCAACCTGACAGCCTTAAAGCATTTGTTGATGCAAAATATGGCACAGGAAAAATCAAAACAAGATCAGAAGCTGCTGTTATGTTGAAAAATTCAACACACAAAACTGCTGGAATTGTAAAAGTTGCTATTGTTTTCACATTGGCTCTTACATTCTTGGCAGGTGCTTTCTCAGCAATCTTCTTCCCAATCAAAGCTCACAACGAAAAAGTTGCAGCAGAAAAAGCTGCATATGTGGTGGTTATGCAAAATTACAAAGGACAGGAGGCGGCAGCATATGCGTTTGGACAAGCACAAGTTGACCAAATGCTTAGCGGCAAGACAAACTTGTTTAATGTTCAAGCAGCATCAGCAACAAATCACACAATCACAGCTGCAGACATTGAAACTGTGCTTACAACAAAACTTCAAGACTTTACAATTGGATATGACAAACTCAATGACGCAGACAAAGAAACATACGCTGGTTATTATTACGACGAAGTTATTTCTGGGGCAGCTTCAAGAGCTGGAGCAATCGTTGCACAATATTTGGTTGACCAAGGAGTTTCAATCGCAGCAAGAGGCAGTGTAAATGATGCAGTTGTTTACAACTTTGTTTATCCAAGCCTTAAAGCTGGCGTGCCTACAGAACTTGTAGATGTAAACGCTGCAATTGCTCAATTGATAGACGCTGGATATACAGCAGAACAAGCAGCAAGTTGGATTGCTTCTTACGAACAATCATTTAAAGATGTTGCAGACAACAATATTTCAGTAAACAAAACATACATCAACGGCGTTGGCGAACCAATCGTTATCAATGCAAACGACCCAACAATTCTTCAAGCAGTAAGATCTGCAATCGGAACAAGTGGTCAAGTGGAAATGGTTTTTGCA
Source organism: Clostridia bacterium (assembly GCA_017452445.1). GTDB lineage: Bacteria > Bacillota > Clostridia > Christensenellales > UBA1242 > Caccovivens. Next base: position 35,162 of record JAFTMH010000003.1, read on the forward strand.
AACATTGAATCTGGCGACAAAGTTTTGTATGCACTTGAAGCAATTGCTCAAGGACAATATTCAAAACTTTACAAGATCGACATTGATGATACAGTTGAAATTGCAACACAAGATGATTTGAAGTCAGCAATCGAAACAGCAGATGTTTCAACATATTCAGAAGCAGAAAGCCGTTTGGCTTCAGCAAACAACGGCAAAGGTTGTGCAAAAGGTATTGCAAGAGAGTTTAAAAATCTTGCATCAAAAGGTCTTGATGCACACTCAATGTATGTTGCAGCAAAAATGGTTGACGGAAAGATGGAAACAGTTAAGATTTTCGTTTGTGTAAACGCAAACAACGAAGTTGTTATCGTTGAACAAGTTGGTGACACTGTTGAAAAAACAAGCAACGCAGTTTCTCCAGAAGATATGATTGCAACAAGCGTATTTGCTTCTTACCAAGCACCTGGCACAAGAGTTGACAGAAAGGGCAATGGTTACACAATTCACGAAGGCAATGTTGTTACTCAAGCAGATGCTTCTGCAATTCTCGCAACAACAGCTAATGATTACACAAAATAACAAGAAAATAAAACAGGTCGTTTTGACCTGTTTTTTTTTGTTGTCTTTTTGCAACTTAAGAACCTTTTTTCATTTTTTTGAAAATCCAAAGATAAAACAATCCGATCATTCCGCCGATTAATGTGCTTGCCATGTTGAAGAATATGTCTGACATTTGCACTGATCTTGGCACAGGGAGAATGAATTGTGAAAGTTCGACAAACATTCCGGCAAAGAATCCTAAACACAAAAGGAGAATAAGTTTTGAAAGTAAAGATTTATTTTTAAATTTGTATGAAATAAAGATGCCAAGTGGGATAAACATAATCAAATTGATGATGAGATCAAAAAGAGAAAGGTGGGCAAAATTCCAATTTATAGGTTTGTCGCACCATTTGCCCGAAAAGTTTGGCTTGATTGAAACTGTTTTCCATGTGCAGTGTGTTTGAAACCATACGCCACACAAAAGAAGTGCAACATACAGCACAAACAGGATTGAAAGAGTCCAGTTGAATGCTTTTTTGTTTTTGATAAACAGGATTGCAAAAGGCACAACAAAAAAGAAAACTGCGCCAAGTGACAAAACCAGTGGGGTGCTTATTTGCATAAAACCTCCGATTTTTTGATTGTTTTTATATTTTTATTATAGTTTTTGAAAACAGGAGTGTCAAACAAAAAAACACCACAAGGGTGTTTGGTGCAGGAAATGGGATTTGAACCCATAAGAGGTTGCCCTCACAAGCATCTGAAACTTGCGTGTCTGCCATTCCACCACTCCTGCATGGTGATGACAATATTATAAAACGAGATGGGGTTGTTGTCAAGAGAATAGGTATTGGCGATTATCAAAAAAAGTCGACAAATGTCATGTTGAGTATTGAAAAACAGATTGTGATATGTTAGAATATAGTCATGGAAAACAAAATTCAACACAAAATAAAACTTTATTCGACAGTAGAATCTGTCCCACAAATGTATAGGTATGACCTTGAAAGAGTGATCGAAGAGTGTCCATTTATCCACAGTGACCATATTGGCGCAATTATCGACCCTTATGACGACAAAAAGGCGATTTGTGTTTTTGACGAATATGACAACATTTGTGGTTTTGCTTGCATTATTGTAGAAGATCGTGGAGTGTTTTTGTCAGAACTCTTTGTCGAACCTCATGCACAAAACAAAGGAAGGGGCAGTGTGCTTCTTGATGCAGTGCGAATCTATGCAAAAAAGAATGGCAAAGAAGATATTGCTTTGGCTGTTGCAGAAAACAATGTGCTTGCAAGAAGATTGTATGAACGAAAAGGGTATGTATACAACTCTTACAGTGGCAAGGGTGGCAGAGCAATTATGAGAAGATTTGTGTCTAGTGGGGTGCAAAATCTTGGCCGTGTTGTTTTTAAACTTGAAAAAGCATTTGGTGCTGGCAATTGCGCAAAAGGTTTGCAATCTATCAGAGAAAGCAGAGATTTTGGCATTTTTGCTGACATGATGATTTCTGAAGGTGCAGAAGAAAGAATTGCAAAAACGGTGGATTCAAAACTTTTGGAAGCGGCTTGTGTGCTTCAAGATGGCATGAAGGGCGAATATGACAGATTTGTTGTTCATTCACTCAAAAACGGCAGATATGACTATCTCTTGAGAGAGGATCAATCACAATATGTCAAATTGCTTGAATATCCACAAGAAGTATATGCAAACATTGCTTTGATTGCTGAAGCTGCAAAAACTTGCAGAAATGATGACATCATCAGAGAAACAATGAAAATTGAAGAGTTGAACGAACGAAAAGAAAAAGACGGAAAAGGTGGAAAATAAAAGAAGAGCAAAATTGCTCTTTTTTTGTTGCGAAATATTTTTTGATTTGCTGTTTGTGTGATATAATATCGTTGTTATGAGCAGAGAAATAGTGGATATTTTTGATATAAGTTATGAAGGGGCAGGTGTCGGCAAGATTGACGGTCAAGTTGTTTTTGTGCCAAAAGCTTTGCCGGGCGAACAAGTTGAAATCGAAATTGTGCGAAGGGGTTCAAATTTTATGATTGGCGAAGTTTGCCAAGTTTTGAAACCAAGTGAATATCGTGTCGAACCAGAATGTCCGTATTATGATTTCTGTGGTGGTTGTTGTTTTCAGCATTGCGATGAAGATGCAGAAGAACAACTCAAAATTCAAATTTTGAAAGATGAAATCAAAAAAGCAGGTTATGTTGGCGAAGTTGATTTTGTTGACAGTGACAAAAGGTTGGGGTATAGAAACAAAATCAAGCTTGATGTGCAAAACGACAAACTTGGTTTTTACAGACAAAAGAGCAGAGAGTTTGTTGAAATTGATCAATGTCTTTTGGCAGACGAAGAGATGAATGAGGCGCTTGCTGATGCAAGAGAATTTTTGCGTAACAACAAATTTAGGTTTGCTAAAAGTGTTTATGTCAAGAGAGTTGAAGATGACATTGCAATCGTGTTTTTGTTTGCAAAAGAAGATCCACAATCGCAAAAAAACTTCAAAAACATAGATATTTTGCAAAAATATGCCGTTTATTTTGCGTTTGGCGAATATTTGGAAAGCAATGATACAAAACTTATGGGCATAAATGCTTATAGAAAATTGGAGTATAATTATCACGATCACAAGTTGCAAGTCAATGTTGCCGGATTTAATCAAGTCAACAATTATGTTGCTGACAGATTGTATGAATATGTTGTAGAGCTTACACAAAACAAGCGTGTAGTCAATGCTTATTCTGGGCAAGGTTTTTTGACATATCTCATTTCAAACAATGCAAAATTTGTTTATGGAATTGAATATCAACTTGCTGCACACAAGATGGCAGAAAAAGTTAAAGAGTGGAATGAAAACTACAAAATCACAAACATTTGTGGAAAAGTGGAAGATGTGTTGCCACAGGTTATGCTTAGGGATCGCATAGACACAATTGTGCTTGATCCTACCAGAGATGGTTGCCACAAAAATGTGCTTGACACTATTAAGAAAAATGATATTAGAGAAATAATATATATATCATGCAATTTTGCAACTCTGACAAGGGATTTAGGTGTTTTGGGAGACAATTATGAGATTGTTGAAGTGACAGTTTTCAACATGTTTCCTTGCACAGCGAACATGGAAACTGTTGCAATTTTGCACAGAAAGGGCTGAGATTTTTTGGCTCTTTTTTTTGTTGTTCTAACTTGCGAAATTTGTCGCATAAAATAATTAAAAATTTTTAACTATTCTCGTTGACAATTTTTTTGCTTTGTGATAAAATTTATTTTGTAAAAAATAAAAGGGGTTTCTGCCCTTTTTTGGGTTTGTATAGGGGAGTCTGAATTGAAGTTTAAGGCAAAAAATTTAGTGTGTATAGCAATTGTGCTTGTGGCAATGTTTTCTGGCTATTTGGTAGGCAGAATTTATATTGACAGTATTCAACCAGCGCCAATTGTTGCAGCATCAGAAGCTGATCTTCGTGAAAAGAATGAAAAAGTGCAAGAGCTTTGCAAAAGGGCTGATGGAGGGGCATCAGTTTCTTCTTTTTCTGCTGTCGAACTTTATGTAATTGCCGAACACAAACTTAACAGTGCTGAAGCTTTTTACAAACAAACAACCGGAACTGTAGATGTAAACTCTGTTGTCAAGGTTCATCAAGAACAACAAACTGACAAATTGAAAAGAGATGGAAAATTTGTTACAAACAAATACAGCCCTGGTGGTGGTTTGGCTCCAACTATTTGTTCTCGTACAGTTTATGATTACAGCACAAATATTGCAAAAGTAAACAAAAATGGAACAATCACAAACAGAGAAACAATAGGACAGTTTTCTGCGACTTTTGGAGATTCTGGCTGGGTTGATTATGATGAAGAGGCTTATCGCAACGAATTTATCACTGTAGCAACAACTCCAAATCCATATATTATTTCTTCTGTCACTTGTTCGACAGCACAAGTGTCTAATGTTACAAAGACTGCAGAAGGGGATTATTCATTTACAATAAAGATGGAAGGAAATTCTCTTGTTTTGGCTGCACTTTATTATTCAAAAGAAATCGCATTTTCAAGTGGACGAGGAGATCCTAAATGGGTTTCTTTGGAAATGACTGTTGTCGTTGGCTCAGATTTCAACTTTAAGACTATCCACTATGTAGAGCAATACAAAGTTTTTGAAGCTAGCATGTGGAACCTTGTTGTTGACAAATTTACTGATGTCTATAATTTTGATTTGGCAACAATGCCAACAATTGAGGAGGTGTGCGCATGAGAAAACCTGCTCAAGGAAATTTTGTGACAAAAGTGTTTAAGACATTTGCTCTTTACATTTTTGTAACATTGTTTATGTTTTTTGGCTATGTCCAACTTTTTGGAGATGTAAAACCTCCAGTGCTCGAACTTCCTTCTGGTGATGCTGGTGCAGAAGATGAGGGCAAGTTTGGTGCATTTGTGACAAACTTGATGTCTCTTCAAAATGTAGTTGCAGAAGATGTCACGATTGCATTTGATGGCGAAGAGATTGATTTTTCAATCAGTGGAGATGCAGCATTCAATCTTGCAAACAGCAAATTGTCTTGCGATTTGGATTTGACTTACAACGGCTACACTTTTGATGTTGGGGTTGTTTATGTTGATCCAGAACTCTATTTGACTTTGGAAAACGAAACTTACAGATTTGATTTGTCGGCAGAGTTTGACGCTGCAGCAGGAACTCTTGATTTGACAAAAGTTTTGGGACTTGTAACAAAAGTTGTTGGCATTGACACAAGTTTTGTTGATTCGATTGGCGACTATCTTGGCATTGATTTTGCAAATCTTGATATGAATGCGCTTATGAATCAACTCAAGATTGAAGAAGAAGTGATTGTAAACAACGAAAAAGATCCAACAGATGATCAAATCAAATTTACAATCAACTTTGGAAGTATTATTGAAGCTATTATTGAATGTGATGACCAATACAACATTACTTCTGCTATTGTAAGAGATATTCATTTTGGCAAAGCAGGCGTTGTAAAAGTTAAACTTCCTAGTGTTGAAATGAATCAAGCATCTATTGCTGACAAAATTCAAATTCCAACAGGCGATGACATTGTTGATATGACTGCTGCAACTGAATATGCGGGTTATGCAAGCAATTTGTTTGCAAACGATTTTGTTGAAGCAGATGCAACAATCAAAGTTGGCGACAAAAATTACAATGCGGCAATCTTCTACGACAGTTCTGTTCAACCACGCATCAAGATTGTGGCAAATGTTGAAGGCATTGATGTTTCTGTTGCTTATCAAAACGGAATTGTTTATGTTGATGCAGAAGAATTGAAACTTTCTTTTGATGCAGAAGATTTTGAAAAATGGGAAACAAAACTTAATCAAATTTTCGAACATCAAACATCAAAAGATGTTGCAACTTTTGTAAAAGAATATGTAAACAAATTGTTTGGTGTTGAAGAAGGCACTGACATTAAGCAAGAAATCCTCAACATTTTGGGAATTTCATTTGCAAATGTAGACAGCGTCAATGATTATCTTCCATCTTCAACTCAACAAACAGAAAACAGTTTTGTTATGAGTTGGGATAACAGTTTGAATGTTCAACTTGTTGCTGCAGAACAACAATTGACTCAAATCAATGTGCAATATCAAAACAATTTGGCGACAATCACTTTTGTTGTGGCTGATCATGGTTTCGATATTGCTGGTCAATATTACAACCTTTCAAATCTTTTGACAGTTGCTGATGTTGTAGATCAAGTTTTGACAACACAACAAGTTGCCGGACAAATTTCTTCAACAGTTTCTGGGGTAGAAGTGATTGCTGATTATGTGGTTGATTTTGCATCAGAAATCAAAGTCCAAATTTCACTTGATATGCTTGGAGAAGATATTGCGATTTACGCAAACGGAAACAAGATTTTTGTTAAGATTGGCGAAATTGTTGTTGAAGCTGATGTAAATGAAGGCGAATCTTATCTTGCAAAGATTGATGAAGTTTTTGAAACTCAACTTTCTGGCAAATTGACAGACGGTGAACAAATCGTTCCTGTCGAAATCAGTGCAATTGTTGCATTGGTTGAAGAAGTGCTCAACACAATCAAGTTGTATGAGGCAGAAGGAGTGCTTGCAGTTGTTGAATATATGTCTCACAAAGCAACACTTTCACAAAACGAAAATGTTTTGACAATAGATTATGCAAATGCAGACATTGTTGCAAATGTAACTTTGTCAGCATCAGAAGAAGAAATTTCAATCCCAACAGCAACTGACAATATGACAGATGTTTTGGCAAAGATTGAAAATGCGAAAGCATATGTAGAAGCAAAACAATATGCATTTGACCTTAACGCACAATACAACAACATTGTGCTTAATGGAACAGCATATGTTGACTTGCTTGCCAACAAGTTTGCTCTTACAGGTTTGACAGTAGGACAAAACGAACTTAGCGTTGCATACATTGATGGAGTTGCATACATTGCATACGCAGATTTGAAACTTCAAATTGCAGTAGACAATGTAATGGAACTTGTAGATGTGATTATGCCAATCGTTGAAGCAAACGGTGTAACAACAAGTGGAGAAGGCGCAGACCTTGCAGAAATCTTGACAAAAGTGTTTGGCGAAGATGTAAGAGATCTTACAATAAATGCAGCACTTGAAAAGGTTGCACTTGCTCTTACTGGCACAGTAAACAACATGACAGCAGGCGTAACATTCAATGGAAACAAAGTAGTTTCAGCAAACGCAACACTTACATTTGCTGACAACAAACTTGCAACAGTAAATGTAAATGCATACGATACAGACATTGCTCTTGCAATTGTAGATTTTGCAGAAATTGAAATTGAAGCAAATGAATATTACAACCTTACAACAGGCCACAAAGGTACAGTAGAACTTACTACAACAGTAGATGGCGAAGTTGTAAATGTGACAACAGATATTGAACTTCTTTTGAACAAAGATATCTACTTGAACATCTCAACAAAACTCTTTGGTGAAGATATTGAAATCATTATCCTTAACAACAGAGCAACAATCTCAATTGGCGAAGTTGTTGTAGGCACAGATTTCAACAATACAAAAGAGTTGGTTGAAACAATCTCAACAACATTTGAAATTGCAATGGGAAGCAGTGTGGCAATCGACATTGAAGAAATGCTCGAAACACTTGACCTTAACAAGACAAATGTTTTGGACATTGCAGGACTTACACTTGCAATTGACGGAACAACACTTTCAGCAACATACGAAGCTGGCAGTGTTAAAGTAGTAGCAACGCTTTCAGATGAACAAGAAATCGTTGTAAAAGAACTTGCAACAAATGTTGAAGATTTGAAAGATGTTGTTGCAAAAGTTGACAATGTAAGAGAATATGTAGAAGCAAAACAATATGCATTTGACCTTAACGCACAATACAACAACATTGTGCTTAACGGAACAGCATATGTTGACTTGCTTGCCAACAAGTTTGCAATCAACGGACTTACAGTAGGACAAAACGAACTCAGCGTTGCATACATTGATGGAGTAGCATACATTGCATATGCAGATTTGAAACTTCAAATTGCAGTAGACAGTGTAATGGAACTTGTAGATGTGATTATGCCAATCGTTGAAGCAAATGGAATGTCAACAGAAAGCGAAGGCGCAGACCTTGCAGAAATCTTGACAAAAGTGTTTGGCGAAGATGTAAGAGATCTTACAATCAATGCGGCACTTGAAAAGGTTGCTCTTGCTCTTGCTGGCACAATGAACAACATGACAGCAGGCGTAACATTCAATGGAAACAAAGTAGTTTCAGCAAACGCAACACTTACATTTGCTGACAACAAACTTGCAACAGTAAATGTAAACGCATACGATGCAGACATTGCTCTTGCAATTGTAGACTTTGCAGAAATTGAAATTGAAGCAAATGAATATTACAATCTTACAACAGGCCACAAAGGCACAGTAGAACTTACTGCAACAGTAGATGGCGAAGTTGTAAATGTGACAGCAGATGTAGAACTTCTTCTTAACAAAGAAATCTACCTTAAAGTTTCAACAACACTTGCAGGAGAATATATTGAAATCGCAGTGCTCAACAACAGAGCAACAATCTCAATTGGTGAAGTTGTTGTAGGCACAGATTTCAACAATGCAAAAGAGTTGGTTGAAACAATCTCAACAACATTCGGACTTGTAATGGGAAGCAGTGTGGCAATCGACATTGAAGAAATGCTTGAAACACTCGACCTTAACAAGATAAATGTTTTGGACATTGCAGGACTTACACTTGCAATTGACGGAACAACACTTTCAGCAACATACGAAGCTGGCACTGTTAAAGTAGTGGCAACACTTTCAGATGAACAAGAAATTGTTGTAAAAGAACTTGCAACAAATGTTGAAGACTTGAAAGATGTTGTTGCAAAAGTTGAAAATGTAAGAGAATATGTAGAAGCAAAACAATATGCATTTGACCTTAACGCACAATACAACAACATTGTGCTTAATGGAACAGCATATGTTGACTTGCTTGCCAACAAGTTTGCTCTTACAGGTTTGACTGTAGGACAAAACGAACTTAGCGTTGCATACATTGACGGAGTAGCATACATTGCATATGCAGATTTGAAACTTCAAATTGCAGTAGACAATGTAATGGAACTTGTAGACGTGATTGTGCCAATCGTTGAAGCAAACGGAATGTCAACAGAAAGCGAAGGCGCAGACCTTGCAGAAATCTTGACAAAAGTGTTTGGCGAAGATGTAAGAGATCTTACAATCAATGCAGCACTTGAAAAGGTTGCACTTGCTCTTACTGGCACAATGAACAACATGACAGCAGGTGTAACATTCAATGGAAGCAAAGTGGTTTCAGCAAACGCAACTCTTACATTTGCTGACAACAAACTTGCAACAGTAAATGTAAACGTATACGATGCAGACATTGCTCTTGCAATTGTAGACTTTGCAGAAATTGAAATTGAAGCAAATGAATATTACAATCTTACAACAGGCCACAAAGGCACAGTAGAACTTACTGCAACTGTAGATGGCGAAGTTGTAAATGTGACAGCAGATATTGAACTTCTTTTAAACAAAGATATCTACTTGAATATCTCAACAAAACTCTTTGGCGAAGATATTGAAATCGCAGTGCTCAACAACAGAGCAACAATCTCAATTGGCGAAGTTGTTGTAGGTGCAGATTTCAACAATGCAAAAGAGTTGGTTGAAACAATCTCAACAACATTCGGACTTGTAATGGGAAGCAGTGTGGCAATCGACATTGAAGAAATGCTTGAAACACTCGACCTTAACAAGACAAATGTTTTGGACATTGCAGGACTTACACTTGCAATTGACGGAACAACACTTTCAGCAACATACGAAGCTGGCAGTGTTAAAGTAGTGGCAACACTTTCAGATGAACAAACAGTTGTAGCAAAAGAACTTGCAACAAATGTTGAAGACTTGAAAGATGTTGTTGCAAAAGTTGAAAATCTTAAAGATTATGTTGAAGCGGGAGTTTATGAATTTGACTTTGTTGCTCAATATAATGGTTGGGAATTTGAAGGCGCATTGAAATATGCAAATGACATCGTGACAATCACAGAAATGGTGGTTGCAGGTGCAAATGTTGATATTAGACTTGACCTTGCAAATATGAAAGTTTACTTTGCTTATGGCAATATGAAACTTGCGTTTGATATTCCACAAGGTGGAGAAAGTGAAAGTGCTGGTTCTTCAACAAGCATGGCAGATATTTTGCAAATGATTACAACTGACGAACTCGGTGTAGTGATTGACTTTGGCGTGTTTGATGAAATTGTGGATATGTTGAATACTTATAAAGTTTCTGATTATCTCGATAAGATTTTGCTTGCAATTTCTGGAAACGCAGATGCTCTTAAACTTTTGATTTCAAACGAAAAAGAATTGTCTTACTCAGACATTTTGACAGTTTTGATCAACTTTGTTGACAACAAGTTTGATTCGGCTTCAATCAGTGTTTACGACATTTTGAGCGCAAACATTATAAGAAGAGATGTTGCAGAATCTACAATCACAGCAATTGATACAACACAATACACAACAGACTTTGTAGAAGCTGCGCTTGATAGCTTGAGAGTTGAAGAAGGCGTTTATGCATTTAGCAGTGATTTGGCTGTAAGATACAGCACAAACACATTCTATGGCGACCTTACTTTGATGATGGTTTATGACGAAACAAAAGAAGGCATGCTTGGACATTATATCCCTGCTGTTTCACTTTCGACAACAGCGCTTGGATTTAACACAAGAATCTATTTGATTGACCAAACAGTTTATCTTGATTTCAACGGCTTGCAACTTAAGGGTGATCTTGCAAAAGAAACTCTTGATGAAATTTTGACATTTGCAGAAACTCAATTTGGGGTTTCTTTGGGTGGCGAAACAGCAGCAGTGACAAAGGCAACAGAAGCATTTGCAGTGCTCTTGCCAGCAATTGATCAAATCTACGGTGCGTGGATTGACACACTTGGTGAAAATGGAATTCAAATCAACATCAAAGATGATTTGTGGTATCAAGAAAACTCAAGATTCTATGATATGGTTATCAAAGCAAATGTTGAAGTTTTGGGTGATATTGTTGCTCCGTCAGAAATCGTGATTGGTGCAAACATTGAAGATCCAAACACTATGTTGTATGATGACTATAGTGATGCTTGGCTTTCAAACGAAGATGCTGAAGGAAACAAAGTTGTCTTCGAACAAGACATCACAAAAGATCTCAACTTTGCAGTTTATTTGACTGGCATTGATACAGGTCTCTTTGTTGATGCACTTTCAACAACATTTGTTGGGGAAAATTACAAAGATATCACAGCGCTTAAATCATTCTATGGCACAACTGCTTTGACAGATTTTAATTCTTATAAAACAGTTTTGGAAATGGCAGATGCTGCTTATGAATATGGCGTAAGCAAGAAATATGAAATCGCAGTTGAGGGTTCTATCTCAGGAGCTAGCACAACTGACTTTACCGGAACTAATCTTATGATTGAACTTGGAGATCTTCCAGAAATGGCAGAAGGAAGTTCGGCAATAGATTTGTTTAACAGCATGTATATCAAACTTCAAAGCAAGATTGATGTTACATTGAATGCTGGCACAGCAAATTCGGTAAGACATTTGGCTTCAGTATATTATGAAAGCGACAACACAAATTCGTTGTATGCAACTTATGCACATGGCAAGTATATTGGCGCAAATGATGTGCTTTCAGATGACTTGAAGGTTAAGTTTAAGTCAGAAAACCTTAGCGAAATTGTGGCAATGGTTCTTGCAGCACTTAATGTCGAATTGGGTGACACTGCAAATGATCAACTTGGACTTCCAGAAATCACAACAGACTTCTCATACATTCAAGGTTTGCTTGGTGTAGGTGGAGGCGATGTGAGTGGTGATGTTTCAGAAGTTGACAAAGCGTTGTCTTCAATTGAAAACGTTGCAAAAATGATTAAGCAACTCAGACTTGCAAAAACCGAAATTGGCGAAACAGGTTTGTATCAAACTTCACTTTCAGCTTCTGTAGAATTTGGTGGAAGAATTGCTGAATTTGCAATAAGACTCAACGAAGAAAACACTGCTGATGGAGTTGTTTTGAAACTTCGTGAAATTGCAATTGCAAATCTTGCATTTGGTGGCAGTGTTGCAAACATTACACTTAAACTTTCTGATTATTCAGGAAACTACACATACAATACATCAGCAGAACATATCGACTTTAGCACATTGTCTTCTGTTGTTGATTATGGTGTAAACACACTCAACGCAAGACATTTCAGCTATCAAGGAAAAATCAATGTAAATGCGGCTTCTATTGTAAAAGCAGACATTACATTTGATTTGGATGTCGAACTTGATGAAAAGGCAAGACCTACAATTTATGCTCAATTCAGTTTGACAAAGAGTTTGATTGCGGGAGTTGCATTTACTGGCGATTCATTCGATCGAAGAATTTCAATCCTCGAATACAAAGACGAACAGCTTAGTATGAAGAGATTTAACATCAAGCAAGCGACAGAAGGTGGATTCCTTGGAATGGGTGGAACTAAGTGGAATAAGATAACACAAGACAGTATTTCAAAGAGTGTTTATGCAAAATCAGAAATTGGTGCAAATGTAACAAACATTATCAGAGATTTGTTTGGATTTGGATCTACTGTGATGGATCTTGTGATTGGCATTATCAAAGATCTTAACATCAATCCATCTCTTGAAGGAGCATTGCTTGGTTACGCATCAAACAGCAGTGGATATGTATTTACTCTTGACGGACAAAACTTGTTGATTGAAGAAGGTGCTTCAACCAAAGCAGAAAACTTGGTTGTGACACTTGGCAAGGCAAACTACAACGGATATGCTTATGGCAAAGATGGAAATGCAATTGACAAGACATACAGTTTTGTGAGTGGCATTGACACTGTGATGAAACTTACAGGTGTTGAAGTTTCTCTTGACATTGATGAGATTTCAGTTTCTTCTGGTGCAAACGGAAGATGTAGCGAACTTATCAAACTTAGATCTTCATATAATGACACAACTTCTGGTGCAGAATATGGAAACAGATTTATCTATACAAATGACTATTATCGCAAAAACTATATTCGCACAGTAGGTGGATTGTATTAAAAAAAAGAAGGATTTATTCCTTCTTTTTTTTGAGTTTGTGTTTTAATGAATATAGTTTCAAAAAATGCAAAAACGGGCAAAAATGCCGTAATTTTGCTGATTTTTGATATGTTTTCAACAAAAAAAGAACTTGCAATCAAAACAAGTTCTTTTTTTTAATTAAATTTAATTATTTTGAAAATGTTGCTTTGTATCTTTCAATTGTTTCATCATCAATTCTTGCAAACAATGGTTTTGGCAAGTTTACTTTGTGAGTTTTTGAAACATTGATTTTTGAAGCATCTTCCCACTTGTCTGCATCAGCAGGTGTGCCAGCAAAGGCAAGTTGTTCTGTCCAGATTTCTGTTGTTCTGTTTGGCATAATTGGGCTTGCAACAATTGCAAGTGATTTTGCCATGTTCAAGCAGAGATACAAAACTTTTCTTGCACCTTCAATGTCACCATTTTTGATGAGTGTCCAAGGTGCACTCTTTTCAAGGTAAGTGTTTCCGATTGATGCAAATCTCAAAATTTCTTTGTAAGCGGCTCTAAATTCTGTCTTTGCAAACAAGTCAGCAATTTGTCCTGGAAGTGTTGTGATTGCTTCAACCATTTCATTGTCGTTTTCGTTGAGATCGTTTTTGATGTCTTCAAAATCGATTGCAAGTTCGCCAGCAAAGTTTTTGTTGATCATGTTGAGTGTTCTGTTGAAGAAGTTGCCGTATTTGCCTACGAGTTCGGCATTTGTGTTGAGTTTAAATCCTTCATAAGTGAAGTCGCTGTCTTTGTTTTCTGGGAAAATAGAAACCAAATATGCTCTCAAAGCGTCAATGTCGATGTCGCTGTCAAACAAACTGTCGCAGAAAATTCCGATCTTTTTAGATTTAGAGAATTTTTGTCCTTCAAAGTTGAGGAAGTTGAATCCAACAACATTTTCTGCAAGGTTATATTTTTTGCAAGCAAGTTCCATACTTGGGAAGAATACTGCGTGGAAGTCGATGTTGTCTTTTCCGATAAAGTTGTAAATTTCGCAATCTTTGTTTTGCCATCTATCTTTTACCATTTCGTCGCCACCAAGTTCTTTTGTGATTGAAATGTAGCCGATAGGGGCATCAAACCAAACATAGAAAACTTTGTCTTCGTATCCTTCAAGTGGCACTTTGATTCCCCAAGGGATATCTCTTGTGATGCAACGAGGTTTAAGGCCTTCTTTAAACCATTTGTTTGTCATGCTGTAAACATGTGGTCTCCAAATGTCTTTTTTGCTTTCTACCCATGCTTGAAGTTGTGGTTGGAGTTTGTCGAGTGAAATGTAGATGTGTTTTGTTGTTTTCTTAACTGCATCTTTTCCACAGAATGAGCATTTTGGATTTTTCAATTCGTCAAGTTCGTAAGTCTTTCCACACTTGTCGCATTGGTCTCCGTATGCTTTGTCATAACCACAATATGGACATTCGCCATAAACAAATCTGTCTGCAAGCGCAACTTTGTCGTGTTCGCAGAAGAGCATGTTTGTTTCTTGTTCTACTGTATAGCCATTTTTGTAAATTTCGTTGAAGAAGTCGATTGTTACATCTTTGTGAGTTTGTGTGTTTGTTCCACTAAAAATATCAAAGTCGATGCAAAGCTTTTCTGCAATCTTCTTCATTTTTCCGTTCATTTGTGCAATATAGTCAGAAGGTTCCATGCCAGCTTCTTTTGCTGAGATGTAACTTGTTGTGCCGTGGTCATCTGTTCCACTTACATAAACTACATCATTTCCGTATGTCTTGTGAAATCTTTTGAATACATCACCAGGAAGCCAACATCCTACAACATGGCCAAGGTGAGGGAGCCCATTTACATACAAAAGGGCAGAAGTAACTAAAATTTTTTTCTTTTCCATAATATTTTATATTTCCTTTTATTTCTTAAATTGTTGATTTTGCGATTGTTTTTTTGTTGTGTAAGGTTTACTTGCACATTCGATCGCTTTTAATCTTTTCAACAATTTTTTCAATAGAAAGTTTTTCTTGCTCTGAAGTTGTCATATCTTTCAAAGTGTATTGTTGTGTTGCAACTTCTTCTTCGCCAACAATGACAACATATTTGATTTGTCTTCTGTTTGCTTCTTTCATTTTTGATTTGAAAGATTTGTTTTCATAGAAACTTTCTGCCTTGATGTCTTCTTTTCTCAAATCAGCAACAAGTTTAAGTCCTGCATCAAATGTGTCGTCAAATGTGATGATTGCGCAATCAATGTCGTTTGCAAGTGCTGTGTCAAAATATCCTTCTTGTTTTGACAAAAGGTCAAACAATCTTGTCACGCCAACACTCATTCCAACGCCAGGCATCTTTTTGTCTGAGAAGTAACTGCACAGGTTTTCAAATCTTCCACCACCACCAAGGGCGCTTGTAACTTCGCTGTTTTTCAAAAATGCTTCAAAAACAGTGCCGGTATAATAGTTGTGTCCACGAATGATAGACAAATCATAAATCACAGCTTTTGAGCCCATCAATTGCAAATATTTGTCTGTTTCTTGCAATTCGCTAAGACCAAGTTGGAAGAGTTCGTTTTGGCAGAAATTGGTCAAGTTTTGATTGATTTCTGTGATGCTTCCTGTTGTTTTTGTAAGGTTGATAATGTTGTTGCATTGTTGTTCGGTCAATCCAATTTCTGCAAGCATGTTTACTGCTTCTTCAAATGGGATTTTTGAAAGTTTGTCCAAAACAATCAAAATGTCGTTTGTCTTGTCTTCTTTTTCAATTTCTTGAATGTAACCACTCAAAATCTTTCTGTTTGAAACTCTGATTTCAACATCAAGGTTGAGTGCATTGAAGCATTTTTCAAAAAGATTTACACATTCGGCATCTGCCACCATAGACAAGGTTTCATTTCCAATGATGTCTGCGTCACATTGATAAAACTCTCTGAAACGGCCCTTTTGAGGTCTTTCGCCACGGTAAACTTTTCCGATTTGGTATCTTTTGAATGGAAACGCCAATTCTTCTTTATGCATAGAAACAAATCTCGCAAGTGGGACAGTAAGGTCATATCTCATGCACATGTCTGTCGAACCTTTTGTGAAGCGATAAACTTCTTTGTCTGTATCGCCACCACTTTTTGCAAGCAACGCTTCGCTGTATTCCAAAACAGGGGTGTCAAGTGGCACGAAGCAGTTTTGTTTGAACACTTCTTCCAACTTGTTGAGGATTGAAGAAAAGAGGATTTGTTCTTTTGGCATCAATTCCCAAAAACCTTGAAGCTTTTTTGGTGTTATCAAGTTTTTCTTTTCCATGGAAATTCTCCTATAAATTTTCTGTTATTTTACTCTATATATAGACCTATTGTCAATAGAAAGCAACTATATATAGATGGCTGTTTTTTGTGTTATTTTGCATAAAAATGCGAAAAAATCTTTACACATTCAGTTTCCACTTTTCCACAAATTCATAATTATACACAACTTTTCATTTTTATTCAAAGGTTGATTTATGTGGATAAGTGGGGATAAGTATGATAAGTTATCCACATTTCCACACTTTTCCACATAAAAAAGTGGTCAAAATGTGAAAAGGGTGGGTTTTTGCTTGTGGACAATGTGTATAACTTTTTTTAATCAATTTATAAAATTCGACAATTTTTGCATAAACAAAAATGTCAAGTTTTTTGATATAATTTTTATGCATTGTTTTTGTATATAAATACAATTTATTTTTTTTCATTTTTAATCAAAAACTTGCTTGGTTTCTTGTCGCAAACAAAATGCAATTTGTGAAGTGCTCTTGTTGCTGAAACATAAAGCAAATTTCGATCAAGTTGGTTGTTGTAAGTTTTTGAATCTGCAAAAGGAATGATCACACAGTCAAACTCAACGCCCTTTGCCATTGCTGGGGTTGTGATGACTTTTTTGGCTGAAGACATTGTTTCTGTTTTGTTGAGCAATTTAAATTTTTTGATTATGTCAGATTTCTTTTGCAAGGTTTTTATGTCTTCCAAAGTTTTGCAAATGATTGCAATGCTTTGGCGTTTGTTTGTTGCAAGTTGATTTTCAACAATATGTTCGATCTCAGTTGCACAATCGTCAACTTTTGCAAAGTCAACTTCATCACCATGTCTGTTTACATTGTCGGCAATATGTTTGCCAAGGATTTTTTGTGAGAATGTTGAGATCTGCAAAGTGCTTCGATATGACTTGTTGAGATGTTTGATTTTTGAATGTGTGAGTTTTGCAAGGTGAGTTAAATATTCTGGTTGCAAAGTTCTGTCAATGCTTTGATAGATATCTCCAAGATAAAGCTTTGCACACTTCCAAATCTTTTCAAACAGATAGAAGTGGCAAGGGGTGTAATCTTGCATTTCATCAACAATGACATATTTTGCATCAAAGTTGTTTTTGAGTCCTTGCAAGTTTTCTTTGATCAAAAGCATAGGTGCAATATCATAAGATCCAATTTCATCAATTTCTTCAAGCTCGAGATTGCTTAAGAAGAGATTGTAAATGTGTTTGATGTCTGTTGTGATAAAGCAGTTGTAAAGCAAATGTTTTGCTCTGTCAATCAAAGGTTGTCTAAGGTTTGTTGGCACAGCAAAGTGTTCGGCAATGCTTTCTGCCAAAACTTCAATTCTTTTGAAGATAGGGATTTTTTTCAATTTGTTGAAATAAATATCTTTTATATCTTCTTGACTTATGACAACATCGCCAAATGCAAGTGTTTTTGGCACAAACAAGTTGCACATATCTTCTGTCAAAAATTGTTTAAGGTCAGCAAGAAATTCGAAACTAGATTTGATTGCAATATTTTCAAAATCTTCTTGCTTTTGTTTTGAAATGACACGCTCGAGCATTTCTTCTCTGGTTTCAAAAGGTTGTCCAAGCAATCTTTTTGCCATATCTGAAAATGTTGTCGTAAAAGGTTTTTCTTCGCCAAGTGCCGGCAAAACTTCGTTTATGTAGTCGGCAAACAATTCGGAAGGCGACAAGATAAGGATATCTTCGCTTTTGAGTTTGTTGCGATATTTGTAAAGCAAATATGACACACGATGCATAGCAATTGAAGTTTTTCCAGAGCCGGCAACGCCTTGCACGATTGTGTTTTCAAAATCTTCTGCACGAATAAGCACATTTTGCTCTTGTTGAATTGTTGAAACGATATCGTGCATTTTTGTTGTAGCATTTTTTGAAAGTTGTTCCATCAAAATTTCATCATCAATGACAAGGTTGCTGTCAATGTAATAATGAAATTCGCCATTTTCGATTTTGTATTGTCTTTTGAGTGACACTTCGCCATCAATTTCGCCCTCAGGACAAGAATAAGAAGCTTTGCCCATTTTATTTTCGTAATAGAGTGAGCAGATGTCAGCTCTCCAGTCATAAACCAAATTTTGGTTGTCTTTGTTTTGTATAAGTCCCAAGCCAATGTAATAAGGTGCAGGTGACTGCTCGTCATGTGCTTGAAAATCGAACCTTCCAAAATAAGGGTTTTTCTTTTGTTTTGTCAATCTTGCTGTTTCTCTTTCAAGATTGTTGTTTTGCATTTGCAAATTTTCGATAGAAATATTTATGTTGGCAAATTCGTCTTCGCCAACAAATTCTTCGCCGTTGCCATATCTTATGTCATAAAAACTGTCTGCAAAAAATGACTTCAAATTTTGAATGTTTTCTGTGTTTTGTTTGATTTTTTGCTTGTTTTTTGACTTTGTGTAATCAATGGCTTCGGATACGGATTCAAGATAATTTAGTTCTTGTTGTTTTGTTGTTTTGTCCATAATTTATCTCCATCTACAAAGTGCACTTAAAGCAAGAAAGAAGATTATTCAAAATCTTCTTCGTTTGCTGTTTCAGTTGTTTCAACAGTTTCTACTGCTGTTGTTTCAATTTCGCTTTCTACAGGTGTTGAAATTCCGGCTGAGTCAGCTTCAACATCTTCTTCTTTTTCAGCAAGGGCAACACTTGTGATCTTTGCATTGTTTTTGAGTTTCATAAGTCTTACACCTTGGCTAACTCTTGAGAATTGGCTGATGTCAGAAACATGAGTTCTGATGATAATTCCACTGTCTGCAATCATAAGAAGGTCGCTGTCAGAATCAATTTGTTTGAGTGCAACGAGTTTGCCTGTTTTTTCGTTGAAAATGCCGGCTTTTACGCCAGAACCACCACGCTGTTGCAATCTGTATTCTTCAACAGGAGTTTGCTTTCCAAAGGCGTTTTCTGAGATTGTAACAATTGTTGAACCTTTATGCACAATTGCCATGTCAACAAGGTAGTCACCATCGTTGAGTTTGATGCTTCTTACACCTTGGCTGTCTCTTCCAACTGCACGGACATCGCTTTCGTTGAATCTGATGCACTTGCCATCATGTGATGCAACAAGAATGTCATCGTTTCCGTTTGTGATGTCAACGCCAACGAGTTCGTCTCCTTCAACAAGTTTGATTGCAATCTTTCCAACTTTTCTGATGTTTACATATTCGCTAAGCACAGTTTTCTTTACAAGACCTGTTTTTGTTGAAATGACAAGGTTTGCATTTTCTGCATTTTGCATTGGAATGATTGTGTTTACTTTTTCGCCAAGTTCGAGTTGCAACAAGTTGATCATTGCTCTTCCCTTTGCTTGTCTTTGTGCTTCTGGGATTTCGTATGCCTTTGCACTGTAAACTTTTCCAAGGTTTGTGAAGAACAACAAGTCGTCGTGTGTTGAAGTTACAAACATCTTTTCAACAAAGTCTTCGTCCTTTGTCTTGTGTGCTGTTACACCAACGCCACCACGGTGTTGAGCTTTGTATTCGTCAACTGACATTCTCTTCACATATCCCATATGTGTCATAGAAATGATTACATCTTCTTTTGCAATCAAGTCTTCCATGTCAATTCCACCCATTTCCATGCTGATTTCAGTTTTTCTTTCATCGCCAAAAGCAACCTTAACTGCTTCCAAATCTTCTCTAATGATTGCCAACACTCTTTCTGGTTTGTCCAAAATGTCTTGCAAATCTTCGATTGTAGCTTCAAGGGCTTTCAATTCTTCATTCAATTTTTCAACTTCCAAACTTGTAAGTTTTGAAAGTTTCATTTCCAAGATTGCATTTGCTTGAATTTCATCAAGTTCAAATTTTGTTGTCAAGTTTGCTACGGCCTCTTGCTTGTCTTCTGATTGTTTGATCACTTTGATCACTTCATCAATGCTTGCAAGGGCGATAACAAGCCCTTTGACAATATGTTCTCTTTCTTGTGCCTTCTTAAGGTCAAATCTTGTTTTTCTTACTACAACTTCTTTTTGGTGTTCGAGATAATAGTAAAGCATTTCCTTAAGGTTGAGCACTTTTGGTTCGCCATTTACAAGGGCGAGCATAATGATTCCAGAGTTTTGTTGAAGCATTGTGTGTTTGTAAAGAGAGTTGAGCACAACTTGTGCATTTGCATCTTTCTTCACATCAACAACAACTCGCAAACCTTCTCTGTCACTTTCTTCTTTAAGGTCACTGATGCCTTCAAGTTTTTTGTTTTTTACAAGGTCAGCAATTTGTGTGATAAATCTTGCCTTATTAACTTGATAAGGAAGTTCGGTAATCACGATTCTTTGTCTGCCAGAAGCAGTTTCTTCAATTTCTGCCTTACCTCTTACCAAAATGCCGCCACGGCCTGTTTTATAGGCATTTTTAACAGCAGTTCTTCCCATAATAATACCACCTGTTGGATAGTCAGGGGCAGGGATGATTTTGATAAGTTCGTCAATATCAATGTCTGGATTGTCGATAAGCGCTTGCACACCATTGATAACTTCTGTAAGGTTGTGTGGTGGAATGTTTGTTGCCATACCAACGGCAATACCATCGGCACCATTTACAAGCAGGTTTGGAAACTTTGCTGGAAGCACAGAAGGTTGCATTAAAGTGTCGTCAAAGTTTGGATAGAAGTCCACAGTTTCTTTGTCGATATCTTCAAGCATAAGAGCGGCAATTTTTGAAAGTCTTGCCTCTGTATATCTTTGAGCCGCAGCAGGGTCTCCATCGACAGAACCGAAGTTTCCGTGTCCGTCAACGAGAGGGTATCTGATTGCGAAGTCTTGTGCAAGTCTTACCAAAGCATCATAAACCGAACTGTCTCCGTGTGGGTGATATTTACCCATAACTTCACCGACAATTCTGGCACTCTTTTTGTGTGGCTTGTCATAGAAGTTGTTAAGTTCGCCCATAGAGAACAAAATTCTTCTATGAACAGGCTTCAATCCATCTCTTACATCTGGAATGGCACGGCTTACATTGACTGCCATTGCATAAGAGATAAATGACTTTTTGAGTTCGCCAACAATTTCAACATTTTGATATTTTTCGTTTTCAATAAGTTCTCTCAAATTTTGTTTGATTTCGTCATCTTTTTTGCTCATTGTTTTTCCCCATTTGAAAATTTTTGTTTATATAAATGATTAAACATCCAAATCTTTTACAAGAGTTGCGTTTTCTTCAATAAATTGTCTTCTAAGTTCTGGATCTTCACCCATAAGTTGACTAAACAACTTGTCTGCTTCGATAGCATCTTCCATTGTTATCTTCAAAAGAACTCTGTTTGCAGGGTTCATTGTTGTTTCCCAAAGTTGATCTGGGTTCATTTCACCAAGACCTTTGTATCTTTGAAGAGAAATACCTTTTCTGCCATTTTCTTCAAAATATTTGTTGAGGTCTTCGTCGCTGTAGAAGTAAAGATCTTCTTTTCCCTTTGACACTTTGTAAAGAGGTGGTTGTGCTGCAAACACATGACCGTTTTCAATCAAAGGTCTCATAAAACGGAACAAGAATGTAAGGAAAAGGATTCTGATGTGAGATCCGTCAACATCGGCATCGGACATACAGATGATTTTGTTGTATCTCAATTTGCTTTCATCAAAATCAGCGCCAGTGCCTGCACCAAATGCTGTGATCATTGCTCTGATTTCGGCATTTTCAAGGATACGGTTAAGTCTTGCTTTTTCAACATTCAAAATCTTACCACGAAGTGGCAAAATCGCTTGAAATCTTCTGTCTCTGCCTTGTTTTGCAGATCCACCCGCAGAATCTCCTTCCACGATGTAAATTTCGCACAAACTGCTGTCTTTTTCTGAGCAGTCAGCAAGTTTTCCAGGAAGTGTTGTGTTTTCAAGCACGCTCTTTCTTCTTGTCAATTCTCTTGCATTTCTTGCTGCATCTCTTGCTCTTTGAGCAGTGATGCTCTTCATGATAAGTTCTCTAGCTTCGCCAGGATGTTCTTCCAAATAGTCGCCAAAAGCTTCTTGCATTGCTTTGTAGACAATTGTTCTCATTTCGCTGTTGCCGAGTTTGGTTTTTGTTTGTCCTTCAAATTGAGGTTCTCTAAGTTTAACGGAAATAACTGCTGTGATACCTTCTCTGCAATCTTCACCAGAAAGTTTTTCGTTTTCTTTGATGATTCTGTTTTTTACAGCATAATCATTGATAACTTTGGTCAAAGCATTTTTGAAACCTTCAAGGTGAGTTCCGCCTTCGTGAGTGTTGATGTTGTTTGCATAAGTGTTGATGATTTCGTTGTAAGAATCATTATATTGGAAACAAACTTCAACTTCGTTTACAACATCGCCTTTTTCGTTGTGGTTGAATTTGTTGAAATAAACTGGATATGAAAGCAATGTTTGTTTGTTTGCATTCAAATAGTTTACAAATTCAACAATTCCGCCCTTAAATTCAAAAACATCTTTTCTTTCTTGACCTTCTCTTCTGTCTTCCAAAGTCACCACAAGACCTTTGTTGAGAAGGGCGATTTCACGGAATCTGTTTTTGAGGTTGTCATAACTGAAATCAACAGTTTCAAAAATCTCTGCATCTGGATAGAAGGTTACGGTTGTTCCTGTGCGATCGCAACTTCCAATCACTTTGAGTGGGGCCAAACTTCTGCCTCTTGCAAACTCAATAAAGTGATGCTTTCCGTTTTGATAAACATCAACAGTGAGCTTTGTTGAGAGGGCGTTTACACAGGATACACCAACGCCGTGCAAACCACCAGAAATTTTGTAACCTTCGCCACCAAACTTTCCGC
Organism: Clostridia bacterium; assembly: GCA_017452445.1. GTDB lineage: Bacteria > Bacillota > Clostridia > Christensenellales > UBA1242 > Caccovivens. The sequence continues at coordinate 58,357 of JAFTMH010000003.1, forward strand.
CGGCATGAAGTTTTGTCAAAACGACTTCAACTGCACTTTTTCCTTCTTTTGCAATGATGCCTGTTGGGATACCACGGCCGTTGTCTGCAACTGAGCAAGATCCATCGGCATTGAGCACTACATCAATCTGAGTGCAGTAGCCAGCTAAAGCTTCGTCGATAGAGTTGTCAACAACTTCTTGCACAAGGTGATGAAGACCGTGACTGTCTGTAGAGCCGATATACATACCAGGTCTTTTACGGACAGGTTCGAGACCTTCCAACACTTGGATTTCGTTGGCATCATATTTGATACTTTTTGAAAGTTGTTCTTTTTCGAGAGAGTTGTTTTCTTCCACATTTTCAGGTGCGATTTTGTTTTCTTCTAACATTTCCATAACGCATAATTCCCCTTATATTATATAAATATACTTATTATAACATATATATAGGCAAAATGCTAGCATATTTTGGGATATTTTTGCCATTTTTTCCACATTTTGATATTGACTTTTGCCCTAAAAAGTGTCATACTATCCTTATAGGATAAAAGGAAGATAATTATGGCAAAGCATAAGATATTGAAAGTGAGAGAAAGTGTTCCTGGGCAAAAGCAAGGATATCTCCATTTTGTAAGAAGATTTGACGAAATGGCAGAAGGGTTGAAGTTTACAGGTTTTACTCTTTACGACACAAAAGAAGAAGTTGTTTGGATCAATCCAAAGGCAAAAGCTGGCTCGCATGACCTCAATTTCTATGCGTTTGACAGAAGAGATTACAGCGAGTTGAACCAAATTCTCAACAGAATTGCTCAAAGAGAAGCAGAAATGAGAGAAAAGGGTTATGATTTGGCAGGACTTAAAAGTTTCAACAGAAATGTTTGGTTGGATTTGTCAAGAAACAGCAATGCAATCGAAGGCATTTTTGAAGATTTTGACCCAGACTTGCTTGATTTTAGAACTAAATTGCGTGGCGAATATGCAATCGATCCACAATCAGAAGATTTTGAAATCTTTACATACTTCCAAAGATTGACAAATCAACTTGACAAGGTTGCTCAAAACAACGACAGCGTTGTGATTGAAGGTAAGCACAAACGTCACACATTGTCTTTGGCTACAGTAAGACACTTTGTTGCATTTAAGTATATCTACAAGTGTGCGAAAAAGGATATGAGACACAGCAATATTTCTCCAGAAGATTTTGCATCAATCATTCACTATGTTGCATCGTTGCTTGCAGGTCAAGACTTTGTGACTTTTAGAAAAATGCCAGTTGGGGTTAAGGGGGCAAATTGGGTTGTGCCAAACCACGAAAAGGTTGATGACAAAATCGCCGCTTTGTGCGAATGGGTGCTCAATGACAAGGGTGGCAAAAGATTGCATCCAATCGAACAAGCCGCAATCTTCGCTGCTGAATTTATCAGAATTCACCCATTCATGGACGGAAACGGCAGAACAAGCAGAATTTTGACAAACTACATTATGATCAAAAACGAAATGCCTGCAATTGCGGTGAGAGGCTATCAAGAAGAAAACAAAAACGAATATTTTGAAGCAATGAACAAGGCAATCGAAACTCACGAAGTTGACGACCTTATCGAACTTTTCTATAACGCTGTTTTGGACAGTGCTAAAAAGATTGACGAATGCTTGGATTATATCGAAGCCAAGGAAGCGGCAAAGATAGAAGAAGATTCAATTGTTCCACCAAAGAAAGAGAGAATTAAATAACAAAAAAAGATGCAAAAACTGCATCTTTTTTTTGTTTCTATCAAATTTATTTAAGTGGTTTTCCGCATTTTGCACAAAATTCGCTTTTTGGTTCGTTTATGTGTTTGCATTCGGTGCACTCTTTTCTAAGTGGAGTGCCACATTTTGAGCAGAACAATTCTTCTGCTGTGATTGCATCTCCACAATTTGGGCAGTTGTTGCCGACTGTTTCATTGATCAATTGAGATGTTTTGCCCACGATAACAATGTTGAAACCATAACTTGCAATAGTCATTCCGATTGCACCAGCAAATCCACCAAGCAAAAACAAAACAAAGCCGATGATGCTTACAACGCCAAAACCATAGCAAATGTTTCCAATCATAAATGTAATAAATCCACCCAAAACAGATGTAAATCCAGGTATTGCAACTGAAAGGCCAATTTTGATAAGCTTCTTTCTCAATTTGGTTGCTTTTTCAGAATTTGCAACATTGTTTACATCAGAATTCAACTCGTTGATTGTGTTTTTTAAATTGTTGAGCATAATTCGTTCTCCTTACAAACAAAGTTTATCACAAGGAATATTTTTATGTCAATTTTTTGTAATAAAAAAACTCAGGGAAGTCCTGAGTTTTATATATGCAAGAGAAGGTTTTCAAATTGAAGGTAACCGGCACTTGCGTTAAAATGTCCAGCATTATCTATGCAAATGACTTGTGCTTGAAGTTGTTGGGCGAAATCGGTCAATTTTTCAAGTTTTACATATGGGTCATTTTTTGAATAATAACAAATTCTTTCTGGACAAAGTTGGATGAACCCTTTGATGTTGTTTGTATACATTGTGCAGTTTACATCATCAAATTCTTCATCTAAGCCGAGATAATGGTTAAATCCCGAAACCAAAATTGCCTTGCCAATTTTTATGTTGTTTCTAACGCAATATTTAATCAAGAAAATGCAAGATATTGAATGGCAGAAAAAGATACTATCTTCATTGATAAATCTTTTTATAGAGTTAAGTACCATTTCCCAATTGTCATAGTTTTGTTTTCCGTAACCAATTGGATAATCGAGATTAAAAACTTTAAAACCTTTTTCAGTAAGTTGTGTTTCCAACCAAGGAAACCAATTTTCTTGCGAACTTCCAAAACTTCCATGAATGATAAAAGCAGTTTTCATAATTTCTCCTATACTGCTAGTATAACATATATCTTTCATTTTTCATAATTTTTAAAATAAAAAAGCTCAACCTTTTCGGTTAAGCTTTCTCAAATGGTTGCGAGGACAGGATTTGAACCTGTGACCTCCGGGTTATGAGCCCGGCGAGCTTCCGAGCTGCTCTACCTCGCGTCATTACACTGTGTATTATAGTTTATTTCTATGTGCAAAGTCAAGAGTTTATTTCAAAAAAGTTTAAAAATATTAAAAAATTATAGAAATATATGCAAAAAATCGCAATAAATGGGTGTTTTTTGTCAAAAATGACAAATTTTGATAACTTGTAAGCAAAAATAAAAACAAGTCCAAATATGGGCTTGTTTTATTGTTTTATAAAATGATAACTGCCATAAAGCAAATCATGCCTGCAAAGTAGAACAAGTGATCAAAACTTGTTTTAACAAAACTTCTGATCAAGAAGTTTGTGCTAAGCAAAAGTGCTCCGGCGCAATACAAAATGTTTGGCAATGCAAATGAATACAAAATCACAGTTATTGCTTGACCAATCAAAAATCCAACTGCCAAGAATGCCATAAATTTGCTAAACACATCAAATGGATTTGTAACTTTTTTTCTTGCCAAATCAAGGAATGTGATTGCAAGTGCAATTCCAAGTCCAATCAAGAAACCGTAAAATGTTTCAATGCCAAGATAAAGTCCACAAATGCCGATTGGGATTGATGAAAGCAAATATGCCAAAGATGTCAATTCAAAACCGTTGCTGTTTAAGAAGTGATATTTTGCTGATTTCTTCTTTTTTTCTTTTGCAGGTTTTTCTTCTTCATCTGCTTGCTTTTGTGGTCTTGGTGGAAGTTTGCTTTCTTTTTCGATTTGTTCTTCTTTCACCACTTCAACAATTTCTTGTTTTGATTTGAGATAACTTTGCAAATCAAAGATTGAAAGAAACATTGGCACAACGCTTGAAATCATCAAGATTGTGTAACCAGAAAAGTCATTTACATAATTTCCGGCAACAAGACCAAGGCAGGCGAGTGTCACAAAAGAAAAAGTTTGCAACAAGAAATATGGGACTTTGTATTTTTTAGTAAAACAAACTCCAACTGCTGCTATGACTGTTGCTACCAACATTGCTATAAGTGCAAACTTCAACATACATAATTATTATAAACAAAAATTAAATAATTGTCCAACAATTTGAAAACATTTTATTTACATTATTTTTAAGGCAGAAAAAGGTTTTTAATTAGCGATAAAAAATTGAATTTTAATTTCAACAAAACTTAGGTGACAAATATTGCAAAACAACAAAAAAAGAGCAATTTTTTGCTCTTTTTTGATGATTTTAGTTTGTTTTTGGCATTTTGAAACTGTCTTTCAAAGTGATTGTTCTGTTGAAAACAAGTTTGTCTTCTGTTGAATCTTTGTCGAGTGTAAAATATCCATTTCTTACAAATTGATATCTGTCTTCAAAGTTGAAATCAACATCTTCAACATAACAATCTTCAAGTTTTTGCAAACTGTTTGGATTCAATCTAACACCATCAGTGTTTGCTTCGTTGCCTTCAACTGCTTCGCTGTCTTCTTCCATAACGAGGTTTGAATACAATCTACATTCTGCTTTTTTGCAGTGTTTTGGGTTAACCCAGTGGATTGTGCCTTTGACTTTTCTGTTTGCACCTTCTGTTCCTGAAAGTGTGTTTGGATCGTATTCAGCATAGATTGTTGTTACATTGCCATTTTCGTCTTCGTCAAAACCAGTGCATTTGATGATGTAACCAGATGACAATCTAACTTCGTTTCCAACATAAAGTCTATGGAATTTTGGGATGGGTTCTTTCATAAAGTCGCTTCTTTCAACAAGAAGTTCTTTTGCAAAGTAATGTGTATGTGTTTGAGTGTTTCCTTCGATTTGTGGATAATCTTTTACTGAGACAGGTTCTTCATCTTTTTCGTAGTTTGTGATGACAAGTTTCACAGGATCAAGCACTGCCATAAGTCTGCGAGATTTTTGGTTGAGTGTTTCTCTGATAAAGTAATCAAGATATGCTTGTTCAAAAACTGCAGTGTTTACTTTTGAAATGCCTGCTGCTGTAACAAAGTTTTTTAAACTTTCTGGCAAAACACCTCTTCTGCGAAGTCCAGCTAAAGTGAAAAGTCTTGGGTCATCAAAACCTGTAACTTTGCCTTCGTTTACCAACTTCTTAATGTTTCTTTTGCCAAGGATTGTACCTTTAAGGTAAAGGTTGTTATATTCGATTTGTCTTGATTTGTTTTTCAAACCACTGTTTTCAACAACCCAGTTGTAAAGTGGGCGGTGGTCTTCAAATTCTGGACCACAGATAGAGAATGTAACTCCTTCCAAACAGTCGTCAAGTGGGTGAGAAAAGTCGTATGATGGATAAATTTTCCAAGTGTCACCAATTCTGTGATGGTGAATGTATTGGATACGATAGAGCACAGGGTCTCTCATGTTCATATTTGGGCTTGCCATGTCGATTTTGGCACGCAAACATCTAGATCCAGCCTCAAACTTTCCTTCTTTCATTTCTTCAAAAAGTCTAAGGTTTTCTTCAACGCTTCTGTCTCTGTATGGGCTGTTTGTGCCAGGTTCTGTCAAAGTGCCTCTTGACTTTGAAAGTTCTTCTGGTGTAAGGTCGCAAACATAAGCTTTGCCATCTTTGATAAGTTTTACTGCAATTTCATAGTTTTGTTGGAAATATTCAGTCGCATAGTGGATTTCATTCCATTTGTAACCAAGCCACAAAACATCGTTTTGGATTGCATCAACAAATTCTTGACTTTCTTTTGTTGGGTTTGTGTCGTCATAACGCAAATTGCAAACGCCACCATATCTTTGTGCAGTGCCATAGTTGAGCACGATGTTTCTTACATGGCCGATATGCAAATAGCCACTTGGTTCTGGTGGGTGACGGGTTTGAACATAACCACGAACCCCAGATTCTAAATCTTTGTTAATCTCTTCTTCGATAAAATTGATAGGTTCTACTTTAGTCAACATAATTTTCTCCTGTATGCCTTTATTTTAGACCAATTTATGCACAAAAGTCAATTGTTTGAAAAAGACAACAACAAAAAAAGCAAACACATTTTGAGCGTTTGCTTGGTTTTTTGTTATGCGGAAAGTTTTGCTTTCAACTTTGATTTAATTCTTGACAGACAATTGTCGATGCTTTTTGAAGAAATCTGCAATCTTGAGGCGATTTCTTTGTAAGAATATCCTTGCAAATAATGCTTCAAAACCTTTCTTTCAAGTTGACTTAAATTGTCTTTGATGATTGCTTTAAGTTGTTGATAATTTTCTTTTTCGATAGCGTCCTCTGCAGGGGTTGTCGAAAAGATGAGTTCCACTGGCAAATATTCTATTGTTTCGTGCATGTTGTTTGTAGAAAAACTTTGCAAAGAAACTGCAGAAGAAAGTGGTTTGTTTTTGTTTGTGTTGGCTTTTTTTATTGCCGTTTGAATTTGATGCTTTATGCACATTATTGCAAAGGTTTTGAATGAAGCATATTTTTCAGGAGTATAGTTTTTGATTGCTTTGTAAAGTCCAATCATGCCTTCCTGGATTGTGTCTTCATAATCGCCACCGACAATAAAATATCCACGGCTGATTTTTGTTGAAAGGTTTTTGTATCTGTCAATCAACTCATTTTCAGCCATTTCGTCGCCCTTTCGCACTTTTTCTAAAAGTTGTTCATCTGAAATGATTTCTGTCATTTTTAATCCTGTTTTTTGCAAAATATCGCTATTTTTGCATAGTTTTATTTATTTTTTGCATCTCTTTGTCTCAAAACTTCATAAACTACAATTGCATTTGCAACACTTGCATTAAGTGAGTTTACACTTCCTTTGAGTGGAAGAGTGATGATTCCGTCACAGTAAGAGCGAAGGGATTGTTTAACCCCATTGCCTTCTGAGCCAATCACAATGCCGATTGGTCCTGTGAGGTTTTGAGAATAAATATCTTCGCCACCTGTTTCAGAAACATAAATCCAAAGTCCGTTGTCTTTGAGTGTGTCGATTGCTTCTTTAAGATTTGTAACCCTTGCAATTTTCATGTTTGAAATTGCGCCAGCACTTGTGCGCACAACTGTTTCGTTTACTTGGCATGCACGGATTTTTGGAATGATAATTCCGTCAACGCCAGCACATTCGCAAGTACGGATAATAGCCCCCAAATTGTGTGGATCTTCAATGCCATCAAGAAGCACAACAAAAGCATCGTGACCTTTTTCTTGTGCAGAAAACAAGATGTCTTCCACTTCGCAATAAGCAAAGTCAACAGTTTCGGCAATATATCCTTGGTGGTGAGAGGTTACGCTCATGCCATCAAGCAATTTTTTAGGCAAAAATTCGATGCGAATTTTGCTTTTCTTTGCCAATGCAATGATGTCATCTTTTCTTGTCATAAAGTTTTTGTCAACATAAATTTTGTTGATTGTTGTGTCATTTTTCAATGCTTCGATGACTTGATTTCTTCCTTCAATATTCATAACTTTTCCTTTTAATTTTCAGAAACTGAAAGTGTCAAAATTTGCAACATTCTTTCATTTTGATCACTCAAATAAAGATATCCAATCAAAGCTTCAAATGCTGTCGCTTTTTTGTAGGTTTCTTCATCAAAGTTTTTTGCAGAATGCTTTGAATGTGTGTTTCTTGCTCTTCTGACGATGTTTTGCTCTTCTTCTGTCAAAGTGTCAGAGATTGCTTCCAAAGTTTCTTTTTGCTTTTGCGCATTGCAAAACTTTTTTGCAAGATTGTGATAGTTGTTTATTGTGTTGACAGTCCCGGCAAGCACTTTTTCTCTCACAAAAGCTGTGTGAATTGCATCTCCCATAAAAGCAAGTGCAAGAGGGGACAATTGTTTAAAATTTTCCATACTGATCCTTGTTTTTAGTTGTTGAATCTGAAAAGCACAACATCGCCATCTTGAACGACATATTCTTTGCCTTCCATACGAACTTTGCCTTTTTCTTTTGCTTTGACAAATGAACCAGCTTCGATAAGGTCATCATAACTTACGATTTCGGCTTTGATAAATCCTTTTTCAAAGTCGGTGTGGATTTTTCCTGCTGCTTGAGGTGCTTTTGTGCCTTTTGTGATTGTCCAAGCACGAACTTCCTTTTCGCCAGCTGTCAAATAACTCATAAGCCCAAGCAAGTCATAACCTGCAACAACAAGCTTTTCAAGACCACTTTCAGTGATGCCGAGTTCTTCTTTAAACATATCTCTTTCTTCTGGATCAAGTGCAACAATTTCTTCTTCAATTTTTGCTGAAAGGACAACAACTTTTGCTCCTTCGCTTGCGCCGATTTCTTTTACCGTTTTGACATAGTCGCATTCTGGTTTGCCAATTTCGTCTTCTGCAATATTAGCGACATAAATCACAGGTTTTGCAGTAAGAAGTGAGAAATTTTTCAAAAGTTTTTGCTCTTCTTCTGTATATTCCAAAGTTCTTGCTTGTCCACCAACTTCCAACACTTCTTTGATTTTTGCAAGCATATTTACGCTTGTGATCAAGGATTTGTCGCCAGTTTTAACAAGTTTTGCATTTTTGTCCAAGATTTTTGTGACTTGTTCCAAATCAGCAAGGGCAAGCTCGGTGTTGATAACTTCGATATCTCTTTTTGGGTCGATGCTTCCACTTACATGAATGATTTTGTCGTTGTCAAAACAACGCACAACATGCACGATTGCATCTACTTCACGAATGTGACTGAGAAATTTGTTTCCAAGGCCTTCGCCATGACTTGCGCCGGCAACAAGACCTGCAATGTCAACAAATTCGATGCTTGCAGGTGTGATTTTTTGAGTGTTGTACATTTTTCCGAGCACTTGCAATCTTTCGTCTGGCACATCAACAATGCCTACATTAGGTTCGATTGTGCAAAATGGATAGTTTGCGCTTTCTGCGCCAGCTTCTGTGATTGCATTAAATAATGAGCTTTTGCCAACATTTGGCAAGCCTACTACACCAATTTTCATTATAATTCTCCATAATAATTTAGAGAGATAAGCAGTGTTATCTCTCTAAAAAGTCGTTTTAATATTATCTGCCTCTTCCACCGCTTCTGTCTACTGGTCTTCCACCAGGTCTAGAACCAAAAACGTTTTCTTGAGCATTGTTTCTTGTTTGAATTTCTGCATCTCGTTCGGCTTGTTCTTCAGGTGTAAGTTCGTCAGGAATGTCTTCATAAGTATAGACTTCAAGTCCTTGATCGATTACATCTGAGTTGATTTCTTCATAACGAGTAACGGCATCTTCAATTTCTTGATCGAGTTGAGCTTCAACTGTTTCAAGTCTGTCGCCATAGTCGTCAAGGTCGTGGTCGTATCTTTCCCAAGAAGCAATTTCTGCATCATTTGAAGAAATTGCAGAGGTATTGTCAGAGACAAGACCTCTCAATGCTGAGATGAGTGAACCAAGAGGTGACAATGAGTCTCCAAATTTGCCTTTAAGTCTTTCCAAACGAGCTTTTTCATCTGGAGTAAGCGCTGATTCTGGTTTGCCCATCAATGTTTTGAAGTCGTTGTATTGATTTACTTCTTCTTGTTCTTTCTTGCTGAGAGTTCTACCACTAGCACTCAATGCTTCAAGACGGTTGAATTGCTCTTGTCTGTCAAACGCTTGTTTATATCTAGGATTCTTTCTCAATGGGTCGTTTTTGTCAGGAATGCTTGTTGGATTGAGGGCATAACCTTCAATTGCTGGCAAGTGTCCATTAATTTCTGTGTTTTCATTTCTGCGCCTTGTATTGTCGCCCATATAATGGTTGATATTTAAATGCGCAGTTTCCTTTTCTTTCGCAAGCCATTTTTTTCTTTCCATGCATTTTTGATATCTAGGATTTTCATTTCTTTCAATTTGAATTCTACATTGTCTAGTATCTGCTTGGAGATTTGCAATATGAGAATCGAGTCTTGCAATTTTTCCATTAAGTTCGGCAATTTTTCTAGCTTTTTCGGTTGCGGACATTTTTGAATCTTCTTGAATGGCTTTGATTTTTGCTTGAAGATCGGCTTTTTGCTTTTGTGCTACTGCAATATTTTCTTTGTTTTTTGCAATTTGTCTTTCAAGAACTTTGCTCTTGTGTTTTACTTTTCTTCTATCTCTGTAGTCTCTCATTTCAACTGTAATATCCTTGAGTGGTTGTATTTCGTTTGCGATCAACAACCCACCAATGATATTTGCCAAGATAGCGAAGAATGGAACTAAGCAAGACAAAATTACGCACAATGCAAACAAACCAATCCAAAGACGCTTATTTTTAAGTCCGTTCCAAAGTTTTTCTTTTTTAACCTTGTCTTTTCTCTTAGGAAGTTCCTTTTTAGGTGGTTTGTATTCTGGATCTTTGATGTCTTCGTCATGTGTTTCGATGTCGCGATAAGTTGGATCTGGAAGGGTAGGAACTGTACCTACAGGGTCTGGATCTGTATCGTGATCGTCGTATTTTCTTTCAAAAACGGAGATTTTTTCATCAAGTACAGATGCGACAGCATCAGCTCTTTGTGCAAATACGGGTACTTTTACCTTATTTTTGCCCCTGTCTTCGATTTCTGTATATTTTTGTCCGGGTTTACGATTAAAGGTTGTGCCATGTTCATGAAGCCACTTAATGGTGTCAACATCGCCGTGATCAACCGTGCCAATGCCAATTCGTACTGTATTGTTTGTCAAATTGGATTCCAAACCGATACGAATGTGTGTATCTGGTGAGGAGCTTGATTCCAAACCAAATTCTCTCACCAAGAAGAACCCAGGTTCTTTGTGGCCAGTAGAGTTTTCTCCGGTTGGATGCGAGTAAATATACATTTGTCCGTTCATAGACAGTGCATCCAAATATTTGTATGATCCATCAGGTTGTTTTACTGGCAACGAAGCAAGCAATGGTCCTGCTGGAGACGCTGGAGGATTTGGTGGAAGTTGAATAGGGATTACTTCATCTGGTGCGTGTCCACCGCGCTCCCTTTCATTTCTAAGTTCCATCAAAAAGATATTTGAAGCTTTCTTATCTAAAACATTTTTTGATACAACAATTTTGCCATTTTTTACTTCTTCTTTAAAAAGTGGAATGTCAAAGCTAAGTCCAGAAGAAGGGTTTTTCGCCTCAAATCTGTTTGTGGTTGGATTGTATGTAAATTGATTAAGATAACCGTCAGACATTGCAATGTTGAGTGGCTTAGCACTCTTCATTTGTCCTGCATGGGCGCCCTTATCTCTAGCTTGAAAACCTCTAGCTGAAAACATAAATGCAATATCAGAGCTTGCGCCTTTGATTTGCAAATCTTCCAAATCCATGTTTGGAGAAAGTTTTAATTTGTCTACTTCAAATACATAATATCCATCAACTTCAGTGTAAGATGATCCAAAGTCGACACCAGGATTTTCACTTTTAAATTTATCAAGAAAATCTTTGGAAACATGCCATTGGACAGGTTTGTCTGGAGATTCTTGAGTAAAAACAGAAACAGGTTTTTTGTCATCGCCCTCTGTTACAGCCATCAAAACATTGTCTGATTTAAAAACTGAAATGGTTTGGACGTGTGTTGGAACTGATTTGCTTCCGACTTTTTTAACATCCATCCAAATTGGCATGCCTTTCCCTTCAAAGGTTGTGCCTTTCCAGTTAAAGCTTGGATCGAGAACATCAGCGGCAGTATTATTTCTTTTGCTTAATTTGTCGCCAAAGATTGTTACTCCAGGAGTTCTTGGGACGATTTCGTCTTTTGTTGGGGCTGGGTTTACAGGTCTTGGGCAGTGTGAATCATCAACAGTTGTTGTTGTCATTGTTGATGTGTGATTGATTTGTCCAATTGCTGCATCAATGTGTGTGTTGTCCACTGTTGCAGTTGTAGGTGGTGTTGTGCCTGGCACGATACCTGTTACTGATTTTTCAACAGGAAGTTCTACTTTGTGTCTTTCGCCACCATATACAGCAGTGATTTCGAGTTTGCCATCAGCATTGTATGTTGCGCTTTCAACAAGACAAGTTGTCTTTTTTGTAGGGTCAGTAGGATCAAGCCCAGGCAAATTCATATAATGTTGACCATCTTTTTCCATAAGAAGAAGATAGTTGTCTTTGTTGAGGTTTCCTCCTTCAACTGTCGCATAAGGAATGTGGTGATATTTGATGCCACCTTGTTCCAAAGTCAAAATTTGTCCTTTTGGATAGAGTGAGCCAGATTTTTCAACTGCACCTTTTTGAGGGAAGTTTTTAACTCTTGGGCAACCGTTTTCCTCTTTGATGCGTTGATCTTCACCAAAAGTGATTTCTTCATTTCTGATCACTTTTTGAAGAGTGTCAACCAAAAGGCCGTTTCTTGTTGGATCAGCAACAGCTTCTGTAGGAAGAGCTTTTTCATAAACCTTTCCTTCTCTCATGTAAGAGATTGTCACTGTGTCGCCACTTATTTGAGCATCAACAAGTTCGTAAGTTGTTGGCTTGCCATCTTCGCCATTCATATTTATGTAAGCTTTGCCGTCTTTTTGCATTACACGCAAGAAAGTAAGCTCTTTTGTTGTTTCGATAGGGATAAAGATATAGTTGATATCTTTTTCGCCCTCAGCTTCAGCTTTCTTTTGCCAAATCAAAGGTTTGTTTGGAAATTTTTGGATTTGCTTGTAAATTTCGGCATCTTCTTTTGTGAGTGGTCTGTTTTTAGGCAAAGCATCAGGAGCAACTGCCACGATAGGTGGGTGATCTGCTTCTACAGAAGTCAAATCAATGTTTTCTACGCCACCAACAAAGCATTGATCACCAAATTTTTGCAAAGTTTGCATGTTTTTAATAAAATCTGGGTTATGCTCTTCAAGAGCTGGAATAAGAAATGGTTGAAGCACGCCGTCAATTTCGATGTTGAGTTGCAACATGTGACTATCGTCGACTTGTGCAGCACCACCAGAACTTGAAACGATGTTGCATTTGCATTTTTCGTTGTATTCTACATTGTGGACATACATTCCATCGTTTGTGATAGACACTTTAAGATAATCTGGATCATGTCCATTCATCTTTGAAACATATGGCACAGAAAATTCGTAACCGATAACAGTTACGCCATCATCAGCCAAAATTGATGTGTATTTGATATTTGCCATAGCAAACCTCCATTAGTTACTAGATTATACCATATTAAATAGGTAGTTGTCAATAAAAGCATCCAATTTGAAAAATCAAAATATTTGATAATAAACAACTTTTTGCGAGCTTAATTGCTAGGAAAAACTTGTTTTTTTTTCTATTTTTTGTTATTATGGTTAAGATTTAATAAGAAAATGAGCCAAAATCCATATTTTGGTATATTTTTAAGGGAGATTTTTAATGGGACTTTTTGGAAATGAAAACAAAGCACAAGTAAAAAAATTGAAAAAGATTGCAGACAAAGTTTTTGAGTTGGAAGGCAAATATCGCGAATATACAGATGATCAACTCAGAGCCTGCACAGAAGATTTTAAGCAAAGATATCAAAATGGCGAAAGTTTGACTGATATGTTGCCAGAAGCATACGCAGTTGTGAGAGAAGCATCAGACAGAGTTTTGAAGATGAGACACTTTTATGTGCAAGTCTTGGGGGGCATTGCTTTGCACCAAGGTCGTATTGCAGAAATGGCGACTGGTGAAGGTAAAACTTTGATGGCTACGCTTCCAGCATACCTTAATGCTCTTTCAGGCAAAGGGGTGCATGTTGTCACTGTCAACGAATATTTGGCAAAGAGAGATGCTGAATGGATGGGCAAGGTTTACAGATTTTTGGGCTTGACAGTTGGCGTAATTGTCAGTGGAACAGACGAAAAAACAAAACGAGCAGCTTACAATGCTGACATTAGTTATTGTACAAACAACGAACTTGGCTTCGACTATTTGAGAGATAATATGGCACAAGCAAAAGAAAGCAGAGTGCAAAGACCTCTCAACTTTGCAATTGTCGACGAAGTTGACTCAATTTTGATTGACGAAGCAAGAACTCCACTTATCATTTCTGGCCGTGGAATGAAATCTAGTGACAACTACATCACTGCACAAAAGTTTGTAAAGACTTTGAAACCAGAAGATTATCAAAAAGATGAAAAAACAAAAGCGCTCAACTTGTCAGAAAGTGGTGTTGAAAAAGCAGAAAGATATTATAAGGTTGCAAACTTGACAGATGTTGACAATATCGAACTCAACCACTACATCAACAATGCACTCAAAGCAAACTTTGTTATGTTTAGAGATGAAAACTATATTGTTAAAGATGGTCAAGTTGTTATCGTTGACGAATTTACAGGTCGTTTGATGGAAGGCAGAAGATATAATGATGGTCTTCACCAAGCGATAGAAGCAAAAGAAGGGGTTGAAATCAAAGATGAAAACAAAACTTTGGCGACAATCACTTTCCAAAACTTCTTTAGAATTTACAACAAACTTTCTGGTATGACAGGTACTGCCAAAACAGAAGAAGGCGAATTTAGAGCAATTTACAAACTCGATGTTGTTACAATCCCAACAAACAAACCAAACATCAGAGTTGACGAACCAGACATTGTGTTTACAACAGAAGCAGGCAAGGTAAGAGCAATTGTTGATGAAATCAAAAGACACAACGACATTGGACAACCTGTTTTGGTGGGCACTGTGACAATTGAAAAGAGTGAAATGTTGTCAAAAGCGCTCAAGCAACACAAAATCAAACACACAGTTTTGAATGCTAAAAATCACGAACAAGAAAGCCAAATTGTTGCACAAGCCGGAAGAAAAGGTGCTGTAACAATTGCAACAAACATGGCAGGTCGTGGAACTGACATTTTGCTTGGTGGAAATGCTGAATATATGGCAAAAAAGAAAATGCAAGACGAAAACTTTACTGACGAACAAATTTCTTATGCTACAGCATTCAACACAGTTGAAGATGCAGAAATGAACAAAGCAAGAGATCGCTATAAAGAACTCTATGCCGAATTCAAGAAGATTACAGATGCAGAAAAAGAAGAAGTGAAAGCACTTGGTGGACTTCACATTGTCGGCACAGAAAGACACGAATCTCGCCGTATCGACAATCAGCTTAGAGGTCGTGCGTCAAGACAAGGCGACCCAGGTTCAAGCGTGTTCTTCTTGTCGCTCGAAGATGATTTGATCCGTCGTTTTGGTGGGGACAGACTTAAAAATATTGCGCTCTTTTTTAAATTGCAAGAAGACACACCAATTCAACTTAAGATTTTGTCTAGACAAATCGAGCATGCACAAAAGAAAATCGAATTGCAAAACTTTGCTATCAGAAAGACTGTTTTGCAGTTTGACGATGTTATGAATGCACAAAGAGAAGTTATCTATGGCGAAAGAAACAAAGTTGTTGATGATGAGAGTGTGCATGAATATGTAATGAAGATGTTTCCAGCAGTTATTTCAAAATATTGTGAAAAGTGCGTTGATGACGAAAAGCCATATTTTGACTGGGATTATGCAAAGATAAATCAAGAACTTGAAAAATGCTTGCTTGAAAAAGGTCAAAATGTCATTACAGAAGAATTTTGCGAAGGTTTTGACAGAGAAGATTTGGAAGAAGAAGTGCTCAAACTTGTAGAAAAGAGATACAACGAAAGAATGATGGAAGCGGGCAAGATCGGCATTGACTTCGAAAAACTTGAAAAATATGTTGTTTTGAAAGTTGTTGACACAAACTGGATGAACCATATTGATGATATGCAAACAATGAAAAACGAAATTTTTGCAAGAGGGTTTGGAAATCAAGATCCAATCATCGCTTACAAGAAAGAAGGATATGATTTGTTTGATGAAATGATTGAAAGAATCAGAGAAATCGTGTGTGTGACACTTCTCAACACAACAATTCAAACAAGAATTGTTAGACCTATGCCAGCAAATACACCAGCAAATGTTGTAAATCAAAAACCTGAAACAAATCGACCACAAACAAACGAACCTCAAAAGACTGTAAGAAACACAGGATCTAAGGTTGGAAGAAATGATAATTGTCCTTGTGGAAGTGGCAAGAAATACAAAAACTGCTGCGGCAAAGATGAATAAAAAAGGAGAGTGAGTATTCACTCTTTTTTTATAAATTGTGGCTTGTTGTTGCTTTAAGGAAAAAGGTGAATTTGCCTTGAAAATTTGCAATTTTGAAATCGCTAAACAGCCCTATATATAATATATATACAAAACACTTGACAAAAGTTTGAAGATGTGTTATTTTAGAGTAGCAGTAAAAATACTGTCCTTGTCCCAACGGTTTAAGTGTGGGACCATTAGTCCAAAAGGAGGTAAAAGAGATGAATAAGTATGAACTTATGTTTATCGTTGCTAGTGATGTTAGCGAAGAAAAGAGAGAAGAACTTATCGCAAAATTTAAAGCATATGTTGAATCTCATAACGGAAACATCGAAGGCATCGAAAAAGTTGGTATGAAGAAATTTGCATATCCTATCAACTTTAAAAACGAAGGATTTTATGTTATCTTCAACATGAACATGGATCCAGCAGAAGTTGACGCTATGAACAAACTTATGACAATCACTGAAGGTATTGTTCGTCAAATCTTCGTAAGAAAGTAATTGAATTGAAAGATTATTAGGAGAAAATTATGAATAAAGTTGTATTGATTGGAAATTTGACTAGAGATCCAGAACTTCAAACCACAACAAGTGGAGTTTCAGTTTGTAGATTTTCATTGGCAGTAACAAGAAGATTTGCAAACAATGAAGGCGAAAGAGATGCAGACTTCATCAACATCGTTGTTTGGAGAAATCAAGCAGAAAATTGCCACAAATATTTGAAAAAAGGATCAAAGTGCGCAGTAGTTGGAAGAATTCAAACTTCAAGTTATGATGCACAAGATGGTTCAAAGAGATACACAACTGATGTTGTTGCAGATGAAGTAGAATTTATCAGCACAACAAGAAGCAATGGCGAAGGCGACTTCTCATACGAAGCAAGCGAAAGCAGACCTTCTTCAAAGAAAGAAACTGCCGAACTTGAAGAAATTGATGACGACAGCCTCCCATTCTAATTGAAAATATTATAAGGAGAAAAAAATGAGCGAAGTTGCAAAAACCGAAGAAAAGGTTGTAAAAAAATATCGTAAACCTGCAAAGAAGAAAGTTTGTGCTTTCTGCGTTGCTGGTGAAAAAGCAATTGACTACAAAGATGTAGCAAAAATTAGAAAATATATCACAGAAAAAGGTAAAATTTTGCCAAGACGCCAAACAGGTGTTTGCTCTTACCACCAAAGAGAACTTTCAAACGCAATCAAGAGAGCAAGAAATATGGCACTTCTTCCTTATGTTGGTGATTAGTTAAAAGGAGACAGAAAAATGCAAAACGAAATCCATCCAGATTATCATGAAGTTACTGTTGTTTGCGCTTGTGGAAACACATTCAAGTCAGGATCTTGCGTTAAAGGTGACACATTGAAGATTGACATTTGCAACAAATGTCACCCATTCTACACAGGAAAGAAGAAAGTTGTAGATACTAGCGGAACTGTTGAAAACTTCAAGAAAAAATATAACTTGTAAGATAACAAAAATAACGGCTTGATAGCTGTTATTTTTTTTGTTTAGATTAAAAATCAAAACTTTGTCAACAATTTTGTTATGGACAAAATCGAATTTGCTTTGCCACAAGGCGTGATTGTTGAAAACGATCAAAAACAAGCCATGGTGGTGGTTGATGGCAAGGGCCAGAAAAAACTTAAAAGTTGCAAAACTTCAAAGGTTGTGCTGTGGCATTTTCCGTTTGTGAGAGGGTTGCAATTTTTATTTTTGGGTTTGGCAAAATACGCAAAGATGTTTTTGGAGGCAGAGGTGGTTTGCGGGCAACCTGCCAAAAGAAAACCCATTTCAAAATGGTGGGCAGGCATTGCTTTTGTTGTTGCTGTTTTGATGCTTGTGTGTTTGATGGGATATCTGCCGACACAAATTGCATTTTGTCTAGTTGGGGCAAAAGGCAAGAGCATGGTGCGAAATCTGCTTGTTTTGGCAATAAAACTTGCCTTGTTTTTTGCACTTTTGGCGGCCTTGAGAGTTGTGCCTTGTGTCAACGAATGTTTTAGATTTAACAGGGCGATTGAAAAATCAAAATATTTGCAGATGAAAAAGAAAACAAAAAGATTTGTTTGCAAGGTGGACAATGCTCCCAACTTTTTGAATTTTGTTGTTTTTGTTTTTCTTTTGCATTTGGTTGTGGTAACATTATGGGGAGCAGGATACGGATTTTGGTTTAATTTTGCGCTCCACATTGCAATATTTTTGCTTTGTGTGGCTGTATGCTATGAAATTTTGTTTTATATAAACAAAGTGCCTGCCTTTTATTTTGTCAATTTTTTGACAATGTGGGCAGTCGTTGGAAGACCAACCAAAACACATAACGAAACCGTTGTTGTTGCGATGACCGAAATGGACTTGTTGCAGAAAGGAAGAGAATTTATGGAAGACGAAAACAAAAAGTCGTTTGCAGTTGTTTTTAGTGAAGTTAAAGGCAAACTTGCCGACGCTGGGATAACTGACAAAAGCGATGCGGAATGGTTGATTGCGACCGTGCTTGGCAAAAACAGAGCAGAAGCAAAACTTGTTTCGCAAATAAGCGAAAAACAATATCAAGACATAATCAAGGCGGCAGAACGTAGAGCAAATGGTGAAAGTTTGGACAATATTTTTGGCTTTGCTGAGTTTTATGGACTTAGATTTGATGTAAACAAAAAAGTTTTAACTCCAAGAATGGAAACAGAACTTCTTGTTGAGCAGGTTTTGATTGCTGAAAAAGAATACAAAAATTGCACCATTTTGGATCTTGGCACAGGTTCTGGGGCGATTGCTGTGACAATCGCAAAAAACTGCGATGCAAAAGTTATGGCGATTGATGTAAGCAAGGCGGCGCTTGCCACGGCAGAAGCAAATGCCAAGAAACATGATGCAAAAATTGATTTTGTTTGTTCAAATTTGTTTGAGGACTTGAAAAGAAGGCTCAAGTTTGATATAATTGTGTCGAATCCACCATATATTCCATCTGCAGAGATTGAAAAATTGGACAAAAATGTCAAAGAATGTGATCCAATTTTGGCTCTTGATGGTGGGGAAGATGGACTTGATTTTTACAGAACAATTATCTCGCAAGCACCAAACAGATTAAACAAAAATGGACAAATCTTTTTTGAGGTTGGCATTGGTCAAGCAAAGGCAGTGCGAAAACTTTTGAAAGATAATGGTTTTGAAGAAACAAGGATTATAAAAGATTACAATAAGATAGAAAGGATAGTTTGTGGAAAATACAAGTAAAGAATTGTTGCAAAAAACAGAAAAATCAAAGGTGAGATTTGATGAATTGACTGACCTTATTTCTCGCCCTGAAATTATTGCAGACAACAGAGAATGGAAAAAATTGGTTAAAGAAAGAAACTCTTTGGAAGAGTTGGCAGCAGCACATATTGATTTGGAAACATTGGTTTCTCATTTGGAAGGTTGCCAAAACGACTTGCAAAGCGAATCTGACAGCGAAATGAAAGCGCTTTTTGAAGCAGAAATTGAAGAGCTTGAAACAAAAATTGAAGAAAAGATGGAAGAAATCAAGATTTTGCTTTTGCCAAAAGACGAAAATGATGAAAGCAACGCTATTTTGGAAATCAGAGCTGCTGCTGGTGGTGACGAATCTGCTTTGTTTAGTTTGGAACTTTGCAGAATGTATAGCCATTATGCAGAAAAAAATAGATGGAAAGTTGAATATATTGATATGTCAGAAACTGAAATCGGTGGCATCAAAGAAGCAACCATTATGGTTAAGGGCAAAGGCGCATTTTCAAAGTTGAAATACGAAAGTGGTGTACACAGAGTGCAAAGAGTGCCAGAAACTGAAAGCCAAGGCAGAATACATACTTCAACTGCAACAGTCGCATGTTTGCCAGAAGTTGAAGATGTTGACTTTGAGATTTTGGACAAAGATTTGCGTATTGATGTTTTCCACTCAGGTGGAGCCGGTGGACAAAATGTCAACAAGGTTGAAACGGCAATCCGTTTGACATATATGCCACTCAACATTGTGGTGACTTGTCAAGATGAAAGATCGCAACTTAAAAACAAAGAAAAAGCGATGAATATTCTTAAAGCCAAAATCTATGACTATTATGAAGAGCAACGAGACAAAGAATATCGTGAAGACAGAAAAAATCAGGTTGGCCGTGGAAACAGAAACGAAAGAATCCGCACTTACAACTATCCACAAGGCAGAGTGACTGATCACCGTACAAACCTTTCGTCATATGATTTGGAAGGTGTGCTCAACGGAAATCTTGAAGAATTTATCAATGCGATGATTTTGAAAGAAAGAACAGAACTTCTTGCAAAGGCATAACAAAAAATAAAAGGCGACAAAAACTGTCGTCTTTTTTTGTTGTTTGTTTTGCAATAAAAAAGACACCACACAAGGTGATGTCTTTTGGTTGTATATCATTAAGAAGGAATGCCAAGGAGATGTCTAACTGCTTCATCTTCGACTTTCGTGTAGTCAACATCGAATACACCGAACGCATCGAGAATCATTGGCAAGAACAAGTTGAAGAACAAAATCAAAACGATAACAACAACGATAGACACGATGATGTTGATCAAACGCTTTTTGTTTTCATCTCTTTGCTCAGCTGAATCTGCTCTAGCCATTTTGATACCTACATAAAGAGCATAGATACCACCAGCTGCACCAACGAGAGCAAGCAATACCCACATTACTGTAGACAATGTTCCCATAAGAGACTCTACCCATTCCCATTGATATGGAGCGTCATTTGCAGCAGCTTCTTCTTTGAGTTTCTTAAACAAGTTTCCCCAACCGAAGGCCATCATTGAGTTCAAAAAGTTCATCCGTTTTCCCTCCTATTAAATTTTATTGTCATCCAAAGTAAAAATAATATTCTACTTTTTTAGATTACATTAGAATAATATCATATAAAGAAAAAAACTCCAAACGATTTTGACAAAAAAATACAAAAAAAATTTCAAGTATTTTTTTACCTTTATTTATGGAGTTTTCTGTTATATTTGAAAATAAATTAAAATAGTTTTTAAAAACATTTTTTTTATGCAAAAAATCGGCATTTTAATGGTTTTTTGATAATATTTTAATTTATTTTTTTTGTTTTAATATTTTTTTTAATTTGAAAAGCAATTAAAAAAAGTTTGATTGGCATCTTTGACAACTGCAGCAACTTGAATTGTTTGAAGATGCGTTTGACAAGCCAAGCAGAAGCAACAGCAAGATGTTTGTGTTGGTAGCCAAGTTGGTGTCATTGTTTGAAGTCAGTGCTGAGAGAAGAAACACCCACAAAAAATCTTGAGACATAGCAAACCCTCCTTTTTTGACAAAATTGTTGTTTTTGTGTCAAAAAGAGAAAATTTTCTTCTTTGACATTTTTCTTTTGTTTGTCAAAATGTTTTCGTATGCACAGATAATAATTTGTATGAAAAACAACCCAAAAGTGTGAAAGGAGAATTTATGTCACAAAACAAATTGCTCAGAGTGAGCGAAAGATCAAAGCACAATATGCAACAACTTATTCCAGATGAGGACAGCACAAACAGACTTGCAGTTTATTTTCAAAACTTTGCAGATCAAACACGCATCAAAATTTTGTCTGCTTTGTCAATAAGCGAATTGTGTGTAAATGACTTGTCAAACATTGTGAAAACAAATCAAACAACAGTTTCGCACCAACTCAAACTTCTTAAGGATCAAAACATTGTTTCTTGCAAGAGGTTTGGCAAGGTTTTGGTTTATAGTTTGAAATCGCAAATGGTAAATGAGATGATGATGTATGCTGTCAAAAACTTAAATCCATAAGCATAGTTGTTTGACAAGTGGGGGTGTTTGCTTGTATAATAACGACTATGAAGAAAATTTTGTTACACTCTTGCTGTGGGCCATGTTCGACAGTGTGCATTGAAAGATTGAAAGATGCTTTTGATGTGACTGTTTTTTATTGCAACCCAAACATAGAGCCATTTGAAGAATATGAAAAACGAAAAGCAGAACAACAAAAAGTTTGTGAGCATTTTGGCGTTGCGTTTGTTGACTTTGATTATGACAATCAAGGTTGGCACAAGTTTGTCGAAGGGCTTGAAAACGAAAGAGAAGGTGGGGCAAGATGCACCAAGTGCTTTTTTTATAGATTGGAAAAAACTGCACAATATGCAAAAGAAAACGGCTTTGACCTGTTTGGCACAACTTTGTCAGTCAGTCCACACAAAAACACAAATGTAATAAACATGGTTGGCGAAGAAATTTCAAAAGTTGTTGATTTGGAATTTTGGCCAGAAAGTTTTAAAAAGAAAGATGGTTATTTGCGAAGCATAAATTTGTCTAAGGATTTGGATTTGTATAGACAAAATTATTGTGGTTGCAACTTTGCAAGGAGAATAGATGAACACATTCAACAATGATTTTATTCAATATGACAAAAAGAAGGGAAAGAAAGAGACAAAAAATCTTGCTGTCTATTTGACAACAACAATCACTCTTTATATTTTTCTTTTGTTTTTTGCAATCTTTTTCACTTGGTATACAGTGTTTATTTCAACACACAAATATTATAAGGTAGTTGGCCCATCAATGAAAAGCACGCTCAATGCAACAATTGCCGACACGGACATTGACAAGTCGATTGACGCTGTTTATGTAAACACAATGTCAAAAGTGAGAGTTTTTGACATGATTGTTGCCGAAAGAGGTGAAGATGATGTTATCAAAAGAGTGTTGGCTCAAGAAGGTGACTTTATCACAATTGCAAAAGATGTGACAAAGCAAACAAACAACTATTATTTCTATCGCATTGCAGCAGGCCAAAATCCACAAGAGATTTCCGATGCTGATGCTATGCTTGATGAAAGCACAGGCGAAAATGGATATAAAATCAGAGGTTATGCTGATTGGAACAACAATCGCTCCCCTTATTCTCATGCAATCGAAGTGGGTGGGGCGACTTTGACAAACAGTTATGAAACAATTTTTTACAACACATTCTTAAAACAATTTGAAGGTAAGGATCTTGCAACTTATGACAATGTTTATGTTTCCGAAAACGGCTTGATTTATGTGCAAGTGCCAGAAGGGAAATATTTCTGCATGGGTGACAATCGTGGTCACAGTGATGACAGCAGAAAAAACGGATTTTATGATGTTGAGTATATTGTAGGTCGAGTTGAGTTTATTGTTTATGATCACAACTTTGGAAATCGTTTGTGGGAAGTTGTAAAATATTATTTCGGCCAAGTAGAAGAATTTTTCGCAAGATAGGCAAATTTATTTGCTAAATGTCCCATATTATGCTACAATTAGGGTAGCATTAGATATGCGAAAATATATCGAAAGGAGATAGAAAGAATATGAATAAAGGTGAATTTATTAAAGCAGTTGCTGAAAAAGCTAATTGCACACAAAAGGACGCAGGAATTGTTTTCGATGCAGTTATCGATACAATCGTTACAGTTCTTAAAGATGGCGAAAAGATCCAAATCCCTGGTTTCGGTTCTTACGAACTTGTTTCTAAACCAGCAACAACAAAGATCAATCCAGCTACTAAAAAACCAGTTGCAGTTGCTGCTTGCAAACAACCTAAATTCAAATTTGGCAAAAGCTTCAAAGCTGTTTTCAATGCCTAATGTTAAAAAAAGTCAGCATTATTGCTGATTTTTTTATGCCCAACTATCTTACATATAGAAAAAAGACCACGATATGTGGTCTTTTTTTATTCACAACAACAATCTTCGCCAAGTTCTTTTTCAATGTCAATGATGACAAATCCTTGTGGCAAGTTGCAGAGTGGACAGGTTTTGAAACATTCTTTTGCAATTTCGACATGTCCACAAGAAGAGCACTTCCATTCTGTTGGTTTGGTGCGTTTGTAAAGTTTGTTGCATTTGTGCAGTTTTGCAAGATATTTGAGCACTCGTGAGTGGTTTCTTTCAACTTCAGAGACCATTTCAAATGCTTTTGCGACATCGGCAAACCCTTCATCTTTTGCAATGCGAGCAAATGAAGGATAAATGTTTTCGCCTTCAGATGCTTCGTTTTTGCTTTCTTCCAAAAGGCTGGTTTCGAGTTGACTTTTTTCGTAAGGATAACCTGCTTCAATCGAAATATTTTGAAATTCGTCAGTATCGCTGTGCTCCAAAATCAAATCATAATATACTTTTGCGTGTGACATTTCATTTTTTGCAAGAGTTTTCAGAGTGTCGGACAAAAATTGTTGTTGGTTTTGTATTGCCAATTTTGACATAAATTGATAGCGTGCTCCATCTTGACATTCGGCAGCAAAAGCTCTTGCAAGGTTTGTTTTTGTTGTGCTTTCATTAAAATTCATATCGTTCTCCTTTTACAAGTGCATTATTACCTAAATTTATCTGCTTAAACATTTGCATTTTTTTTATTTTTTGTTTAGAATATATTTGTATAAAAGGAGTCGAAATGTTTCTTGGTGACAAAGGGAGACCTTCTCAATATCATCATATAAGAATGAACTATGATGTGCTGATTGACAACGAAAAGATGACTTTGGCAAAGTTGGCAGCAAATCTTGGATTTTACAACATCTTGTATGATGGAAAAATAAATGAAGTTGAAACTGTGTATGACACAGACAAAAGGTTGTTGACAGGTGCAGGTTTGCTTATCAGAAAAAAGCACAGCACAAAGAGAACCTATTTTTCGCTCGTCCGTATTAGCAGCATGGCAAATGTGAGAATGAGAGAAAAGAAATCTTTCTTGGGAGAATGCGAACCTAAAGATCAACCAAGAGATTTTCCTGTGCAAATTGCAGAAGCAATCAACAAAATTTTCAACAATTTGTTTACAATCAATGTTGTTGATGTTGTAAAGCACTGCGAGCCTTATATTGTGACTGAAATCACTGGAAATAGATACAAAATTGTTAGTGGAACAGGATATGAAGCAGAAATGTGCTTTGAAACACTCAAAATTAGAGATGCTCAAACCGGAAGAAAGTTGAAGTTGAGAAACTTCTCGATTTCGTTGGAACTCAATCCAAACTACGAAAAAGAAAGAGAACACATTTTGTGGGTTATTGAAAGATATTGCAAAGAGTTTGTTCCTCTCAATAGAAACAGATTTGAAGTTGCAGAAGTTGCTGTTAGACCTCGCGTTTCAGAACAATCACAAAAACCAGCAAATGGTCAAGGTGAAGCTGGAAAGGAAGGCAAAAAGGGCAAAAAAGCAAAAAAATCTAAAAAGGATTTCAAGAAAGAAGGTGAATAACCTTCTTTTTTTTGTTTTGAGTTTTTATTGTGACGGCTTGTTCATATAATACTATGTGAAAAAGAAAAAACTTACATTTTCAACAAAACTGTCATATGGCATTGGCAATTTGGGGTATGGCTCGATGGGACAAACTGTGTCCAGTTTTGTTATGTTTTTTGCGACAAGCGTTTTGGGGTTGCCCGGCTTTTTGGTTGGCATAACTATTGCCATAACTTCACTTTGGGACGGGATTTCTGACCCTATTATTGGTTTTTTGTCGGACAAAACAAAAAGCAGGTTGTTTGGTAGACGGCTTGGTCATATGCTTTTTGCAAGTTTTGCCCTTGCCATAAACAATGTTGTTTTGTGGTGCTGTCCACCTTCGGCAAGTGATGGGGCAAGTTTGGCTTGGATTTTGATTTTTTTGCTGTTGCAAGAAACTTTCAACACATTTTTTGCCACACCTTATTCGGCATTGTGCATTGATATTGCACCAGATTACAACGATCAAACAAAGATGCAGAGTTTTAAAACTGTGTTTTATATTTGTGGGCTTATTTTGCCAAGTGTGCTGATGTCCGTGTTTATGCCAGCAGGTGGTGGGGTGCAGTCGCAATTCAATCGCAGTGGTTATATTGGTATTGCTGTTGTAAATTCGGCTTTGGTTTTGTTGTGTGGGCTTGTGACTGTGATTGGCACACGAAAAAGGGTGAGATCGATGCCAAACTATGACCAAGGTGTTGCAACAGAACAAACAGAAGAATGTGAAAAACCAGATGGCCAACCTCTTAAACTTGCAAAAACAAAAAAGAAACACAGTTTTTCTAAGATTATGGCTGGATATGTTGAAACTTTCAAAAAACGAGATTTTCGTATTGTGATGATTGGATATTCGGTTTCGCTTATTGCAATGGTGTTTATTTCTTCGGTGGGTATGCACTTATTTACATTTTGCTATCACTTTTCTAGTTTGCAAATTTCTATGCTTATGATTGGATTGTTTGGTGGAGCAATCGCTTCGCAACCACTTTGGCTTTCAGTTGTGAAAAAATATGACAAAAAACAAACTTTGATTTTTGCACTTTCTATCATTTTGTTTGGTATTGCTATGACAAGCATAACATTTTTGTTTAGGGTTTACACAACAAGCAATTTTATCTTTTGGTTTGTGCTTCCGTGTATGTTTGTTTGCGGGATTGGCTCGGGTGCTTTATATTCAATACCACATTCGATGTATGCTGATGTCGTGACTATGGAACAATATCGCACCGGCGAAAATAATGCCGGCAGATATACTGGATATTATACTTTCACATACAATTTTTCAAACTCAATTGCTTTGCTTTTTATTGGGGTGTTGTTGGATTTGGTTAAATTTGATTCTTCTCAACCGGTGCAGGCACTTTCGGTGCAAAGTGGGCTTGGCAAAATAGTCTTTTTTGGCAGTGCGATTGCTCTTACTGTTGCAATTGTTGTGTTTTCAAAATACAAAATTAAAAGGTCTGATGTTTTGAAGGTGCAAATAAAAGCAAACGAAAACAAGCAAAATGAAAAACGAACCTTGATTTAAGGTTCGTTTTCTTGTTATTTACATTTTCCTGGTTGATTTGTTGTTGAAGGTTCGTCTTTCCAGAGATTTTTGTTGATAAATGGTGTGAGTGCCATAACAAAAGCATGTGTTGTCAAGTCAATTCTTGAAAGGACATCATGTGTCAACAAACTGATGCCACCTGCCGAACTTCTCAAATCAGATTCTTGGAAGAGTTTGTCCATAACAGGGGCGAGTGATTCGTTGATGATTGTGTCAACATATTTGTTTGGCACTGGAAAACTTTCGCTTGCACCAACACCAACTTCGCCAGCAGCATTTTGCACAACGGCAATGTTTGTGATTGCCCAAAAGCCGAGATCTTTGTTGATGCCGGATTCGACTGAAACAAAATAATCTGCTTTGATGCCATTTGCTTTTGCATATTGCACCAAGTTGTCAACTCTGTTTTTTGCACCTTGATATGTTTCTGTGCCAACAGGTTGTTCGCTTACATCTGATGAAACTTTAATTCCAACAACTTCGACATTGTCAAAATAGTTTTCAAACGCTCTTTTTGCTCCTTCAATTTTTCCTGGGTTTTTAGTTCCGATCAATACTTTCATTTTCTTTCTCCTTTTTCTTGTTTTTGCTGTTAAAAAAACTTCTTACGAATAAACAAAAAACAGCATAGTGGTTGTTTTTGTCCATTCATAAGAAGTTTCTAGGTTTAGAAAATTCCCGTGTTTGATTAATCCGGAATGGTTTAGGGATTACACAATATTATTATATCACAGCAGGCAAAGATGTCAATACTTTTTTCAAAATTAAAAAAAGTTTAGATTTTAGTTTTGTGATTTTTGTTGTTCGTAGGCAGTTCTTACTGCAATTGCAAGTTGATCTGCACAAGAAGTTTGTTTCCAACCACAAGTGTTGCCTTTGAGTTTTTGTTCGATATAATCAACTGTTTTTCCTTCCAAAAGTGTTGAAATAGCCTTCAAGTTTCCGTTGCAGCCACCAAGAAATTTGATGTTTGTGATGATGTCGCCATCAATGTCAAAAGAAATTTCTGCTGCGCAAGTGCCTTTTGTTTTGTATTTGTATGTCATAGTTGTTCTCCTTGAGTTGTTGGCAAATTGTTGCCGTATGTTAAATAAAGTTCGTATAATGCAGAGTAGTATAAATCTTCAAAATATTCTATTTTTGTGTCAATGATAGGGCTATAGGTTATGTTTACAAATCGTGTTGTTTCGTTGTATTTTCGTAAAGCCGAACTTAAATATCTCATAAGCAAAGCATTCCAATAGCAATATATTTTGTTGTCTTTTTTTGCAGAGAGTTTGTAAACATAGTCGCAAGGTGGGCGAAACTCTATATTGCTTGGATTGTTGTTGATGTTTTTGTCGTGTGAAAAAGTCAAAAATTTGCTTATATACAAATGAAGGTGACTTTGACATATTGAAAGGGGTGTCATTGTTTCGTTGTTGATGTAATAATCTTGATAACGGAAAATGCTTCGATCAAGGTTTGGGGTGTTTTCTTTTGAAAAATGGAAGAAGCATTGTTGCACATATTTTGCATCATCAAAAAACAGGTTTTTGCCCAATTGGTGTTTTTCAATATCTGCAATCAATCGGTCGGTGCAAGCTGAAAGCCAATCTTGATCTGGAAGTTTTGTAATTTTTATGTTTTGTTTTTCCAAGATTTTTGCTTGCAATTCTTCTGAGCACATGTTGAAGTTGTTGTAAATGTTTCGTTTGTGACCGTGAGTGTTGTTCAACTTGTTTGCAAAAACACACAAAGGCAAATATTCGATTTCTTGACTGTTTTGGATAAGAAAATTTTCTGCATTGTGATCCAACTCTTCCAATTTTTGTTCAGTTCTTTCTTGAAAAAATCTTTTTGATTGTCTTTGCTCCAATTTGAACAAAAATATTGAAATAGAAATGGTGATAACCAATGATATCGCTGAAAAAACAAGTTGTATAATATCAGAAACTGGCATACTTTTCTCCTTGCTTCTATTTTAATAATTGTTGCCACAGATTGTCAATTGAAAACAAAAAAAAGAGAAGCAAATATGCTTCTCTCAAATATGATTGTTGTTTGTCTAAAATAAATCTCGCTTGTTTAGGATAAGTGTTGCCAAATATCCAAACAAAACACCAAATGCGGCACTTCCTGCAAGGCACAAAAGCAAATGCAAAATGCCAGCATTGAGTGGAGATGTAAGCATTGCAACAGGATAGAACAAAATCCCTACAACAAACGAACCTATGATTGACAACCAAAGTTTTTGTTTGAAAAACACAGAAACGATGATGTAGAGTGGCACAAAAATTGCCATCAATCCTATTTTGGAAAAGATGCAAGCAAACAGGTTTGCAACAGTTGCCTTGCCAAGTGAGAAAGACAAGCCACAAATTGCACCAGCGATGATTGCTCCAAGCAAATATGCGACAATCATACAAGCACCACTTATGAAACCTACAATTGCTTTTGAAATCACATAATCCACCTTTTTTGAGTGAACAGTGAAAATGCTTTTGTTGTAACCACTGCTGTAATCGTGCGATACGAAAATTGAAATCATAATCGCAGTAAAGATAAACACCATATTGATGTTGCACATGGTTGCCAAGTCCATAATGCCAGCACCTTTGTTTGCACCGGAAATAGATTCGACAACTTGCCAAACATTTGTAAAAGTTTTTGCTCCTTCTGCTTCGTTTGCACCAACCATTGTCAAAACCAAGGCTGGGATAAGAGCAGACACCATCACCATTATATAAAACAGTGGGGTGCGAAACAGTCTGTAAAAGTCAACCTTGAGCATAGATTTGATTCGTTGCACAAACGAAGGGTGGTCAAATTGAAGTTTTGTTGAATTTGTTATCATTTTTTACCTCCCTTGCTTTGATTTCTCATAAGATCAAGGTAATATTCTTCCAAACCGATCTTGTTTTTCTTTATTTCGTTGACAAGCAAACCGTTTTTGTATAAAAACTCAACGATTGTTTCAGGATTTTCTTCATCATAAACCTGAATCTTGTCATCAACGAGTTCTACTTTTTTGTATTGTTTTTTTAGTAAAGACAATGCTTTTTTGTTGTCAGCACAGTTTACAACAACAAAGTTTCTGCAACGGTTTTCCATTTCCTCTGCTGTGATTTCTTGGATCATTTTTCCACCACGGATAATGCCATAGTGGGTGGCGATTTTTTCAAGTTCGCCCAAAATGTGGCTGGAAATCAAAACGGTTGCTGAATAGTTTTTGGTGATGTCCACAAGGATTTCTCTCATAATTCTCATTCCGTCTGCATCAAGCCCGTTGATTGGTTCGTCCAAGATGAGAAGTGCTGGGTCACCAAGCAAAGACATTGCAATGCCAATTCGTTGCTTCATTCCGAGTGAAAGATTTTTGAACTTGTTGTTTGCCGAACCTTCCATTCTTACGATTTTGAGCACTCTTCTGATTTCTTCTTCGGGATTTGCAAGATTGAGATTGAGTGCTTGCATCATCAAGTTGTGCCATACGGAGCAACTTGGAAAACATCCCGGATTTTCAATCAAAGCACCAATTTTGCTTCGCACTCCAGCATCAGTGTAATCTTTGCCAAACAGTTTGATTTCGCCACCACTTGGCACAAGCAAACCACAAATAAGTTTTTCTGTGGTTGATTTTCCACTTCCGTTTTCGCCAATAAAGCCATAAATTGCCCCAACGGGCACAGTCATATCAAGTCCGTCAACGGCAAACATACCACGAAAGGACTTTTTTAGACCTCTTATTTCAATAGCATTCATTTTCTACTCCAAATTTGATTATTTTTTCTTTTTTGGCACTTTGGCAGCCTCATATCTTTCGTTTGCTGCTTTGATTCTTTCGTTTGCTTCTTCAATTTGTTTTTGTTGCTCTTCTCTCATTTTTGCTGTTCTTTCTGCAGGAGACATTTTTGCATCTTCCCAAGATTGTTTGCCCATTGCTTTTGCTTTTTTCAAAGAATTTTCAAATCTGTTTTCTTCAAAAGTTGCTTTTGCTTCTGCTTTTGCTGCCTTAAGGTTTGCTTTGTCAACTTCGTGTTGAGCCTTTGCGTTTTCAGCCATATCCTTAAATGCCTTTTTCATAAAATTTTCTTTCTTTTCTGCCATAAAAAATTCCCCCTTTTTTCTTTTTTAGCCAATTATTATTCCAACAGTTGACTAATTATTAATATTTTACTACAATAAAAACGATTATACAATTTGTTGAAAATGTTTCGTGTCAACAAAAATACAACAATTGTTGGAATATTATTGAGGTGAAAAAATGAATGTAAAAAACAACAAAAGATACAAAACGAGCAGTGAAAAAATCGAAACAGCATTTTTGGCTTTGATGGAAAGAAATGGTTATGAAAATGTTTCAATCAGCGACATTTGTCAGTGTGCAGGGGTAAATCGAAGCACATTTTATGCTCATTATGATGATATAAATGACTTGGTTATCAAAATTGAAGGCAAGTTTGCTCACAGTATGGCGATAATATTTGACTTTGGTTGCAAACAAGATCACAACACATTTGTTTCGATGTTTGAATTTGTAAAGAAAAATAAACACTTCTACAAAGCATTTTTAAGCATACCGTATGCTACATTGGCAGAAAAAAACATAAAAAATCAAATCTTGTCCAATATGCAACAAAAGGTTAAGGGGGCGTTTTCAAGTGAAATCGAACTTTATTATCGTGCAAGTTTCTTTGGTGCAGGCATAAAAGAAATGGCAAGATTGTGGTTGGAAAGAGGTTGCAAAGAAACTCCAGAGCAAATGGCACAACTTCTCAAACAAGAATACGGCACAAGAGATGTTGTGATATAACAAAAAAAGACTAAGAAAACACTTAGTCTTTTTGTTTTAATAAATGGTTGAAGTTTGTGAAATAGACAAAAAAAAGAGAAGCAAAACTGCTTCTCTTTATGCTGGTGACCCCTACGGGATTCGAACCCATGATACCGCCGTGAAAGGGCGGTGTCTTAACCGCTTGACCAAGGGGCCATCACCTTGCAACTCAATGCTATTGCAGTATAATATATATTCGGGGTGATTGTCAAGCATTTTTTGTCAAAAATTATAATATTTTTTTCAAAAAACAAAATTTCTTTGTTTGACAATAGGGGTGTAAAGTGTTAATCTAAACAAAGAAAAGGGCATTTTTATGGACAAAAACAACAAATCAAAAAACAAATTTGTTGCATTTATGGCAAAGGTGAGAGATATGTTTTGCAAGGTTATGTTTCCTGAAGACATAAAGTGTATCTTTTGTGGCACTGACATTGCAGATTTTGAAAACAAACCATATTGCGATGACTGTGAGAAAGAATTGTCTTTCAACAATGGCAACAAGTGTCTGATTTGCAGTGAGCCAATCGACAACGAAGCAAAAGTTTGTGATCGCTGTCAAAAGAATAAACGAAATTTTAAGAAAGCATTTTGTCCGTTTGTTTATGATGGTGTGGTGAGAAACTCAATCCTTGCTTACAAAGACAGCAACAGAAGATATTTGGCAAAGTCTTTTGCAAAGTTTATTGCAAAAGAGTTAACAGATGCCAAGGTGGCAATAGATGTGATTACATTTGTTCCACTTACGGACAAAAAGAAAAAGCAAAGAAGTTTCAATCAGGCCGAATTGCTAGCCAAAGAGCTGGGCAAGGTGCTTGCCGTGCCAGTTGAAGATATGTTTGTCAAAAACAAGGACAGCAAAACTCAAAAGTTTTCAAGTTACAAAGAAAGGCAACAAAATATGATTGGCACTTACAGTGTAAAGAATCGCAAGTTTAAGAAGAAGGAAAATGTTTTGATTGTTGATGACATCATCACAACTTGTGCAACGGTCGATTATTGTGCTGGACTTATAAACAAAAAGGTTGCAAATGTTTATGTTTGTGCAATTGCCAGAAACAAACTTAAGTCAAAATAAAAAAAAGTAAGGACAATACCTTACTTTTTTGTTTTACTTTTTAAGGATTTGATAACCTTCTCTTGTGTCTTTTACGACATAACCAAGGCTGTCAATTTCTTGGCGAAGGGCATCGGCTGTTGCAAAATCTTTGTTTTTCTTTGCTTGCCAACGGGCTTCTGCTTTTTCTTGAACTTCGGCAGGGATTTGATTTTCTTCTTCGAGGTTGAGTCCCAAAACTGTGTTGAACTTTTCGAGAGTAGCATAAACATTTTTGCTTCTTTCTTCTTTCAACATTTTAAGCACTGTCGCAATTGCTCTTGGCATGTTGAGATCATCATTGATGCTTTCCAAAAATTCGGCTTCGTAAGCAGATGTGTCAACAACTGCTTCACCGTTTTTGTGTTCGCTTGCCAAGTTTTTGATGCTCTTGAGAGTGTTTTTTGCCATATCAAGCGAATCGAATGTGAAGTTTTGTTGTTTTGAATAGTGTGCCAAGAAGTAGAAGAATCTAAACACTTCGGCTTCGTAACCTTTTGCTTTCAAATCGTTGATTGTGTAAAGGTTGCCAAGGCTTTTGCTCATCTTTCCACCATCAATTTGCAAAAATTCGAGGTGCATCCAAGTGTTTACAACTTTGTGTCCGTAGTGGGAGTTGCTTTGGGCGATTTCGTTTTCGTGGTGAACAGGTTTGTGGTCAACTCCACCTGTGTGAATGTCGATATGTTCACCAAGGTACTTGTCGCCAATAACTGAACATTCGATATGCCAGCCAGGATATCCCATTCCCCAAGGGCTTTGCCATTGCATAATGTGTTCTTTTGGTGCTTTTACCCAAAGCACGAAATCGTAAGGTGATCTTTTTTCATCATCAACATCTATTCTTGCACCGGCAAGTTTTTCGTTGATGTCCATACCAGAAAGTTGACCATAATCTTCAAATTTTGCAATGTCAAAATAAATACCTTTGCTTGTTTCGTAAGCGAAACCTTTTTCAAGAAGAACTTGCACAAACTTGATCATTTCGTCAATAACACTTGTGGCAGGCACAATGTGTTCTGGAAGGTCAATGTTGAGTGCTTTTGCATCGTTCATAAAAATGTCTGTGTAAAATTTTGCAATTTCCCAAGGAGATTTGTTTTCTCTTTGGCTGGCAACAAGCATTTTGTCTTCGCCTTCGTCAGCATCGCTTGTAAGGTGACCAACATCAGTGATGTTCATAACTCCGTTGATGTTGAAACCGTTGTATTTGAGCACTCTTCTGATGTTGTCCATAAAAAGATATGCTCTAAAATTTCCAATATGTGGATAATAATAAACTGTTGGCCCACAAGAATACATTTTCACAGTGTTGTTTTCCACTTTGATTTCTTCTTTTTGTCTTGTGAGTGAATTGTAAAATTTGATCATGATATAAATTTCCTCCATTAAATCTTTTTGTTAAGATATATGGAAAGGACTTCCAAAGAGTGCTCTACTTCGCTGTTTGCTTCACCAAAAAATTCGTCAAGGGAGAGCATAAAATTGGAAAGAAGTTCCTTTCCTTTTTCAGTCAAATACATCATACGACATCGTTTGTCAATTTCTCCCTGTTTTGAAACAACAAGACCTTCAAGTTCCAACTCTTTTGCCATAAGTGCGAAGTTTGATTTCTTCAAACCAAGTTTGTCGATAATCATACTTACAGACAAATTTTCGTATTGAGAGATGAAATACAAAACCTTAATCTTGAGCAAGTTGTTTTTTGCAAGATGTTTTGTAAGGTTTTCGGTCAGTGCTTCAATTTCTAGAATTTTGTCAATGTTTTTCATACTTTTTAATTATATAAAATGTAATCCTTTTTTGCAACTGTTTTGCTTGCATTTTACACAAAAAGTTATTAAAATATGACTATGGCTTTAGTAGGAACAATCGAAAATATTGTATATAGAAACGATGAAAACGGCTACACTGTTGCAAACCTTGAAGTTGATGACACTTTGGTTACGGTGGTGGGCAAGTTTATTGATGTCAAAATCGGCTCAATGGTGACTCTCAACGGCAAATATGAAAGGACCAAATATGGTGTGCAATATGTGTTTGAAAGTTATGAAATCTCAATGCCAAAATCTTTGGAAGGCATCGAAAAATATCTTGGAAGTGGGCTTATCCGTGGGGTTGGACCAATCACGGCCGGAAAGATTGTTGAAAGATTTGGAAAGGACACATTAGATGTGCTTGAATATACACCACAAAAACTCGCCCTTATCAGTGGCATAAGCGAAAAGAAGGCGATTGAAATTGGTTTTTCTTTCAAAGAACATAAAGAAGTGCAAAATACGATTATGTTTTTGCAAGGTTTTAACATAACAACAAATATGTCTCTTAAAATCTATAATGTTTACAAAGAAAAAACAGCCGAAATTGTGAAAAACAATCCTTATAAGTTGGTTGAAGATATTGACGGAATTGGCTTTTTGACGGCAGACAAGATTGCTCAAAATGCAGGTATACCAACAGACTCGATGTTTAGAATAAGAGCAGGGCTGATTTATGTGCTTAAAAATTCTTGTGAAAAAAATGGAAACACTTATTTACCAAAACTTATGCTTTTGGACGAATCTGCCAAAACTTTGGACTTGGATTATGATGAAAACAAAGAAAAGTTTGATGAAGCATTTGACAGTTTGACTTTGGACAGAACTGCTGTGACAACTTGGGTGGACAATGTAGAAATTGTTATGCTTTCGAGATATTATTACTACGAAAATTCTATCGCACAAAAATTGACTTGGCTTGCAAACTGCCAAAAGGAAGACAACTTTGATGTTTCGGCAGAAGTTGAACTTTTTGAACAACGAAACCAAATTTCGTTGCACGAAGAACAAAAAAATGCTGTTGTTGGAGCAATCAACAATGGTGTGTTTGTGATTACTGGTGGACCGGGAACAGGAAAAACCACAATCATCAAATGCATTTTGGAGATTTTGACTGCACATCAAAAAACCGTTTCTTTGGTCGCACCAACAGGCCGTGCCGCAAAGAGAATGAGTGACAGCACAGGAAGAGAGGCAAAAACAATCCACAGATTGTTGGAAGTCAATGCAATTCAATCAGAGCAAAGTTTCTTTGTGCACAACGAGTCAAACCCACTTAAAACTGATGTTGTGATTGTTGACGAAGTTTCAATGGTTGATGCCGCACTTATGAGTTCGCTTTTGAAGGCAATGCCAAGAGATTGCAAACTTATTTTAGTGGGAGACAAAGATCAGTTGCCAAGTGTTGGTGCAGGAAATGTTTTGGCTGACATTTTGGAAAGTGGAACGGTCAAATTCTGTATGCTTAAAAAGATTTTTAGACAAGAAGAAAAGAGTTTGATTATCACCAATGCTCACCTTATCAACGAAGGCAAAATGCCAATGATTGACAATACAAGTATGGATTTCTTCTTTGAAAGCAAAAACGATCCAGAAATCATTAAAAACACAATTTTGGAATTGACAACCGTAAGACTTCCTAAATTTTTGAAGGTTGATGCTCAACAAATTCAAGTGCTTGCACCACTCAAAGCAGGCGTTTGTGGGATTGAAAACTTAAACAAAGAGTTGCAAGAGCGAATAAATCCACCATCACCAAGCAAAAGACAGACCGAATGTGGACATACAATCTTCCGTGAAGGCGACAAGGTTATGCAAATGTCAAACAACTATGATTTGGAGTGGAAAAAACACGGCAAATTTGCAGATGAAACCGGCAAAGGTGTTTTCAACGGAGATATTGGCATTATTCAAACTATTGATCCACAAACTAGCGAAGTGATTGTTGAATTTGAAGATGGAAGAATTTGTCTTTACACAAGACCAGATTTGATTGATTTGTCACTTTCTTATGCAATCACAATTCACAAAAGTCAGGGGTCGGAATTTGACACAATCATTATCCCTGCAATTTCAGGACCAAGCATCATTTTGACGAGAAATCTCATTTACACAGCCGTAACAAGAGCAAAGAAAATGGTTGTTATTGTAGGTGAAAAACAATATTTGCACCGTATGGTTTCAAACAAATATACAGCAACAAGATTTACTCTTTTGAAGAAACTTCTTGTTGATGCAAACGAAAAAATAAAGAAAATGTTTGATTAAAAAAGACAGGTTACAAAACCTGTCTTTTTGTTTTATTCGTTGTCTTGTTTTGGTTTTTGTGTTGTTGTTTTTCTCGCAGTGGAAGTTGTTTTTCTTTGTGTTGGTTTCTTTGCGGGAGAATCTTCAAACATTGAGATTTGATCTCCTGTCTTTACTTCTTCTGTTTCTTGTGATGTTTCTGTCACTGTTGGAGAAGAATTTACTTGAAGTGTTCCACCGACTCCAATTGCATTTTCACCATCAAACTCATTTGACATCTTTTTCCAAAGTTTTTTTGCTTTAGTTTCAGGCATATCCTTCTTCTTTTCAGGAGAGGCAGCTTTTCGTTTTTTAGCCCACTCTTTTATATAGAATATCAATGCTACTGTCATTGCCGAACACAAAACTAATGTTGCGGCTGTTGTCAAAACTGGGAATGAGAATGATGAAATTGAGAAGAATTTTGCAAATCCACTCAAAGCACAGGCGATAAGCCCTGCGGAAATTGTTACACAAATTGTGCGAAGCCAGTTGAGTGGCCAGCATACCCAAACAAGGTTTACAAAACCAATTGCTGTGAGCAAGAGAGTGCAAAGAGATGTAAATTCGCCACCAGAAAGTGTTGTTGTGTTTTCGTGCAAAATCACCACAATAAGAATGTTTATAAACATCAACATTGCACAAGGGATTGATTTTTTCAAGACCTGTGGTATAAAGTTTCCTCGGATCAGTGCCTTGTTTGGCTGGAAGGTCAGGATAAACGAAGGGACACCAATTACAAACATTTCCAAAATAAGCATTTGTTTTGGAGTAAATGGATACGAAATTCGTAACAGCAATGTGGTTGCACAAAGCATAATCGTAAACAGAGTTTTCATCAAATACAAAACAGATGAGTGTTGAACATTGTTTACAATTTGTCTGCCTTCTCTTACGATCGAAGGAAGTGCTGAGAAGTTGCTTTGCAACAACACAAGGTGAGAAACATTTCTTGCCACTTCGCTTCCGTCAGCCATAGCGATTGAGCAGTTTGCTTCTTTAAGTGCGAGAGTGTCGTTTACACCATCGCCAGTCATCGCAACAACTTTGCCTTGGGTTTTGAGTGTTTTGATGATTGTGTGTTTTTGTTCTGGAGTTACACGGCCAAAAACTGTGAAGTTTTCAGCAATCTTTGCAACTTCTTGCAAACTCATATTTTCGAGTGAAATATATTTGTCATAATTTTCGATGCCAACTCTTTTTGCAATCTTTGAAACTGTGATTGCATCATCACCAGAGATGATTTTGACATCAACATTGTTTTCCTTAAACCAAGCAATTGTTTCAACAGCATCTTTTCTGATGTGGTCTTCCAACACGAAGAATGCCAAAAGTTTGCCCTGCTTGCCAGCAGATTTTTCTGTGTAAGGATTGTTGTCTTCAACAAATGCGATTACACGATAACCTTGTTCCATATATTGGGTCATAATTTGTTTCTGTTTTGCAGAAATGGTGCATTTGATAAAACCAGGTGCACCAATGTAATAAGTTTTTCCATTTTTTAAGGTTGTGGCACTGTATTTTCTTTGAGATGAAAATTCGATCACTTCCTTAACTTCGCTTGTCAATTCTTTTCCAAAATGTTCGATAAGTGCAACGCTTGTGGCATTTGTTGTTTTTTGATTTGAAAGAATGACTTTCATTGTTTCTTCAACTTGAGAAAGTTGGGTGCCAGGTTGAAGGTTGATTTCAACAACTTTCATTGTTCCGTCTGTGATTGTGCCTGTTTTGTCAAGGCAAAGCACATTTGCTCTGGCCAACATTTCAATTGAATAGATGTTTTTTACAAGGGTTTTCTTTCTTGCAAGTTTCATAACCCCAACGGACAATCCAACAGTGATGAGCAAATACATACCTGATGGGATCATTCCGGTAAGAGCACCACTTGTGCTGGTGATAGATTCACCAATACCAGCGCCAGCAATGAAGAATTCTTTGCAGAATGTCAAAACTCCAATAGGGATCAAAATCAAAAGGATAATCTTGATCAAACTGTTCAAATCCTTGAAAAGGTTTGAAGTTTGAGGTTTGAAATCTTTTGTTCTTTCGGCAACTGTTTGAATGTAGTTGTTTTTGCCGACTTTGTCAACTCTTGCATAACAAAGTCCCGAAACCAAGAAACTGCCTGCAAGCAAAACATCGCCCGGATTTTTTTTGATAAGGTTGGACTCGCCAGTCAACAAACTTTCATTTGCCTCAACCACACCTTCAATAATGATGCAGTCAGATGGGATTTGATTTCCGTTTTCCAAAATGATGATGTCGTCCAAAAGCAAATCTTCGCCACGGACTTCTGATTGTATGCCTGCTCTGACAACTTTTATTTTTGGAGCAGTCACCATCGAAAGTTTTTCGACAGCAATTTTTGCTTTGATTTCTTGAAAAATTGAAATTGCAGTGTTTGCAATGACTACAAACAAGAAGAGCAAATCTCCCCAAGCACCAACACACATCAACGCAACTGCAATTGTAAGCCAAATCAAGTTGAATATTGTGAATGTGTTTTTGCAGATGATTGACAGATAAGAATTTGAGGTTTTTATCTTGGTATCGTTCATCAAAAGGTGCTCAACTCTTTCGTTGATTTGTTCTTCAGAAAGACCATGTTCTTTGTCTGTTTGATATCTGACAATAGGAAAGTCTTGTTCTATTTGTTTTTTCTTTTTTGTCTTTTTAATCTTCTTCATATTTACGCTCTTAATATTATCGACTTTTGTTTTTAGTTGTAATACACTTTAATAATATTAAATTTTTGTCCATTTTGTCAAATATATTTGACTTTTTAAACGCATTTAATTATCTTATAATTAACGACATTTGTGGGAGCAAGAGATGTTTATTCAAATTTCTGACAACTTAAAACAACTTTCGACATTTTTTCCAGAAAATTTGTATATTGTTGGGGGATATGTTCGCAACAAACTGATGGGGATTGACGAAAGTGATGTTGACATAACAAGCAGTGTTGACATTGAAGAAGTTTCAAAAAGATTGAAAGAAAGTCAATTTTCAGTCAAAATCAAGAGTTTAAAGTTTGGTTCGCTTTTGATAAGCAAAGATGGCGAAGAATATGAATATACCGTTTTTAGAAAAGACATCTACGAAGACGATGGCAGACATGCCCCAACAAGGGTAGAACGCACTGACAGCATTGTTGTTGACTCAAATCGCAGAGATTTTGCAATCAATGCGATTTATTACAACATAAACAAAGACGAAATTGTTGACATTCACCATGGTATGGTGGACTTGTTTCAAAGGATAATTCGTTGTGACAAACCTGATGAAGTTTTGAAATATGACGGCGAACGCATCTTGAGAATGGTGCGCATTGCTGGCGAACTTGATTTTAGGATTGACAAACAAACGCTTGTTTGTGCCGAAAAATATGCCAGCAACATAAAGTCAATTTCTGGAAATCGAAAGAAGTTGGAAATCGAAAAAATTTTGCATTGTGACAAGCGTTACAATCTCAACAAGGGCAGTTTAAAAAGAGCGCTTGGCTTGCTCAACAAATTGAATGTTTGGCAATATTTTGGTTTGAAAGAGAAAAAAGTTAAATACCAAATGGTTTACAAAGTTGAAAACCGTATGCTAGGACTTTTGATTGACATTGTTGACACAGAGCAACCTGCTTGCTTGCAAGCATTTCTTGAAAAATGGCTTTCAAAACAAATGGGGCTTGAAGATGAAGTTTTGAGTCAATATATCAAATATCTTTCAGGATATTACCATGCTTTGGAAGGCATGAAAAACAAAGAGTATTTCTTTAGATATTTTGATGATTGGAATTGCATTTGCCCATTGCTTGCAGGCAAGTCAAAGAGAATTCAAAACAAATATAATTTCTTTTACAAATATATTATCGAACATAAGTTGCTGATCAAGGTTGAAGATCTCAAGATTGACGAATTAGTCATCAAAAAGTCTTTTCCAAAAATTGATCCAAGAAGTTATGGCAGAATTTTGACAAATTTGTTGAGCAAAGTTTTTGATGGAAAATTGCAAAATCAAAAAGCAAGTTTGTTGAATGAAATAAAGAAAAACCTTCAAAATTACTGATTTTTTGCGAAATTTCAGTAATTTTTTTATGCTTAAAATATTTTTTTGTTTATGTTGCATAATAGCAATATGAAAAAAGAAAAAACGAAAAAGAGAAAAAGTGGATTTGTTTGGTTTATGTCTGTGATGGCATTGTCTGTAGCACTTTTGTTGGTGTGTCAGTTTGTTTTTGCGACAAATGTTTCTGCAGATGAAAAGTTTTTTGACAACATCAAAATCAACGGTCTTGATGTTGGGGGAATGTCTGTTGCAGAAGCCGAAAATGTTGTGCTTACTGATATGTTAAACAACAAGAAAGAAGTGGAATTGATGCTTGTTTCAAATGATAAAGAGTGGCTTTTGAATGGCAACGATTTTGAAGTTTGCAACAACATTGGAAACGAAATTGTCAAGGCATCAAAATATGGCAGAGATGGAAACTATTTTCAAAACAAACAGATAAGAAAAGAGCTTGAAAGCAACGGAAAAGAGTTTCAAATTTCTTATAAAAATGTTTTTTCAAACTTTGAAGAAAAAATTGAAGAGATAATCGCTGAAGTTGAGCAAGAGGCAATAGAAGCAAAACTTGTTTTTCAGCCAAACGAGCAAGAAACTTTTGTTGTTGATGAAGGACAAAACGAAATTATTGTAGATAGACAACTTTTGTTTGAAAAAATTGAAGATGCGCTTGCAAAAGGTGGTGAAGCCCAGATAGAAATTCCAATTGTTGAGATAAAATCAACGCAAGACATAGAAAGTTTGAAAAACAGCGTTGTCAAAAGATCTGCGTTTTCAACAAATTACGAAAAAAGTTCGCCAGATCGAAAGCATAATGTGCGTTTGGCACT
Source organism: Clostridia bacterium (assembly GCA_017452445.1). Taxonomy (GTDB): domain Bacteria; phylum Bacillota; class Clostridia; order Christensenellales; family UBA1242; genus Caccovivens. Next base: position 99,974 of record JAFTMH010000003.1, read on the forward strand.
TGAAAAGTTTAATGGACTTGTTGTTGAAAGCGGACAAAAAGTGTCCTTCAATGAAATTACAGGGGCTAGAAGCGAAAAAGAAGGATACAAAAACGCAAACATAATTGTTGGTGGAGTTTACACAAGTGGCGTTGGGGGTGGTGTTTGTCAGGTTTCAAGCACATTGTTTAACGCTTTGCTTATTGCAGATGTCGATGTTTTGCAATCTTACCATCACACTTTGCCAGCATCGTATGTGCCATTATCATTTGATGCGATGGTGAGTGGGGATTATGCCGATTTGGTTTTTCAAAACAATCTTGAAACCCCTATCTATATAAAAACGTTTGCTGACGAGAAGCAAATTTATGTTGAAATTTATGGTGAAAAGTTTGATGATGGGCTTGAAATTAAAACAAAAACCCAACTTGTTAAGATTTTGCCACATGGTGGAGATCAAATAGTGGCTGATTTGAAAGGTGATTATCAAAACAAAGTGCTTTACAAGGGCGAATACTATAGAGTTAAGTATCCAAAAGAGGGATATGAAAGCAAAGCAATAGTGCAATATTATCAAAATGGAGAATTGAAGCAAGAAAAAGAGATAAGGCATGACTTTTATCAGCCTCAAAACGGAATTGTTGTGGAAGGTGTTGAAGATGTTGCAGAAGGAATGGAGGTGCCAGCTAGCGAAATTTTGATTATTGGGCCTCAAAAAGTGACAAAAGAAAGGGAAGAAGCTCTCAGAAACAAATTGCAACAGTCAAATTTGGCAAATTAAATTGAAAAATGTTGAATTTTGTTTAGAAAAAACTTAAATTTTGAATATAATTGAATTATGAAACAAAACAAAGAGAAAAAACAACTCACAAAAAAGCAAAAGATAATCAGATCAATCATTGTTTGCACATGTTTGGTTGGTTTTTTTGCCTTGCTTTATGGAATCCTTGTTTGGACCGGTGTGTGGGAAAAGGTAAACTCTGTTGAAAAAGTGCGAACTCTCATCTTGTCGCTTGGATTTTGGGGTAGATTGGTGTTTGTGTTGTTGCAGTTTTTGCAAGTCACATTTGTCCCTATCCCATCAACAGTCACAACTCTTGCTGGGGTTTTGATTTATGGGCCTCTGGAGGCTGCACTTTTAAGTTTGTCAGGATTGTTTGTTGGCAGTTGCGTAGCGTTTGCTCTTGGCAAATATTGTGGCAAAAAACTGGTTGTCTTTATGGTTGGCGAAGAAACTTGCAACAAATGGGCAAACTTTTTGTATAATGCAAAATATTCGTTTGTGCTTATGATGATTATGCCATTCTTTCCAGATGATGTTTTGTGTTTGGTCGCAGGCCTTACACCAATGAGTTGGCCGTTTTTTGTGATAACAAATTTTGTTGCAAGGCCAATTGGTGTGTTTGTCACCTGTTATTTTGGTGGTGGATATATCATACCTTACAAAGGTTGGGGACTTGCAGTGTGGGCAGTGGTGATTGTTGTTGCAGCAGCGCTTTTGTATTTGTCAGTCAAATATCGCAAACAAATCGAAGAGTGGCTTTTGAAAACTTTTGCGAAAAAGAAGTATGGTCAACTTATGGCAAAACAACAAAACGAAATTGCAACAGTTGACAACTTTGAAATTGTTGTTATGAAAGAAATAAAAAAATATTGCAAAAATAATCGAAAAAATCTTGCAAAAATAAATAAAAAATAAACAAAGAAAAATAATTTAAAATAATTAAAAATAATTAAAAATAATTAAAAATAGGCAAAAATGCCTATTTTTTGTTGTTTTTTGATATTTTTTTTAATAAAAAATTAATTTATTTTTAATTTATTTGATTTTTTAATATTTTTTTTATTTATTTTCAATTTTTTAAAAATTGTAATATCAAAAGTGACAATTTTATAAATTATTGTATATGAGATCAATCTTTAAAAATGTTGCTATAATCACAATCTTTTCGGTTTTGACAAGATTGCTTGGTTTTGTTTTTAGAATTTTTCTTTCTCGCACAATTGGCGCAGAGGCTCTTGGTATGTATCAAGTTGCATTGTCTGTTTTTATGGTTTTGCTTACTTTTGTGTCTAGTGGATTTGCATTGATTGTTTCAAGGTGGACAGCCTCTTACAGAGTGAAATCCCAAAAGAAAGAAATTGCAAGTTTGGTGACAACTGCAACAATCATTGCTTTGATTGTCAGTGTGTTGCTGTGCTTGATTGTTTTGTTGTTTAGAAATTTGTTTGCCAACATGTTTAGTGACAAAAACTGCATCAACATTTTGATTGTGCTTTTGCCCTCGCTTGTTTTTTCTGCAATTTACAGCGTGTTTAGGGGTTCTATGTGGGGCAATGATAGTTATTTTGCTTTGTGTGTGTCCGAACTTGTTGAGCAGGTTGTCAAAATTGCTGTTTGTGTGCTTGTTTTGGGAGTGGGAATGTCTGCACTTGAAAGTGCAACAGCAGTTGCGTGGTCGTTTACATTTTCTTGCTTTGTGGCGGCAATTTTTGTTGTGCTTTTGTATTTTGTTTATGGTGGCAAACTTCAAAAACCAAACGGGATTTACAAACAACTTCTAAAACAATCTGCGCCTATCACTGGTGTAAGGGTTGTGGGCAGTTTGGTGCAGCCGATTGTTGCACTTGTGTTGCCATCACGATTGGTTGCAACGGGGTATACTGTGTCGCAAGCAATGAGTTTGTATGGGATTGCGCTTGGCATGACACTGCCTTTGTTGTTTTTGCCAACAACTTTGATTGGAAGTCTTTCTACAGCGCTTGTGCCTGATGTTTCAAGAGCGTTTGCACAAAACAAAATAAGTCACATTCAAAAAAGAGTTGAAACTTCGCTTAATTTTTCGCTTTTTGTTTCGTTTTTGATTGTGCCGGTGTTTGTTGCTTTGGGTGATAAAATAGGGATTTTTCTGTATAACAACGCATTGAGTGGAGCTTTGCTTCAACATGCAGCATGGATTATGGTGCCAATGGGGATAACAAACATTTCTTCTTCAATTTTAAACTCGGTGGGACTTGAAGTTAAGTCGTTTGTAAACTATGTGATTGGCGGTGTGTTTATGTTTTTGGTGATTATATTTATGCCACAAATCATAGGCATTGATGCACTTGTTGTTGGCATGGGTGTTTCGGCAACAATTTCGGCTGTGCTCAATTTGTTTATGTTGCGAAAAAAACTTGGTATTGAAACAAAAATTATCAAAAAATTGGCAATTTTTGCACTTTTGTCGTTGCCAACGCTTGCAATAACATCATTTGTCAGCGCTTTGCTTCAATATTGTTTGCCTATTTTTGCAAACATTGTTTTGTCGGCAATGCTTGGTATTGGTGTGTTTGTGTTGTTTTGTTTGGTGTTTGGCGTGGCAGATTTGTCGTTTTTTAAAGCACAGATTAAAAACAAATTGCATTTGGAAAAGAGAAAATGCAAAAACAAGCAATAAAAATTGAAAACATTTGCATAATACAAATATGTTGACGATAACTTTAAGGACAATTTTTATTTATTTGTTTGTGATTGGTCTTTATCGCTTGATGGGCAAAAGGCAGTTGGGGCAAATGCAGCCATTTGAATTGGTTTTGACACTTATTGTTGCAGATCTTGCGACAATACCTATGGCAGATGCAGCAGTGCCTGTTATACACGGCATTGTGCCAGCATTTATTTTGAGTGTTTTACACTTGCTTTTGACAAGTTTAAGTTCGACAAGCAAAAAGTTTGCCAACTTTTTGAGTGGAAAACCTGTGATTGTGATAAATCCAAAAGGCATTGATTGCAAGGCGCTTAAAAATTTGAGCATGTCGGTTGATGATGTGTTTGAAGCAATAAGAGGTTGTGGGTTTTTTAGTGTTGAACAAATTCAATATGCCATTATGGAAACAAATGGCAAGTTGAGTGTGTTGCCAAAGAGTGAGTTTGCGCCAGCAACGCTTGGCGACATGCAAATTGAAGTCGACAAAACTGCAATCCCGATTAGTTTGGTTTCGGAAGGCAAGTTGATAGAAGAAAATTTGCTTGTTGCAAAGATAGAAGAAAAAGAAGTTTTTGAAATTTTGGATAAGTTTGGTGTGGGGAAATTGAAAGAAGTTTTGTTGTTTACAATTGACAAGGCAGGAAAGGTGTTTTTGCAAAAATACAATCAACAATATCAAACTTTTCAAACAAAACCACTTGGCAAGGTGAAAGAATGACAAAGTGGATTTTGATAAGGTGGAGTGGGGTTTTGTTGCTGCTGGCCGTTTTGGTTGGTGGGATTTTTTATGAAAGTAATTTGGTCAAAACTTCACTCAATGGTGCAAAAGAATATTGTTATCAAATCGAAATTGCTGCGCAAAATAATGGCGGGATTGTCAACGGTGAAGTTGCGAGTTTGGTTGACAATATGCAATCTTATTGGGATAAAAAAGAATCGCAACTATGTTTTTTTACAAACTACAAATCTATCGAGCAGTTGGGTATTGAAATTGTAAGATTGAAAACTTATATTGATGAAGAGGAAGAAATTGAATTTTTTACTTCGCTTGAAATCATCAAACATTACACAGAAAATTTTGAATACTTTGTAGGGTCAAATATCCACAACATTTTATAAAAAAACAGGCAAAATTGCCTGTTTTTTGCTGTTTTTTGCAAATTTCGATATATTTACCAAGTGCTGTTGTGTTGTCTTTTTCTAAGCCAAATTAAAAACCATACAAATCCAGCGACCAAAACTACACCACCAATCAAAAAGTAAATCCAAGTGTAAGATGGTTTTGCGACTTTGACTGTTGAAAGACCGTGAACTGAAAGGGTGAGATTTTCTGAACCATCACTGTTTAAGATTGTGCAATATGCTGACCATTTTCCTTCAATGTTGTTTGAGTCAAACACAAAATTTGTGCCTATTGGCAATGTTGGCAAAGGTGATGACCAAAGTGGTGTGTGATTTGCATATTCTTTCAAGTTTGCTGCTCTGGCTTCTTCTGACAAAATGTAGTTTGTTTTGTCAAGGCCAACCCCAACAACATTCCATTTCAAATATTCGGGGTTGACATATTTGTAAACATCTGATGAAAGGTAAAGATTGAACACATTCATAAGTCCACTAGAACTGCCGATTGAATAAACGATTTTTGTGTTTACCGGAATGATTTCGTCAATGTCGTCTGGCAAGATTGCAATATAGATGTCTGGAAGAGAAATTTGTCTTGTGCCTTCCTCATCTGTGTAGGTGTAACGGAAGTTGAATTTATACAATCCAAAGTCATGTCCTTTGCAACGAGTTGTTGATTCTGCAACATCGCTTGTGCTGTCAATGTAATAATAAAAGTCATAAAGTGAAAAAGTGTTTCTTGCAATTATGTCTGCTGAAAGGATTTCAGGTTCGGCCACACCCATTGATTCGTCCAAGTCGTCTGTTTTAAGGTGGGTTGCCAAAAACTCGTATGATTCAAACTCATAGCTCGAATCTTTGATGTTTGATGAAAAACGGAAGTGAATGTCCTCGACATCTCGCCATTGGAAACAATAAAATTCGATTTCGCCACTTTCTGTTTGGACTGTCCTTCTGTCCAAAGGCAAAGCGTAGGTTGAATTTCGAGCGTCAACTCTGATGCGCATGCTAAAATATTCTCGAGAATCGGTCACGGTGAGGCCGGTGAAACTTGCAGCAGCATCAGCTGTTTTTGTAGGTGTTGGAAACATCAAAAAAGCCATGCCAAGCAAAATTGACATAAGCACAAAACAAATAATATTTTTCAAACTTTGGCTTTTGATCGAATGTTTCATCAAACATATTCTACCACAATTGTTTGTTTTATAAAAACGAATTGACAGAATTTTTGTTTATACTTTTGTATAAAGTTTATCTTGTTGACAAAGAATGTAAATAATTTTATAATATTTGCATGGAAACTATCGAATTGGAAAGAGAAACAGAACAACAAATTGATGTCAATTTTGACTTTTTGCAACAAAGCCAACAAGAAAGGGCGCTTGAAACAGCAAAAAGTTTTGAATGGGTTGCAAAAGAAACCCTTGTTGTTTTGGTTGAAACAGAACATTCATTTGCAGAGGATTTTCAACTTTGTGGAATGAAAATGACTGACTGGGTGGCTTTGGCTACTTCTGGTTGCAAGCACAAAGTGATTTCGTTTGTTGGTGAAGACGAGATTTTGCAAGTGGCAAAACAACATGCAGGTGATTTTAGTTATGTTGCCGTGCTTTACAACGACATTCCTTTGCTTAAAAAACAAACATTTTTGGATTTGATGGATTATTTTGCAAAACGCAAAATGAATGTTATGCGCTTGGAAAGAGGTTTTGTGTTTAGAAGTGAATATCTTGAAAATGCACAAATTCTTTTGTCTGGCATGGTTGAAAAGTTTGGCGAAGAAGATTTTTTTGTTGTTGACAATGCTGAAAAAGCATCTCATGCTTTTGAAGTTCTCAATGCACGCATTGTTGACTATCACAAAAAAGACGGCGTTGTTTTCTTTGGCGAAAACACAATTTTTGTTGATGTTGATGTGCAAATTGAATCCGGTGCGATAATTTATCCAAACAACATCATCAAAGGTCAAAGTTATATTGGCAAAAATGTTGTACTTGAAAGTGGAAATTATATTGTAGATTCTGCTATTTGTGATGGGGCAAAGGTTTGTCAAAGTTACATTAAAAATTCGGTCGTAGAAAAAAAGAAAAATATTGGACCTTTTGAAAATTTGACAAATGTGAAGGTTTAAAACAGGAGAAGAAATGAACATTGTTGTTGGACTTGGAAATCCAGATTCTAAATATAAAGGCACTTATCACAACCTTGGGTTTGAAGTGCTTGATGTTTTGGCGCAAAAATTGGGCATTTCTTTTGGTAAAAACAAATTTAAAGCGCTTGTTGGCGAAGGTGTGTTAAACGGCGAAAAGATTATGCTTGTCAAACCTCAAACTTACATGAATTTGAGTGGCGAAAGCGTGGTTATGCTTAAAGAAAAATACAAAGATGCAAGATTGATTGTTGTGGTTGATGACATAGATTTGCCACGAGGAGACATAAGATACAGGCAACATGGCTCGGCAGGTACACACAATGGCCTTAGAAGCATTGTTTCTTATATTGGACAAGATTTTGAAAGAATCAAAGTTGGTGCTGGCAGAGATATTTCTATGGACTTGGCAGATTATGTTTTGTCGAAGTTTGATAGAGAAGTTTTTCAACCAGTGCTTGAAAAAGCAGCAAAAGAAATTTGTGAGAGATTGAGTTGATGAAAAGTTTTGTAGATCTTCTTAAAAAGACAGAATTGCCTGGGCATAAAAACCTGGGTGGTTTTTTTGTTGGCGAAAAGATTTTGTATTGTGCAATGCTGGACAAATTTGTTTATTTGTGCAGTGATTTTGTCACAGCAAGCAAACTCAAAAAGGGTTTGGGCGATTGTGGAAAGAAAGCGCAAATCGTTTCTTGTGGAAGAGAAAATGATGACGAAAATGACATCAACTTGTTTCCTTTTGCAGATGCGATTTCTTCGTTTTTGAATGGTCAAATTGATGCGTTGATTTTTTTGCCATCTTCACTTACAACAAAATTTGATTTGAAATTTTTGCAACAACACCTTGTGATTGAAAAAGGAAAAGAGTTTGCCATCGAAAAGTTGGCAGAAAAACTTGTTTCTTTTGGTTTTGAAAAAGTGGATTATGTGACAACTGTTGGGCAGTTTGCTGTCAGAGGCGAAGTGGTTGATTTGTTTGTCAATGGCGAAGAATTTCCTTATAGAATTGAATATTTTGATGAAGAAGTTGAAAGAATTATCAACTTTGATTTTTCGACAATGCAAACACAAAATGATGTAGAAAAAATCGAAGTTTTTCCGATGGTTTTGCCACTGGGAGAAAACACAGTGTTTGATTTGTGCGAAACTGTGCTTATTGACGAACCATCAAAAATCGAAAATGAATGCAAAATTTTGGCCAAAAGCAGAGAAGAACTTTCTTGGAATAAGCAAGGCTTGTTTTTGGATTTTGCCGAAGTGGACACAAAAAAGCATATTGTGTTTACAAACACAGAAGAAGCAGAATTTGAAAATCAAACAATAGGATCAAAAAACTATATAACAGATTTTATGGCCCTTAAAAGAGACTTGGCAATGTATGCAGATGGTGGCATTGATGTCTTTTTGTTTGCTGGACAATATTACGAAATTTTGAAAGAGTTTTTGCTTACAAACAAAATCGCTCATCGCACATTTGAAGGTCAACTTGTTGATGGTGTGCGCATTTATGTTTGCAAACAATATTTTTCGGCATCATTTAGTTTCTTAAAATTTGGCATTGTCGGCATTGGCACTGACGATATGTATAAAAACCAAAGGGTTGACTATCGCTCAGGAAAACAAAACTTTTCTTATTTGCCAAAAGTGGGCGATTTTGTTGTGCACAACTTTTATGGTGTGGGCAGATGTAAAGACATTGTAAGAATGAAATTGTCTCACTTTGAAAAAGACTATTTTGTGCTTGAATATAAAAACGGAGCGCTTTTGTATTTGCCTACAGAGCAAGCAAACTTGGTTTCGGCATATATAGGAGCAGAAGATCCAAAACTCAACTCGTTGGGATCAAACGAATGGACAAAACTTAAACAAAAAGTCAAAGAAGACCTTAAAGAAATTGCGATTTCTCTTGCAAAAATATATAAGAAAAGACAAGAAGAAGTTGGCTATACTTATGCCAGAGATGAAGAACTTGAAAAGCAATTTGCAGATGCTTTTCAATACGAATTGACGCCAGATCAAGCACAAGCTGTGATAGACATTGATCAAGACATGGAAAGTCCAAAAATTATGGACAGACTTGTCTGTGGAGATGTTGGGTTTGGCAAAACTGAAGTTGCTTTTCGTGCAATTTTTAAGGCTGTTTACAACGGAAAACAAGTTGCTTTCTTGTGCCCAACAACCATTTTGAGCGAACAGCATTATCGTTCAGCAAAAATCCGTATGGCAGGTTTTGGACTTAGAATTGAAGTGCTCAACCGTTTCAAATCTGACAAACAAACAAAAGAAATTTATCAACGCCTTGCAGAAGGAAAGATTGATATTTTGATTGGAACTCACAAAATCTTAAACGAAAACCTTAAGTTTAAGGACTTGGGGCTTTTGGTGCTTGATGAAGAGCAAAGATTTGGTGTTAAGGACAAAGAAAAAATAAAAAAGATGAAAACTGACATTGATGTTTTGACTTTGTCGGCAACGCCAATCCCAAGAACTTTGCATATGTCGCTTTCTGGAATTAGAGATATAAGTGTTATTGCAACCCCACCAAGAGACAGATTGCCAATCCAAACCTATGTAAGTCCATTTAGTGATCAGTTGTTGCAAGATGTCGTTTCAAGAGAATTGTCAAGAAACGGCAAAGCATTGTTGCTTTTCAACAAGGTTGCAGAGATTTACAACTTTAGAAGTTATGTGGCAAACCTTTTGCCTAAGGCGAGAATTGGTGTTGCTCATGGTCAAATGATGGAGCAAGAACTTGCAAGGGTTATCAACGATTTGTATGATGACAAATTTGATGTGTTTATCTCAACAACTCTTATCGAAAATGGTGTTGATTTGCCAACGCTCAACACTTTGTTTGTGGTTGATTGCGATATGTTGGGGCTTGGACAACTTTATCAGATAAGGGGAAGAATTGGCAGATCTGACAAGTTGGCTTATGCATATTTGACATACAATGGTGGAAAAGTGTTGACAGAAGATGCTTACAAGAGATTGGAAGCAATCAAAGAGTTTAGAGAACTTGGAAGCGGGTTTAAGATTGCTTTGCGTGATTTGGAAATTCGTGGTGCTGGAAATATTTTGGGCAAAGAACAACATGGACACATGCAAAAAGTGGGTTATGATATGTATGTTCGTCTTTTGGAAGAAGTTACAAGAGAAATCAGTGGCCAAAAGTCAAGAAGTGAAAAAGAAATCAAGTTGGAACTTGTGCTTGATGCTTACATCAGTGAAGAATATATTCCATCTCAAGAGGAAAGAATTATTTTCTACAACAGGATAAGCAAGATTGCATCTCTCAAAGATTATCGAGATGTTTGCGAGCAACTTGTGGACAGCAATGGCGATATGCCTGCAGAAGTTGAAAACTTGTGCAAAATCGCATATTTGAAAAACCTTGCAGCAGAGTTTAATGTGCAAAAAATCAGAATCAACAACAACGAATGTGATGTTTATTTCTACAAAAATGAAGAAATTATTGATGAAAGATTGTCGAATGTTGTAAGATTTTATGACACAAGTTTAAGATTTGAAGATTTGCCTATTCTAAAAGTAAACGCTCAAGGAAAAATCATTGACAAGGTGGATTTGCTTGTTGAAATCTTTTCAAATGCAACTGGCTTTGAAAAAGATTGACAAATTGCTTGAAATTTCTTGATGTTTGATATATAATACAATAGTTAAACTTTAAGATTGGGCATTGTGTCCCAAACAATATTACATTACATGGAGTAAAGGCGTGAAGAAAAAATTTTTATCATTGGTATTGATGTTGATGGTTTGCGTTTCAATTTTTGCTGGTTGTTCGCTTACAGAAAGAAACGACAAGGCATATTATGAAGCGGTGGTCGCAACAATCTGCTACAAAGATGGCACAAAAGAAGACATTCAAAAGAGAGAACTTATCACTGCTTACAACAGTTATGGTTACAACTATGTTGAAAACAGTGGCATGACATTGGAAGAAGCTTTTTATGAAACATTGGATTCAATCGTAGACAGAAGACTTACAACAAAAGCAGTTGAAGATTATTACGAACAACACCCAGAAGAAGGCAAATTTCTTACAGACGGTGAAACAACATATCTTTGGGATCAAACATACACAGCTGTTTATGGAAACTTCAAAACATATTTCGAAGAAATCACAGGCATTAAAGTTGGTGATGCAGAAGATGCAAACGAAGAAGCAGACAAGTCAATTTTTGTAGATTACTCTGCAAAAGTTGAAGTTGACGAAGATTTGCAAATTGTTAAGAAAAACGCAGCAAAAAATGTTAGAAGTTCTTACGAAGCAAGAAAATACAACGAAAGTGCTTATGATTATGAGCTTATGGTTGGTGGGGAATATATCTTCAAACAACTTATGTACAACAAATTGATTTCATTGACAACTATGTCAGATGCAGAAAGCGCAAAGGCATGGAAGTCAGCTTACAACAACTATGTTTCAGACATTAAAGAAAGTTACAAATATCTCAACATGAAAAATGGAAAAGATGCTTTCTATTTTGAAATGGACAGAGTTTATGACATTTTGAAAAGCAACTATATGGTTGAAAAATACAATGCTATTTTTGATCAAAATCAAAACCCAGATGTTGTTGTTTCAAATGTAACAGTAGATCAAATTTTGAAACACTACGAAGCAAAGATTCAAGAAGATTATGTAAAATTCAATTTGAAAAACGATGCTGTAAGTTTTGAAACAGGTATCCTTACAGACACAGCAAATATTGATTATATTTTGGATACAAACAATGCAGTTCAATATTTCAACTATGCATACATCAAACTTGACATGACAGAATGGCAAAAACAAGCTCTTGCAGAATTGAATGAAGCGTATGAAACTCCAGAAAATTATGCAACAAAGAAAAAAGCAATCCTTAGCACAAACAACTTTGAAGCAAAAATTAGAAATGCAGAAACAGGAAAAGTTGAAGGTTCAATTTCTGCAACTCAAATGTTGGAAAGAATTGAAGCTGCTGTTGATGGTGCAGGCGAAAATGTAGATGAAATCGCAAAAGCATTTAGACCTTTCCTTTATTTGTATAACGATGATGACACACTTAAAGGTGCAGAATACAACGCAGTTGCTGGTGTAGACCCAACAACAAACAAAGTTGTTGCATCAGAAAAAATTGATGGTGACAACCTCAAAGATGCTCTTTATGCTTTGTATAAAAATGGCGAAGCAAAAATTGGAGATTTGTCAGAATTGGTTGTGACAGAAGACGCATGCTACTTGTTCTTCTATGCAGGCAAGGTTGAAAACTTGTTTGGTGGCATCAACGAAAACTTTACTTTCAAAGCAAGCGAAAGAAAAGCTGTTGTTGATTTGCTTAGATCAACAAAACTCAACATTTTCTCATCAAAAACACTTTTTGACAAACTTTATGAAGAATGTATTACAGACAATTTTGCTGTATTCCAAAACCTTGATGCAAATGCAATGAGAGTTAAGTTTACAGACGAAATCAAATATATCAAAAGCAATGTAAAGGATCTTTATAAATAATAAACATAAATATAAACAACTCTTGTTTGGATTGACAAGGGTTGTTTCTTTTTGTTATTATAAAAATGGTATGGACGAAAAAGAAAACTTGCAAGAAATTGATGCCCAAATTGAAATGGCAGACGGCAAAAAGCAGTCTTTTTTTTCTCGTCTTAAATGGAAACGCAGAAGAAAAAAAGCAGAAAAAATAGAAAAATTGCAAAAAGAACAACTTTCCGAAGAAGAAACGAAGATTATTGAAGAAAAGTTGAATGAAGCAAAAAGAGAAGTTTCAAAGTCGCAAGAAGTTACAAAAAAGAAAAAGATAAGAAAATCAATCTTTTTTGTGTTTAACATTTTGTTGGTTGCCGGAATTTTGGTTTGGAATATTTTGGCGATGGACGATGATGGTCTTGTTGCAACGGCATTGCTTGACATAAATTTTAAATATTTTTTGACCGTGATTGGTTTGCTTGTCGCAATTGTTGCAATAGAAACTGCGTCAACACACCGTATGATTTACAGAAAAACATTTAGGTCAAGATGGGCGCTTGCTTACAAATCTACGGCAATTTGCAGGCATTATGATTCTGTAACCCCACTTTCAAGTGGTGGCCAATCGTTTATGGCAACATATTTGCGCAACAGAGATGTTCCAACAGCGACAGCAATCTCAATCCCTTTTTCGCAATTGTTATTTAGAAATATGACTTGGTTGTTTACAACAACGGTTTGTATGGTTATCGCCTTTGCAAAAGGCATGACAACTTTGGTTTCAACTTTCAGTATTATTGGATTTATTATTGCGCTTTTGTTTGTTGGCTTGATTTTGACATTTTCCTATTCAAAAAAAGCGGCTGGAAAAGCAGTTTCAATGATCGTTGCAATGCTTGCAAAGTTGAAACTTGTTAAAGATTTTAAACGCACTTATGTAAAAATTATGCGCTTGATGGGCGATTATCAACTTGCTATGAACGAATATAGAAAAGCAAAGTTTGATTTGTTGTTGCAGTTTGTGTTGCACATTGCAAAAATTGTTGCGTTGTATTCAATACCTTATTTCATTCATTTGACTTTGCCTGCAGTAAAAACCGGCACATATGGTGACTTTTTTGTTTATACTGCAATGATTGATTTGGCATCAAGTTTCATTCCGTTGCCTGGTGGTACCGGTTTGAACGAAATTACCTTTGCCGCAATCTTTGGACCTTTCTTGGGTGGAAGTACATTTTGGGGATTGTTGCTTTGGAGAAGTTGCTCTTACTATTTCTATTTGGTGCAAGGCATCAGTGTCATCAGTTACGACACTTTGTATGGAAACAGAAAATACAACTGGGTCAGAAGAAGAATTGAATTGCAAAAAGAAAGTCAAGAGTTTAGAAGGGTTCAAATCGAAAACTTTAGAAAAGAAAGAAATAAACGCAGAATTGCACAAAAGAAAGCAAAATAACGGTATATTTGCAGTTTTTAAGCAAAAGCTAACCATATGAATAAACATAACGCAGGTTGGATTTTTGCTACAATTGCTTTGGGTGTGTGCTTGATAGTATCCATAGTCCTTGGGCTGAATGGATACTTTTTTTCTGTCGCATTTTCAAATCAAAAAACGGATTTAGTGGTTGGTGAGGGTGTTGTGCTTGGCATAAAAGAAAATCAAGCACAGGTTGTTTCTTTTACTTTTGATGGAAATTTTTTGCCTGGAGAAGCAATCCCTCAGGTGGTGCAAATTTGTGCATCAAATGCAAACAAGGATGTTGTTTTGCGAGTGAGAGGGCAGATTTTTGGAATAGAGGAAAGCTTGGATTTTGTTGTGAGCGAAGAGTTTGAAGAGCGAGATGGTTTTTATTATTCCAAAAACATTTTAAACAGTGGTGGCAAGGTGGCTTTTTGCAGTCATTTGGTCGTCCCAGAAGATGCCAAGTTTGTTTGTGGCGAGAAATATGTGCTTACAATTGTTGTTGAGGCACTCGACAGTGATTTGGATTGGCAAAATATTTGGAAAATTGCTGAATAGAGGGGCAAATTGTTGGACTTTTTTGTTTGTATAAGATAAAATAGGTTTAGACAAAAGGAGTTTTTATGGAAGCAAACAAGCCATTTATGCCACCTCCACCACAAGGAGCGCCTAGACCACCAGTGCCACCAAGACCACCAGTTGGGCCACAAGGTGCTAGTGTTGAAGAGAATGTGACAATAAATAGTACTCCAAAACCACCGGTGCCACCAGCACCAGCGGCAAGACCTGTTATGCCACAAACTCCACCACCTCCACCTATGCCAGAGAAAAAGGTTGAGGTTGAAGAAAAGGCTGTTCCGGTGCCACCAGCAAGACCTGTGCCACCACCAAAGGTAGAGCCAGAAAAAGAACAACTTGTTGCCGAAGTGGACATCTTTAAAGAAGAAAAAAAGAAGAAGGAAAAACCTGAAAAGGTGCCAAAACCACCAAAGCCACAAAAGGAAGCCAAGCCGGAAAAAGTTAAAGAGAAAAAAGAAAGAAATCCTGACAGGCCTTCAAGTGGAAAAACTGTTTTGTATTGGGGTGGATTTTTTGCATCTTTGGCAGCGATTGCTTTTTGTATTTTTATGTTGATCAAATAAAGATTGCGTTTTGCAATCTTTTTTTTTTGTTTAATATTTGTTTTTATTGCCAACAATTTTTATGTGAAAAAGTTGTTGGTTTTTCTTTTATTGCTTGCCTGTTTTGGTTATCTAGCCAATTGCGATCAATTTGTTGAGGTTTCTATTTTTGGCAAAATTTCGGCAAAAAGAGCTTGTTTTTTAATGCAAAACGCGCCAAACGATCAACCTTTTGAAGAAGTGGAAGTTGTTTTGAGTGGAAATCAAGTTTTTTGTTTTTGCGAATTTTCTTTTGCCGAAGAGTTTTATAAGGTGTATAAAGACGAAATTGATGGGATTCAGTTGTATTTTGAGAGTGTGAAGCCAAACGAGTTTTTTGAAAAGTTTGATTGTCAAAACATTTCTTCAAAAAGCGTGTTGGGAGGGTGCTTGTATGAGGCGTATACTCCATATTTTTTGAAAAGTGTAAATGACGGCGGAAAAAAGGTAAATATCCAGCTTTTTTGCAAAGATGGCGAAATGGTGGTTGGAATGCCACTGATTTTTACTGGATTTTGAGAAATAAAAATGCAAAATTTATAAAAAATGTTTAGTTTTTGAAAAAGTGGCAATTATTTGGGCATGGAGGGAAGTATGGAAATCAAAAAAGATAGCAAAATAAAAAATGTTTTCAAAAGATATGGAAAAATTATGATTGTTGCAGCCGTTGCTTTTGTTGTTGCTTTTGTTGCAGCAGTGGGCGTTGGCGTAAAAGATGAAGGAGAAGAAGTTTCTACGGACAGTGTTGTTTTTGCTTTGCCGATGCAAAATGCTGTTGTTGTCAAGGATTATGCTGACAACTATCTTCAATTTAACGAAAGTTTGAATAGGTGGGAAATTCATTTGGCAGTTGATATGATTGCTGAAAATCCTTCAGTGTTTTCTATTTATGATGGGGTTGTTTTGTCGATTGATGAAAATTCGCTTGATGGTTGTGTTGTGAAAATTCAACACGAAGATGGTTTTGTGAGTGAATATTCTTCAATGTCGCAAGAGTTGATGGTCAAGCAAGGTGACAATGTCAAAAAAGGACAGTTGATTGGTAAATCTTCTGATTCGGCAGCAAACGAAATGGTTGATGGGGCGCATTTGCATTTTGCAATGTATAAAGATGGTGTTGAGATTGACCCAAACATTTATTTAGATTTGCAAAACAAGTAAAATATGATTAAAAATTTTTAACTGTTTCGCTTGCACGCATGGTAAAAATTGTGATATAATACTTATGTATGGAGGTTATCATGATTTTTGAAAAAGTTAAAAGTATCGTTGCAGAACAACTTGGAATTGCTGAAGATACAATCAAAATGGAATCTAATATTATAGAAGATTTGGGTGCAGATTCTTTGGATATTGTTGAAATGCTTATGACATTGGAAGAAGAATATGGTGTTTCAATTCCAGATGAAAAAATTGGACAAGTTAAAACAATTGCTGAAATTGTTGAAATGCTTGAAGAATGCCAAAAGTAATTTGAAAGAAGGTAAAACGGACTTGTTCCGTTTTATTTTTTTTGTCAAAATTTCGACATAATTCTGCATAAGTTGACAACTTCTCTCATAAGTATTTTTGTGGAGGGAAGTATGAAGACTTATATTAAAGATAGGACATTGCAAGTTGCAAGACATATAGCAGAAACAGAAGATACAATCAGGCAAACTGCGCAGATTTACAATCTAAGCAAAAGCACAGTTCACAATGATTTGGCAAAGAGATTGAAAAAGGTTGATTTGCAGATGTATAACAAGGTGCAAAAGATATTGGAGAAAAACTTTTCGCAAAAGCATATAAGGGGTGGAGAATCAACAAAAAATAAATACAAAAATATGGAAAAATAAATAATAAAAAATTAAATTAAAAATATTAAAAAATTGCAAAAAATCGGCAAAAAATGCAGTTTTTTAATATTTTTTTATTATTTTTTAATATTTTTGCACAAAAAAATTGTTCGCTTTGCTGTGTGGTTGAATAAATTGTTTGACAAATTTTGCAAAAATTGTTTTTTAATTATTATTTTTTTAGTTTTAAAAAAGTTGTCGTCTTTTTATTATTTTTTGCGACATAATTTGACTTTAAGGTGGTATTTATTTATAATATTAATATATAAATTTCTGCCAAATTGCAGATATTATTTTTGGAGGGCACAATGAAGAAATTTGCGTTTGCAATCTTGAGTGTTTTTATGATTTTGGGAGGTGTGGTTTTGTCGGCCTGCGAAAAGAATGTTTCGCTTTCTGTTTCTGCGACCGAAGTGACATTGTATACCAATGACACCCAACAAAATTTAAGTCGAGAGATTGAGGTCACTCTGGAAGGATCCAGTGATGGCATTGATGTTGAAGAGTTGGATGGCAATGAATGTATCACACTTGAAAAGACATTTACCGAATCTCCAAAGAGAAGTGGGAAATATGCTTTTGTTGTGAAGGCAGATCTTGCGACACAAGTTCAACCTGCAACCATCAAAGTTTCTTCAAAAGAAGATCCTACCAAATATCAATTTGTTTATGTGACCGTAAACACATTGTTGACCGGTTTGAATGAGGTGAAAGACGACAGACCTGATTCAAGAACAAACAACTTTGTGGTAAAGGGTGTTGACAAAGAGTTGGTGGTTGGACAATATTTTAGTTTCGAACCTATCACTGCAAACATCTGTGACATCATTTGGACATTTGAAGATAGCCAAACCGATGAGTGGGTTGTTGATGGACAAGTTTATGGTGTGATTGAAAATGGAAAATTGAAAGTGTCAGAAGATTGCCAAGCAAGAAAAGTTGTCCTCAGAGCAACATTTGCAAGAAATAGTGAAGTTTCAAATGTTGTAGAATTTAACATCTTGGATAATGCGACAATTGATACATATTCAATCGAACATGAAGTTTTCTATGAAAATGGTGAAGCAACTGACAAAACAAGCGCAACTTTCCAATTGAAGAGAAATGATGATTATAGATCAAAAATTGAAGGTTCGTTTGTAGTTAACACAAGTTACAATCTTCAACTTGATCCAGTGGTTTACAAAGTTGAAAGATCTGGGCTTGTTGAGGTTGACTTTGAAGAATATTTTAGTTGGGAAAAATATACAAACCCAATTGCTGGTGGCGTTGAATACAATTTTGTTGTAAACGCATACACAGAAAAAACAACTTTGGACGGAGATTTCTATTTCTATCTCAAAGTTGGATACGCAGATTACAATTATGATTTTGTGATTGATGATGTAAGCGTGCTTTTGGACACTGCTTATGTTGCAAAAACTGTCGACATTCAAAACAAGAAGGGCGACAGTTTGGCAAACAGTTTGGTTGACGTCTTCTCTGACTATACTGGCGAAGAAGGATTTTCAGTTAAGGCAATCATTGGACCAGACGATGTTGTGCTTGAGGATTCTAGATTCTATATCGCAGTGGATTTGACACAACAAGCACTTGCAGAAAAACAAGGTTTGCTTCCTGCAGAAAATCCATTGGGTGCTGTGTTTAATGTTAAGGTTGGAGAAAACTTCTTGAATTTTGCTCCAATCTCTGCTGGATCTCACATCTATGTGACAGAAAACATTAACAGCATGAACAATGTCTTTATCACAGCGGCAGAAATTTTTGATGTGTTTGAAAATGTTGAATTGAAGTTTGTTTCTTCAAGCAATCAAAATGCTTATGCGAAAGTTTCAATGAACTTCTACAAGATTTCTACAGATGCAGAATTGACAGTAGTGACAGCAGAAGATGAAGAAGTTGCAGAAGATACATTTATCTCTTCAAGTGCGATTTCATCAAGAGAAGTTACATACAGAATCAAACTTAAAAACTTGACAACAAAGGCTGGCTTGGAACTTAAGTATGGCAATGCAGTTGCTGGAAGCAATGCTGACAAGTTTGAATTTTCGCCATTATATTTGAAATCAGTGGTTTCTGATGGTGATGAAGATTATATTATTGTTGAATTTACCGTAACTTTGAAAGAGTTGAATTTTGAAGGCTCAACAAAGTTCTGGTTTGAGCATATCACAGGCAAAAAGTCTGGATCGTTTAACATTCATTCGTTTGTGCCATTGTCATATGCAAGTTTGATGAATGCTGACAAGGCATCAATGGACATTTATGTTGATCAAATTGCAGATCAAAATTATGTTTTGGCTGGTGGCGTAATTGAAGAAAGTGATGCAATCATTGACTCTTCGCTTTCAAAGATTATGCTTGAAGCTGGTTCTAGTGCAGTGCTCTCTACAAATTATCGCAGAGCGACATTGACAGAGGCAGGCGTTGAATTTAAATATTTGAGTTATGATCAATTTATCAATGCAGTAAAGATTGCTGAAAGTATTGTTGAAGACAAAGATGCTCAAGTGAGAGCAAATGAAATCTTTACAGAAAATCAACTTTCTTTGATCGCTAGTCAATATTATATTTACTTCCAAAACCTTGATGGAATGTATTTCCAACTTACTCCAGAAAAACTTACTCTCACAGACAACGAATTTAGAGGTTATGTTGCTGTTTTGGTAAATGGTTTTGATGAAGACCACGAAGCGTTTACGCTTGCAAGATTTTTCGCTTTGGAAAGTTTCTATCCTGCAAAGTTTATGAAATCAAACATTTCAACAGCAACTTTGTATACAACAGAAACTTTGAGCATCAGTGATATGGCAAGATCTTACAGAGATGTAAGAATTACATTTCGTTCTGACGAAAAGATCCCTACATACACAGACAAAATTTCTTACTTTACTTTTGAACCAACAATTCAAAACTTTGGATATGTTTCTGCTGATGGAACATATTATGAAAATGACTATTATTCAGTTGGCAGAATTGCAGTAGAACAAGATGGAAAAGTGTTGACATTTAGAATCACTGCAAATTCAACAAACTTGCAAACTTCTGTAAGAGAAACATTGGTTGTTTATTATGAAGACGACAATGGTTTGAGAAGATCTGCTGAAATTCAAATTGAAATTAGAAACGAAAACCGTGTTGAAAGCGTAAGATGGCTCAACAGAACAATTGATGATGAAATCTATCTCAACTTGACAGGGGATATCACAGAAAAGAACTTTACAATCGCAACTTCAGTTGCTCCAAGTTCGGCAAATGATTTGAGTTTGCAAGCATATTACTTTGCTACTGGTGGTGGTTCATCTGCAGACTTGAATGTTTTGGCTTCTTCATCTGGTCAATCATTCAACCTCACAATCAACACAACAACAGGTGGAAGTGGTTATATCTATTTGTTGCCAACAGACATGATCAAAGAAGTTCAAGGTATAGAACATGTTTTGGTTTACAAATATGACGAAGTTGGTGGAAAGATTGTTGAAACTGCAAAATACATCAGAGTTTCAGAATTGGTTTCAAACTATGATGCAATCATCAATGGCAGTGAAGAATATTCAAACTATTTCTACAACAACTCAGGTGAAAAGATTTATTATTCAGAATTGATTGTGCGCATTGCAATTACAATCGCAGATGGTGAAAGCGAAGGCACTGCAATCAGAGTTTACAACCAAGGCGACTTGGAAAAAATTGACACAGCAAAATACTACAGAGTGATGAATGACATTGTGTTGACAAACTGGACTGCTTATGAAACTCTCAGTGGTATGATTTATGGAAACGAACCAACAGTCACTTTGACAATGGACGGCACAAGTGAAGAGTTTGTTAAGACACTTTCTGGTGTTGTCAAAGATTTGACTTTTGCTGGAAATGTAGTGGTTGCAGAAGGCAGAGTTGGTGGTTTTGTTGCAAATATCAACACAGGAACAATCAGTAATGTTAAGCTTGATGTTGCTTATGTTGGTGGAAAGTATGTGCCAAGTATTGTTTCTGCCCCAAATGCAGACACTGCAGTGGGTGGACTTGTTGGATCAAACCAAGGCACAATTAAGGACTGTTTTGTTTATGGTGCAAGCATCAGTGGTGCAAATGCAGGTTATGCTGGTGGTATTGCAGGACAAAACTTTGGAAGAATTGAAGGCTCTGGCTATGAACTTTACAAATTTGAAACAGAAAACACAACAATCTTTGCAAAAGGAAATGTTGGTGGTATTGCAGGTTATGCCGGTGCTGGAAGCTGGATTTTGAAATCATATATGTATGCATATTCTTTGACAGATCCTGATGATTTGGCTGTTGTTGATGCATACAAGACAATCTTTATTGCACAAGAAGGCAATGTTGGTGCGTTTACTGCCGGTCATGTTACAGACACAAAGATCGAACAAAGCTTTGCATTTGCAGGCGATTTGGAAGCACCTACACATTCTTCAGAAACAGACAACTTTGTGTCTGTTGTAAACTCATATTTGACATACTACAGGACAGATGCATTTGTTTCGAGAGTGTTTAAAGATACAAAATTTGCTTACACTTATGACTATCTTGGTGGAAGCAACGGTATGGAAAGCTGGGTTTCTGGTTTTGATACTTATGTTGCAGGACTTGATGGAAACATCTGGCAAAAAGAAGAGATCGAACCTGAAGTAAACTTTGGCATTGTGCACCTTAAAGATGCAAAACAAACAATTGCAGTTGAAATCGACACTGTAAAATTTGCAGATGTTAAGGATCCATTGCAAGTGCTTGAAGCAGAAGATGGCACAAAAGTAATTTTGTTTGTTTATCAACCAGTTTTGAATGTTGTTGATGAAAGAGAAAAAATGATCCTCAATCAATACAACACAATTTCAAAAGCAGATTTGTTTGGCGTGACAGAAAAACAAGCAAGCACTTTGCTTGTTTCGACAACTTGCCAAGATGTTGTTATTTCTGCAAATTCAATCAGATTGCTTAGAGAAAACTTGGACGAATTTGTGCTTACAGTTCACTCTAAGATGGACTTTACACAATCTCTTGACTTCAATGTTGTGATTGCAAATGTGCTTCCTACACTTGCAACAACATTGGAAGAAAATCCTATCAAAAACAATCAAACAATCTTGTTGCAAAATGGCAAAACAAGAAATGTGATTTACAACTATTCAAGCTCAATTTATCTCAACGGAACAGATGTTCCTTACGAATTGCAAACTGACAAAGCAGATTATGTAATCGCTTATGAAGAATTGGAAGATTCTGAAAAAGAATTTTTGTCAATTCAAAAAACAAGCAATTCTCTTGTCTTTAAGGGGATTAAAGCAAGCGAGGCTGTTTCTATCGACATCAACTCTTATGTCAAGATGAATGCTCTTGCAGAAGAATATGCGACAGAAATTGCTGAAGAACTTGAAAAATCATACAAGATCAAGGTTTATGATGGTGCAACAGCACTCATTATTGAAGATGCTTCTGACCTTGAAATCAAACCATCAGATCACGGAAGTTTTGATGTGACAATTGTTACTGACAATGCTGATGATGGCCTTGTGTTTGATATGACTTATGGTCAAATCACACTTAAAGGCGAAGAAGTTGATGACAATGTTGTTGAATATCAACTCGACAGCAAAGTGACTTTGGAAGTTTATTGGACAAAGATTTCTGAAGTGGGGGCAACTTCAAAAACAATGACTTATGCAGTGGTTGTTAAAATTAAAAACGACTGCAAACATTTGGTAGAACAAATCTACGAAGATATCGTTTTGTCTGTAAACGCAATTAGCCAAAGCGAAAACGACGCATACAGAAAGAGCATCAATGTCAAAGTGTTGACTCAATCTGTTGACACAATTTCTATTGCAACTTACAAGATTGCAAACAGAAGAATTAGAAACTCTGTTTTGTATTTCAATCCTGAAGATGTTATTACAAGTGTTTTGAAACCATCTTCTGATGCTATTGTGGCAGTAAATGTTACACCTGCTTATGCAAAGATGACACACTTTACTTTGACATATTCTGTTTCTGGAAAGAGTGTCGGCACTGTGAGTTTGTCAAAACTTAGTTATGCAATGTATGGATATTATACAGACACTGAAAACACAGTTTTGCTTACAAACGGAATTTTGGTAAACCTTACAGAAGAAGACAAGCAAGGCACAGGAGAATTCTTCTTTAGACTTTATTTGTCAAGCGCTTTTGCTGATGACAGTGATTTGACACTTACACTTACATATTATTATGAAGATCAAGTGCTCAAAACAGGAACTTCAACAATGTCTGTGGCTTATATGCCAGATGCTGACATTGTTGTAAAGGGTGATATTGAAGACGAAGGTCAAACAACATATATGCTTGCAAAAGGCGAATCTGTTTATGTTGAAGTGACACTCGGTGCAGATCAAAGCCTTTATGGAATTTATTTGCAAAACAATGGTGCAAACATTACACTTTCTACTCCAGAACTTGTGAGTGATCCAACAGCAAAATATCAAGTTTACAGAGCAAAAATCCGTGCAGGAGTCAATGCTTTGCTTGGCGATGGATCTACAACAGGCATCTTCTATGTTTGTGCATCAGTGCAAAAAATTGAAAATGGTGTTGCAGAAACAAAAGTAAGCAGAGCAACCCTTTGCTTGGTTGACTTTGCTGTTGACGCAAACAAAATCAAAGTTGTTGCTAGTGGTTCGACAATGGCATACAACGGAAGAGTTTATGATGTTTATCGCACATATCTCAATGACACACAATATTTGACATTTGACTATCCATTTACTCCAGAAGAATACAATTACGACAAGACAAATGCCAGCGAATATAAAGCTGTTGCTGATTTGACAGCAAAGAGAAATCAATTTAAACTTCAAAACAACTTTAGAGATGACAACTGTGGTTATTACATCAATCACCGTTTTGACGAACAAACAGGCGCATTTAATGCACTTTCTTTGAAACAACAACTCTCTTATGCTTCAAACGAAAACAGTTGGTCAGCAATATACAATCCAAACAACGGAATTGCTGACAACAGATACTTCACAATTTCCACAACTTATGTAAATGGAATGGAAATGCTTCAAGTTACAGGAAAGCAAAGTGGAACTCAACTTATGAGATTGGAAACAACCGTGAACTATCAAGGTATCGAAATGGTTGTTCCATACTACTTCTTGATTGTTGTTGAAGTTTATTCAGATGAAGATCTTCCTACACAAATTTCTTCTGCAGAACAATTTGAAAAATTGTTGAAAAACTCTGCAGAAGCAGACGACTATATCTTGATGAAAGATATTGTTTTGACAAACTATACTCCATTTGACACAACAAAAGTAAACAGTTTGGACGGAAATGGTTACACAATCCATATCAACAGTTTTGCAATGCCAAAGGGAAGCACAGTGCAACTTGCGTTGTTTACCGAAGTCACTGCAAACACAACATTGAAGAATGTCAGAGTAAACATTTACAATGGTGGACAAATCTCTGTTGATATTACACAATACGAAACTGTTGACATTGCAGGTTTTGCAATTACAAACAATGGTATTATTTACAACTGTGAAGTTGTGGCATCTTATGACAGCTCTTATCAATCATCTGCTTTGGCAAACAACTTTGGTTTGGTGGTTAAGTATGCTCTTGGCGAAAATGCTGACGACTCATACCTTACAAGTTCGAGTGGTGTGACAAGCAGAGTTGCTGGTTTTGTTATTGAAAACGCTTCATCAATCACAAACTCTCGTGTTGGTGGAAATGAATATAGTCATATCATTGTGACAAACGGAACAAGTTATATCACAACAACTCCTCTTGACAAGTTTACAATCAGAGCGCAAGGCGATGTTGCTGGTTTTGTTCACACAAACACGGGATATATCAGTGCATCATTTGCAAAGAAGGTTGAAATTTTGAACTATATGCAATCTGTTCAATCTTTGACTGCCGGTTTTGCTTTGTATAATACAAACAGCATTCAAGGCAGTTATGTTGAAGGTGTTGCTGGTGAAATGACACCAAACGGCAAAGATGTTTACAACAATGGATCAAAAATCACTGCAATCGGAACAATTGCTGGATTTGTTTATGACAATGCAAAACTTGTTAAAAATTCATATGCAAACATTGCAATCGAACACGACAAAGTGAAGGCTGCATCAGTTGCTGGTTTTGTTTACAAAAACGGTGCAGATGCAACTGTTACATTGTGTTATTCTGCTTGTGAAATTTCGACAACAGATATCAACGAAATGCCATTCTCTGGTGCAGAAAGATCAGAATCTTTAAATCAAGGAGAAATTTCACTTTCTTACTATTACAACAACTCAAGTTCGGATACTACAATTCAATCAAAACTCGTTAAGGGTGCTTTGGGTATCAACGAATATGACGAACAAGAAACATTCTATGGATTCAGTTTCTCTTCTCAAGAAGGTGCTTATGATGGCATTTGGGAAATGACTGATAGTGGGGTTTCTTTGGTTAGTGCAAATCAAATCGCAATGTCAAGCAGATATGCTGTGACAAACGGCGACGACATTTCAATCTTCTACAACAAGAGCATTATGGATCTTTCAGATTACACAATGAAAAACCTTGCTTATGGAAGTGAAAACAACCCAATTATTATTAGAAGCGAACAAGAATTTGCTCAAGCAACAGGAAAAGCAACAGCAAAAGAAATCTCTTCTTATAAAGAATATTATGATGATGACAGTGTTGACGGACATTACAGAATTGTGTTTGACCTCGACATGGACAACATTGATCAAAACGCAGAAGGAGAATCTTCAATCAAATTGACAACAACAAAGAAAACATTTACTGGTTTGTTGGACGGAAATGGATT
This sequence comes from Clostridia bacterium, assembly GCA_017452445.1. GTDB lineage: Bacteria > Bacillota > Clostridia > Christensenellales > UBA1242 > Caccovivens. The sequence goes on from JAFTMH010000003.1 coordinate 125,475, forward strand.
TAAGATTTCAAACATCAACTTGGGAAGCAACGAAGCTTGTGAAAACTATGGTTTGTTTGCTAAATTTGATGGTGCAATTGTTGTCAACATGGATTTGACAGTAAACTCAATCCACAATGCAAAAGCAAGCATTGTTGGTGCTTTGGCCGGAACTGCAGTTGACTCAAGAATTTTGTCAATCAATGTTCAACCTGTTGAAACAAAAGATTCGACAGGCGCAACAGCAATTCAAGGTAGAAATGTTGTTGGTGGTGTTGTTGGTATGCTCTTTGGCGACAGCAGATTGAGCGATATTACACTTACAAACATTGTTGTTGAAGCAACAAACAAAGTAAATGGCACAATCGAAACAAACAGAGCGTTTGTAGGCAAAGATTTGAGAAATGCTGTTGAAAGCAAAAACATTTTGACAGACAAAGTTTCAAATATTTCTTATGCTGGTGGTGTTGCTGGATATGTTGACATCTATCGCACACTCAACAGCGAACCTGCAAAATTCTCGACAGACATTGATGTTACACAATTTAATGTTGTTACAATCAGAGTTAAAAACTCAGTCGACATTTATGCGAGCGTGGCCGGAGGTCTCTTTGGTTATGTTGGCGAATCAACTGCTGTTTATGATGCAAACATCGAGTTGAATGCACCACAAACTGCAGTAGAATCAAAATCTGCTTCTTACATTGCAGCTAAAAACTTGTATGCCGGTGGTTTGATTGGTGAAAGTTATGGTGGTTTGTTTGCTGTTTATGCAAGCTATACACCACAATTGCAAGCTGATATTGAAGCAAGGGAAAATGCTTACTACAACGGATCTGCAGATGTTGAAAGAGGACAAATGTCAATCTTCTCTTATACAGAAGCAGACAAACATTACGAATCAAGACAATCAAACCCATTGTTTGTTGGTGGTTTGGTTGGTTATATGGGTGGTGGATACATCTATGTTGGATACAACAGACTCAATGTTGTTTCTTACTCAACAGAAACATTGGCAGTCGGTGGTATCGTTGGTTATGCAGGTGTTGTTGCAAATCAATTTGACTTGATGTTTATCAACAACACTCCAAAAACAAACATTTTGCTCAACGATGTTTACGCATCAGGTGATGTTGCTGTTGTAAACGGATCTGGCGTTGCGGCTGGTTTGGTCGGTGCTTTGGAAGCAACTGAATTTGTTAGTGCGGCAGACTCATTTACTTACATCAGCACAGTTGCGTTGAAAAATGTTATGGCAACAAACTATTATGCACATCAAAATGGCAAATTGCTTGGCGATGGAGAAGTGACTTCAATCAGCGACAAACACTTTATGCTTGTTGGTAGCGTTTATGGATATAAGACAGATGGATCTGACAGAAAACTTGTTGCTCAAACAACAAATCTTAAGAGCAGATACAACTTGTATCTTATCGATGCAGAAGACTGTGCATACAATGTTGGTGATGGAAGTCAAACATCAGAAATTTCTGGTGCATTGTCAGTAGGTGGATATTCAAATGTTTGGGTTGGTGCAACAAATTACACAATCAATCCATTTGGATTTGAATCTCAAGTCAAAGAAAGATCTTGCTTGAATGCAACTTCAATCAGTGACAAGGCTTCAATGGCAACAATGTCACAAGCGTATGCCGTTTTGTCAAGATACTTCGTTCCAAACGGTTGGGCTGACGAATTCTGGGATCACGAAATGGACAGATTGTTCCCAACAATCGAATTGTTCCCTAAAACATCAATCATTTTCTGGGATTATTTCAACACAGCAGAAGTTATGGCTGCAGTTATCGAAAATCCATCAATCACAGTTGTTGTCAGAGGAAAACTCAACAACGACGAAAACAACATGTCATGTCAAGATGTTGAAGTGACATGGGGTGGTGAAACTGGCGTAAGCAGAGAACTTCTCAACAGATTCCTTAATGTTGAATTTGCCGGAACTTTGGTTTCTTATGCAAAATATGCAAACGCAACTGACTTGGGATATGTTACTGGCGAAGTTTCAGACGGCGGACGAGTTGGTGACAAAGTTGGTGTCATTTTGCACTCAAGCATGTTTAAGAAACTTTCTTCTGCCACAATCAGAGATTTAAACTTCTATATGGCAGGAACTATTAACTTTGAAAGTGAAGACCTTACAAAGGCAAACGAAATTGAATACAGTATCATCGAAGAAGATGCAATCACATCATCATTTGAAGATGTGAGATTTGTGCTCAACTATGAAGTATATCTCGAAGCAACAAAGAGTGCTGCCTTGAATTATACTTCTGAAAATGTAAGCAAGATGGCAGGTTTGGTAGTTGGAAAGATTGCCGAATCAACATCATTCTCTGGTATTGAATTTGTAGCTAGAGCTAGAGAAGGCATCGAAAATGGTGTAAACTTCAAATACGAAAACCCAGTACTTGAAAACAATGAAGCAGCTTACATTGGTTTGCTCGCTGGAATTATTGAACAAAATCAAACTTATATCCCTATGCTTGTTTCATCAATCAAGTTTACTCGTGAAAGCTACACAAGTGACGAAGAGAGATATGAAATCAAGTTTAATATGAGTTACAGCAGAAAAGAAGGTTTTGGAGATGAAATTGAAGCTTCTGCTTATGTGGGAGTTTATGCTGGTCTTATTACAAAAGTTTCTTCAGACAATGCTAAATTGACTTTGGAACTTGAACCTCTCAACAATGTTCAGTTGTCAATCGTAAAAGGTGATGCAAGTTTCTTGCCAGACAACTTGTATGTTGGTGGTTATGCTGCAAAAACAAAATTTGCAGATGCAATCTCAATGATCGCAGTAAGTGAAGAAGATTCATATCAAGGCGAAAATATCGGTATCAATATCAAACTTCCAAAAGAAGTTGAAAATGCCGCACTTGGTCTTGGATTTGGTGAACTTGACAACTGTGATGCAAACATTTCAAGCACAGGCGCAACAAGAGTTGCTGTAGAAGGATCTGTGTTTGGTACAGAAAATCAATTGTTGTTTGCTGGCGAAAATGTTGCACTTGGTGGATTTGCTGGACAAGTTTTGGCGCCAAGTCAAAATCAAATCGTTGTGTCAAACATTGACATCAACTTTAGATTGGCAAACACAGAAGTAAATGAAACTTCTTTGCAAGCGACAAAAGAAGAATATGCTTCTCACAAAGAAACATATTTGACAAAACCTGTTGTGTTCTCAAACGAACAACCTGCAGTTGGTGGTTTGTTTGGAAATATCACACAAGCAAAAGTTACAATCGCAGGTATGATTTCTGTTGATGGTTTGATTGATGTTCAATCAAGCAAAAACAAAGGCGTGCTCAATGTTGGTGGTGTTATCGGAAGATTTGACTCAGAACTTGAAACATTGGACAACTTGAATTGTATAAATGATATCGACATTTCTATTCAAGCAGGTGATGGACAAGCAGTTGCCAACATAGGTGGTATGATTGGTTTGATTACTGACACTGCCGGCAATATCACAATGCAATCATCAGCAATCAACGGACAATACTACAAATATGAAGGAACTTTGGTTTCAAATGTTGATGGAATCCTCAACTATGGTGGCCTTGTTGGAAACATTGCATACAGCGAAGTTTCGTCTGACAGAAATATAAAAATTGCAAATGCAATCGCTGGAAATGCATTGAAAGTTTACAATACATTTGACAAAGCAGATGTCAATGTTGGTGGTATTATTGGTGCGTTTACAAAAATTGGCTCAAGTGCAGATGCAAAAGGTGGAGACTCAGTTATCGTTGAAAACTGCCTCTCTTACGGAGATGTGTTTGTAAACTATCCAGCAAACACAGACAAGGCATTGAAGTCATATTATTTTGGTGGAATTGTTGCAAGAACAGTTGATATGACAATTTCAAAATGTGTTTCTTTGATGACAAACTTCAATGCAAGACCATCAAATACAACAGAATCAAATCATATTATCAACATTGGTCCATTTGTGGCTTTGCAAGAAGGTGCAGTGACTTATACAGAAAACAAATATTCATCACAAGTTACACTTTGTTATGAAGATGAAGCTGATAAGATTGCTGGTGTTGAAGATATGGGATATGGTGTTGACGGATTGTATAAAGGATATTCCGTTGGCGAAATGAAGAAAGATGCTGCAACAATTGCAGCTGGTGCACATGACATCTTTGATTCATTGGCTGTGTTTAACATTGGCATAGACAAACTTGTTATGGGGCACAAATTGAATCCAAAAACCTTCAACGGAAAGATTTCTGCTGATGGCAAGGATTTTGATGGAAACGGAAAGATGGACAATCACTTCAACAATGTTGCGTGGGTGGTTGTTAAGGAAGATCTTAATGTTGGTGATGTTGTTGCAGACAATCTTGACAACATGGTTGTTGTTGGAAACGGAACAACATTTACAAGAACTGACGACGAAAGAGTTAGTGTTGCTGACAACGGTGCAAACACAATGGCTATCAAAGGTGGGCTTGCTCACAAAATGGGAAATGGCGAAGAATTGTCATTCAGCGTAATCTCTGGTTTTGTTGCAAACCTTAAAATAAGAGAGGCAGACATCAACAAACACGAAAGTGCAACAACTGCACAAAGAGGTGTTTATGGTGGTGTTGTTGGAAAGATGGAAGGCAACGCAATCCTCTACGCTGTTGGTGTGAAGGGCGAATTGTCAGTTGGGGGAACAACTCAATTGACACTTGGTGGCATTTCAGGTCTTACTGAATCTGGTGCGATTATTGAATGTTATCAAGATGTTGACATGACATATCGTGCTGCAGAAGGTGGACATGCTGCCGGAATTACAACTTACATGGCAGGATACACATTTACAAGAAATGTTTATTCGTCAGGTAGAATTGAAACTTACACTGCAGTTGACATTTATACATTTGCAAATGTAAACGGAAATGCTGCAACTCAAAAGAACTACATTTTGGATTCTTATTCAATCTCTCAAATTTTGAGAAATGGAAACGCTGCAAAGAGTTCGACTGTTGGAGATTTCTTCTTGAGAACTTCAGACGGAACAAACACTATTGCAAGCAGAATCAAAAATGTTTTGAACTACTCTTCAGGCACACAATCTACAAACACAGGTGCAAACGCTGATGGAACAGTTTCAACAGAAACAGCTTCATTGTCATTTGCAGATTTGGAAAATGGAAAGAGAGTGTTCTCACTCAACCCAAGTGACACTGCTCCAGAAACTCAATATGCATGGTATTTCTCTCCATTTGTAAACTATGGATATGGCGTGCATGGATTTGACTTCTTGAAAAATGTTACAACTTACAAACAAACAACAATCGAAATTCCTACAATAGATGATGACGGAAATGACATTACTGTTGAAGGTGTTGGTTATCAAGTTTTGAGTGTTGATCAAATTGTTACTGGATTCTTCAACAATAGTTGCACTTTGCCAACTGGATCAGGCATTAACACATGGTATATGCAAATCCCAAATGCGGCAAAATATGACGAAATGATTGCAACCGTGACAACAGGCTCATCATACACTTACAACTACAAATTTATTCTTAGATATGACATTGATGCAAGTCAATTGGCTTCTTCAAAGTCAAACATTACAGTCCTCAACAAGGCTGCATTTGATTTTGCTCTTGATGGAAACAACAAGACATTGGATTATACAAATGTGACATCTGGCATGGGCAACGGTATTTTTGCTGAGTTCTATGGCACATTGTCAAATATTCATATTGCAAACATCAATGTCTCTGCAAGTGGAACAATTGCAGGAACTGTTGCAAACAAATTGAATGGTTTGCTTGAAAATGTTTCTGTTGTTGGAAGTCTTACTTCAACAAAAGACGATGCTACAGCTGCTTATGGTGGTGTAGTTGGTGTTATCGACTCTGCTTCTGCAAAAATCAGCAAGGTTAGATCTGCCGTAAATGTAACTGCAAGAGGTGGCGCAATCGGTGGTCTTGTTGGTGCATTGCAAAATGGTGAAATCACAAATTCAAGCAGTGCAGGCGCAGTTGTTGCTGTGACACACAACAACATCGAGGTTGATGCCGGTGGTATTGCAGGAAATCGTGCTGCTGTTTCAAACATCAACAAAACATACAACACAGGTATGGTTGTTGCAAACTATACTGAAGACAGAAATACAACTTCTGCTGCTTATGCCGGCGGTATTGTTGGAAAATCTGCTTCTGGCACAAACACATATGGATTGACAGAATGTTACAACACAGGATTTGTTGGCGCAGGAAACTACAAGTCAGAAGGTTTGAATGTTGCTGGTGGTATCTTTGGTTATGCTGATGGCATCAAGGTTACTGGTTGTGCAAATGATGGTGCTGTTCAAGCATTGGGCAAGAGACCTGATGGATCTAACACAGCCAACTATTCAATCTCTGCTACAACTTCTGGCACAGCAAATCAAGGTTACACAAACACACCGGGCGATTATTCGGTCGCATACGAATTGACTTACAACCCTGGCAAGCAAAGACAAGTTTATGCTTATGGTATTGGTTGGACATCAGAGTCTGCTAATTTAATTACAAACACATCAAGTTCAACAGACAATGTTAAGAATGATGGAAATATTGGTGAATACAAAGTTTCTTCGACAATGACATTTGACAGACAACAAATGTTGGATGCAACATCGTCAAAGAAGTTCTGGGGCAAATTTGACAAATACGAATTTGCAAGCGCAGACAAGGGTACTGGTGACAAAACATACCGTATCAACGGAACTGATTCATTTGGTTTCCCAACAAGAATCTATGGTATTGATGCTGTTCAAAGAAAATATGCAAGTGAAAGTGATCAAAACTCAAACGATATCAAAGTTGCTGCGGCTCCAACATATTCTGACAACGAATGGCACTTGAAAGGAAGATATTCTTATTCTGGTGGATCTCTTACTGGAAAAGAAACATTCTCATTTGGACAAAGAGTTTGGATTGAATATACAAAGGGAACAGATTTTGACTTCACAAATGAAGATTACACAATGCCTGGATCAGGAAGTGTGCAATACTTTGCAGAAGCTGAGTTTATGTCTTATGATGATGTGCTTTACACAATCAACGAAACTGCAAATGGATCTTATACTTATGTAGAAAATCCATATATGGGACTTGCTGCTTTGTGCGCAAAGAGAAGCGATAAAGTGCAAGCTTACACATCAACTTCATTCTTAAAGCCTACAAACAGAACTGATGACTCTGGAAATAAGCAAGAAAATGATGCTTATATTGCTGAAAAAGTTGCTGAAATTGAAAAAACAATCAAGTCTCTTGAGGCTGAAAAGACAATCACTGTTGCAGGAGAAAAAATCAACGTCGTTTCAAATGCAAATCAAGTTGATGCAATGTACAACGGATATAAATATGATGCAGAAATCACATTCACTTTGGATGAGACTGTTGACAAATATTCAAACTTTGCAGTCACATTCAACAGAGTGACAAGCGTAAATCCAAATACATCATTGTATTCTAGAAACATCTTCAATGGCTTTACAAAATCTGGCAAAACTGTTACTGCAAAATATACAGTATGCTTTATGTCAGAAGTTACATCATTCAACATCGAAGCATCGTTGAGTTATTCAAAGACAGGTGGAAGTGTTACTCTTGGTGAAAACAATGTGTTCAACCAAGGTGGAAAGACATACATCATGTTGAAAGAAAACTTTGACAACAATGCTATTATCACAAAGAATTTTGTAGACACTTACAACAAATATGTGACAAATGGAGAATCAACTGACCCAATTGGCACAGGCACAAAGTGGTATACAGATCTTGTTGCAACCATTGAATCTCCAGCACAAACCCTTTCAAATTATTCTTTGAAATATACAACTGGAGCGCTTAATGGTCACTCTAATGTTGCTTATCTTGAGTTTAGTTCTCAATTGGGCGATGATATGCAAATTGCAAACAGATTCAATGGAAAGAAGCTTAAACTTTCTTACAAAGAAAATTGGAAAACTCAAGTCAATGTAAGTGCAGAAATTAGAGCAAATGCAGAAAAAACTGTTTATGATGATTTCAGTGTTGCAGGATATGTGGCATATTTTGCAAATTACAAAGAAGAAAATGTTTCTAGTGCAGGTAAGAGAATTGAAACAATTATCAATTCTTGGGCAAACTTGAAAACAGAATTTGGTATCACAAGTGAAAACTTTGCGTTTGGTTGGGACGATAATCACTACTTTACAATTCAAGGTGGTTCGGTTTCTTGTTCTCCATCAATTACTAGCACATATGTAACTCCAGGAATTATTACTTTCAATTCAACTGGTGTTCAAATCAACAGTGCAGATTCGGCAGCAAAAACACAATTTATTAATGCTATAAATAGTTCATCGATTGTCTATGCTGTTGCTGACTGGAATCAAAACAAATCTACAAACCTTCTTGGATCTAATATGGAAGTAAAGGATCCTCAAGTCAAAGATGGCTTTAAAATTGATGACTTTGCAACAGTTGCAAATACAACAACTATTTCTGGTGGCTATGTTACGGTTACAGCAGCTGCTGGAAAGATCTCAAATGTTCAATACACAAGCACAAGTGTAAGTTTGGATGCAATGTCAAATGGATCAAAAGTTAATGTCATTAGCAGTGGTGCCAAGTTTGGTTTGTCATCAACAAAACTTGTTCAAATCACTCTTGATTTGACAAGAAGAACAGAAATCACAGCATCAAACGAAGAGGCTCTTGGATTTACAATTACCCAAAAATCTTCTTCAAATGCAACAAAAGATTATGTTCAAACATATTATGACAGAGATGCAACACCACACAAATACACATTCAATGATGTTGCTGATGGCGACAAGTTTGAAATCACTTACATCAGGACAACCATGGCAGGATCTTGGAAGAATGGCGTTGACAAAATGGGACCTGTTGACACAGTAGTTCGAATGAATTGGGTAGAATTGAATGATGATGGTGAAGAAGATGTCATTAAGGGATTCACAGTTGCTTATGGAACTGAGGAGTCTGACATTTCAACTCCATCAAACAGCATTGACGATTGGATCAATGGCAAAAAGTTTGTTGCAACAACTTCAAGATACACAAGAGATGTTGCTTACGCACTTACTCAATACGAATACGAATATCGTATTTATGAAAATGGTGTTATCTCAGTTGCTTACATGTATAACGCTGTTAATTCATCCGAAGATGACGAAGTTGAGCATGATGACAAAAAACTCAAAAAATCCGTAATGTTTATTACAGATGGAAAGACAATGTATACAGTTCATGCAAACAGTGTGTCAACTGATGGGGTGAATGCATATGCAGCTTGCAACTGGAAAGAAAACTATAAGAATGCATCAAGTGGAAGCTTCAATGCAAGCAAGTTTGAAGGCATGGAAAGTCAAGGCTCTGAAGCGGAAATTCCTGTCGAACTTGTCGTAGGTGGCTGGTCTGCCGATTCTTTAAATTTGGTTAGATACAAGATAGATTATGGTTTCTTGCAAATGAAGTTTGATCAACTTAGAGTTGAAAGTGCAGGCAGATCAACATATCAAAACCTTGTTGCTGGACAATCAAAAACTTTCAACCTTAATTTGGCTTCAGGACATGTTCTTGTGCCAAATTCATTCAAATATCACAAGAACACATCTTCTAACGATATCAAATCGTCAAGCACAGGAAGAATCGATCACTCTGGAATCAACGAAACAATTTATTTGTATTCTTACGATGCAACATACACAAAAAACACAACAATTTCATGTGCATCTTCCGGAGAAGAGAGAGAAGTGTTTGATAGGATGATGTTGGCAAACAATATTTACATTGATGGAAACATTTCAACAACAAACATCTTTGAAATTATTGGACAAAACAAGATTATTGCATTTAGTTCTAATACCGAACAAAGCAGTTTGTTTGACACAAACAACAGAAACATCGAAAACCTTGTTGTTGTTGGATCTTCTTCACTTAGAAGCAGAATCAACAATTCTAAAACGGAATTCTATTTGCTTCTTAGTGGACAAGGTTCGGCAGTTACAACTTTGGATAATGTTTCATTGTATGGAAACATCAGAAACGCTAAACACGACATTGGCATCACTGTTGGCGCAGTGAGTGGAAGCGACAAGTTGACATACAAGGGGCTTAAATCAAAAGTTTCAGTTTCTGGTTTGTCAGCCGAATTTAAATCAACAATTGATGCTGGCGACAGCGTAACAACAAAACTCATCGACAATGTTTCACTTGCTGCAGAAGAATCTTACACTGCAAACAACTTGCTTATCGCAGGCGATGCTGGCAGTGCACAAAACGGAATCTCTGGCATAATTTCAGTTGACAGTACTGAAAGAAATGGTCGAACAGGAAAAAATGGAGGCAATGGAGGTTCGGTTGATGTTGGTGCATCTCAATCAACATCAATAGCAAGAGCTGGAAAAGGTGGTTTTGCTGGTTACGGTGGAAGTGGTGTCAATGGTTATGTTGACAACACATCAGGCATTGCCATCAGAGATGGTGGTTCTGCTGGTGCAGGTGGAACAAATGGCTCAAACGGAAGCACAGGTTCTGCCACAGCACTTGAAGCGCCAACACCTCGCACAAAAGTATATGCAGGTTTGTCAGGTTCTGGTGGATTTGGATATATCGATTCGGGTGATGCAAACTATTATTATGCTGCTTCAAACAATGATAGTTCTAAGATTCCATCAAGTGGAACTTGGGCAGAAAGCAATGGATATGGAACAACCTTTGGTGCTGCAGTTAAGCATGGACTTCACCATGCAAACACAGCTACAAAAGTCGGAGATGCAACTGGACACTTGTTCCCACACAACAAGACCAAATGGGTTTGGTGGGTATGGGAACAAGTTACCTTCGTTCAAAACGGTGTTGACTGGTGGTGGGGCAATGCTGAAGCTGAAGTTGATGCTTCAAGCTCAGTTGGCGACGAAACAAAAGTTTATTTGTATATCGATGGTAAAGCAACTGCTGGATTTGTTCTTCAACCTGCTTGGTTCTTCTGGGAAGGTGGTGGAGCAAAAACTGTCTGGTCAACTGGTAACTATATCAACATGACACGAAGCTTTGAAGTCCCAAGTGACTATCATTCATAAAACAAACAAAAGGAGATTGACAGGTGAGAGGTGACAATGAGAAAACAATGCATGAAGGGCACAGACAAAGGTTGACTGATCTTGCAATAAATGCAGGGGTGGACAACATGAGTGATGTGCAAGTTGTTGAATTGTTTTTGACTTACATTTTCCCTAGAGGAGATGTAAATCCTCTCGCCCATCGACTTCTTGAAGAATACGAATCTTTGGCAAACATCGTTGATGCTTCGGTGAGTGATCTTGCTCGCATCAAAGGCATAAACGAAAGATCTGCCAAAAAGATAATTTTGTTTGGTGATTTGTTTTTTCACTACACATCAAGCAAAATGGGCAAAAAGACAAAAGTCTTTTGCAAGGCCGATATTATCGACATAGTTGAAGACAATTTGAGATTTAGAAACACTGAGAATATGATTTTGCTTGCAATCAGCGCAGGCAATATTGTCACTCACAAAAGAAGGATCAAATCAGATTCTTCAGGGCAAGTGAGCATCAGCGTTTTGGAACTTACAAATTTTCTTTCAACATCAAAACCGGCATCGTTTGTTGTGGCACATTGTCATCCTTATGGAAGATCAATGCCATCGGGAAATGATGTTGAAGCATTTGAAATGGTAAAAAATTTGTGCGAAACATGTGGTGTAAATTTTATTGACTCTTATATTGTTGGCGAAGATGGAGTGTACAGTCAACAAGATGAGAGATTGGTGAGATCATACTGCGATGTCGAACAACTTAAAACACTTTTTTCAAAATAAGAAAAAGACCTCAATTTTTGAGGTCTTTTTTTGTTGTGGTCAATTGGGGTTATGAAATGTTAAAAAGTTTGATAATCAAAAATGTTATGCCGATGCCAACCATTGTGCCTAGAAATGCAGAAAAAAAGCACAAAATTGCCGTAAATTTGTTTGTTTTTGGTGAGTTTGAATAAATTAGTTTGGGTTTTGAATTTTCCAAAATTTGATAGCCATAAGGCAAAATCGCCAAACAATAAACATCGTCATCATCATATTTTATTGAGATTGCATCTTGCCGTTCGAGATAAGTCAAAATGTGTTTTATGGCTTCGCTATCCATGCGAAATTGTCGTGGAAGTGCTGAAATGATGTCGCAAATTTCAACAATTTTGTAATTTCCATTTTCACATTCTTTAGACAAGATTGAAAGAATTAATTTGGATTTTGTGTCAATCATAGTGTTAGTTTTTCAAATATTTGGCAAGAATATACATAAAACAAAAAGGGGCAAAAATGAAGATTTTTGCGCAAAATTTCAGGAAAAACTATGACAAAAAAAGAAAAGTTGACCATGACATATTTATGCAAAAAGTGTCAGAAAAACAAAACATATTTGATTGCTCCTCAAGACATAACTCAGGCGCTGTCAAAAAGGTTTGTGCTGTCAGTTTCGGAAATTGACGAGATTATGGTTTCGCTGGCAAATCAAAATTTTATTGACTTTGTTGTTTCTGATGGCAAAAACGGATATTTTTATTGTGTAAATCTGAAAAAAGCAGGGCAAACATATTTGATTGATGCAAAAAAGAGCAGAAGGACAATGGGTTTGCTTGTGCTTAGAAGCATGTTTTTGGCAACCGTAAGTTTTGTGTTTGGCATTATTTTGCGCGCAATTTTTAAAAGTTGACAAGTTGTTTTGTTAAAATATTTCTTTGTGCTATAATTGCTTTGTAAAAGTCGATGTATTTCGATTGCATAGGGAGCAAAGCTATGGGCAAGATTTTGGAAATCAAAAATTTGAAAAAATATTTTGGTGATGTCAAGGCTGTTGATGACATTTCTTTTTCTGTCAATGAAGGCGAACTTTTTTCGTTTCTTGGGCTTAATGGAGCAGGCAAGTCAACAACAATAAACATTGTTTGTGGCGTTTGCGACAAGGATTTTGGCGAGATTTGGATTGATGGTGAAAATGTTGAAAAATCCGATCAATACAAATCAAAAATAGGTGTTGTCTATCAAGATTCTGTTTTGGACAAAAGATTGTCTGTGAAAGACAATTTGGAAAGTCGTGCTGCACTTTATGGCATTTTTGGAAAGGATTTTGAAAAGAGAATCGAAGAGATCGACAAACTTTTTGATATTAAACAACTTTTTAAAAGATCGGTTGGAAAGTTGTCTGGTGGTCAACGAAGAAGAATAGACATTGCAAGAGCAATTGTTCACAATCCAAAACTTTTGATTTTGGACGAGCCTACAACAGGGCTTGATGCTCAAACAAGAAAAACTGTTTGGCAGGCATTAAATTTTATGAGAAAAGAGTTTGGAACAACGATTTTTTTGACAACGCATTATATGGAAGAAGCTACGGATTCAAACAACATTGTCATCATCGACAACGGAAAAATTGTTGCGCAAGGCAGTCCTCTTGCTTTGAAAAATAAATACACTGGCGACTTTGTCAAGTTGTATAATACGACTGAAAAGAAAATTAAAAAACTGAAAATGCCTTATGAAGTTTTGCCAGAATGTTTTAAGATTGAAGTTAAAAACACTGCCGAGGCAACAGATTTGATTTTGAAATATCCTGATGTGTTTAAGGATTATGAAATCGAAAAAGGCAAAATTGATGATGTGTTTTTGAGTGTTACCGGCAAGAAAATCGAAGGAGGTAACAAATGAAACAATTTTTGATGATAGTAAAAAGAAATGTTAAATTGTTTTTCAAAGACAAAGGTTTGTTTTTTACCTCTTTGGCAACTCCTTTAATTTTGCTTGTGCTTTATGCAACTTTTTTAGGCAACATTTTTCAAGATAGTTACACTTCAAACATTCCTGAAGGGGTTGAAGTGTCAAAAAAAATCATTTCAGGCATGGTGAGTGGGCAATTGTTTGCATCAATCGTTTCGGTATCTTGCGTTACGGTTGCATTTTGCTCAAATATGTTGATGGTTCAAGACAAAATAACAGGCGTGACAAACGATTTTCGCATTGCACCAGTAAAAAAATATAAATTGGCAATTTCTTATTTTGTGGCAACTTTTGTCACCACATTGATTGTGTGCCTTTTTGCAACAGCGCTTTGCTTTGGTTACACGGCAATTGTTGGTTGGTATTTTTCGTTTGTTGATGTTTTGCTTGTTTTGGCAGATGTGGTTTTGTTGACATTGTTTGGCACATTGCTTGCTTCGGTCGTCAACTTCTTCTTGAAATCACAAGGACAAATCTCTGCAGTTGGCACAATTGTAAGTTCGGTTTATGGATTTATCAGTGGGGCATATATGCCGATTGCATCATTTGGAACAGGATTGCAAAAAGTGTTGATGTTTTTACCTAGCACTTACGGGACTTCGCTTATCAAAAATCACACGATGCGAGGGGCTTTGGCGGCTCTTTCAAAGTCAGGTATGCCAAGTGATGTGGTAGAAGGGATTAAAGATTTCAACGACTTAAATCTTTCATTTTTTGGCACAAACATAAGCACAGGTGCAATGTATGGCATTATTGCAGGTTGTGTTGTGTTGTTGCTTGGCATTTACATTTTGATAAACACAATTTCAATCAAAAGAAAGAAAACTAAAAAAATGGCCTAAGGGCTGTTTTTTTGTTGGGTTTTAGTTTGAAACAAAACAAATAAAAATAGATGACAAAAAGATAGTGTTTTGTGTTATAATAAATTTATGGAAAGAAAATTTGAATTAAAGTCGAAATATAGGCCGGCAGGTGATCAGCCACAAGCGATTGAAAAACTTGTTGAAGGTCTTGAAGATGGATTGAAAGATCAAGTGCTTTTGGGGGTTACGGGTTCGGGCAAAACTTTTACGATGGCAAACATTATCGAAAAGGTAAACAAGCCAACTCTTGTGATTGCTCACAACAAAACTTTGGCAGCACAACTTTGCAACGAGTTTAGGGAGTTTTTCCCAAACAATCGTGTGGAATATTTTGTTTCATATTATGATTATTATCAGCCGGAAGCATATATCGTTTCGACAGACACTTACATTGAAAAGGATATGAGTGTAAACGAAGATATCGACAAGTTGCGTTCGTCTGCAACTTCTTCTTTGCTCGAGCGAAGTGACACAATTGTTGTGGCTTCGGTTTCGTGTATTTATGGTTTGGGAAGCCCTGAAGAATATCACAACTTGCATATTTCGTTGCGAGAAGGCGAAGAGTGTGACAGAGATGATTTGATCAATCATTTGATTGCAATTCAATACACAAGAAATGACATTGACTTCAAGCGAACAACTTTCCGTGTTAAGGGTGATGTTGTGGATATTTTCCCTGCCAACACTTCAGAACTTGCTGTGAGAGTTGAGTTTTTTGGTGATGAAATCGAACGAATTTATGAGTTTGATCCTGTAAGTGGAAATATGCTCAACAAATTGAGTTATGTTGCGATTTATCCTGCGACACATTATGCTGTTGGCAGCACAACACTCAAAGATGCTTTGGTGCAAATTGGGCAAGATAGAGAAATTGCAATCAAACAATTTGAAGACGCTGGCAAACCTTTGGAAGCAGAGAGAATTGGGCAAAGAGTTGCTTATGATATGGAAATGATGCAAGAAGTTGGTTATTGCAGTGGCATCGAAAACTATTCGAGATATTTTGATGGCAGAAAACCGGGTGAGCCACCATACACACTTATTGATTATTTCCCAAATGACTTTTTGACAATCATTGATGAAAGCCATATGACAATCCCTCAAATCAGGGCGATGTATAACGGCGACAAGGCAAGAAAAACTTCGCTTGTTGACTTTGGTTTTAGATTGGAAGCGGCAAGAGACAACAGGCCTTTAAAGTTTGAAGAGTTTGAAAAGAAGTTGAAACAAACAATTTATGTTTCGGCAACACCTTCTGCTTATGAAACGGATAAAGCAGGGCAGATTGTTGAACAGGTGATCAGACCAACAGGACTTCTTGATCCAAAAGTTGAAATCAAACCGATTGAAAATCAAATTGAAGTGCTTATGCAAGAATGCAAAGAGACCATTGCACGAGGGGCAAGGGTGCTTGTTACAACTCTTACAAAAAAGATGGCAGAAAGTTTGACAACTTATCTTGCTGACAGAGAGTTTAAGGTGAAATATTTGCACTCTGAAATTGACACGATGGACAGAGTGGAAATTATCAATGGGCTTAGACAAGGCGAGTTTGATATTTTGGTGGGCATCAACCTTTTGAGAGAGGGATTGGATATGCCGGAAGTGGAACTTGTGTGCATTTTGGATGCAGATAAAGAAGGTTTTTTGAGAAGTGAAGGGGCTTTGATTCAAACCATAGGAAGAGCAGCAAGAAATGCAAACGGAAGAGTTGTTATGTTTGCTGACACAATCACAAAATCTATGCAAAAAGCGATTGATGAAACAAACAGAAGAAGGGCTTTGCAAGAAGAGTTCAACAAAAAGCATAACATTGTGCCAAAAACAATCATCAAAGAAATCAAAAACACTTTGGATATTTCTAAAAAGGTTGATCACAATGAGATTGCCAAGAAGGATATTCCAAAAGAAATTGACCGTTTGACTTCAATGATGAAGATTGCATCTAGTCAACTTGACTTTGAAAGGGCAATCGAACTTAGAAACAAAATTGCAGAGTTGAAAAAACGACTTGACAAAAGAAGATAAAAAGAGGAAAGTTTTCCTCTTTTTTGTTTTTAGAGAGTGTTGTTGCGACAAAAGTCGCTATTGACAAAACGAGCAACTGATGGTAAAATGTGGTTACATTTGTGATAAGGAGAAAGAAAAATTATGACTAGAAAATTGGGAAAAGAAGTTGTTTTGAGACTTGCAAGAGATATTAAACCTGTTATTAAAACAAAAGATCCAAACAAAACATTTTTTGCTGGTGGTGGATTGTTTTATGTTGCACCAGTAGAAATTTCTGCACATTTGTCAAAAAGAGAAATGACACCAATACTTAAAGTTAGAGGCGAACTTGTAAAGTTGTGCGAAATCACAACAGAACATGCTACAGTTGGATACAAAGGCAAATTTGCACCAAGCATCGAAGAAACTTTGGAAGAAATCTACAACAAAGCACCACAAACATTGCTTAGCCAAGTTGTAGCATATTCTACAACTCAAATCTTCAATGTTGCACACGAAATTGATCCAAACAGACCAGTTGAAATTGGAAAAACAACTTTGTATGGTGTTGCTGTTGGCAAGAAATTGCCAAAAGCAGTTGAAACACAAGATGTTATCTTCAATGGAGTTGTTTACAAAAACGACAACGGCAGAAGCAAATAAAAATTGAGAAAACAACACATTTGGTGTTGTTTTTTTGTTTATGTATTGTTAGATGTTGGGCAATTGTGTTATAATAAAATTTAGAAAAGGAAAGTTTATGAAAAATTCTATTATTATCAAAGGTGCAAAAGAAAACAACTTAAAAAATGTAAGTTTGCAAATACCTAGAGATCAATTTGTTGTGTTTACAGGTGTGAGTGGATCGGGAAAATCTTCTCTTGCTTTTGGCACGATTTTTGCAGAAGGGCAAAGAAGATACATCGAAAGTTTGTCTTCTTATGCCAGACAGTTTTTGGGGCAAACTCAAAAACCTGATGTTGAAGTGATTGATGGACTTTCGCCAGCAATTTCGATTGACCAAAAAACCACAAACAGAAATCCTAGATCAACTGTTGGCACGGTTACGGAAATTTATGACTATTTCCGTTTGCTTTTTGCAAGAGTTGGAACTCCATTTTGTCCACATTGCAACAAAGAAGTTAAACAACAAAGTATTGACCAAATTGTTGATGCAATCAAAGAAAGGGGAGAAGGCACAAAGTTGACAATTCTTGCCCCTGCAGTAAGAGGACAAAAAGGCAGACACGAAAAACTTTTGGAATCACTCCGCAAAAGTGGATTTGTCAGAGTTGAAATCGATGGCAATATCTTTATGCTTGATGAAGAAATCACTCTCGACAAAAACTTGAAACACAACATCAATGTTGTTGTTGACCGTATTGTCATTAAAGAGGGCAAAGATTCGAGACTTACAGGAAGCTTGGAAACTGCACTTAAATTGGCAGAAGGGCTTGTGATTGTTGCAACAGATGAAGAAAGAGAAATGTATTCAACCAATTATGCTTGCCCTGAATGTGGCTGGACATTGGAAGAAATTTCGCCAAGATTGTTTTCGTTTAACGCTCCATATGGTGCATGTCCACATTGCACGGGTCTTGGTTATACTATGGACATTGATGATGATCTTGTTTTGAAAAACAGTGATCTTTCTATCAATGAAGGGGCATTCAACATTACAGGTTGGAAAGTTGCTGATGGTGGCATGGCAAAAGCATTTTTTGTTGCGTTGTCAGAAAAGTATGGCATTGATTTGAACAAACCTGTATGCAAACTTTCAAAAGAAAAAATCAAAATTTTGTTGTATGGCACAGGAGACGAAAAAATTGACATAGAAGTTGTCAACGAAAGTGGCAGAAGACAAATGTCAGTTCCGTTTGAAGGACTTGTAAACAATCTTAAAAGAAGATACAGAGAAACAAACAGCGAATACATCAAATTTGAAATCGAAAAATTTATGAGAGAGTTACCTTGCAAGGTGTGTGGTGGCAAAAGACTCAATCAATCGGCCTTGAGTGTAAAAGTTTGCAGAAAGGACATTGATGACTATTGCAGTTTGAGTGTGAAAAACCTTATTCCTGTTATGGAAAACCTTTCATTAAACAAAGTGCAAATGCAAATTGCAGAACCTATTTTGAAAGAAATCTTGGCAAGATTGCATTTCTTGCAAGATGTTGGGCTTGGATATTTGACACTCAACCGTTCGGCAGAGTCATTGTCTGGTGGTGAGGCGCAAAGAATTAGACTTGCCACCCAAATTGGAAGTGGTTTGGTTGGGGTGCTTTACATTTTGGACGAACCTTCGATTGGGCTTCATCAAAGAGACAACGAAAAATTGCTTGCAAGTTTGAAGCATCTTAAAGACCTTGGCAACACTTTGATTGTTGTTGAGCATGACGAAGACACAATCCGTGCGGCAGATTATATCGTTGATGTTGGACCTTATGCAGGTGTGCATGGTGGCGAGATTGTCGCATGTGGAACTGTTGACCAACTTTTGAAAAACAAAAAGTCAATCACTGCTCAATTTTTGAGGGGTGACGAAAAGATTGAAGTGCCAAAAGAAAGAAGAACTCCAAAGGATTTTATCTCGGTTGTTGGTGCAAAACAAAACAACCTGAAAAACATTGATGTTCAAATCCCAACAGGGGTGTTGACCGTTGTGACTGGCGTTTCTGGAAGTGGAAAGTCAAGTTTGGTGAATGGGGTGCTTTATCCTTATTTGTCAAACAATCTCAACAACAGCAAGTTGGAACTTGGCAAGTTTAAAGAAATCAAAAACATTGAAGTTTTGGACAAAGTTATTGCCATTGACCAAGCGCCAATTGGAAGAACTCCACGAAGCAATCCTGCAACATACACAGGGGTGTTTACTGCAATAAGAGAATTGTTTGCTGCAACACCTGATGCAAAAGCAAGAGGTTACACTGCCGGCAGATTTAGTTTCAATGTCAAAGGTGGAAGATGTGAGACTTGTGAAGGTGCGGGGGTTAAAGAAATTGAAATGTATTTCTTGCCTGATATCACTGTGCCTTGTGAAGTGTGTAAGGGTAAGAGATATAACAGAGAAACTTTGGAAGTCAAATACAAAGGCAAAACAATCAGTGATGTTTTGGATATGACTGTTGAAGAAGCATTGGGTTTCTTTGAAAACATACCAAACATCAAACCAAAAATTCAAGCACTTTATGATGTCGGTTTGGGTTATATAAAACTTGGTCAACCGGCAACGACACTTTCTGGTGGCGAAGCGCAAAGAGTTAAACTTGCGACCGAACTTTCTCGAAAAGAAACAGGCAAGACAATGTATATTTTGGACGAGCCGACGACAGGACTTCATATGTATGATGTCAAAAAGTTGATTTCGATTTTGGATAGACTTGTCGAAAACGGAAATTCTGTGCTTGTTATCGAGCACAACCTTGATGTAATCAAATGTGCAGATCATATTATCGACATTGGTCCTGAAGGTGGAGACGAAGGTGGCACAATTGTTGCGACCGGCACACCAGAACAAATTGTTGAAGTTGCAGAAAGTTATACAGGCAAATTTTTGAAAAATATTTTTTGGGCGAGTGGAAACTAAAAGAGCATTTTGATATGCTCTTTTTTGTTTGGTTTCAAAAATTGACAAATTGTGCAATATTGTGTAAAATTGTATGGCATGAAAGTAATAAATTTGTCGTCAGGAAGCGACGGAAATCTTACATACATCGAAACAGAAAATTCACGCATTTTGGTGGATATGGGTATTTCGTGCAAAGATGCAGAAAGCAGACTTTCGCTTTTGGGTGTTGATGGAAGAAACATTGATGCAATCATCGTAAGTCATGAGCATGTTGACCACATCAAAGGGATTAATGTTTTCAGCAAAAAATATTCGGTGCCTGTGTATGCGCACAACGAAGTTTGGGCTGGGCTTAATGACAAGCTTGACAAAGTGAAAGAAGAAAATAAGAAAATTTTTGTTGATTCGTTTGGCATCAAAGATTTACTTATCAATCCTGTAGAAGTGCCACACGATGTGAAATGTTTTGGATATAGTTTTGTTGAAAACGACAAAAAAATCAGCATTTTGACCGATTTGGGGCACACAAACGACAAAATTTTTAATGTCGTGAAAGGCAGTTCGCTTATTTATCTTGAAGCGAATCACGATTTGAGTATGCTTCGCTCTTGTGAAAAATATCCACTCACTTTGAAGATGCGTATTGCAGGGCCAAATGGGCACTTGTCAAACGAAGCATCTGCACAGTTTATTGAAAAGTTGGTGCAAACAGGCACAAAACAAATTGTGCTTTCGCACTTGAGCAAAGAAAACAATTCGCCATCGTTTGCATACGAATACATAACAAACCAACTTGCACAACACGGGTTGATTGAAGGAGAAAATTTCAAAATTGATGTTGCGCTCACAAGACCAACAACTTTGTTTAAGTTGAAATAAAAAAGACCGACAATTTGTCGGTCTTTTTTTTGTTGCTGTTTTATTGATTTGCAATGTTTGTGATTTGGTCTGTTGTTGCAAAAATTCTTGCATACGAAGATTGCTTTTCGCTGTAAATGCCATCTTTGCCAACAATAAAACTGTCAATAAGTTTGCAATCGAGATTTTTGAGAAGTTGCTCGATATACAAAACGGCATCGTGATCATCTGCAGATGGAAGCGCTTTGCCACCAGGGTGGTTGTGAGAAACAATCAGGTAGCTTGCTTTTGTTGAAGAGACAAAATCATAAAGTTGATAAGGGCTGATGCCAACTTCTCTAACAAGATTGAGGTCAAATCGGCGTTTGCCAATCAGTGCAAGATTGTGGTTGAATGCAAAAATAAACAAATTTTCGCTTGTTTGAAAGCGTAGCATGTCTTCCAAAATGTCCAAAAATTCGCCACTGTTTTTAAGGTTTGTTTTTGATGAGAGTTTTGAAGATGAATATAAATAAATCATTTCGGCAAACATTTTGATTTTTTGCGCACTTTGTTTGCTTATACCTTTGACAGAACAAAGTTCTGCAACTGAAGCGTCAACGATGTTTGCAAAGTTTTCAAATTTGTCAAGAAGTCGATGTGCAAGAGGATTTACATCTCCACGAGGAAAAATGTAGGTAAGAAAAAACTCTACCGATTGAATGCTGCTTACATTGTCAATGCCAGCATTTGTCACAAGGTCTGTGAGGCGTTGTCTGTGCCCAGAATGAATGTTTTTGTTTTCTGTTTTCATAAAATATCCATTTTTCGTTGTATTTTGACAACATTTTAACACATTTTTATCACAATTCAAACATATATAACAGCAAATCTAAATATGGAGGGATTATGCGAAAGGGTTGGATTGTTGTTTTTTTAATTTTTGCGCTTGTAGGTATGTCGGCTTGTGGGGCAGAAACAACCAAACTTGTCAAAAAAAATATGGCAGAAGTGACAAGTGTGTATTATTATGGCGAAAGTGAGGATTGTTATGCAACTTTGTCGGTTGGAGAAAGAGAAGAAGAATATTTGCTTGATGGTAGTTGTGGGCAGTTGACTGAGTTTGCATTGTTGGTGTTGGCTTTTCACAACACAGTGCAACAAAACGCAATCAAGGCAAATGTGCTGATTGATAATGTTGGTGTTGAGGTTGAGTTGGAGCTTAACGCAAACAATGGAAAGTTTATGTGTGATTTGGAAAGAAAATTGACTGGTGAAGAAGTTGTTGAAATTGAGTTTGATGAAAAGCGCTTTGCGCTTGATGCAATTTCAAACGATTTTTCGATTGATAGTGATAGGGCAATCGAAATTGCTTGCCAAGAGTTTGAAGGTTTGATTCAATCAATCACCAAATCAAACAAATTGTTTGGGGAAGGTTATTTGCGAATTTTAGACAAAAAGGCAAACAACTTTGATGGGGTGTTTTGGTGTTTTACATTGCTCGATCGAAGTGGCAACAGTTGGTCGGTGATTATATCGACGGAAGATGGCTCGATTTTGGCAAAATCAATCTAATGACAAAATGTTGTTTTTTGAAAACATTTTTGCTATAATACAATTATGGGAAAGATGATTCAAGTTAAAGAAGAACAAAAAGAAAGGGTAGTGATTTTCTGCCCTATAGAAAATGACAAAGAAAAAGCATATCAGTTTGCAGAAATTAGCAGACTGTGTTTTTCTGCTGATATGGAAGTTGTCAAGATCTTTTCACAAAGCATTGACGCTTTCAATCGTCGCACAATTATGGGCGTTGGCAAACTTGCAGAAATTAAAGAATTTTTAAAAGAAAATCCTTGTGATTGTTTGGTGGTTGACTATCAACTTACAGGCTCGCAACTTCGCAATTTGTCAGACGAATTGGAAATTAAAGTTTTGGACAGAATTTTGCTTATTATCGACATTTTTGCGCTTAATGCAAAATCAAGCGAAGGAAAAATTGAAGTTAAACTTGCGCAAGACAGATATCTTTTGACAAGACTTTCTTCAATGCAAGGCAGTCAAGGTCGTTTTGGTGGAAGTGGTGCCGGTATGAGAGGTCCTGGTGAAACAAAGTTGGAGCTTGACCGTCGTAAACTTGAAAAAGAAATCTTGTTGCTTGAAAAAGAAATTGAAAAGATCAAAAACAGCAGAAGACAAAACAAAGTGTTAAGAGAAAAAAATGGCATCAAAAATGTCGTTTTGGGTGGTTATACAAATGCTGGGAAAAGTTCGATTTTCAATCTTCTTACAAAAGAAAAGATTTATGCTGATGACAAGTTGTTTGCAACACTCGACACAACAAGCAGAAGAATGTATCTCGAAGATGGGCAATTTTGTTTGTTGATTGACACTGTTGGGTTTATCAGCAAATTGCCACACGAACTTGTTGAAAGTTTTTCGGCAACACTTGAAGAAGTTGCAGGGGCAGATCTTGTTTTGCATGTTGTTGACATTGCAGATGAGTTTTACAAAAAGAACATTGAAATCACAAACAAAATTTTGGACGATATTGGAGCGACAAAAAACAGAATTGTTATTCTCAACAAGAGCGATTTGTTGACAAAGCCAATTGAAATTGAAGACAGACAAATTTTGTTTTCTACAAAAAAGAAAGATAATGTTGACAAACTTAAAAGTTTTATCAAGCAAGCGCTTGATGAATAAAAAAAGAAACCTAATCAGGTTTCTTTTTTATTTGTTGTTTTCGTTGAGTTTTTTAAGCAAAAAGTCGAGTTCGATTCCGTGAACTGCTGCTGCTTGTTCGATTGTTTCCATTTGGCTTACTGGGCAAGAGAAACAGTGCATGCCAAATCCCATAAACACATCTGCAAGTTTTTCGTTTGATTTCATAACTTCGCCAATTGTCATATTTTTTGTGATTTCTTTCTTTTTCATAAAAACATCTCCTAAAAAATTTTCGGTTTTATTCTAGCACAGCAAGGTGTGGTTGTCAAATTTATTTTTTGCATTGCATATCAAAAGAGTGCAAAAATGTGGAAAATTTGCACAAATTTGTTGAAAAAGTGGCAAAAATATAAATTGTTTCTATTCTTTCATAAAACAGCATAAGTTGTGATATGGGGGAATGGTTGTGAAAAATGTTTCAAAAATTGTTGTAGAACTTGCTACTGGCAAAAAGATTGGTTATGTGCTTGATGTTTGCATTGATTGGTCTTTGTGTAAAAGAGTTGGTTGGGTTGTTGTTGATGATGAAAGCGAAAACGAATTTTTTGTTTCGTGCGAAGATGTGAAAGTTGAAACTCAAAATTTTGTTTTTGTTGAAAAGGTTGAATCTTTGCAATTTGATTTTGACAAATTTGACAATGTGATTGGAAAGATTGTTTTTGATGAAAATTTGCAAAATTTGGGCAAAATTGAAACGATTGAATTTGACAATAATAAATGTATAAAGTTTGTTACTGATTGCGCTGAAGTGTTGTGTAAGCATTTGAAGTTTGTTGGAGAAGATTTTGTTTTTGTTGATTTGCGAAAAAGAAAAAAGATTAAACCTCTTTCAACAATTTCGAAAAAAGAAGAAAGTGCAATTTTGGTTGTTGCGCAACAAAAACAAGTTGTGTCAGTGCCAGGTGTTGTCAACTTGAGCGAAAACAACTATCTTGGCAAAATTTGTGTCAAAGATGTGATTGGATACAACAACGAAAGGGTGGTTTGTTGTGGTCAAAAAATAACAAAAGAAATCTTTGAAAATGTAAAAAAACACAACAAATTAAATCAATTGTTTTTTTCAATAAAATAAAAATAAATTAAATAAAAATTGCAAAAAATCGGCAAAAATATTATTTTTTGCTGTTTTTTTATTATTTGTCATATATTTACGGCAGTGTAGAAGTGCAATTAAATTTTATTTATTATTATTTTTTTATTTTTATTTAAATTTTTTTGATTGGATTTTTTAATATTATAAATATAATATTTCTCGCAAATTTATTTGTATTTTTAGTTTGATTTGTAGTATCATAAATGCAAGAGGGAAAGTATGGTTAGAGTTATTCCAAAAAAAGCAAAAGTTAAATCAGAATTTATGAGAGGTTTTACAGGACTCGACTTGATCTTGGGTCTTATTTTTATTGCCGTGGCAGTAGTTTTGTTTTTGGCAAACTTCTCATTCCATGTGTGGCTTGGTGTTGCATGGTTGATTGTTGCAATCTCAATGTATTTGAAGCCAGCCGATGAAGATCGTTTCTATGTAACTTTGGTGCACTTGCTTAAATATTCGGTGCAAAAGAAAAAGTTTAACAAGGGTGATGGTGGCAAGAAAAAATCAACAGTTGGCGAAATGATTGCATATGAAGGTGTGTATCAAGACAAGTTTATCAACTTTGGACCTTACTACGCACAAGTTATTGAAATCGAACCAATGTTCTTTACATTGTTGACAGAATATTATCAAGACAATGTTATCAATGCTTTTGCCAACGCATTCAGAAGATTGACACCAGATCAAACTTGCTCACTTGTAAAAATCAGCAAGCCAATGATTTTGGATAGATACATTCATGGCGAAAACCAAAAGTATGATGTGCTTTATGATATGCAATATGACGGACAAATTTCACAAGACGAAATTGATGCCCGTGCTCCGATCTTTGAAGAAAGAGTTACACTTTACGAATTTATGAACAGACAATCAAAAGTCTACAAAGATCACTTCTATATGGTCGTTTATGACAAGGATATGGAAATTTTGGACACAACCACTTCAGGTATGATCCAAGCGATGGGCGCAGCGCTCAACCCAATCACAGCACACAAACTTGAAGGAAATGACTTGTATGTCTTTTTGAAGGCAAACCTTACAAAAGAATTTGACGAAAGAGATTTGGAAGTTATGCCAATGTCAGAATATATGAAGTGGGCGACTCCAGAAAAAATCAAATTCAACATCGCAAGATATTTTATTGATGATCAACCTTATCGTTGCTTCAGTTTGACAGACTATCCTTTGCAAGTAGGAAATGCTTGGGGATCACCAGTGTTTCTTTTGGACAGAACTAGAGTTGTAATGAAGTTTACTCCAATCGGAAGAATTGAATCTGAAAAACAAATCGACCGTGGTATCATGGAAATGGAAACAAAGTTGCAAAAAGCCGGAAAGAGTTCTACACAAATCGAACTTCAAACCCACTTGGCAACATTGAAAGATTTGCTTCAAAGTTTGAAAAATAGCAACGAACAACTTTACAATGTAAACACTTATGTTGTTGCAGAAGATGCAGCGAAGAAAGATGTTAGAGCGATGCTCAAGCAATCTGGTTTTAAATATTCCGAATTGTTTGCAAGACAAATTGACGGTTTTGTATCAGCCGGAGTTTCAAGAAGAGATGCAATGCTTAAAAATGCCAGAGGTATCCCAACAACAACTCTTGCGGCAACATTCCCATTTATTTCAAATGCTTTACAAGATCCAAACGGAATTTATTTGGGCGACAACGAATATCCAGTGTTTGTTGACTTCTTCAAGAGAGACAGAAGCAGAGTTAACTCAAACATGATGGTTATTGGAAAGTCAGGTTCTGGAAAATCATATGCTACAAAAACTTTGTTGACAAATTTGTCAGCCGACAACTGTAAGATCTTTATTCTCGACCCTGAAAACGAATATAAAGATTTGACAATGAGCCTTGGTGGAAAGTTTATTGACGTAGGTTCTTCACTTCACGGTATTTTGAACCCATTCCACGTTATTTCATCTTTGGAAGCGTCTGAAGACGAAGAAAAGGAAGAGGAAGAAGAATTTGACGATTTTGGAAGACCTATCCAAAAGAAAAAACAACTCGACAAAAAGGTCGACGACTCATTTGCACAACACTTGCAGTTTTTGGAACAATTCTTTAGAGTTATCTTGGAAGGTATCAACACTGACGCTTTTGAAACACTCAACTCTTTGATCATTGATATGTACAAAGAAAAAGGCATTGGCGAAACTTCAAACTTGGCTAGATTGAAGCCAACTGATTATCCAACATTTGACGATTTGTATGCTTTGATTGTAAAGAGAATTAAAGAAGCTAAAGACGAATTTTCTTTGAGAAGTTTGATGACTGTTGAAACTTACATCAAAAAGTTTGCTACTGGTGGAAGAAACAGTGCGTTGTGGAACGGACCAACTTCTATTGAAACAAACGAAAACTTCGTTACTTTCAACTTCCAATCATTGGTTGCTGGAAACAACGGACAAATCACAAACGCTCAGATGCTTTTGGTATTTAGATACCTCAACAACGAAGTTATCAACAACAAAGACTTCAACAAAAAATATCGCAAAAACAGAAAAATTATTGTTGCCGTTGACGAAGCTCACATCTTTATTAACCCTAAATATCCTGTAGCTTTGGACTTTATGGCGCAGATGGCTAAGCGTATTAGAAAATACGGTGGTATGTTGCTTATCATTACACAAAACATTGCCGACTTTGTTGGTACTGAAGAAATTAGAAGACAATCAACTGCCGTTATCAACGCTTGTCAATATTCTATGATCTTCTCACTTGCTCCGGCAGATATTTCCGACCTTGTGTCGTTGTATGAAAAATCTGGTGGTATCAACGAAGAAGAACAAAACACAATCGTTACTGCCGGCGTTGGACAATGCTTCTTGATCACAAGTGCAACAGCCAGAACGACAGTTCAAGTTATCGCTCAACCTTATGTAAGAAAACTCTTTGAAGGTAGATAATTTGATTTTATAAACTAAATACAAACTGATAAAAGGAAATCTATGACAAAAACTTTAAGAAATATAATTATATCATTGTGTAGTGTATTTGCATTTTTGTTTGCAGGTTTCTTTTTCGTTGGTTGCGGAGTAGACTACAGCAAGATTCATATCACTGCCAATCGACAATCAGTAAATTTGGAAGTGGGAGACACTGAAGATATCATTTTTACAATTGAAGGATATCAAGACGGTTTTGATCACAGCAATGTGAATATTGAAGAAGATTCAAACAGAGATTCTTCAATTTTTACTTACACAATCCACAAAATGGACAAAACTAGAATAAGGGTTGCTGTCACAGCAACAAATGGTGGGGAAGGCACTCTTACATTTTCGACATTTGATGGTTTGAAGACTTGCACGGTGTCAATTTTTGTAGAGCAATATGCAAAATCTATGAAGGCAAAAGATGACATCAACTATGTTTCAAACGATACAATGTTTCAACCTACTTCTGCGTTGGTTGATTTTGATAGCGACTTTGTAACATATGACAAGTTGAATTATTATTATTTCACACCAAATGCAGATTTGGATGCAACATTCTATCTTGATTCGATTGACCTTGAATCAGACAAAGCGATCTTTAAAAACGGAACAGGTTCTATCATTGATGGAAGCATTGTTGCTTTTGATAAAATGAAACTTGTTGCCGATGAAGATACGGGCGAAAACGAACTTTTTGTAAGCGTGAATGGCTCTGAATTTGAAGAAGTTGACCTTGTGAGCAAGTTTAGTATGCTTACGGTTTACGAACGCTCTGTGGGCAATATTGCTTACGAAAAAATCGTTTACTGTTTGTCAGATGTTTATGTGTTGCCAAGTCTTAAAATTGATGTGACAGGTGGTTATGTTGACACTGTGACAGGAGATGTGGATTATCAACCACTTGAGGGAAACACAATTTCAATCGTGCCAAACAATGTAAACATGACTCAATTTGTTTTGAAGATTGAAACAAACATTAAATTGGAAGAAGAATCAGTCATCACTTACAAACCTTTGCTTGAAAATGGTTTTGTAAATATCGAACCATTGGAAGTGCCTGATGAAGGTGAATTTGAAACATTCTATTGGCTGGTTTCTCAAAACTCACAAACACAAACAACAGATTATTTTGAAGTTGAAATCTATTATAATGTTGCCAAAGGAGTACAAGACGACAGTGTCAATGCATTGAGAAGATTTAGACTTGATGTAAAGATTGCACCAATCGAGGTGACAGTAAATGGAACTTCCGAACCAGAACCAATGGTGGTTTACAACAGCTACAAACTTGATGAATATGGCTGGAACGAACTTTGGGTTGATGTTTTGTCAGGACTCAATTCGCCAGCAAATTATGATGGAATCTGGTTTGAATTTGATGAAACTTATTTGGAAATTATTACAAGCGACAGAGTTAATGTTGCAAATGGCAATGCAAAACTCTATTCTGATTTAAACAGACCATTTTTTGTTAGAGGTGTTGACAAAGCGCCAAAAACAGACAAAACAACACTTGTTATTCACCTTGTAAGCGACATTATTCAAGATGCAGAAGAATTGACATTGGCAATTGACTTCTCTGTCGTTGAAGGGGCAAGTTATTTGAACATTGCTTATGCCTACACAGGTGATGACAACAGATATTTGAAAGTAGATTATGATGCAGAAGAAGTTGATTTCAATCAACAACTTTATGCAGAACATAGATTTCAAGGCATTTCTTACGAACATGACGGTGGCGAAGATGTTGTAGAAATCATTGCTGACAACGAAAATCCTTATGTTGAAGGTGTTGATGGATATTTCCTCAACATGAAAGTTGTGCCAAAGAAAGTTGGTAAAGGTGTTTACAAAATCTTCCTTGACAACGGTTTGTCAAGATATGTAAATTTTGAAGTTGTAAAAACTTTGAAAGCAGAAACAACAACTTTTGCTTTGGCTAGCGAAGGAAATGAATCTGTTTCAAACTATTATTATTCACGACATGAAGCAGAATTTGACAATGTTTTGAATGTTGAAGTGTTGAACCCATCAACAAAAGATGAAATCACTTTCAATAATTATGCATTTATCAAAATTGCAGCAAACTTGTCAGGCGAAGGGGTGAAATATATCCCTGGAGATGTAAACATTGCAACAGTGGCAAAAGTAAATGATCTTTACAGAGTTGCAACTGTTAAAAATGGTGTGACTGACATTACATTTACTTTGATTGGAAACACAGTAGATGACTTTAAGACTGTTAATGCCGAACTTACATATTATGCAAAAATCAGTTCTTATTCACTCGTTGATGAATACTATTTGAAAAATGGCGAAGATTATGCATTAAACAACACCGTTTATTATGGTTCTGGCGTAAGCACAGAAGATAGTTCGGTGAAATTTGATGTTGTGGCAAACAACAGCCAATCTACAAACTTCTATAAATACGAATTTGACAAAAAAGCAGTTCCAAACATGTATAACTCGTTTGACTCTGAATTGCCAGATGGAAGCATTGTTTACAATTATACAACTGTAAACACAGATTATTATTCAGAATTGATTGAAGAAGAATATGATCAAAGATTTGTTTACTATTATGTGCAAAACAGCAAGGGTCAACCTTTTGACAAAACTGCGACATTGGTTGAAATCACAAAACAATGGATTCAAGATGGCACAACACACGAGGAAACTCGAAATGTTTATGTGACATTTGAAAGTGGAATGATGTTTTATTCTGAAGATTTTATTTATGAAGAAAGAGATGAGGGTGGTTCGCTTATCGCATTGTATACAGTGGTCTTCTCAAACATCTATTATCTTGGTGGAAGCATTGGTGGTTTTGGTTATTTTGACCTTGACACTTTGACATATTTTGCAACAGATATGCGTTCGTATTCATTTGTGCTTAGCACAAACCTTAGACAAAGAAATTCGACAAAGAGATATGACGCAAAGGTTGTGTCAACTCCATACAAGTCAATTGAAAGCATTTCACTTTCAACAGCAATTGACAAACTCAACTTTACAAACGACAAATTGTCTTATACTTTGGGCGTTTATACATATCCAACAGATGCGACAAACAAGAGATTGAGAGTTGATTTTGAGTTGACAAACGGAAACCCTTATACCGATATGGTTGAGATTGTTGTGGATTATTCAGAACAATCAAAGGGAACTTACACAATTTCTGTTTCTTGCGAAAACTTCTATAGAAACAACATTGCAAACATTGTAAATATTGAAGAGTCTTTGACAGGAAGAATTTATGTTTACCCTGCAGAATGGGGCAGCAACTACACTTCTTTGACAAAGAAACCATTGTGTATTGATGTGCATTATAGAAACGGATCAAGAAACAATCCATACTTGCTTGAAAAGCCAGAAGATATCTTGGCAATCAATGCAAATGAAACAACATTGCAAAGTCATTACGAACTCAACACAGTGATTGATATGTCTGCGATTTCAGGTGCGACACCAATCGGTATCATTGAAAGAAGTGGCAACAAAGTTTTGGTTGGTTTTAGTGGGTCTCTCACTGGAACAACTGCACAAGCTTCAATCACAAACCTTTTTGTAAACAATTCAAACTTTGTGGAAACAGTTGATGGCATTCAATATGCTGGTTTGTTTGCACAACTTAATGAAATTGTTTATGACGAAGTTACGGGAAATATTATCGAAATTGAAACACCTATGATTGAAAATGTTACAATCACAGGAAAGGTAGATCTTGATCTTCAAAGAAGTGCCTATGTTGGTCTTGCAGTTGCAATCAACAAAGGTATTGTAAGAAATCTTGGCACAAGAATTGTTGCTTCTTCAAGCATTGAAACTGTGGCAAGCACAAATGTTTATTATGGCTCTGTTGCCGCAGTAAACTATGGACAAATTTTGCAAGACTTTACATTGTATGAAAGTGGCGCCAAATTTGCAGGACAAAACGCAAGAAATCTTGCTTACTTCAACGATTATTTGACAATTGATGCAGATTCGACAAACTTGTTTGCAGGTGGTGTTGTTGGTGCAACTGCAGGTCTTGTAGAACGCACAACATCAACCGAACTCAAACTTTATGGATATTCTGCATATTCAGCATACACACTTATCAAAGTGACTGGCAAAACAGTTCAAAATGATTATTCAAACATTTATTTGGGTGGTGTTGCTGGGGCTGTGGCATACAACAACTACAGTAGAAGAACTCATCAAAAATCTATGGTTGCTTATATCTACAACCAAGATTTGGCAGAAACAACAATGCCTATTATGGCAGAAGAAACAGTTGAAAGTGGCATCGCAATCAAGAGTATGCTTGTTGGTGGTGAAATTTCAACACAAGACATTGTTTCAAAAACAGCAACAGAAAAAGGTTATACAGATTATGTTGGTGGTGTGGTAGGATATGCCCACACTGCAAATGTTGACAGAATTGACATTTGGACAAACAACTCTCGTATCTTTGTAAGAGGATATGATTATGTCGGCACAATCTGTGGTTACGACTTTGTTGACGCATCAGTTGATGACAGATACCGTGTAAATTTTGGTTCTGGAAACTATATCGAAGCTGTTGACGATGGCAGAAATACTCTTTATTCTGCAATGCTCATCAAATTTAAGCAAGTTTCTTTTGATGCTGCAGGCGTTTATGGAATGGTTGGAAATGCCAGCGAAACAAGAAGAAGTTATGGTTCGGCATTTAGAGCAGTTTCTTATTTGAAGAGAATTGTAAATCCATCAACAGCGTTGGGTTCTACAACAGACACTTCAACAACTCACTATTATGGAGACCTTGTTTCTCTCAAAAAAGTGGGCAATGTTTATGAAATCTTTAAAACAGTATGCTTCGAAACAAAAGAAGTTGGTCTTGGTGAAGATGCAGACAATCCTTACCTTATGACAAACGATGCTGTTGAAGGTGTGAGTGTTTACTTTATGTATTACTTTGGTGTTGACAACCGTGTAAGTGGTGCGACAACCGGAGTGGTGCAAGATGAGGTTGTGGCACTCAACACAATTTCTCCAAATTCAGATTTTTATCCAATCCAAATCACAAGTCAAGATGTAAACATTTCGACTGCAGAAAAAGCAGGATTGTTGTCAGTTGACATTCATGGAAACATTACAGCGCATGGCGTTGGTTTGGCAACTTTGACATTGACAAGCATTTTGAATAGGGTAGAATCTAAAACAGTTTATATTTATATTACAAATTACTTCGACAAAGATGTTGCAGGTTCGGTATTCTACACAAGCAGAAATGCAAGTGGAATGAATGTTGTAAACGGAAGTCAAGTTGCAATTTATGGCAATTCAAACACAAACATTTATTTGGTGCCAACATACACACTTGATGACACTGCGACATATCTTGGCGAAAATGACAAATATTCAATCACCAAAGAAGGCGTTTTGTCATACAAAAATGTTGCATACAATTTGACAAGAAACTCTCAATTGTTTGCAGATTGTGATGAAAATGTAAAAACATTCTCATCAGTGCAAGTAAACAAGCAAACAATCATCTTCTACAAGAGTGCAGAAGCGATTGAAGGGGCTGTTGACTCTTATACACTTGTGCCTATGTTGCAAGTTTCTGTGACAATTGGCGAACAAGCATATTTGTTTGTTTACGAATTGTCTGCATCAGAAATTGATTTGTCTGTTGTCTACAAAGATACAGCATCTGCAATTAGACCAGACAGTGTTGAAATTTCAATCAAAACAAACGAACCTTACACTGATACGGTGACAGTTGATTCGACAAATGACGAAGAATATTTGTTCTACGAAATCTTCTATAGAGAAGGCGATGAAGATAGGCTTGTTCAATCAAGAATGCCAGAAAACATCAATGATTGTGATTCTGAAGCAGAGTGGCAAGCATTTGTAAATACGCTTTCTCTTACAGATGATTTGTTTAATGTCACACTTGCAAGAAAAGCAGGAAAGATCAATGTTTTTGATTATTCTCTTAGAGTAAATTCTGCAAGTGATGCGTTTGTAAACAGATTTGAAACAGGAATTTTTGGAAAATATGTGATTTTCTTCTACGCAACAGAACTTTATGATGGTGTGTTTGCAACAGTCGAACTCAACCTTGATGAAGCAGGCGTAAACTATATCACAGCAGACAACTATTCAAACATCAACGATGTTTCAGTGGTTGATGACATTCTTGTCCCTGGACAAAATGGTTTGATTGAAGTGTTTGTTGACCCTGTTGAAGCAGTGTTCAACACATTTACAATCGAAAATATGGCACAAAACTCAAACAAAGAAGCGGCAAATGCGTTGTTTACATTTGTTTATGAAAAACAAGAAGCTGGCAGCGAATTGGAATTTATCAGAGTTGACACATTTGGAAGTCAAAAAGATGGCAAATTTAGTTTCACATATGACGAAATGATTTCATTCTTGAACACAGTTTCAGTTTCTTATGTTGGCAAAGTTTACATTATGTACAACATGCCATCAAAGAATGTTTCAGATAGTGTGGCTGTTGGATTTAATGTTTCAGTAACATATGGAAACAGAGGCGAATTTGTTGAAACATATCCAGTTTATTTGACAACAAAACTTGGCAGTTATGCCGAACTTGTTTTTGACAACAAGCAAGATGCTGGTGGATATTATTATGTTGCCCGTGGTCTTTCTTATGATTTGACATTAAACTATTATGGTTACACAGCAGACCAAATTGAAATTCAAATTTTGGACGCAAACGGACAACCTTCTGATGCAAGTCAAATTGTTTCAATCAACAAAGTTGGATCAAAACATGTTTTGACTGTTACATCAGAAAACATTGTTTATGATGGCGGCATCGGAAAAGAAATTATGATCAAGACAATCGGCGAAAAGATTGTCAATGGCGAAGCTGTAAGAAGTGAAGATTCTATCCGTTTGTATGTAATGGAATATGTATTCAATTATGTTTACGAAGAAGGCGTTTATCACGACCTTGTAAGAGGAATGGTTGATGGAGTTATCTCAACGGCAATCGGAAATCCTTATGAACTTCAACTTTCAATCAGAAGTTTCCTTGAATATGATAAATCAAATCCAATCGTAAGCAACGAAGTTGACACATTTGTTGGCGAAATGTCAAGCAATGTCACATGGACAGTTTATATGAATGGTGAAGACACAGTTTTGTCAAGCGATTCTCAAATCAGAACTGATTATTATCAAATTGCTGGTTATACTGTGACTCCACTTAGGGTTTACAATTCAAAAACAAGTGATGTTTATTCATTCTCAATGGACTCTTATTACACAATGAGAAATGGTGTTTATACTTACAGCGCAACAAAAGATGGTGCTGAAAGAGTTTATACTGTTTTCGAATTTGATGTGCATGATCAAAGCACACAAGACAGTCCTATTCCAATTGAGGACTACAACGATTTGATCGAAAAGATGGCAGATGGCGAGTGGTATATCTTGCTCAATGATATTGTTTTGCCAAGTATGGAATATGCGGCAATCAATGATGTAGAACAATTTGTTCCACTTACAGCAAGAATCGCCGGACTTGATGGAAATGGTTATTCTTTGCAATTTGCGGGCACTTATGATTTTGGTGCAGCGACACAAATTGGTGTGTTTGCAACAAATGAAAGTGGTGCAATCTTGCAAAATGTGACAGTCAGAATGACAAGTGACACCATTTTCAAAACTAGTGCAGGATCATTTGATGTAGGGTTGTTGACTGCAAGCAATGAAGGCATCATCACAAACTGCGCAGTTGAGGCTTCAAACAACTCAACACTTTCAGTTGTATGTTCTGAAAAGGCATCTTCTGCTTATGTTGCTGGTTTGGTCGGAAAAAACAACGGCTATATCACAAACTCAAGAAGCAAAGTAAGCATTTTCAGCAATGTAAACTTGGCTGGTTTTGTTGGTGAAAATAGTGGAACAATCGCAAGTTCTTATTACATGGGCGCAAGCTTGCGAAATGAAACAACAACTACTGCCGAATATACTGCAGGATTTGCTGTAACAAACACAAATTCAGGAAGAATTTTCACTTCTTATGTAAGTGGAACTCCAGAAGCAGGAATTCAATACTACAACAAAAGATCTGAAAACGAAATCAGATCAAGCAACAGCCTTGCAGGATTTATTTATTCAAATGAAGGCACTGTTGCAGACTGTTATTCAAACATTCAATTGAAGCAAAGCGGAACTTATGCATCAGGCTTTGTATTTGAAAACGGCGGAACTGTTGCAAGATGTTTCTCAACTTCTATTATGGAAAATGACCAAACTTCAAACTATGGTTTTGCAAGAACAAACTTTAAGGGCTCTATTCAAGGAACGCTTGAAGACTGTTATTATTTGCAAGAAAGCGGCATCAACGAAAATATTGGCGAAATTGCTCTTGAAGATTCGGAAGGACTCAAACCTTTGTCTTCTGGTGAATTTGGCAACATGGAAAACTTTAAAAACTATGTTTATGTTGAAGGAAGAGATATCAATTCAGTTTGGTTCTTCAACGATAAGCCTACAGACTATTCAAACTTCAATTCTGCAACATTCAACACTGGCAGATTGGAACTTGTTTCTGCAAACATCATTGCATATTCAAGAAGACAATTGGATCGCATTGAAACAATTGTTGATGACAAGGGTGCAACTTCTGCAAGATATGTTTACATCTATGCTCTTTCTAGTCAACCTTTGGGTTCGGTTTACAACCCAATCCTTATCAATGACTATAAGACAATGGAAACTTATATCTCAAGAGAAAACACAAGTGCAGGATTCAACTATTCTTATTATCGTTTGATTTCAGATGTAACTTACGAAGGTTACACAGAAAACAGTCAATTGTTTAAGACAAAGTTTGTTGGTTACCTTGAAGGAAACTTTATGAAGATTTCTGGTGTAACGCTTGTTGACAGCGAATCTGTAAACTATGCTGGACTTTTTGCAGAAGTAGGCAGATCAAGTTTGGCAGATTCTGTTGGAACTTTGATGAACTTTACTTACGAACCTTTGGGCGTTTCATTTGCAAATGCAAACGCTGTTGGGGCACTTACAGGAAGACTTGATGGTGGAACGATTGTCAATGTTGACATTGTAAGAGATGGCACAGATGCCGTTTATGTCGAAGGAAACAACATTGTTGGTGGTGCTATCGGTGTTGCTGTTGGAAACTATAAGATTCAAAACCTTTACTCTCAAGTGGGAGCTATTGTAAGAAACTGGAACATTGGTGGATCGGCATTTGTTGATGGTGAAGATATGAGCAGATACTCTTACGCAGGATCCTTGGTCGGCGTTTTGAGTGGAAGAGGCTATATCTACAACATCAAAGTTGACGAAGTAGTTTCTGTTTATGCAGATACTACTGGACTTGTCTTTGGATATATCGACAGTGGTGCAACGGCAGAAAAGATCGATGTTTTGGTTGATGACAGCATGATCATCAGTGCATATGGATATGGTGGTTTTGTTACTGGCGAATCTAGAGGAACGGTAAAGAATGTCAATGTTCATGGAAGTGATCAAGTGTTTACAAACATCAAGCAAGTGTTTACTGCTGAAGGTATTGGTGGTTTTGCTGGATTGATCAGTGGTGGAAGTGTCAGTGATGTGACAATTTCAAAATCAATCAGTGTCAGCACACAAAGTACTCAAAACGGCATTCAAAATCTTGGCGGTTTTGCTGGTGTGATCAATGAAGTTGCTGAAATTTCAAACATCAAAGTTTCTGGTGAATTTACCGGATTCCAATATGTAGGTGGAATTGTCGGCACAATCAACAACAAAGCTGGTCGTGTTGTGTTTAAGGATATTGTGCTTGAAATGGGCAAACTCAACCTTTATGGACACAGAATGGACGAAACAGGTATTGGTGGTTTGGTTGGTTGCATTGTTGACAATGGTTCGTTTGAACTTTCTGCGACAGGCACAAACAGAAACTACTTCAATGTAGTTGCAAATCAATCAGTTTATGTTTACGCATCAGACATTGATTCTGGCGTGGGCGCAGTTGTTGGTTTGAATGTTGGTGTTATGGAACAATCAGTTGAATCGACAGATTCTACAATTACAGCCACAGTGCATGTTTATGACTTGGTTTCAAACGAAGGCAAGGAAGAATCAACAAGCACATTGAAGGTTTCATCAACAGGAAATCTCACTGGTGGTGAAGTAGAGTTGGAAGGTGGCGAAATTAAGACGATTATCACAAGAAGAGTTACTCGTGCCACAGATTCTTACTATTACTGCAACATTGTTTATATCAGACCAAACGCTGATGAATCTTCAAACTCATACAACTTGTATGCATCAATGTATGGCCTTGCAAAGGTTTTTGAAGCAGACTAATCAAAACAAAACGGGTTCACCGAAAGGTGTGCTCGTTTTTTGTTTGGCGAAATTTTTGAAAAATGTGGCAAAAATATTTGCAGAAAAATATTGATTTGTGCTAACATGATGATATAAGCCAGAATTTTCCTATTTTGGAAACTTTTTTTGAAAATCTATTGACTTTCTATCTAGAATTTGTTAAAATTTACTAGTTAGTTGGCGCAATGTTGAAGAATATTTACCATATTTAACTTAAAAGAAAGGAATAAGGAGGTTTCTTGACCCCCATATTCCTTTTTTTTGAAAATTTAACAAGAGGGGTTTATTATGTCAGATTTTTTGAAGAAACAAAAATTTGGAAAGGCGGAAAGATATACTTTCGCTCAGCTTAAAGATTATATCGATATTCCACCACTTCTTGAAATCCAAAAAAATAGCTTTAAGGATTTCATCTCAAACGGAATCAAGGAAGTGCTCGATGAATTTTCTCCAATCGTAGATTATTCAGGAAAGGCAAAACTTTATTTCCTTGAACCAATTTTGGATGCTCAACCTAAATATGACAAAAAGGAATGTAAAAGAAGAAGTGTAACATATTCAGTTCCACTCAATGTGAAAGCTCGTTTCGTTGTTGAAGAAACAGGACAAGCTGTTGAAGATGTTGTTTTCTTGGGTGACATTCCATATATGACAGAAGATTGTTCTTTCATTTTCAACGGTGTTGAAAGAGTTGTTGTAAACCAAATTATCAAGTCGCCAAACTATTATCTTTTGAGAGATAAAGCGGGAGACAACAGCACACTTAGAGGACAAATCATTCCAAAGCGTGGTATGTACATTGAATTCGAACAAGGTGCAAACGAAGTTTTGAAGGTTGTTCTTGACAGAAAGCACAAAGTTACATTGGGACTTTTCCTTAAGTGCTTTGGTTACACTGCAGACGAAATTTCAAAATTGTTTGGTGGACACAGACTTGTTAAGAATGTTTTGGAAAAAGAAACTCAAAACACTCAAGAAGAAGCTTTGTTGGAATTTGCTAGAAAAACAAGACCAGCAGATGTTCCTTCAGCAGAAACAACAAGAAGTTATCTCAACCTTTGGTTCTTCTCAGAACAATGGTACAACCTTTCTAGAGTAGGAAGATACAACCTTAATAAAAAACTTTCTATCGCTAGAAGAATTAGAGATCACATCTTGGCTGAAGATGTTGTTTCTCCAGATGGCGAAATCATCGCTAAAGCAGGAACTGTTGCTGATGTCGAACTTGCAAACAAAATCCAAGCAAGCGGTGTAAACGAAGTTTGGGTTCAACTTGACGACAAGAAGCACTTGATCCGTGGTAACAACAGAGTTAAACTTTCAGATGTTTTCCCTTGCGACGAAAAGAGTTTGGGAATTTTGGAAGAAGTTTACTATCCAGTGCTTGCAGAACTCTTGAAAGAAAACAAGACAAAAGAAAAGAGAATGGCTGCGATCAAAGAACACGCAAAAGATTTGATGATCACAACTCTTACAATGGACGATATCTTGGCTTCAATGAGTATGTATCTTGATGTTTTGGAAGGAATTGCTAAGACAGACAAGATCGAACACTTGTCAAACAAGAGAATTGCAACTGTTGGCGAATTGTTCCACGATCACTTCCGTTCAGGTGTTACAAAACTTGTTGCAAATGTTAGAGAAACATTGCAAGGTAAAGAACTTTCAGAAGTTACACCAAGACAAATCGTAAATCCAAAGGCAGTGAATAGAGCCTTGAGAGATTTCGTGGCATCTTCTCAGTTGTCACAACTTATGGACCAAGTAAACCCACTTTCAGGCATTACACAAAAGCGCCGTGTATCTGCTGTGGGCCCTGGTGGTATTAAGAAAGAAAGAGCCGATGCTGAAGTTCGTGATATTCACTACACAAACTACGGCCGTATCTGCCCTATCGAAACTCCAGAAGGTCAAGCGATTGGTTTGGTTAACACTTTGACAAGCTATGCAAAAGTAAACGAATATGGTTTCCTTGAAACTCCATACAGAAGAGTTGACAAAGAAACAGGAAAGGTTTCTGACAAGTGCGAATACTTTATGGCAGACATTGAAGACACTGCTTATATCGCACAAGCAACAGAACCACTTGATGAAGAAGGAAGACTTCTCAACAAGAGAGTTGTCTGCAGACACAAAGATTATGCTATCGAAGTTCCTGCAAGACAAGTTGACTTTGTTGATGCTTCTCCAAGACAATTTATTTCAGTGGCAACATCACTTATTCCATTTGTAAACAGCAACGAAGCTAACCGTGCGCTTATGGGTGCAAACATGCAGAGACAAGCTGTGCCTCTTCTTAGAGCAGAATCTCCAATCGTGGGAACTGGTATGGAAGCAAAAGTTGCACACGACTGTGGATATACACAACTTGCAAAAGAAGACGGTGTTGTTGAATATGTAAGTGCTGATGAAGTTAGAATTAAAAATGTAAACGGAAATGTTGACATTTACAACTTGATCAAATTTGACAAAACAAACGACGAAACTTGCTTCAACCAAAAACCTTGTGTTAAGAAGGGTGAAGAAGTTAAGAAAGGCGATGTAATCATTGATGGTTACTCAACAGACAACGGAGAATTGGCTCTTGGAAAGAATGTCCTTGTTGGTTATATGAACTGGGAAGGATACAACTACGAAGACGCTATTCTTATCAATGAAAGACTTGTAAGAGAAGATGTTTACACATCTATCTGCTTGAAAGTCGAAGAACTTAAATGTAGAACAACAAAACTCGGTGATGAAGTTATCACAAGAGATATTCCAAACCTTGGTGAAGATGCTCTTAAAAACCTTGACGAAAACGGTATCGTTAGAGTTGGTGCAGAAGTTAGAGCAGGGGACATCTTGGTAGGAAAAGTTACTCCTAAGGGAGAAACAGAACTTTCTCCAGAAGAAAGACTTTTGAGAGCAATCTTTGGCGAAAAGGCTAGAGAAGTTAGAGATACATCTTTGAGAGTTCAACACGGAAAAGGTGGTGTTGTTGTTGATGTTCAAGTATTTAGCAGAAAGAACAAAGACGAACTCGAACCTGGTGTAAACGAACTTGTAAAAGTTACTATCGCTCAAAAGAGAAAACTCTCTGTCGGAGACAAAATGAGTGGTCGTTACGGAAATAAGGGTTGTATTTCAATCGTTATGCCTGAAGCTGACATGCCATTTATGGCAAACGGCCGTCCACTTGACATCGTGTTGAACCCACTCGGCGTTCCTTCTCGTATGAACTTGGGACAAGTGCTCGAAGTACACTTGGGACTTGTTGCTGGCTCACTTGGTTGGAAGGTTGCTACACCATCATTTGACGGTGCTGACGCTGACAAGATTCAAACACTTTTGAAAGAAAACAACTTCCCAGAAGACGGAAAGATTCAACTTTATGATGGAAGAACTGGCGAACCATTTGAAAACAAGACAACTGTTGGTATGAAGTATATGCTTAAACTTAACCACATGGTTGACAGCAAGATTCACGCTCGTTCTATTGGACCATACTCACTCATCACACAACAACCACTTGGTGGTAAGGCATTGTTTGGTGGACAAAGATTTGGTGAAATGGAAGTTTGGGCTTTGGAAGCTTATGGTGCATCTCATGTGCTTCAAGAAATCCTTACAGTTAAATCAGACGATGTTGTGGGAAGAACAAAAACATTTGAAGCGATTATTAAGGGACAACCTATCGCTGAACCTGGAATTCCTGAATCATTTAAAGTTTTGGTTAAAGAATTGCAAGCTCTTGCGCTTGATGTTAAGATCTTGACTGAAAACGATGAAGAAATCGAACTTCCAGAACTTTCACAAGACGAACAAGACAAGGTTACACTTGACAATGACGTTGAGAAAGATTTGAAAAATGTCACAATTGACATTGATGATATGATTGCTGGTGAAGAAAAGAGCGAAGTTGAAAAAGAAATCGAAGAACAAACTTCTACACCTGCTGGATTTGACGAAATCGACTTGTTTGACGATTTTGGAGACTTTGACGAATAAAACTAGTATAAAAAAATACAATTTTGAGTAAAAGTGCAAACCAAAGAGTTTGCAATTAAGGGGAATATAATATGTTTGAACTTAATAATTTTGAAAAAATTAAAATTGGTATTGCTTCACCTGAAAAAATCAGAGAGTGGTCTCACGGAGAAGTAACTAAACCTGAAACAATCAACTACAGAACTCAAAAGCCAGAAAAAGACGGACTCTTCTGCGAAAAGATTTTTGGACCTAAAAAGGACTGGGAATGTCATTGTGGAAAGTATAAAAGAATCCGTTATCGTGGTGTAGTCTGCGACAAGTGTGGGGTTGAAGTTACAAGAAGCAAAGTTCGTCGTGAAAGAATGGGTCATATCGAACTTGCTTGCCCTGTTACACACCTTTGGTATTTCAGATCTGTTCCTTCAAGAATCGGCACATTGCTCGATTTGACACCAAAAACTTTGGAACAAATTGTTTATTACATCAACTATGTTGTTACAGATCCAAAAAACACAGATTTGTTGTATAAACAAATTTTGAACGACAAAGAATACCGTGATGCTATTGAAAAATATGGTTACGGCAGTTTTGATGCAGGAATGGGTGCTGAAGCAGTTAAAGTTTTGCTTTCTCATGTTGATTTGGACAGAGATAGTGAAAACCTTAAAGAAGAACTTAAAACTGCAAAGGGACAAAGAAAAATCAAAGCAGCAAAGAAATTGGATGTTGTTGAATCATTTAGAAAGAGTGGAAACAACCCAACTTGGATGGTGCTTGATGTTATCCCTGTGCTTCCACCAGAATTGAGACCTATGGTTGCTCTCGATGGTGGCAGATATGCAACAAGTGACTTGAACGATTTGTATCGTCGTGTTATCAACAGAAACAACCGTTTGAAGAAATTGATGGAACTTGGCGCTCCAGATGTTATCGTTAGAAACGAAAAGAGAATGCTTCAAGAAGCTGTTGACAACTTGATTGACAACGGTAAGAGAGGCAAACCTGTTCAAGGTTCTAAACAAAGAGATTTGAAATCACTTACTGCTATGCTTGGTGGTAAGCAAGGTAGATTTAGACAAAACCTTCTTGGTAAGCGTGTTGACTATTCAGGCCGTTCAGTTATCGTTGTTGGACCAGAACTTAAGATGTATCAATGTGGTCTTCCAAAAGAAATGGCTTTGGAACTCTTCAAACCATTTATTATCAACAGACTTATTGATTTGAACGAATCAAACAACATCAAGAGTGCAAAGAGAATGATTGAAAGAGAAAAACCAATCGTTTGGGATGTTTTGGCTGATGTTATCAAAGATCATCCAGTGCTTTTGAACAGAGCTCCAACACTTCACAGATTGTCAGTGCAAGCTTTCGAACCTGTTTTGGTTGAAGGTAGAGCGATCAAACTTCACCCATCAGTGTGTGCAGCGTTCAACGCCGACTTCGACGGAGACCAAATGCCTGTTCACATTCCACTTTCAATTGATGCAAGAACTGAAGCTAGAACATTGATGCTTGCTTCAAACAACATTTTGAAATTGTCTGATGGTGAACCAATCGTTACACCAGCACAAGACGTGGTGCTTGGTTGCTATTATTTGACATTGATTAAGCCAGGCGCTAAAGGCGAAGGTTCAATCTTTGCTTCTAAAAACGAAGTTATCTATGCATATCAAACAAAGAATTTGGATTTGCAAGCTGAAATTACAGTAAGACTTTCTAAAGAAATCGATGGAAAAACATATTCTAAGAGAGTTACAACATCTGTTGGTAGAATTTTGTTTAACAACATTATTCCACAAAACCTTGGTTATGTAGACAGATCAACTCCAGAAAATATGTGCGACCTCGAAATCAACAAGCCTGTTATGAAGAAAGAACTTAAGAAACTTGTTGCTGATTGCTATGACAAATTTGGCACAACTGAATGTTCTAAACTTGTTGACAGACTTAAAGAAACAGGTTACAAATATTCAACATTGGCTTCAGTTTCTGTAAACATCTATGACATTCAAGAACCAGCTGAAAAAGCTGAAATCTTGAAAGAAGCAGAAGCTAAAGCTCTTGAAAATGAAAAATTGCTCAAGAGAGGTCTTATCACTCTTGAAGAAAAGATCAACGAAAACGTTGCAGTTTGGAACGATGCCGTAAGCCAAGTTACAACAGCAGTTGTAAAGAATATGGATGCATTCAACCCATTTAGTTTGATGGTCGTTTCTGGTGCTCGTGGTAACAATACACAGCTCAACCAAGACTGTGGTATGATTGGTATTAAAGCGACAGCTTCTGGTACTAAAAACGACACACCAATCAAATCTTCATTTAAGCAAGGTTTGACACCAATCGAATACTTCATCAACTCTCGTGGTTCTCGTAAAGGTTTGTCAGATACAGCCTTGAAAACAGCGGACTCTGGTTACTTGACAAGAAGACTTGTTGACATCGCTCAAGATGTTGTAATCACAACT
The DNA here is from genome assembly GCA_017452445.1 of Clostridia bacterium. Lineage (GTDB taxonomy): Bacteria > Bacillota > Clostridia > Christensenellales > UBA1242 > Caccovivens. The sequence goes on from JAFTMH010000003.1 coordinate 170,085, forward strand.
GAAGACTGCTTTGAAGATGCAGGCGAAAAAGTTAAGGGTGTTGTTGTTTCTGACATTGTTAAAGACGGATTTGTTCAAGAATCTTTGGACGAAAGAATTTACGGAAGAGTTGCTGTTGAAAACATTGTTGATCCTAAGACAAAAGAAATTATTGTTGAAGCAAACACAATGATTTCAAAAGAACAAGCATCTAAAGTCGTTAAGGCTGGAATCAAAGAAGTTGCTGTTCGTTCGCTTATCACTTGCCGTTGCAAACATGGCGTTTGTGCAAAATGTTACGGAAGAAGTTTGGCTGGAAAAGAAATGGTTACTCTTGGCGAAGCAGTTGGTATTATCGCTGCTCAATCAATTGGTGAACCTGGTACACAGCTTACTATGAGAACATTCCACACCGGTGGTGCTGCTGTCGCTGCCGACATTACACAAGGTCTTCCTAGAGTCGAAGAAATTTTTGAAGCAAGAAGACCAAAGGGTGAATGTTTGCTTTCAGAAGTTTCTGGTAAGGTTAAGATTAAAGAAGATGCTAAGACATATCAAATCACAATTGTTACAGGTGAAGGCGACATTGATTACGAAGTTAAGAAACCTGCAGTTTTGAAGGTTAAAAACGGCGAAACAGTAGAACCTGGCACACAACTTACTGCTGGTGCTATCAACCCTGCTGACTTGTTGACAACAAAAGGTCTTAAAGGTCTTCAACAATACTTGCTTTCAGAAGTTATCTCTGTTTATAGAAGCCAAGATGTTAAGGTTAATGACAAACACATCGAAATCATCATTAGACAAATGCTTAAGAAAGTTAAGATTGAAGATTCTGGTGACACAAATCTTCTTACAGGTGATGTTGTTGATATCGCTCGTTGCGAAGAAGAAAACGAAAAGACACTTCGTGCTGGTGGCAGACCTGCAATCGCAAGAAGAATTCTTCTCGGTATCACAAAGGCTTCTCTTTCAACAGAATCATTCTTGTCTGCATGTTCGTTCCAAGAAACTTCAAGAGTTTTGACAGATGCTGCACTTAAGGGCAAGGTTGACAACTTGATTGGTATTAAAGAAAATGTTATCATTGGAAAACTTATTCCTGCTGGTAGCGGTCTTAAGAAATATAGATCAGTTGTTCCTGTTAAAGTTGAAGCAGAAGAAATTGCTGAATAAAAAAAATAAAGACTAGGTTTTGCCTAGTCTTTTTTTTGTTTTGCAAAAATCGGCTTATTTTTGAGAAATGGGTTGTTGGCGAATTAGGTGTTGTCCAAACGGCAAAGATGGCAAAAATAGGCAAAATTTCGCAAAAAATCAACAGTTTTAATAAAACGGAACAATTATTTGTGTGATCAGTTTGTTTGTGAATGATATGGAACAAAAAAAAGAGCAAAAAATCGGCTTTTTTTAGGTTTGCTATTGAAATGTGAGAAGTTTGGTGCTATAATTCAAACACAAAAGCAAAAGAGGTGGCTGTATGTTTGAAGATGGAAAATTTGTATGTTCTGATATGGACTTGTCAGAGTTTGTAAGAAATGAAGATTTTGACAATTTTGTGAAGGTTAAGGCTTATTTGGCTAGTCTTGCAAAAAAGAGATATGTAAGCACTGAATACAAAATGCATTTGGTGAGAGAAGATTTGATTTATCTTGCACAAAGAGGTGATTTGAGAAGTTTGGCTATGTATTTGGAGATGGAAGAACAAGAAAGATTGCTTCCAGAACTTGTTGCAAAAGCAAAAGAAATTGAAGCAAAAAGAGGACCAAAAACTCCAGAAGAATGGCTTGTAATTGCAAATTTGCATATAAATGATTATCTCAATGTTGCAATCAATGATGAAGTAAATTCTGTTAAAAAATTCAACACACACATCAATTGGTTGTGGGAGAGATACAACGAACTTCTTGATCAGCGAGATCACGGCAGATATTGGGATCCATTTACTGCAGAAAGATTTTCAAAAGAGGATTTCAAAGAATATGTTGTTAATGCAAGAAGACAATATTGTTGGTATTACAACTTTGTAAACAGTGGACCTTATGCAAATGCAATCAAGCAAGCAATGGTTGGATATTACGAAAGATATGTCGCCACAAAAAACCCTGTTGACATTTGGACTTTTGCCGAACTTACACACAGCCCAGCAAAGTTTTATATGGAATATAAAGTGGCTGAAGCAAGAACTGGCACAGAATATTGTTCTTGGAAACTTGAAGACAAGTTGGTTAGAGAATATGGCAAAGCAAGAAAAAGTTGTGATTTGATTGAAAACTTTATCAGAGCAAAAACACTCGATATTTACGGACCACAAGGACTTGTTGCAAGTGTAAAATATGATCGTGACATTGAAAAGAAAATTCATGCAACAGGCAATCAAATTTATACAGTTAGACCGCTTGCCACAACTACACCAGCAGGCAGAGATAGAATTGGCAATGCATAATAGGAAAAACATAAAAAACGAGAGAAATGACATCTCTCGTTTTTTTTGTATAAATCAACAAATTGCGCCTTTTTGTTTGACATTTTGTTTCGGGGGGGGGGTATACTCAAAATGAGTATTATTACATTTCGAGGTTATACTAGATTAAACAAGAAAAAAGGAGACAAAAATGGCAAAAGATAAAAACAAAAAAGTGCCTTTCAATGTGTTTAAGAAAGGTTTTGTAGGAGCATTGCTTGGCGCAACAATCCTTGCAGGTGGCGTAGGCCTTGCAGGCTGTGGACAAGCAGGTCCACAAGGTCAACAAGGCCCAGCAGGAGAACAAGGCCCAGCAGGAATAAATGGCTCGACATGGTATTCTGGCACACAATATGATCCAGCACAAGGTGTTGCAGGAGATTTCTTTTTTGATACAGACGACGGAAGCATTTATGTGAAGCTTGCTTCAGGCTGGACTGCAATTTCAAACATCACAGGCCCAAAAGGAGATACTGGTGAAGATGGTCAAGACGGCAAGGACGGAGCATCTTGGCTTGCTGGCACAACCGAACCTACAGCAGCAGTTGGAAAAAATGGTGACACATATTTGGATATTTCAACAAACTTTGTTTACACAAAAACAAATGGAGTTTGGATAAAAATGGGCGAAATTTCTGGTGACAGAGATGTTACCATTGTTGATCAAAGTCCTTGGGTAGGAAAAACTGCAGTGTTTGTTGGCGACAGCATCACAAAGGGAAGTGGCTGTGAAGGTCAAAAATATTGGGAAATTTTGGAAGAAGAACTTGGATTCTCGACAGTTGCTGGCATGGGCATAGGTGGCTCTTGCTGGAGTGCGACAAGTGATTATGGCAATGGAAACAGTCCACTTATCAACAGATATCAAACAATCCCAGAAGCAGATTTGATCCAAATCTTTATGGGCACAAATGACTATGGTCATGCCACTCCACTTGGCACAATTGAAGACACAACTGATGTTTCTTTCTATGGCGCTTTGAATGTTATTTTGCCAGCATTGCAACAAAAATATCCTTCAAGCAGAATTGTTGTGGTTACTCCACTTCATAGATATAATGCAGACACAAACAAAAATGATTTGAATTATGACTATGAAGCACATCCAGTCTCAGGCAAAACATTGAAAGACTATGTAGATGCAATGAAAGAAGTTTGCGAAAGATATTCAATCCCTGTGATTGACATGTTTTCAATCAGTGGGTTGAACCCAATTGTGGAATCAATCAAAAATATGTATATGCCAGATGGTTTGCATCCAAATGCAGAAGGACACAAACTTATGGCAAACATTATGAAATATCATCTCAACTTGCTTGCAAGAGGGGGACATGTAGAGATTGTCAATCCAGAATATGAATATGAAATAAAAGTTGGAAATGCTTTTTCGACAGATCCTGCGACATTGACAAGTGTTAAGATAGCGTCAGCAGTAAGAAATATTCAACTCAAAGCAGGCACAGTTATCACTGTGAAAGATGATGCTAAATACGGCGTGGCAGTTTATGCACAAACAGGAGAAGCAATTGAGTCATCTTCTAGCATCTCTGGCGGATTTAAAGACACATTTGCAGTGACAGAAGATGGTTGGTATGGTTTTGTGTTGGCTACAGATGATGACAGTGATTTCAACTTCTTGACAATGAGCAAAGAGTTTTATGATTATGTAACAATCACTCCACCAACTCCAACACCAGAACAACCAGGTGATGGCGGCGAAGGTCAAGAACCTACAGATCCTACACCAGGCGAAGGTGAAGAACCTACAGATCCTACACCAGGCGAAGGTGAAGATGATGGCGAAGTTGCAGAAAACGCTTTGGTAACTGGAAACAAATTTGGCTCAACCGACAATGTGCTTTCTGACAAAACAAGAGCGACAGCAACAAAAAATATTTATATCAATGGCACTGCAACTATTACTGCAAAAAGTGCCGCTGTAAAGGTTGCAGTTTATGCACAAACAGGTGAAGAGATCACTGCATCTTCAAGCATTTCTGGTGGTTATAAAACAGAATTTTCAATCACAGCACCAGGCTGGTATGGTTTTGTGTTGGCTAAAGAAGGAGTAGAGTTTGATTTCTCTACAGACAGTGACGATTTGTATGATTATATTTCTATCGATATAAATGAAATCCAAACTTTTGAAGTAACATTTGAAATAGGCTCTAAATATGGAGCTGGTTATGAAGAGGATGTCAAGAGAGCTTCAACAGTTAAAAATGTATATTTGACTGCAGGCACAACAATTGTGAAAGCAAATGATGATTATGCTTATGCTGTTTACAAACAAACTAGCGAAACAGAAATTACAACAGGAAGTTCTATTTCTGGTGGTTGGAATTCAACAACTTTTGTGATTACTGAATCTGGTTGGTATGGTTTTGCACTTAAAAAGGTTAGCGAAGCAGCATTTGATTTTGAGTCAACAGATTCTGCTGACTTGGCAAGCTATGTGACAATCTACAAAGCGTAAAAATCAATCAAAACAAAAAAGAGTGAATTTTTCACTCTTTTTTTTGTTTTCAAATTGTTTGACTTTTTATTTCAGTGGCAATTAAATTTTGAAAAAAACAGTCGAGAGACTGTTTTATGCTTTGTTGCTGCTGCCAAGGATCGTTTGCATTTTGTCTTTGACAAGTTGTTTAACATATTTTTTGCCGTGGGCGAGATATTTTCTCATATCAACATCATTTGGGTTTTGATTTAAGTATTCTCTTATGCCGGCAGTAAAGCAAATTCGCAAATCGCTGTCAACATTTACCTTGCAGATGTTGAGGCGGCAGGCTTCGTGTAACATTTCTTCTGGCACACCTTTTGCATTTTTTAAGGTTGCACCATTTGCATTTGCAAGTGAAACAAATTGCTCTGGGATTGAACTTGCTCCGTGAAGCACAAATGGATAATTTGGAAGTCTTTCTGACAAAGTTTTCAAAATGTCCAATCGCAGTTTTGCTTCGCCAGAAAATTTGTGCAAACCGTGGCTTGTGCCGATTGCTATTGCAAGACTGTCACAGTTTGTTTTGTTTATAAAATCAACTGCTTGGTCTGGGTTTGTGTAAATTTGGGCACTGTTTTGTGTGTCATCTTCAACTCCGGCAAGCACACCGAGTTCTGCTTCGACAGTTACACCTTTGCTGTGGGCGAAATCTACAACTTTTTTGGTGAGAGCGACATTTTCTTCATAAGGTAAAGATGATGCATCAATCATAACATTTGTAAAACCCAACTCTATGGCTTTTGTGCAATCTTCAAAAGTTTTGCCGTGGTCCAAATTCCAAATCACAGGCACTGAAACTTTTTCTGCTGAGGCAAGCACCATACCTTTGAGATAATCTTCGCCAGCATACTTAATTGCACCAGTGCTGCATTGGATTATCACAGGGCTTTTTTCTTCTTCTGCAGTTTCCAAAATTGCTTGCAAAATTTCCATATTAACAAAATTGAATGCACCAACGGCATATTTGCCCTTGATTGCATTTTCAAAAACTTCTTTTGTGTTTACCAACATATTTTTGTGTTCCTTTCTATTTTTTACTATCATAACTTCTTTTTGTTAATATTGCAAATGAAATGAGAAAAGTTTAAGTAATAGATTTTTGTAAATTTTGCTCTAAATGTTGATTTTTTATTTTTTTTGAATATAATATAATTATAAGCATACATAATGTATGTGCTCGGTGAGATTCCGTGTTAGGCTGATCTTGGGTGACTGAGATCTTAACCCCGTAATGGGGTTTTTTTATATTCTTCCTTTAATCTCACGGGTTTTGCTTTTGTTTGTTTTTGATCGTTTTGAGGCACTTTTATATGCCTTTTTTTATTTGATTAATCTGTTGTATTGACGGTTGGGAGTTATGTTATGAGTAATTATGAATTTAAGATATGAATTATGATGTAGAAGAAAGCGAGCGATTGCTCGTTTTTTTATTTGTTTTCAAAAAAAGGTTGATTTTATTGAAAAATATGCTATCATAATGGCGATAAAGGAGTAAAAAATGAAAGAGATTCTCTCATTCAAGCAGGCTGCTAGCAAGTCTTTGACTGAGGAGCAGCTGCGACAAGTTGAAGAAGTTGAAGCATTGGGGTGCAACGATCCTTATTCTTTTTTGCAACTTAAAGAAATGTTTGAAGATGAATCTGTTGACAATTTCATTTGCTGTGATGGCGACAAAATTGTTGGTTTTGCAACTTCAAAATGCAACAAAAGATATTATGATGGCTGCATTTATATTATAAATTTGGTTGTTTTGCCAGAGTATCGCAAATGTGGTGTGGCAACTCAACTTATGGAAGTGATGACAAAGTTTTATTTGAAAAAATGTGCAGATTTGTATATAACTTTGGATGTCACAAAAACAAATATACCGGCAGTGAAATTGTATCAAAAACTTGGTTTTACTGTGCCAGATTTTGCAACTAAAAACAAAGGTGATGATGAAATGGTGATGAGCCAACCTTTGACAAATTTGGCTAAAAATATAGAAAATTTGAAGAAAATTAAAGTGCGAAATTCTTGCACAAAATAAATTGTTTTGAAAAACTGCCGACAAAAAGGGAGTTTTAGTTATGATTATTTTAGATGTTAATAAATTGTCCAAAGATTTTGGATATGGGCAACTTTTTGAAGAGGTTTCTTTTTCGTTGAATGAGGGAGAATCTATCTCTATTGTTGGCCCAAACGGTTGTGGAAAATCCACATTATTGAAATTGATTGCAGGGGAATATTCTCCTGACAGTGGTGTTGTAAACATCAAAAAAGGTGCTTCTGTGTCTTATTTGGATCAAACATCTTCTGACAGAGTTGATGATCGCACTGTTGACGAAGTGATCAAAGATGCTTTTGTAAAAGTTAAAGAAATGGAAAACAGCATCAAATGGTATGAAAAAGTTATGGAAAATCCAGAAAGTGAAGAGCAATACAACAAAGCACTCAACACTTATTGCAAGTTGGTTGAAGAATTTTCGCTTATGGGTGGCTATGACATTGATGTTGAAGTTGGTGTTGTTTGCACCGGTTTGAAGATAAGCGACCATATGAGAAAACAAATTTACACCACTCTTTCTGGTGGCGAAAAAACATTGGTGCAACTTGCAAAAGCATTGCTTCAAAAGCCAGATTTGATTTTGCTTGACGAACCAACAAACCACCTTGATATTGAAAGAATTGAATGGCTTGAAAATTATATCAAATCATTTAAGGGTGCAAGTGTGATTGTGTCGCACGACAGATATTTTTTGGACAAAATGTCAAACAAGATTTTGGATTTGTCAGGCATAACTCCAAAGGTTTACAACACAAATTATTCTGGCTATTTGCAAGAGAGAGAAAGAGATTTTGAAAAGCAAATGGCTGCTTGGCACGACCAACAACTTGTTATCAAAAGATTTCAAGAACAAATCAAATATTTTTCCGAAATGGGTATGGCCAAAAATAGTTCGACCTTGTGCAACAGGGCACATTCGCTTCAAACTCAACTTGACAGAATTTTGGAAAGAAGAGTAGAAAAACCACAAGAACAACGAAAACTTCGTATGGGTTTTTCGGAAGAGAGAAAGTCGGGCAAAAGAATTTTTCAAACTTCAAATTTGATTGTTGAAGCACCAGATGGAAGAAAGATTTTGAACGGTGTAAATTTGACTGTTAAGGCTGGGGAAAGGATTGCTCTTATTGGTTCAAACGGAAGCGGAAAATCAACATTTGTAAAAACTTTGCTTGGCAAACAAACTTTGCCTTGCAGTGGTGAGGTGTTTGTTGGACCAAGTGTGAAGATAGGTTATTTGCCACAGATTATAAATTTTGAAAACGAAAACCTTTCGCTGCTCGATCATTTTAGAGAAGATGCTTGTGTTGATGAAGAAAAGGCAAGAAGAATTTTGTCAGCATTTAAGTTTTATAAAGATGATGTTGGCAAAAAGGTTAAGACTTTGTCTGGTGGGGAAAGAATTAGAATTCGCCTTGCAAGTTTGCTTCAACAAAATGTAAATTGTTTGGTGTTTGACGAACCAACAAACCACATCGATATTCCAACAAAAGAAGTGCTTGAAAAAGCGATTAATGATTTTGAAGGAACTGTTTTGTTTGTGTCGCACGACAGATATTTTATCAACAAATTTGCAGAAAAAACCGTTGAATTTGAAAACGGACAAATCACAATTTATGAAGGGAATTATGACTATTATAGGCAAGTAAAACTGCGAAATTGTCGATAATTTGAAAAAAACGGAGATTTTTTATGGAATATACAAAACAAATAGAAACAAAAGATTTGATTTTGGGCAAGGCAAAACAAGAAGATTTGGAATCTATTTTCAACAATTATTGGTGCAGCGAAAAAACTTCAAAATATATGCTTTGGGTGCCACAAAAAAACTTGCAAGAGGCACAAGACAGACTTGATCGAACAATCAATTTTCAAAAAGACCATCTTGCTTTTATGGTTTACGAAAAGAAGACAGGACAAGCAATTGGTCAGGCAGGAATGTTTGAAAAAGAGCCAAAAGTTTTTGAAGATATGGGCATCGGAATAGGTGAAAAGTTTGTTGGAAAGGGTTATGGAAAACAAATCTTAAATGGGCTTGTTGATTACATTTTTTCAGAACTTGATGCCAATGTTGTGATTTGTTCTTGCCATACAGATAATATTCCTTCTGCAAAAATGCAACAAAGTTGTGGGCTTAAATATGATCATTCTGAAATGTATACAAGAGAAAAAGACAATCTTACTTACAAATCAGATTATTACAAAATCACAAGAGAAGATTGGCTCGCAAAAAAGAGATAAAAAAGATGCTGAGATCAGCATCTTTTTTGTTGTGAAGTTATTTTAAGTTTTCGTCTTTGTCCCAATATTTTGACTTTTTGTCCAAAAGGGTTTGAATATCTTTCTCACTATATGGGCGATAGTTGTTGAGATCGCAACCAATGTTGAAACCGAAAGGTTTGTAAAGGCCCAAAGCTTTGTGGCTGTGTCCAAACAAATTTAACATTTCGCCGTTGTGGTGTTTTGGTTTGTGTGTGAGAAAAAATGTTGTGTTGCAAATGTTGATTGTGTCGTTTTCTTTGACAGAAGCAAAACCGACTGAAAGGCAATAATCCTTAAATTTGTCAAAATTGCCATCAAAAAAATATTTGATAATGCGCTCTTCGTTGTTGCCAAGGATAAGCACAACTTTTGCTTTGATTTTTTTGACAAGCGACAAAACTTCGATGCATTTTCTGTCAGTTTGAGAATGGCAGTCAGCAAAATCTCCAATCACATACAAAGTGTCTTTCTTTGTCATGATTTTGTTGAAATTTTTGATCGTTTGTTTTGCAAAATGCTTTGCATTTCTAAATGGGCGATTGTCAAATTTGACAGTGTCGTCACTTCCATAGTGTAGGTCACTTGTAAAGAAGTTCATAAAACTCTCCTAGTTTTACAATTTGCAACATTTTTTTGTTTGGGCGTTGACAACAAACTTTTCGTCAAGCCAAGGTGTGTGGAATCTTACGGTGTAGAAAGGGCACAAGATGTGTTTGAAATCCAACGACAAAATGTTGATGTCAGAAATAATGTGGTTTACATTTTGGTTGATTTGACGTTTTGCTGCAGAAACAAGTTCTTTGCGAAGTTGTTTGATTGCGCTTTCTGCTTTTGCAGCAGGTTTTTTGATTTTCAAACCTTTTGCAGAAACAAATGGTTTGGCATCTGCAAGGTTGCAGAATTTGATGTCTTCATAGTTTTTGCCGATGTTGAGAAACAACAATTCTTTTTCTACATTGATTGTTGTTGGTGTTGAGTGAGACTCATACATAAACATTCTTCTTGTTGTGCCGGTTCTTCTTTTGTGAACTGTGAAAATTGCATAAACCAAAGCATTGGCAGATATTGCAAAGTTGTGGGCATAGTGCTTTTCGATTGTGATTTTTTCTGCTTCTGCTTGCAACTTGTCCCATTGCCCGTCAAAAGAGTTGTTGATGATTTTTGCAAGTTCAGTTTTGTCAGCATTTATGTTGTCGTTTATCAAAAGGTCGACAGGCATGTCGGCAATCAATTCGTTTTGCTCGAAATGGTTTTTCAAAAGTGTTTTGTCCGAACATTTTGCTCTTCTTATGTTTTCATAAAATTCTTCTTCAAAAAGATCTTCAAAAGATTGAATGTTTTCAAGTTGTTTTTCTCTTTTCTTTGCACGATCAATTTCTCTTTGTCTGTTTTGTCTGATCCATTGCAATTCGGCTTGTTCTCTTTCGTCCATAAATCTCTCCTATGATTTTATTATATATTTTAGATGGGCGATTGTCAAAAAAATAAATAAAAAAAGAAGATGAATTATCATCTTCTTTGAAAGAAACTAATGCTCTAGGCTAGTTAATTACGGATTGGAAACTTTCGTTTCTTTTCACCCAACTTTCTTAAACATTATATCACAAAAAACAAAAAAGTTAATACAAATTGACAAAAAAAAGACACGGAAACGATCCGTGTCGACTGGTGCCGAAGGTGGGAGTCGAACCCACATGAAGTTGCCCTCGCGAGATTTTGAGTCTCGTGCGTCTGCCATTCCGCCACTTCGGCTTAACTGTGAAACGACTACATTTTAGCACATTTATATACATTTGACAAGCATTTTTTCAAAATTTTTGATTTTTTTTGGTTGTTGCCTTATTTGGCTGAAAATGTTATAATAAATCTATGGAGGGAGATTATGTCAGCACCTATTTTGCAAATTGAAGAAATTGATGTTGAAGAAATGAAAAAACAAATCCTTACAGAAGAGTTTGCTGCCAGAGCCGATGAGGTGTTTGCAAATCGACAGGCTCATGATTTTATCCGTCGAATAAGCGGATTGCTTGGACATATGGAAAGATTGCACAGCAGTTTGCATATTATGTCATCTGAAAAATCAGAGTGGCGAAAGGCAGAGGCTTCTTTTGATGATATGCAAAAATTGGTTTTGTTGTTTTACAAAGATCTTGACAAAGATATTTATGACAGGATTGTCAGCGTTGTGGCTGGACCTAAGACGGCTAAGATAACATATAAAAATGGTGGAGTGCCAAGCAAGTCTGTTGTAAGCAGTATGCAAAAAATTTTTAAGGCGCAAAATTTTAATATTGAAAATTTTGTGTTTTACACGGCAGACCTATTGGACCCAAAAGTTGCTAACAATTACAGAAGTTTCGCTGGCATTGTTGATCTTGACAAAAATGGGGTCAAGGTGCCTTGCAGAGATATTGTGCTCAATGTTGAAAACACAATTTTTGGATATTATACAATAGCACATGAGTTTGCTCATATCTCTTCTCAAAGAGAGTTTGAAATGAAGAGGGCAAAAGTAGATTGCGTTGGCGAAATTGAAAGCAAGTTTATGGGCAAACTGTTCAACGATTATATGTTGTCATGGGGTTTTGTTTCTGACGAAGAACACAAACTTTTTGACTCTAAAGAACGAAAAAGTTTTAAAGCAAATTTGGAAAAGATTTTTCAAGAAAGAGATTTGCTTGAAGTTGTCAAACCACCAATTACATTGGAAAAATTGACTGAGGCAGAAGAAACATTTAGGACAAATCCTAAGTATGCAAAAAATTATAAATTGTTGATGTGCAGATTGGTTGAGACTGTCGAAACTAAAAAATCTGCAGAATATATATACAGATATGTTGTTGGGGAAATGGTTGCGACTGCACTTTATCACGATTATCAAAAAGATCCAGTGGCGACAATGGAAAGATATAAAGCGTTTTTGTTTTCAAATGCCGACAAATCACTTCCAGAACTTTTGGAAATAGCACTTGGCGAAGAGTATATGGACAAAATTATGCTTGCTGCAACTCGTATTGTTGATGATCAAACCGAAGAAAACAAGCAAACCTTAAAAACAGGCAAACAATAAAACAGAATCGGTTGCACTTCAACAGCAAAAAGAAAAGTGGTGATTTGCCACTTTTTTTTGATAAGTCGTTTATATTTGTTTGGTGATTTGGCCCAAAATATATTATAATTTTTCCATAAGATTTGTTAAAGGTAGAAAAAACATGATTTTTAAGAAGTTTTTCAACAAAGACTCTGCACTCGTGGAAGAGTATGCAAAAGAGTTTAATGTTTTGCCTTCAACAATGTATTTGATTTTATCTCGTGGATTTTCAACTAAACAAGAAATTGAAGATTATTTGTCAACGGGCAATCTCTTGGATCCGTTTCTTATCAGAAACATGAAAGAGCTTTGCGAACGAATACATTTGGCAAAACAAATGGGCGACAAAGTGCTTATCTTCGGCGACTATGATGTTGACGGAATAAGTGCAACAGCAATCATGCTCAAAACTTTGAAAAAGTTGGGTATTGATGCTGATTGGTATTTGCCAAACCGTTATATTGATGGTTATGGCTTGACTTGTGAATGTTTGGACAAGATTGAAAAGCAGTTTGCTCCGGATTTGATCATCACGGTGGACTGTGGTATTTCTTGTTGGCAAGAAGTGGAATATGCAAAACAAAAGGGTATTGAAATTGTGGTTACTGACCATCACGAGATACCTGAAGTTTTGCCGGATACAATTGTGCTTAATGCAAAGATTGAAGGACAAGATTATCCTTTCAGCGAACTTTGCGGCACTGGACTTGCTTACAAAATCAGTGAAGCACTTTTAGGACAAAAGAAAGCAGAAGAGTTTTTGCCTATTGCTGCGATTGCAACAATTGCTGATATCGTTTCGCTTACAGGTGAAAACAGAAACATTGTCAAAAAAGGGTTGAGAAGTTTTGAAAAACTTCCACTTGGAATTAGAACTCTTTTGAAAGAAAACAAAGTTTCGATTTCAAATCCATCTTCGACTGACATTGCATTTAAGATTGCACCAAAAATCAACTCGTCTGGCAGAATGGGTGATGCTGGCGACAGCTTGATGCTTTATTTGACAGAAGATCCTGTGGTTGTGAAAAAATATATCGAAAAGATAAAAGTCCACAACACCAAAAGACAAGAACTTTCTTCAAAGATTTTGGAAGATTGTGAAAGGGCAATTCAAAAAATGGACTTGTCAAAAACAAGGGTGATCTGTCTTGCTTCAAAAAAGTGGGATCAAGGCATTTTGGGGATTGCTTGTGCAAGGCTTGTGGACATGTATAACAGACCAGTGTTTTTGTTTTCGCAGGTTGGGGATCAATTGCATGGTTCGGGCAGAAGTGTTGATGACATAAATATTCACGAATTGTTGTCTTCGCTTCAAGACATTTTGGAAACATTTGGTGGACACACAATGGCCGCCGGTTTAACTTTGCAAAGAAAACACTATGAAGATTTTTGCAATAGGGTAAACTCATTTGTTTTTGAAAAAATCAATGACAAAGTGTTTATGCCAATCAAATATTATGACCTTGATTTGAAAGTAGATGAGATTGACGAAAGATTTTTGAAAGAACTTTCGTTGCTTGAGCCTTATGGATGCGGAAACAGCAGACCTAGATTTAGGGTGAGTGTCGAAAATGTTGAGATTGAACCAAGAAAGTATAGTCCGGCACATTGCGACATCAAAATTGGCGATTTAAGCCTTGTTTACTTCAACTTTACAAAGAACTATATTCCACTCAAGTTTGCCCGTTATAAGTCATTTATTTTTGAATTTCAGGGCGAAAGCAAGAATGGTGTGGTAAATTATTTTGATGCAGGAAGTTTTATAGTTGACAATGCACATGCATATACTTATCCGGTGCAATATCAACAACTTGAATATCAAGACAACAGAGAGACAAAATATTCTTATTATCCACAAAGCGAACTTCTCAACTTTGTTGCTTCAACACAGCATCAAGTGTTTGGCACGGCATTTGTGGCGTATTCGGCTTATGATTTTGTCAACTTTTCAAAAAACTATTCAAAAGACAACATCTATCATGTTGGCATTTGCGAAGAAAGTTGCACGGGTTACAACAGCTTGTTGCTTGCGCCAAGTGGTGTAGAGTGGACCAAAAACTTTAGCAAAATTGTGTTTTTGTCGCCGGTTTTGGACGAAGGGTTTTTGGCAGAAATAAAAACAATTTCAAAGGCGGAAATTTTTGTGCCTATTGAAAGAGAAATCGACAAACAAAGATATCAAAATTTGAATTTGTCAAGAGAGGTGTTTGGAAGGATTTTTAAAACACTTACAACAAATTCTTACACAAAATATTATTCAATTTTCGATTTATATCAAAGCAAGATGAAAGGAAAGGTTTCGTTTGACACATTTTATGTGGCATTTTTGGTGTTTAAGCAACTTGGATTGATAAAAGTTTCGCAAGACACCTTTTTGAGTATTTCGCAGGTGCCAAATGTAAAGAAGGTCTTGACAGAATCTGTGCTTTATAATAAACTCTTATTGATTAAAAATTCGTTGGGAGCAGTATGAAAGAAAGAATTTTAGAAAAGATTTTTACAAGTTTTGCGTTGACTGACAAAGAAAAAAAGATTGTCAACGAGTGCTTTGTAGATGACATCAATATACCTAGACTTGAAACGGTTTTGGACACAATGAGCGAATATCGTATGCAAGGTGAAATTGTTGTGCCTTATATTTTGTTTCAAGCATACAAATCAAATCCAGACAAAGCAAATGAGTTGGTGGGACAATACCTTACTGACACACAAAAGAAGTTGTATGACACATTTATCGTTTTGAAAGATGTGCGTGCGCTTTCGAGAAGTGGCGAAGCAGAAAGCATCAGAAAAATGTTTGTTGCAATCTGCCAAGATATCAGAATTGTTATTGTTAAGTTTGCGACAATTTTGTTTGACCTCAAACTTATCAAAAACCCTATGAGCGAAGATGACAGAGAATATGTGCAAATCGTCAGCGACATTTTTGCACCTTTGGCAGAGCGTTTGGGACTTTCAATGTTTAAGTTTGCTTTTGAAGACATCTGTTTTGAACTTTTGGAACCACAAGCATATGAAGAACTTAAAAACAGTGTGCTTTTGAAGCAAGATGACAACCAAAAACAGATTGAAATTACTTCTGAAAAGTTGAAACAAATTTTGCAAGAAATTGGTGTTAAGGGCGAATTGCAATCAAGACAAAAGCACTATTCAAGCATTTATAAAAAACTTATCAAAAAAGATATCAAACTTGAAGGCATTTATGACCTTATTGCAATGAGAGTGCTTGTGCCATCTGTTGAAGATTGTTATGCTGTGCTTGGAAAAATCCATGCAATTTACAGACCAATTCAAGGCAGAGTGAAGGATTATATCGCAAACCCAAAACCAAATGGTTATCAAAGTTTGCACACAACAATCGTTGCTGAAAACAACAGACCGTTGGAAATTCAAATCAGAACTTTTGAAATGCACAAGTTTTCTGAATATGGTGTGGCTGCGCACTGGATTTACAAAGAAAGAAGAGGACAAAACAAGTTTGACCAAAAGATGTCTTGGTTTAGACAAATTTTGGAAAACGCACAAGAACTTTCTTCTGAAGAATTTTTGGAAACACTTAAAGTTGACTTGTATGGCGAATCAATTTTTGTTCAAACACCAAAAGGTAAGGTTTTGGAATTTCCTTTGGGGGCGACAATCATTGACTTTGCTTATGCAATCCACTCAGGGGTTGGCAACACTTGTGTAGGGGCAAAAATCAACGGAAAGATTGTGCCAATCACATCAACAATTTCAAATGGTGATGTCGTTGAAATTTTGACAAACCCAAACAGCAAAGGACCTTCAAGAGACTGGCTGGCACATATCAAAACATCAAGTGCAAGAAGCAAAATCCGTGCTTTCTTCAAGAGCGAACTTAAAGACGAGAACATTCGTATCGGAAAGTCAATTTTGGAACAAGCAGTAAAATCAAAAAACCTCAACATCACAAAGATTTTGAAGGAAGAATATTTGTTTGACATTGCAAACTCAATGATGATGGAATCACTCGATTCGCTTTATGCAGAAATCGGTGCAGGCAGTTTGTCAGCAAACAGCATTGTTGGTCGTTTGGTAAACAGATACAACAAAGACAAAACATTTGACTTTAAAGAAAACATTATCACAGTCAAGAAAAACAAAGATGGCGTGCTTGTTGACGGTGACAGCGGACTTCTTATCAGATATGCTGGTTGCTGTTCGCCAATTACGGGCGATGAAATCGTGGGTTATATCTCTCGTGGAAGAGGGGTTACAATCCACAGAGCAGATTGTCCAAACTTGAAATATCTTGAGCCAGAACGCCTTATCAAAGCCGAATGGCAAGAAAATGTTGCATCAAGTTTTGTTGCTGTGATCAAAATCCACGCAGACAACGAAAATTCGGTGATAACAACTCTCAACAACATTGCGAGAGATTTGAAAAACAAACTCAAAGGATTTGGTTATAAAGAAATCAAAAACGAACTCGTGTTTGACATAGTTGTGCTTATTTCAAACAAGAGCGAACTTCAAAGCATCATCAACAGCTTTGAAAGTGTTAAAAAAGTAAGAAGAGTGTATAGGAGTGAATAATGAAGATTGTTTGTCAATCTGTAGAATTTGAAAAGGATATGCAAGATCTTGTCAATCTCTTTTATGAAGATGATTGTCCTTTTTCTATCCAACATTCTTCTTCAAGAAACGCAAATCAATTGCAAAGTTTTTTGAAAGTTGAAATTGATGGACAAGAAAAGCAATATTTCAAGGCATACACTTTGCCAGCTCAAATGACAGTGTTGCAAGAAAAGAGTTTGCTTAAAAGACATTACAAAAACCATTTGTATGAAGTTTTGAGCACAATTTCTGGCAAAAAATTGCCATGGGGATCGCTTACAGGCGTCAGACCAACAAAGTTTGCCAGAGATTTGATTGACAGGGGCGAGGTGAAAAGTCACCTTATTTCTGAAATTTTGTCAAAGGACTATCATGTTTCGCAAGACAAGGCAAAACTTGCAGTGCAAATTTTGAAAAATCAAAGATGCATCATCAAAAATGATAAGTTGATTGATTTGTTTATCAACATACCTATCTGTCCAACAAGATGCAATTATTGCTCGTTTATTTCAAACGAACTTTGGACAGTTAAGGACAAGGTTGACACTTATCTCGATTGTGTGATCAAAGAATTGGAAGCAGTGAAAAAACTTATTGCCGAAAAGTATTATATCGTGCGCACAATCTACATAGGTGGTGGCACACCAAGCGTGCTTACTGAAAAACAACTTGAAAGACTTTTGGCTGCAATTGGTTATTGGGTGACAGAGTTTACGGTTGAATGTGGCAGAGCAGACACCATCACAAGAGAAAAACTTGAAATCTTGAAAAAATATGGGGTTACTCGCATTTCAATCAATCCTCAAACATTTTGCGAAAGCACTTTGAAGAAGATTGGCAGAAAGACAACAAATCAACAAGTTTTGGACGCTTATATGCTTGCGATGGAATATGACTTTGTTGTGAATATGGACATTATTGCTGGGCTTGGCGAAGAAAGATTGCGCACTTTCAAAAGCACAATCAAAATTTTGCTCGAACTTTATCCACACAACATCACCGTGCACACACTTTCAATCAAAAATGCAGCACAAATCCGTGGTCAAGAAATCAAAAATGCTACAGATGTGCCAAAGATGGTTGATTTTGCACAACAAACATTGCTTGCAAATGGATATAAACCATATTATCTTTACAGACAAAAACATCAACTTGGTGGACTTGAAAATGTCGGGTATTTTAGAGATGACAATGTATGCATTTTCAATGTTGACAGCATGGAAGATGTTTCTTCTGTGATTGCAGTGGGAGCAGGGGCAATTTCAAAACGAGTTTTCAATTTGGAAAACCGTATTGAAAGAGAGCCAAACTGCAAGTTTATCAACGATTATATCGATCGCATTGACGAAATGATTGAAAAGAAAATTAAATTTTTTAGTTGATTGCACTAAAAAGACAAAAATCTAGAAACAAAAAGGGCTAAAATTCTTTACTTTTTGTTTTGGGTGTGATATACTTACAAAGTCGATTGATGCCTACGGCACAGTTTTTGGAGAACTTCGACCAATTGCTTTGTTTAGGCTATAAAAATTTTAGAAAATGGAGAAAATGAAGATGACAAAACAAGAAATTATTGCTAAATACAAACAATCTGAAAATGACACAGGTTCAGTTCAAGTTCAAGTTGCTCTTTTGACAGAAAGAATCAACCACTTGACAGAACACTTGAAAGAAAATCACAAAGATAACCATTCAAGAAGAGGTCTTTTGAAGATGGTTGGTAAGAGAAAAGGCTTCTTGCAATATCTTAAAGACAGAGACATCGAAGCTTACAGAAAGCTTATCGCTGATCTTGGAATTAGAGAAGTTAAATAATTTTTGGGGAGCTGTTTTTTTGCTCCCTATTTTTTTAGGTGTGTTTATTATTTAAAGGAGTTTATTATGGATTTTAAGAAATATGTTATCAATATTGCCGGCAGAGATGTGACTTTTGAAACTGGCAAACTTTGTGGACAAGCAAACGGTTCTTGCTTGGTGCGTTGTGGTGACACAGTTGTTATGGTCAATGTAACAATGTCTGCAGCTCCAAAGCCAGGAATTGATTTCTTCCCACTTTCAGTTGAATACCAAGAAAAAATGTATTCAGTAGGAAAGATCCCAGGTGGATTTAAGAAGAGAGAAGGCAAACCAAGTGACAAAGCAATTTTGGTTTCTCGTCTTATCGACAGACCTCTTAGACCACTTTTCCCAAAAGGATTTTTCCATGATGTAGTTGTTGTTGCAACAGCACTTTCTGTTGACCCAGATGTTAGTCCAGAACCATTGGCTATGCTTGGATCATCATTTGCACTTGCAATTTCTGACATTCCATTCCTCGGACCTACAGGTTCAGTTCAAGTAGGATTGGTTGACGGACAACTTATCATCAACCCAAACAACGAACAAAGCGACAGAAGCGACTTGCACTTGACTGTAAGTGGAACTGACGAAGCAGTTTTGATGGTTGAAGCAGGAGCAAACGAAGTGCCAGAAAGCGTTATGCTTGATGCAATTATGCTTGCTCATGAAGAAATCAAAAAGATTGTTGCAAGAATTAAGGAAATCAAGGCAGAAATCGGCAAGCCTGTAAACCCAAAGATTGTTTACTATACAATCCCAGAAGAAATTGACAAGGCTGTAAGAGAATATGCTAGCGAAAAATATGACTATGTTCTTGAAACATTTGTAAGAAAGGAAAGAGAAGCAAGAGAAGAAGCAGCAAAAGAAGATATCTTTGCTCACTTTGCAGAAATCTATCCAGACAACACAAGAGAAATCAGTGATGTTCTTTACAAAATGAAGAAAGAAAAAGTAAGAGCGAAGATTCTCAACGAAGGTATCCGTCCAGACGGAAGAAAACTTGAAGAAATCAGACCAATTTGGTGTGAAGTTGGTTTGCTTCCAAGAGTTCACGGCTCTGCAGTGTTTACAAGAGGCGAAACACAAGTTTTGTCTGCATTGACACTTGGCACAGTTGGCGAAGTTCAAAAACTTGACGGACTTGATGATGAAGTGGCAAACAGATATGTTCACCACTACAACATGCCACCTTATGCAACAGGTGAAGCAATGATGATCAAGAGCACAGGTCGTCGTGAAATCGGACATGGTGCTTTGGCTGAAAGAGCTCTCGAACCAGTTGTTCCAAAAGAAACTGTTTTCCCTTATGCTCTCAGAATTGTAAGCGAAGTGCTTTCTTCAAACGGATCTTCTTCTATGGCATCTGTTTGTGGATCTACACTTGCACTTATGGACGGCGGTGTGCCAATCTCTGCACCTGTTTCTGGTATTGCTATGGGTCTTATTAAAGACGAAAACTCAAACAAAGTAGCAGTGCTTTCAGATATCCAAGGTCTTGAAGACTTCTTGGGCGATATGGACTTTAAGGTTACAGGTACAGCAAAGGGTGTTACTGCAATCCAAATGGATATCAAAATTAAAGGTATTGACAAAGCAATCTTGACAGAAGCACTTGAAAGAGCAAAAATCGGAAGAATGTATATTATGGACAAACTTCTCGCTTGCATCAGTGAACCTAGAAAAGAACTTTCTCAATATGCTCCAAAGATTATTACATTTGCAATCAATCCAGAAAAAATCAAAGATGTTATCGGATCTGGCGGAAAGACAATCAACAAGATCATTGACGAAACTGGTGTTAAGATTGACATTGAAGATGATGGAACTGTTTATATCGCATCAGTTGATGCTGAAATGAACGAAAAAGCAAAGAAAATCATTCTTTCAATTGCTGAAGATGTTGAAGTTGGCGATGTTTATGATGGAAAAGTTGTAAGAATTATGACTTTTGGTGCATTCGTTGACCTTGGTGGTGGAAAAGAAGGTATGATTCACATTTCAAAACTTTCAAACAAGAGAGTTGAAAAAGTTGAAGATGTTGTCAAAGTTGGTGACGAAGTTGAAGTTGAAGTTATCAAAGTTGACGAAAAGGGAAGAATTGACCTTAAGAGAATCCTTCCAAAAGCAGAACAAACTCCTGCTGAAGAAAACAAATAATAAACACTAAAAGAAACTCTGCCATTTGGTGGAGTTTTTTTTGTTAAAAATTTATCGGCGATTGGCGATTTTTTCAAATTGTGTTGATTGTAGGGGCAAAATATGGTATAATAATTATGTTAGGGACGAAGGAGGAAATATGGAACTTACACAAAAACAAGCAGAAGATCTTGCATATTTGAGAGGTCTTGAACACATTGTTATTCCAGATCAATACAACTATTGGGTGCACAACACTTTGTATATCCCAGCAGAAGATCAAGATACTCTTGGCAAAAAGAAATGCTGGAGCGAAATTCCAACTGACAGATTTGAAGTAAGAGGTGAGATGTCATTTGTTGAAAGGAGAAGAAGAATTCAAGAAGCAGCAGAATATGGCACAACTCCATCAAATCGTTATAAATCTATGGATGGTGGATTTCCGTTTCAAATCAGAGTAATCAGACCAAAAATGGAATGTATTAGAGAAGTTTTTGATGATGAAGAATCTCGCAAGAGATATCAATTTGCAGCAATGGGGCTTGGTGATGGCAGACATCCAAAACTTCCAGGAAAAACAGAATTGGTTGTGATTGGGTTTGCAACAAATGATGAAATTTCCGGCGAACCAATCGACATTGTTTATTGTGTGACAGTTGAAGATTTGCCTTTGCTTGCATTAAAAACAAAAAAGATTTTGGCAAACGAACCAAAAATCGCACTCAACACAAACATCACAATGGACGGTGTTTATGCAAAAGAAGCAAGAGTGCCAACAGTTTTGCCAAAAAGCAAAAATTTGCAAAGATGGGTGGATATGAAGGTTTCTTTGACAAAAGATGGACCAACAACAACTATGCTTGCTGGTTATAAGACAGAATATTACAAAAATAAAAATACAACAAAAGCCAAATAAGGTAAAAATGCCACAGGTTGTAGGTATAAAAATGTGCCTTGCCACAAATAGTATTGATTATTTTTTAAAAATATGTTATAATACAAACATCAAAGGAGGAAATTGATAATGAACGAACAAACAAAACAAGAACTTGCTATGAAGGCAGCTGCCAAAGTCCATGCTGCTTGGTGCGAAGGAGAATTGAAAGCTTTCCACAAAAGATTGGTAGCAGCATTGGAAGAAGGAAAAACAGTTGCTGAAGCAATGGAACAAGCATGCTTTAAAGGTGACAAGAGAAGAAATGAGTTTGAACTTCACGGCGAAATTGATGCTTCAAAACTTACAACTTTTGAAGGTTTTATGGAACAAATCAAAAGTGGTGAAATTGAAGTTATGAGATTTACAGGAAGAACTTTGACTGAAGCTGAACAAGCAAAAGCTGGAAAACATTATGTAAATGGCCAAGAAAACATTTTGAGACCATTTGAAGAGTTGTCAGCAGCAGTTGGCGCAGTTGCAGTTTATGAAGAATATGCAAAAAGAGGCGCTACACTTGAAATGCTTTTGAGCAAAGAAGCTCAAAGACCAATTGGTATGTTGATTCATGCAGACTGGATGGAAAGAAACCCAGTGACAGAAAACAACTCTTATCTCTTTGTTAAGTTTGACAGTTTGGATGACTGGACAAAAGGTCAAGACTTGGATGTTTTCTATGCGGCACTTGGAGTTATCATGGAAGATCCAGCAAAGTATGCAGTTGCAAAAGAAGACAACTTGCCTGATCTTAACCCAACAGCAAGAGAAAATGCAGTTCTTGAAGCAAAAGTTAAGACAATTAAGTAAAACAAAAAAAACTCTGCAATTTGCAGAGTTTTTTTGTTGTAAATAAATAATTAAATAAATTGATAAATAATAAAAAAATAATTAATTAAAATATTTTAAAAATAATTCTTCATTCGATATTTAGGGATTTTTATTTATTTTTAATTAATTTAATTAAATAATATTTATTTTTTAATTTCAATAATATTTTTTAATAAAAAAAGACCGAATATTTTCGATCTTTTTTGTTTATTATTAGATAATTCTTTCGCCTGTGATGCCATCTTTGTATCCACAAGGGCTTGAGCATTGATATTCGCCACTCATACAACGAGAACCTTTGAGATATGGCTCGATATTTTCTGCAAGTGGGCTTTCTTGTGCAACAAGAGCAGCATACATTTCTTTTTTGATTGCTGTTGTTTGTTGGTCGATTTCAAGTTGGGCATCTGCACAGTTTCTTTCTTGAACTTTCAAAATGAAATCATTGATAGATCCGATTTCGTTGATGTTGATGATCATACCTTGTGGGAAATTTGCTTCTACCTTTTTGCAGTCAGCAAGCCATTCTTCAACAAGTGCTGGGTTTGATCTGATGATTGGTGGCACATAGAATTCTGCTTCTGGAAGCAATTCAACTGAATAACTCAAAGTTCTGTGTCTTTGTGCTTGTGCAAGTTGTGCAAACGAACCTTTGTATGCAAGTGAATAAACTTCGCCAAAGTGCTTGAGAATTGGTTGTTTTTCTCTTCTGAAGAAAGACAATGTTCTGTTTTTCTTGTTGCCAGCAAGTTGTGGGTCATAATATGGCAATTTTTGATATTCGGTCAAAAATGCTTGAAGTTCGCTTCTCAATCTTGCTGAGAAAGCATCATTATTTTTTGAAAGCAAACCAATTTCTTTTTCAAGCATTGCATAAATGTTGTTGAATTGTCTGTAAGAAATTGTGTAAAGCATTGTTGTAGGGGTAAACACTGATGTAAGGTATCTTGCATTTTCTTGTGCAAGTTTTTCAATCTTTTTGTCTGTAAATCTTGCAGGGCAAGTATGTTGGCATTGTGTTGTGATTTCTTGTCTGTAAATTTCAATCCATTTGTTGTAAAGGGCTTGTTCTTCTTCAGACAAAACCATTTTTGTGTATCTTGCTGACTTTTCGTTTGTTGTATACATTTTTTCGTTGTTGAGTATCATTGCGATGATCTTTGGAATGTCTCTAAGTTGCAAAGTGAAACTTCCGTGATCATAAGGGCTGTGGTGTCCACTGCCTTTTGTGAGAGCAACTCTTCTTTGTGTTTTTTCGTCTGCTTCTGCAAACAATTTTTCCATTGTGTCTGGCAAATAGCAAACACCGGCGCCGAGACCTCCCAATTTGTCCAATTCTTCTTTTGTTGCTTGGTGTCCAAGACTTGTTGATGCGACAACTGAAATATCCATATTATTCTCCTTTTATTCTGCAAAAAGTTTATCACAGCGAGAGGTTATTGTCAATAGCAAAATTTGAAAAGGTGAGGCTGGTTTTCAAAATTTTTTTACAAAAAATATTCTTAAAAAATCGCTTTTTTGTTTTTATATTGCAAAGTTTTTATGTATAATAACAATAACGATAAAAGGAAGGTTTTTTATGGCAAGAGACATTTTTTCAACAAAAGAATATCTTTACAAATTGGACGAATATTTTAGAGCCGCAAACTATTTGTCTTTGGCTCAACTTTATTTGTTTGACAATCCTCTTTTGAGAGATCACAAACTCTGCAAAGAAGACATCAAACGAAAATTGGTAGGTCACTGGGGCACAGTGCCTGGACAAAACTTTGTTTATGCTCACTGCAACAGAGTTATCAAGAAATACGATCTTGATATGATTTTGCTTTCCGGTCCAGGACACGGTGGAAACTTTTTGACTGCAAACAGTTATTTGGAAGGCACTTACAGCGAATATTATCCAGAAATTTCGCTTGACAAAAAGGGTATGACAAGATTGTGTAAGCAATTCTCTTTCCCTGGTGGAATTGGCTCGCACTGTGTGCCAGAAACTCCTGGTTCTATCAACGAAGGTGGCGAGTTGGGATACTCACTTGCTCACGGTTTTGGTGCAATTTTTGACAATCCAAATTTGATTGCAACTGTTGTTGTTGGTGATGGCGAGGCAGAAACTGGCCCACTTGCAACTTCTTGGCACAGCAACAAATTTGTAAATGCAAAAACTGACGGTGCAGTGCTTCCTATTTTGCACTTGAATGGCTTTAAGATTGCAAACCCAACCGTTTTGTCAAGAATTTCAAAAGAAGAATTGCAAAAATTGATGGAAGGATATGGCTATAAACCATATTTTGTTGAAGGTGATGATCCTACAAAGATGCATATTGCAATGGCTAAGGCGATGGATAGTGCAATTTGCGACATTAAAAAGATTCAAGATGCAGCAAGAAAGCACAATGACACTTCTTACAAAGCATGGCCAATGATTGTTTTGAGAACTCCGAAAGGTTGGACTTGTCCAAAAGAAGTTGATGGCAAGCAAGTTGAAGGTTCGTTTAGAGCACACCAAGTGCCTGTTACAATGACAACTGACGAACATTTGGCTATCCTTGAAAATTGGCTTAATAGTTATAGACAAGACGAATTGTTTGATGAAAACTATCAACTTAGGGCAGATTTGAAAGAAATCTTGCCAACAGGCGACAAGAGAATGACAGCAAGTCCTTATGCAAACGGGGGATTGTTGCTTAAAGAACTTAAAACTCCAAATATTGACAAATTTGCTGTTAAGTTTAAGGGACACGGAACAACAAAAGCACAAGATATGCTCGAACTCGGTGGTTATATTAGAGAACTTTTCAAACTTAATGAAAAGAACCAAAATTACCGTATTTTCAGCCCTGATGAAGCAAAAAGTAACAGACTTTACAAAGCATTTGAAGTTGAAAAGAGAATCTTTAATGCTTTGAGAACAAAAAATGATGAAGATTTGTCAGACAACGGCAGAATTATGGACTCATACTTGTCTGAACATATGTGCGAAGGTTGGCTTGAAGGATATCTTCTTACTGGCCGTCACGGAATGTTTGACAGTTACGAATCATTTATGAGGGTTGTTGACAGTATGGTTGCTCAACATGCAAAATGGATTAAGGTTTGCAACGAAATTTCTTGGAGAAAACCAATTTCTTCTTTGAACTTGATTTTGACAAGTGATGTTTGGCAACAAGACCACAACGGATTTACTCATCAAGACCCAGGATTTTTGGATCATATGGCAAACAAGAAATCTGAAATTATCAGAATGTATTTGCCAGCAGATGCAAACTGCTTGATTTCTTGTTATGACCACTGTGCAAAAAGCAAAAATTATGTCAATGTGATTGTTGCTTCAAAACACCCAACATATCAATGGCTTTCTATGGAAGAAGCAAAAGAACATTGTGCAAAAGGTGCAAGCGAATGGACTTGGGCTGGGGTTGGAAACTCCAAAAAACCTGACCTTGTTGTTGCTTGCTGTGGCCATGCTCCAACAACAGAAGCATTGGGACTTATCTCTTTGATTAAAGAATATTTGCCAGAACTCAATGTAAGATTTGTCAATGTTGTCGATTTGACAAAACTTATGTCAGAAAAAGCACATCCACACGGACTTTCTCATGCAGAATATGACAAGTTGTTTACAAAGGATAAGCCAATTATCTTCAATTTCCACGGTTATGCTCAACTTATCCATATGCTCACATACGACAGACACAATCAAAACTTGCATGTGTCAGGTTATATGGAAGAAGGCACAATTACAACTTCTTTTGACATGAAGGTGAGAAACCATATTGATAGATATCACTTGCTTCTTAAAGCACTCAAATATGTTGACCTTCCAAAAGAAAAGGTTGCAAAGGTTTCAAAAATTATAAATGCAAAACTTAAAGCACATGATGCTTACATTAGAGAACATGGTGTTGATATGCCAGAAATCGCTGATTGGAACTGGAATAACTAAAAATTTTCTATCAAAGACAAGCAAATTTTGTGCTTGTCTTTTTTATTGCAACAAAATGGGCTTTATTTGTTGGACAAATGGCAAAATGATTTGCTATACTTATGATGATATAGTTAAAAACTTTTAACTATCTAAAAAAACAATTTGACAAAAGAAGGTATTTATGATTATTACAGTTGTTTGTGATGTGCTTGGCGAAGAAACAAACGGTCAAACCGTTGCAGCTATGAATCTTATTAGAACTTTGCAAGCAAAAGGCCACGATGTGCGTATTTTGTGTGCAGATCAAGACAAAAAAGGACAAGAAGGATATTATGTTGTGCCTGTTTTAAGTTTGGGCAAACTTCTCAACAAGTATATCAAAAAGGTTGGTGTTGTTATTGCCAAAACGGACGAAAAAGTGTTGAGAGAAGCACTTGAAGGGGCTGATCATGTGCATATTATGGTGCCTCTTATTTTGGGTATTGCTGCAACAAAGATGGCAAAGGAAATGGGCATTTCTACAACTGCTGGGTTTCATATGCAAGCAGAGAACTTTACTTCGCATATCAAACTCAACAAAGTTGGTTTGGCAAACAAGGCTGTTTACAAGTTTATTTACAACAAATGCTACAAATATATGGATTTGATCCACTATCCAACACAGTTTATTTGCGATATGTTTGAAAAAAACATAAAACACAAAACTCCTGCTCGAATCATTTCAAATGGGGTGCACTCTTATGTGACAAAAAGAGATGTTGAAAAACCGGAAGAATACAAAGACAAGTTTGTCATTATGATGATTGGCCGTTATGGCAGAGAAAAATCACAAGACACAATCATCAAAGCAATTTATCATTCAAAGCATAAGGACAAAATTCAACTTATTTTTGCCGGACAAGGTCCAAAAGAAAAAAAATATCGTAAACTTGCTAAAAAACTTCCAAATCAACCAATGTTTGGAACTATCCCAAGAGACAAGATTGTTGATGTGATAAATTACAGCGATATGTATTGCCATTCTGCCGAAGTGGAACTTGAAGGCATTGCGTGTCTTGAAGGCATTGCTTGTGGCAAATTGACTGTTGTTTCTGACTCAAAACTTGCTGCAATCAAAGAGTTTGCAGTTGATGAGAGATGTTTGTTCAAAAATAGAGATCCAAAGGATCTTGCAAGAGTGATCGACTATTGGATTGACCACCCAGAAGAAAGGGCGGCCGTTGAAGAAAAATATCTTGCAAGTGCTGGCAAATTTGACCACGATTCTTGTATGGACCGTATGGAACAAATGGTTGTTGAATCACACGAAATCAACAAGCAAAACAAATTGCGACAAGCAGAAGAAGAAAAAGAAAACAAGTCAAACAAAAAAGACAGAAAAAAAGATAAGAAAAAGAAAAAATAAAAGAAGGTTTTACCTTCTTTTTTTATTTTGTATCTAAACTGAAAAATGTTATTTTGTTCGTTCTGAGACACAGTTTTGTTTTGGGAAAAGTGGTCTAAACAACTTTTTTATTGTGTCGCAAACTTGTGTTGTGTTTTTGCAACAGATTGGTCTGATGCCAACTCTTTGTGCCGAGAGAAGATTTTTCTTTGTGTCATCAATCAAAATTGTTTCTTCTGGATTGAGATTGTAGTTTTCAATGGCATGAGCAAACATTGCTTCTTCTGGTTTTTTCATACCGAGTTGGTTTGACAAAAACACTTGTTCAAATGCTGCTGAAAGGTTATAGTTTTTCATAACTGCTTCGGTCTCTGGGATTGCATTTGACATAATGAAAGTGCGAATTCCGTTTTTGCGAAGTCTTGCTGCCATTGAAATTACATTTTCGTTGACTTTTATGTATTTTGGAAGTCGTTTCAAAAGTTCTGGCACAACATAAGCAGAATTTGGACAAACTTTTTTGGCTTCCAAATACAACTCTTGCGAATCAATCAATCCTTTTTGATAATAGTTGAATGCACTTTTAAGGGAAGGATTTTTCTTCATTGAAAGGAAAATTCTAAATGCACTTACTTTTTGTGTAATTGGAAGGTCGAGAGCGAGTTTGACATAGTTTACATCTGCGATAATTCCGATAAAATCAAAGATAACATTTTTCATTTTTTACTCCTAAAAACTTGGTGATTATAACACGAAAAATTTGACTTTGCAACAGATAATTTTTATTTTTTTGAAAAATTTTTATAAACAAACAAAACACATTTGTTGAAGTAATCGTTTTTTTGGAAAAAATGATTTTAACAATTGTTTTTGCATGTGATATTATATATCTGAAAAAAGCATTTTGACAATTGAAAGTTGGCAAAAAGAGGAGTGTTTGATTGGACAAACTGTTGAATTTTTTTCTTAAACCAAAAGTGTGGTTTGCTTGGTTGTGGGTGGCTGTGTCGGTGATTGTGATTGCAGGCACTGTTGTTTTGGCGGCTTTGCAGATTTTTGATTTTTGGGTGTATATCATTTTTGTTGTAGCTTTTGTTGTGCTTGCATATTTGGTTTATTTGATTGTTTTGTTTGCTCCAAAAATCAAGCAAAAATGTATGGACAGTGCAATGAAAAACAAGCATTTTAGAAAATATATCCAAAACTTTGGGTATAGAAGTTTGGTTTCAACTTCTGTCAGTTTTGCAATCAATGTCGCTTATGCAGTTGGCATGGCAGTGCTTGCGATTTTGGGGCAATCCATTTGGTATGGTGCTCTTGCACTTTATTATGTTTCACTTAGTTGCATTAAAGCGGGAATTTTGATAAAATACAACAAGAGAAAGGGAATTGAAGATGAAAAACAATTCTTGATCGACCAGATAAAGTCTTATGGCAGATGTGGTTGGTATTTGGTTGCTTTGACAGTTGCACTTTCTGGGGCTGTGGCTCAGATGGTGGTGGCAAATCAAGG
The DNA here is from genome assembly GCA_017452445.1 of Clostridia bacterium. Lineage (GTDB taxonomy): Bacteria > Bacillota > Clostridia > Christensenellales > UBA1242 > Caccovivens. The sequence continues at coordinate 199,556 of JAFTMH010000003.1, forward strand.
GTTTGAATATGCAGGCATTATGATTTATGTGATGGCGACTTACACATTTTACAAATTGACAATGTCGATTGTAAATTTTGTCAAGGCAAGAGAAAATCATGATCACACGATTCAGTCGATAAGAAACCTAAATTTGGCAAGTGCTTTGGTTTCGTTGCTTGCTTTGCAAACAGCATTGTTGCAGGCATTTGGGCAAGGTGTTGACCCAACGCTTGCAAACGCTCTTTCAGGTGCTGGGGTTGCGATGTTGATTGTTGCTCTTGGCATTGTGATGATTGCAGGTTCTGCCAGAAAAATTAAATTGCTTAAAGAAAAATAAAATTGGAGTTGCTTATGGAAGATAAAGACAATTTGCATTTGTATGCAAAAAAAAGCAAATTGAATCTTGTTGAAGAATGTTATGAGAGTTTGGGTTGGCAAAAAACTGCCCAGGAAGAAAACAAAAGATACGAAGATTTGGTGGACTTGTCTTTTGAAAGACCACACAAAATCAACAATAAAGATGATTTGCAATTGCTTCAAATCCACATGGAACACCACCTAAACAAGTTGGGAAGAATTGAAAGAAGAAAATACTTCAAGTCGTTGATTTTTGGGGTTTCGTTGTGCATTTTGGGGTTGTATATGTTGCTTTCTGGGGTGCTTATGCTTGCGTGCTTGCACTATAAGCCAACATTTTTGGCGCTTGGCGTAGGTGCTTGTGTTGTCAGTTTGTGCATTTTGGCGCTGGACGCATATATTGCAAAGCATTTGATTGCAAAGGAAAAACAACAATTTAAAGAAGAAAATGAAAAAATTCTTCAAGATTTGCAAACAATGAGAAACAAAGCAAAACAATATAGGGAGGTTGAAGATGAAAGATGTTAATGAAGTGAAAATCGGCAAAGTCTCTCAAGCTCCTGGGTTTGATGCTGTAAAAATTAAAACCGAATTTAATGCTTTTGGTTTTATGAAAACTTGTTGGTTGTTGTTGACAATCTTTTTGCAATTTGTTGTGTTGATGCTGTCGTATATGTATTTGCACGAATTGTTTCAATGGTTGTCTTTGGCATCAATAATCATCAGTGTTTCGACTTGTATTTATGTGTTGTCTTCTGACAAGAATGGGTTGATCAAGGGTGTTTGGATTTTCTTTTTGCTCGTTTGTTTCATGTTTGCTTATATCTTGTTTTTTGCATCAGACGAGCACATTTTGTTTGTTCCATCAAAAAAGAGATACAAGAAAATATATGCAAAAACCGACAAACATATCGACAAGCAACTTTCGTTTGAAAAAGTGGACAAAAAGGTTGCTTCTGATTGCAAATATTTGCAAAACATAGGCAAATTTGTGGCATACGACGGCACAAGGGCGAAGTATTACCCAAGTGGCGCAAAAATGTTTGATGATGTTTTAGAAGATCTTGCAAAAGCAGAAAAATATATCTTTATTGAATTTTATATCATTTCAGACGGAGTTTTGCTTGAAAAGACCTTAAAAATTTTGAAAGAAAAGGTTGATCAAGGTGTTGATGTGCGCATTATCTATGATGATATGGGCAGTTATGGCACTTTCAAAAGAAAGACAAAGCGCAGAATCAAAAAAATGGGCATCAAACTCAGATCTTACAACAAGATGATCCCTGTGTTTAGTATGGCGCTCAACTTCAGAGATCACAGAAAGTTTGTGCTTGTTGATGGAAAAATAGGTTATACTGGTGGCGCTAATTTGGCAGACGAATATGTCAATGAAAAACGCATGCACGGCTATTGGAAAGATACGGCAATCAAAATTGAGGGAAATGCTGTCAATGCCTTTGTTTTGGCCTTTTTGCGACAATGGGAGTTTTTGACAAAAGAAGAACAAGATTATGAAAAACACCTAAATCTGGCACAAACATTTTCAAACAAACAAGTGGTCGCTCCATTTGTTGATGGGATTGATTATAAACCAGCGATTGCAAGAGATGTTTACATCAACATGATTGCAAATGCACAAGAAAAAGTTTGGATTATGACACCATACTTTATCCCAGATGACACAATTTTGGATTTGCTTAAAAACAAGGCAAGAAGTGGGGTTGATGTAAGGATTGTTTTGCCAGATGTTGCAGACAAAAAATATGTTTACATCGTCTCACGCAACAACGCAGAAAGATTGCTTGATGCAGGTGTTAGGGTGTTTACGATGACGCACAGTTTTGTGCACGCAAAAATGTGTTTGACAGAATATAGTGCAGTTGTTGGATCAATCAACTTTGATCAAAGAAGTTTTTGTCAACAATTTGAAAGTGGGGTATACACCAACGACAATCAAGTTTTGAGCGATATTGAAAAAGATTATCAAGACACATTTGCAAAAAGTTGTGAAGTGACTGTCAAAAACAGAAGAAGAAACAAGTTGTCAAATCGTGTGCTTGCAGGGGTTTTTAGATTGGCATCTCCATTTATGTAAAAAAAACGGGCAAATTGCCTGTTTTTTTGTTGAAATGTTGCAGATCGAACATATTGTCGTGCTTGTGAATAAAACAAATATAGATGGCAATTATCAACTTGTGAAAAGGAGAGAAAATATGAACCCATTTGAAGCGAAATCAAAAGATGTTGAAGATTGTTTTATGAACTGGAAACAGATGTATCCAAAGCCATACGACAAAAACAATGTGTCGCCATACACAAAAACAAGAATAATTTTGATGAATGGCACGGAGTTTGAATCAAACTGGTTTTTGCATCAATTTGCAAGAAATTGCAATGACAACGATTTGAGAAGAGTGATTGCTTTGGTGCGAAATCAAGAGCAGCAACAACAAAAGAGGATTGCTGCACTTAAGCCGATTGATGAAAATATTTTGGAAACCACAATTGCATACGAGCAACTTGCTGTTGATTTGACTGCAATTTTGGCACAAAATGTTGAAGATCAAAACGCAAAAAATGCACTTGATTTTGCATTGCTTGAAGATTTTGATCATTTGTATAGATTTTCAAATTTGCTTAAGATGGATTTTGACATTGATGCAGATGTTATGGTTGGAAAGTTTACGGAGATTATGCCTGGCAGACCGACAATAAACGAGCATCGACACCCAATTGACAATGTGAGATTTGCGATGAATGCAAAAAAGGCAGATCCTTACACAAAACTCGTGGGAGGGATTATCACAGCGGCAGAACAACAAACGATGAATTATTATATGAATGTGGCGCAATTTTATAAAAACGACTTGGGACGCAAATTGTTTAGTGAAATTGGCATGGTCGAAGAAGAGCATGTCACACAATATGAAAGTTTGAAAGATCCAACTTGCACTTGGCTCGAACAATGGGTGATGCACGAATATACTGAGTGTTATTTGTATTATTCGATGATGAAATACGAAACAGACGAGCACATCACAGAGATTTGGAAAGAACATTTTGAAATGGAAGTTGCGCACCTTAAGTTGGCAAGTCAAATGCTTAAAAAATATGAAAAGAAAGATGCTGAAAGTGTTGTTGGAAGCGGCGAATTTCCAAAACTTTTGAAGTTTGGCGAAAACAAAGAGTATATAAGACAGGTTTTGCAAACGGTGGGATACACAAGCGTTTGCGAAGAATATGTGCCTGTGTGTGAATTGCCAGAAAACAACCGATTTGAAAAACATTTGAAAACTGTCAATGTGTCACCAAGCAATGTTGCAAGCCATTTGGTAATTAAAGAATTTGTCGACAGGTTTGGTCAGGATTATCGTTTTGAAGAATGCGAACACCCTATTGAAGAATTGCAAGACAGACAAAAAGACAACACAAAGGTTGGCACTTGTTAGACAAAAGCACCGTTTTGGTGCTTTTTTTGTTTGGAAATTTTTTTGTGAGTGATATATAATAAATAAAGAAGAAGTGTTTTTATGCAACTTTTGACATTGCGAAAAAGTGTTTTAAAAACAAGGGGGGATAGATTATGAATGTTTTTAAGAGGTTTTATTGCAGAGTTTATCAAGGGGCTTTTAGGGTTATGTTGCCACTTTTGCCTTACAGACAACCAAAAATCTTGAAGACAGATGACGATGTTGTTGCTGTGTTGCAAGAAAAGGGGATTGAAACAGTTTTGTTGGTCACTGACAAGGGTATTAGGGGACTTGGTTTGACCAAAGAACTTGAAGACAAAATTGTTGCCTCTGGGGTGAAACTTTGTGTTTATGATGGCACTGTGCCAAACCCAACAACACAAAATGTTGCAGAGGCTTTGACAATTTACAACGACAACAATTGTGCTGGATTGATTGCTTTTGGTGGTGGATCTGTGATGGATTGTGCCAAGGCAGTTGGGGCAAAGGTTGCAAGACCTAAAAAATCCCTTAAAAAGATGAAAGGGGTGCTCAAGGTAAGAAAAAAAATCCCAACCTTGATTGCAGTGCCAACAACGGCTGGCACAGGAAGTGAAACAACATTGGCTGCAGTGATCACTGACAGCGAAACAAGACACAAGTATGCAATCAATGATTTTCCACTTATTCCAAGTTACGCACTTTTGAAACCAGAGTTGACAGTGGGGCTTCCAAAACATATCACTTCGACAACAGGCATGGATGCTTTGACACATGCTGTTGAGGCATACATTGGCAGAAGCACAACAAAACAGACAAGAGCGTGTGCACTTTCTGCAACAAAAGCCATTATGGACAACCTTGTTGATGTTTACAATGACGGCAAGCAACTTGAAAAGAGAGAAATTTTGCTTAAGGCAGCTTATGATGCTGGTTTGGCATTCACAAGATCATATGTGGGATATGTGCATGCAATTGCTCACTCGTTGGGTGGGAAATATAATGTTGCTCACGGACTTGCAAATGCAATCATTTTGCCTTATGTTTTGAAAGAGTATGGCAAAAAAATTTACAAAAAGTTGTGGAAGATGGGGCTTTATGTTGGATTGTTTGACAAAAACACTAGCAAAGAAGAAGGTGCAAAACTCTTTATTGAAAAGATAGAAGAGATGAATGCACAGATGAACATACCTAAAAAGATTGCAGAAATCAAGGTTGAAGACATTTCTGAGCTTGCTTATACAGCAGCAAAGGAAGGAAATCCACTTTATCCAGTGCCAAAACTTTTGGATGCTGATCAGTTGGAATACATATATTACAAAATTTCAAAATAAAAACAGATTGAAATAGGAGAACTAAATGAAAAAGACTTTTTATATCGTTGATGCCTTGTTGATTTTGGCAGTGTTGATTGGTGATGCTTGCTATATGGCATTTGGGGGATTGTTGCTTAAAAGTTTGACAAGTGCTTTGTTTGTTACACTTGGCGCAGTCAATCTTGTTTATGCACTCAAAACAAAAACAAAAGAAAGAATGTTTGCAATCTTTATGCTTGTGGGATTGTTTTTCTCAATGCTTGGCGACATTTTGCTTAATATCGAATTTATGATTGGTGCTGCACTTTTTGCAGTGGGACATATTTTCTATTTTGTAGCATATTGTTTTGCACAAAAATACAAACTTCTTGATTTTGTGATTTGCGGTTTGTTGGCAATTGTTTCTACACTTATTGTGACTTGTGTCAAAGCGTTTGATTTTGGATCAAACATGATGGAAGCAGTTGTTGTGATTTATGCGTTTGTTATCTCTACTATGCTTGGAAAGGCAACTGCAAACCTTATCAGAGAAAGAAATCTCAAAAATATTTTGTTGGTGATTGGAAGCGGATTGTTCTTCTTCTCTGATTTGATGCTTTTGCTTGATGTTTTCTTGCCAACAAACAACATTGTGTTTGATATTTTGTGTCTTGTGACATATTATCCAGCGCAATGTTTGCTTGCATCTGCGTTGCTCTTTACAAAAACAAAAGAAGATGCAAAACCTGAAGTTGCCGAAACAACAGAAGTTGTTGAAACAGAAACTGAAGCAATCGCAACTGAAGACGAAAAGGTTGAAGATAAAGTTGAAGTCAATGAAGAAAAACTTGAAGAAGCAAAGGTTGAAACAGAAACAAAGCCAAAAACTTCAACAAGAAAAACTTCAACAAGAAAAACTGCGACAAAGAAAACAACAGCAGCAAAGAAAACAACTTCAACAAAAACTATAAAATAAAATTGAAAGACTGCATCTGCAGTCTTTTTTTTAACGAGCAGACCAAATGTGCCTTAAAATGAAAAACAGTAGTGTTTTGTTTGACTTTTTGTTGCGGGGGGGGTATACTCAAAAAAATAAACTAGCGAAGAGGTAATTATGGAGTTGCTCAACGAAATCACAAAATGGGTGTTGTACGCACTTGCATTTTGTGTTGCATATAAATTTGTATATTTGTTTGTGGGTGTTTTTTGGAAAGCTAAAAGATACAAAGATACTGGCGAGAGAAAGAAATTTGGCATTTTGATTGCTGCAAGAGATGAAGAGAAAGTTATTGGCAATCTTGTTGAAAGTTTAAATCAACAAAACTATCCAAAAGAGTTGATAACAGTTTTTGTTGTCGCAGACAACTGCACCGACAAAACAGCCCAAATTGCTCGTGAAAAAGGTGCCATTGTTTACGAAAGATTTGACGAAACCAAAAAGAGAAAAGGTTGGGCGCTTGAATTTTTGCTTGACAACATCAAAAAAGACTATGGGATTGACAGTTTTGATGCCTATATGATTTTTGATGCAGACAATGTTGTTGACCCAAATTGCGTGCTTGAAATGAACAACGCTCTCTGTGCAGGCGCAAAAATTTGTGTTGGTTATAGAAGAACTAAAAACTTTGCGACAAACCCATGCACTGCATACAACAGCATTCATTTTTGCAGAACATCTTTGATGAGCCATAGACCAAGACAGTTGCTTGGCTTGTCAACGCATATTGCTGGCCCTGGCCACTGCTTTGCGAGCGAACTTTTGCTTGATGGCTGGAAATATCACCGACTTGCAGAAGATACCGAGGGCACAATGGACATGGTGGCAAAGGGTGAAAAAGTTTGGTATAACGAATATGCAATCCATTATGACGAACAACCAACAAATTTGCGCATTGTGCTCAGACAAAGATTGAGATGGATGAGAGGCAGACTTGTTTGTTTTGTCAAAAAGAGTGGTGGGCTTTTTGCAGGCATGTTTAAGAAAAAACGCACTTTTGCAGACCGTTGGGCATGCTGGGATTGTTTTTGGTATGTTTTCCCTTATCAATTGTTTACAATTTTGATTGGGGCAATTTATCCTGTTACTTCAGCAATTGTTTCGCTTGCGCAAGGCGTTCCATTGCCATGGCTTGTTTGGCTTAAAGCAATTGGCATTGGGCTTGGCACTTTCTATCTTTCTTCGTTTATGACAGGGCTTCTTGTTGCAATCAGAGAAAGAAAAAACTACAAATGTGGCCCATGGAAGATGTTTTTGTATTTGCTCTGCTTGCCATTTTTTGATTTTGTAAACATTCCAAACTTCTTTATTGGCATTTTTGTGCCTGTAAAATGGAAGAAAATCGAACACAAAGATCAAACAAGCATCGAAGCATTTGAAGATCTTCAAACAAAAACTCAAGAAGAAAATGTTGATGGAGTTGTGCTTGACGAACTGGAAGAAGTAAGCAAAGAATAAAAATAATTTTATTGAAAGTTTGATTTTGTTGAAACTCTGTGTTATACTGACAGTATAAGGGAGGTTTGCTATGTCTTTTAAAGAATGGCTTTATAGTTCGTATTCGCCAAACCCAACAATTGATGGTGCGTGGGGCTGGCAACATATTGTGACATTGGCAGTGTGCGCTGTTGCAGTGGTTTTGCTTTCGTTGTTGTTTAGAAAGAAAAGCGAAAAAGCAAAAAGAATTTTGCTTTGGATTTTTGCAGCAATCATTTTGGCTTTTGGCATTGTAAGAAGAGTTGTTGGATTTATAAATGCACCAAATCCTGATTTTACAAAAATTATGTATATCTTGTTGCCAAGACCTGGTTGTGCAATCGCATGCTGGGCTGTTGTCATTGCAGTTGTTTTCAACAAAAAATCACTTTACAACTTTGCAAGCATTTTGGGCATTCTTTGTGGAATTATTTTCTTTGCATATCCAGGTGCTGGGTTCAACAAAGAAGTGTATGTTTTTGAAAACTATTATTCAATCATCACTCACTCATTGTTTTTTGTTTCTTCATTGCTTTTCATCACTCTTGGTTTTACAGAATTTAGATACAAGGGCAGTTGGAAAGAGGCAATTTATTTGATTGCATTGTATATTTATTCAATCTTGCAAATCTATGTTTTGAAGATTTACGCTGACCCTATGTATTTTATGCCAGGTGGCGAAATTCAAGCAATGATTGGTTTGAATTATACAACTTACATTGCACTTTATGTTGTGTTTATAATTGTTTATTTCAATCTTTTCTATTTGATTGGCGATCGCAAAAGCGTTTTCAAAAGAAGAAAGAAATAAAAAAAACTGTTGACAAGGTTTGAGTTTGGGTGTAACATAAAAACATAACAAGGAGAAATTATGAGATTTTTGTTTGCACAAACTTCATATTATGGCTACTACATCTAGATTGCTGTATGTAGAAGGTTTTGTCGCAAGAAAAATTTAATCATTCTGTCATACAGCAAGTTTGTTGTGTGGCAGTTTTCTTTTTATACGAGGGGTCTGCCACCATGCTGTGTGGCAGATTTTTTTTGTTTTAAGGAGAATAAAAATGATTTGGTTTAGAAAAATTTATGCCCTTGTTTTAAGGGCAAATGGTTTAGATATTTTAAAAGGACTATGATAAAATAATTAAGGAGAAATATTATGAAATTTGAAAATAATGCTTTTGAACAATTGCAAAAAAGAGGGTTTGTTTTTCAAACAACCCATTTGGAAGAAACTAAAAAACTGTTGGCAGAAAAGCCGATAACATTTTACATTGGCATTGACCCTACTGCTGATGATTTGCACATTGGGCACTTTTTTGGGCTTCAAATGGCAAGGATTTTACAGGATTGTGGACACAAGTGCATTGTGCTTGTTGGTGGAGCAACAGCCTTGATTGGCGATCCAAGTGGCAAAAAAGATATGCGAAAGATGATGAGCAAAGAAGAGGTGGCAAGAAACGCCGAAGAAATCAAAAAATTGCTGTCAAGATTTGTTAGGCTTGATGGCGAAAATCCGGCGGTGATTGTTGATAATGCTGATTGGCTTAAACCTGTTTCGTTTATCGATTTTTTGCGAGAAGTTGGGGTGCATTTCAATGTAAACGAAATGCTTGGCAAAGATTTATACAAAAACCGTTTGAAACAGGGTGGATTGACCTTTATGGAAATGGGCTATATGCTTATGCAAGCATTTGACTTTGTGCACTTAAACGACAAAAGGGATTGTGTGCTTCAAATTGGCGGCTCTGACCAGTGGGGAAACATTGTTGCAGGGGTTGATTTGTCAAGAAAAATGAACTTCAAAGATGGCTCGCCAAGACCTGTGATGATGGGGCTTACTTGTCCACTTCTTACAAATGCTGAAGGGGTTAAGATGGGTAAAACCGAAAAGGGAACTTTGTGGGTTTCAAGAGAAAAAACATCATCTTTTGAGTTTTTTCAACACTTTGTCAACTGTCTTGATGCTGATGTTGAAAGGTTGCTCAGATTTTTTACAAAACTTGATGTTGGCCAAATTCAACAAATGTGCAAATGCGACATTGTCGGTGCGAAGAAGTTGATGGCTTTTGAAGTTACAAAACTTGTTCACGGCGAAGAAGAAGCGCAAAAGGCAAAAGAGGCTGCAAATGCTCTTTTTGGGGCTGGTGGCACTGCTGTCGAAAATATGCCTACTGTTGCTGTTAAAGGCGAAGAAAATGTTGAAATTTTGCAATTTTTGACACAAATCGGCATAACTGCATCAAAATCCGAAGCAAGAAGGCTGATTGAACAAGGTGGAATATCAATTGACAACGAAAAAATTGCTGATGTAACAAAAAATATTTGTCTTAAAAAGGCAACTGAAATGATTGTTAAAAAGGGGAAAAAGACATTCTTAAAAGTTGTTGTAGAATGAGTTTTGGTTAAATAAAAAAAGTGAACTCTAAGATCCACTCTCCTTTACGAGTATTGTAACATTTTTTTGAAAAAAGTTATACGATTTTGCTATTGTTTTTGTTTGTGCAATTGAAATTGTGTGTTATACTGATGCTGGGGGATTATGAAAAAGGGAAAATTGTTTTCAACTCTTGCTTTCGTGTTTGTTTTGTCAATTTGCTCACTTACTGGATGTGGAAATTCGGGGAATAATTCTACCATTTCATTGGCAACGGCAAAAGAAACTATCGTTGAAGCATTGAAAATTGAAGATGTTTCAGGACAAATGGTTTTGGGAAATAGTGTTGAAAGCCAAGGAAATAGAAATATTTTTGCTAGATTGAAAAATTCCAAAGTTAAAATGGTTGGAAATTTTGATTATGGCACTGCAATTGATGGTTATGTGCAAAGGGTAGGGGCTGATTGGACTAAATATTCGTTGGGTTCAAGCGAAAGTGCCGCTTATTATGATGGCGAAAATGTTTATCTTAACGATTCTGAAACAATAACAGACTTCCAATCTTCTTATTTTGGATTGATTTTGATGACACTTGATTGTGTTTATGTTGATTTGTTGTTCCTTGATGAGGCTTTTGATTCTATTTACAACAGCGAAGTTGCAAAAACTACAACAGATGATGGTTATATTTATACAATGGATGTAAATATGCCAAATTATGTGGATTATGTTTCTGCGAAGGTTGAAGAAATGGGCATTGGTTCAGAAGGTGTGTTTGGTGAAGGTGACGAACTGCAACGAAACAAAGATGAAGGAAAAGTGGATTTGAAAATTTATTTTGACAAATCAAATGAAATTACAAAAATTGAAATGACTGTTTCGTGTTGCACTGGCAGTGAACAGTTGTATGACACCATTGTCAATGTTACAAGAGCAGGGGACTTTTCTGCACCAGATTGGTTTAATGCTGAAGATTACGAATAAAAACAAAAACTCTCCAAACTAAAAACAGTTTGAAGAGTTTTTTATGGAGCTTATGACGGGACTTGAACCCGTGACCTCCGCCTTACCAAGTATTGAATTTTACCCAAACGAGACTTGAACTCAAAGCACAGGAAACTCTTATATTTCCTGTGTTTTTTGTTACTCCAAAATATCTCAATTGTTGTCAATTTTCAAAAATTTGACAACAGTTGACAACAAAAGCCCCATTTAAACCCACCAAAGCACCTACTTTTCCCACTTAAAATCATCTAAACTCGCCTAAAACCGAACATCAAGTGTTGTCAGGAAGAAATTTAGTTAAATTTGATGAAATTATGCAAATTTATGTTATAATGGTTTTGAGGTAAACCTATGAAAAAGAAGTTTGAAACATTTATGGATAAATTTAATACATATTTTGCAATACCTGTTATTGTTTGTTTTTTATTATCATCATTAAGCATTAAATATGCTCAATCGATATTTGGAGTTATACTAAATGTTGCTATTTGTTTAGTAGTGGTGATTTTCCTAAGCATTCTTGTTTATAAATTAATTAAAGGAACATTAAAAAATAGTAAATTAATTTGGCCTTTAGTGGTGTCTTTGGTATTGATTATATTATCATTAATAGTTTTAAAAACAGACGCAAAGACTGCGGATACTTTATTTATTTCAGGTGTGATTTTTTTTGAAATTTATTCATTATTTGTTATTATTAATGGCTGCTTATCTGAAAATACAAATATAACAAAAACTATTATATTCTCATTGATTTTTGTTATTTTAGGATACATATCTATTTACGCTAGTTCTTATGGTTTGGAAGATAATACTATATTTAATTCATTAATTGTGTTGTTTTCGTCCATTATTGGAGGAGGAATAACACTTGTAGGTGTTGCTTGGACTATAAATCATAATAAATTAGAAAAAAGAAAAGAAGAAGAACAAAAAGCAAAACCTGTTGTATTTATTTGTGATCCAGAAACAACAGATATAAGGTTGGATAATTCAATAAAAAAGGTGTTATATAGTAACAATGCTAGAGGATCTTTAAAAAAATCAGAAGCATCGAAATCGGCATATGTTTTGCCTCAAATTTTACTTGATAATTCCGATTATTCACATGTGGTAGTAAGAGGATTTAGAGTTAATAATGATTTTCATATATATGATTATGGTCAAGTATTGCCCAAAAATGAATCTCTATCACTATTAAATAATTTCAGATTTAAGTATGAAGATACAATAAATTATGTGGCAATATTAATGCAAGATATGTTAGATAATATTTATGAACTAGAAGTAAATTTTTCAATAATTAAAAAAAGAAAAGATAATATTATTTTTATTAATAGTGGAATTGAAATAAAGAAAACTACATTGGGTATTACAGCAAAAGACATTTAAAAAATAATTTTTGCTAGTTTTTTATGGTTCAACGATGTTTATATCTAATCCTTTTTGTTTTGCTTTTTCAATGGTTTGTTTAGTTCCACCTGGCGAACCGTTATAAACTGCGATTAACAAAGAAGAATTTTCAATCATATAGTTGTTTCGTTTCATCATACAACCACTAAAATACTTAACCGAAGATACATAAGTAACTTTATCTGCTTTAGATAATATGTTTTGATATCTTTTTAAACTGTATCCAAACCATTTTTCGGTTTGATTGGTGCAGGGAATAGCACACTCTAGCTCTATGTTAGAGTGTTTTTTCTTTAGTTCCAAAATGATTTCTGCACAAATTATATCTGAGCCCAATGCCATGCCTGAGATAAAGTATTTATAACCACTTTTAATTGCTTGTTTTATTGTTTTTCTTAATCTTATTTTAAACAGCAAAAATTTAACACCCTGTTCATTGTATCTCCATGGCAATTTGCTTAGTCTATGACCTGTAAAGCAACATGTATAGAATTTTCTATTATCCATAATCCTATTATAGTATAGAATATTCTATAGTTCAAGTATTTATATAGAAAATTCTATAAAATTATAGTGAAAGAGGTGCGATACTATGGATTTTATAGATATTCTAAAAGATATAATGATAGATTTTGACTTAAATCAATCTCAACTTGCTGAAAAGATAGGGTTAAAGCAAAGTCAAGTTAGTGAGTGGTTAAAAGGTAAAAGTAAACCTGGATACGACAGTATCAAAGCGATTTGTTTGGCATTAGATATTTCTGCAGATAGATTACTTGGTTTAGATGAAAAATAAAATGTTTTCTTTTATAAATTTATACAAATTATATAAAAGTGTGTTATAATATATCTAACTTTTATGTTAAATGAGAATATAATCATAAATTAAAGGAGAAATTATGTCAAAAGGTATAATATATGTATGTTCAACAATAGTCCCGGGGTTAATAAAAATTGGTAGGACTACTAATTTTCAGGCAAGAATGAGGAACCTAGAAGAAAATGGTTATCGCAATGTCGGTGGATTACAAAGACAATTTGCAATAGAAATAGAAAACCATGAAGACGTTGAACAACTGTTAGATGACATTTTTGCAAAAAGTCGAGTTGGTAACACTGAGTTATTTTCATTAGATTTAAACAAAACGATACAATTATTATCTTCATTGTCCGGTAAACAAGTTTATCCTACAACAGAAACAAAGCAAGAAGTTTTTGAAAAAGCAACAGAGATTGTGCAAAGTCAAATGATTCCAGATGGTGAGTATGTACTAAGTAGAAAAATAAAAGAAACAAACCAAACTGTTAATGCTAAAATGACAGTTGCTAATGGTATAATTATTCTTAAAAAGGGTTCAAAAATTGCACCTTATAAAGAATATAAAACTCCAACTTGGATTTCTGCGAGAAAAACAATGCAGTTAGACGATAGCGGTATTTTACTAGAAGATATTGAATGTTCTGCGCCTTCAATGGCGGCTGCATTAGTTGTTGGACATGCGGCAAACGGTTGGATAACTTGGAAAAATAAAGATAATCAACCTATAGATGTTTATCGAAAAAAACCTCTTGATGAAAATGATTAACGCAAAATTTTATCATTTAACATAATTTTTAAATATATAAATTTAAAAGTCGATATAATTTGTAATATCGACTTTGTTTTATAGTAAAATGTCTTGACAATTGTCAAGACATTTTGTAATATAGTTACATGTTTAACGGAGGCGTGTTTATGAAATATAATTACAATGATATGTCAAAAACCTATAGTATAAGAGAATTGAGCAGAGGTAAAACTTCTGAAGCTGTTACAAGTTCATCTAATCAACCTGTTTTGATAATAAAAAATAGTAAACCTGTCAGCATTGTTATAGATTACAATGAATACCTAAAAATTAAAAAAATTTTAGAAAATAAAGTAAAAATTTAAATAATATATGTTATAATGAAAATGAAGGAAAAGAATATGGATAAATTAAATTTTAAAAATGTTGATTATAAAATTTTAATAAAAGAATTGAAAAAAAATAAAGTTAAAGTTGATGCTGTTATAACAGATCCCCCATATGGAGTTAGTAGGAAACACCAATTAGGATTTAGTAATATGGGACGTGCAGGTATGGATTATGGTGAATGGGATTATAATTTTAATCAAAAAGAATGGATTAGATTATGTGCTCCACTTATTAAGGATGGAGGATCTATGATAATCTTTAATGATTGGAAAAACTTTTCATTTATAGTACAAGAATTAGATAAACAAGGTTTTTCAATGAAAGATGTTATTAGATGGGTAAAACCAAATCCAATGCCAAGGAACACAAACAGAAGATATGTTGGCGATTTTGAATTGGCAATATGGGCAGTTAAAGATGGTGGTAAGTGGACATTTAATAAACCAGACGATGTGTCATATTTAAAACCAATATATCAATGTGCAAGTGTTAGTGGTGGAGAAAAGAGAATTCATCCAACTCAAAAGCCTTTAAAGTTAATGGAAGATATAATTAAAGTTCATACTAACGAAGGAGATATTGTTTTAGATTTATTTGCCGGATCAGCAACTACTGCAGAAGCTTGTTTAAAGAATAATAGAATATTTATTGGTTCAGAATTAGATGAAACATATTATAAAAAGGCAATGGAGAGATTAAAATGTTATATTCGCCAATAAATTATCAAGGAAATAAGTCTAGAATTAGTGAAAAAATAATTAGTTTAATTCCGTCAAATATAGAAAATATACATGAAATCTTTTGCGGAAGTGCTATTATTTCTCTTGCTTCTAATATAAAAAATGTTTATCTTAATGATAAAAACACTTATATTCTAGAGTTATTAAGGTATTTTCAAGAGAACAAAGCGGAAAACATAATTAAAATTGCTGATAGTATAATAAATGAATATGGGTTGACTAATACTTTCTATGAAGGAAAAGAAAAATATCCAGAAAAAAGACATGAGGGTCTTTCTCTATATAATAAAGATTCATTCAACAAATTAAAAGAAGATTACAACAAAGATAAAGATATCAATAAATTATTTGTATTATTGATATATGGTTTTAATCATTATTTAAGGTTTAATTCTAAAGACGAATATAATGTTCCGGTAGGCAAAACTGATTTTGTAGATTCGTTAAGAAAAAGAACTGTTGATTATTGTTTAGCTATACAAAAAAAATCAATAGAAATAACAAATCTTGATTTTAGAGATAGTTCTCTTTATAAAGATAAAGGACTAAATGATTTATATTACTTTGATCCACCCTATCTTATAACGGTAGCACCATACAATAGTTTTTGGTCAGAAAAAGATGAAATAGATTTATTGCATATACTTGACAATCTAAACGACAAAGGACAAAAATTCATGTTGTCAAATGTTATAGAGTCAAATGGTAAAGAAAACAAAATATTAAAGGAATGGATGAAGAAATATAATGTCCATTATATTAAAAGACAATACCTGAATTCAAGTTATCATAAAAAAAATCTAAGTAATGCTATTGAGATAGTGATAACAAATTTTTAAGGAGGAATTATGGGAACTAGTGGCGACAGAGAAGGTTTTAAAGTTTTTTCTATAAATACAACAGTTAGAAATCCTAAAAGGAATACTGATTTTTTAAATTATTTTCAAGAGTTTGATGGAAAGCCATTTACATCTGAATTGTCCGAAAAATACTTTTTTAATTTAATAAAATATGGAATATATAGGGTTTCTGATATTCCTGAAAGTGTAAAGAACAAAATGGAGAACGGAGAAGAATTAACCGCGAAAGAAGTTCATGATGCAATACATAATAATCCACAGGCAACAGGTTTGCATGGAAGAGTAATGACTCAATTAAGAGCTATGAAAGATCAAGGTTTTTTGATGTTTGAACCTGTAAAAAGAGGTTTAAATAAAATTTATATTACTCCGCTCGGCTGGTCGCTAATTAAAGGAGATGAAGATCCAACAGTTGTTTATACTAAAGCAATGCTAGGAATGCATGCGAATAGTCCAATAAGATCAAAACTATTTAACGAGTCAAGACCATTCTTAAATACTTTGTTTGTTATTGATGGTGTGAATAAAAAATGGAAGGATCTTGGGAATGAACCTAAAGGTATTCTAAAACATGAATTTGGTACTTTTGTATTAAGTATGAAAGACTGTAACTATAAAACAGCTATAGAAAATATTATTAATTACAGAAGAAAATATAAATATGAAGCAAACTATAAAGTTTTGAAAGAGTTTTTAATTCAAAATGATGTTTTGCCAATTAAAGAAGAAAGTTTATTAAGTGATTATCCAGACGACGTGTTTAGAAAATTTGAAATGACAGGTTTAATTGTTAAAAGAGGTGCTTTTAATTATATTTATTATGATTTTTCTAAATACAATATTGAAAAAATTAATACGATTTTACTTTCATATAAAGATTATAAGTTTGAGCAATTTAATAATGTAAAAGATTATTATAATTATTTAGCAAACATAGATATTCCTTGGTGTCAAGATGAAAAAATAAGGTCTAAAATTGTTGAATCTAAATCGGCAATTTTAAAGATAAAATTAGAAGATGCTCTTACATTAGAACAAAAAGAGTCAATGCTAGATAGGATGTTTTATAACCATGCTTTAGAAAATGCAGTAACATCTTCTAAAATTGAGTTTATTATAAATGAGTTAAAGATTTTATCAGGAGCTATTAAGGAATCGTCAAAAATAAACGATATTTCTGAACCTTTAAGATTAGAATATTTATTAGCATTATTATTAGGTAAAAAATACGGAACAAAAGGACTTGTTTCTAATATTATTTATAATGAAGATGGCAGACCATTACATTATGCTCCATCAAAGAAATGCGACATTATTTATCATCATAAGGAAGGATCATACATAATCGAACCAACTATGCAGCGTGGCAAATCTCAGGTGTTAAACAATGAAACTACAAATGTGGCAAGGCATATGAGAGAAGAAAGTAAGAGAGGTATTTACTATAGGCTATCAATGGTTGCCCCATATGTTCATCCAGATGTTGTAGATTATTTTCAATACAGGTCTGACAAAGAAAAGTGTTGCTTGATACCACTAAATATAGATTACATTGTAAAATTGATAATAGAAAGTGATACTATTCGAGAATTAAATATTGCTTTTGACGAGATGAAAGAATTATTATTAAATTTAAAAGTAGAAGAATATTCTGATTTAATCAATAATTTTAAATTGAAATAAAGAGAGTATATTCTCTCTTTTTTTAATTTAAAAGCTTATTCTATTGATAATTAGGGTTAGTAAGCGATGTTTCAATTAAAGATGCACCTCTATTTTTGACAAACAAAGACAAAAATCAACAAAATACGATTGTTTTCGCTATTTGAGATTTTGGAATGTTGTGCTATAATGGCAAAGGTTAACAAGAAAAAATTTTAATAGTTTATAGAGAAAGAGCTACCAATATCGATAGTTCTTTTTCTTATTTGTAAGAGATGAATTTAATTCATCTTTATTTGTTAACCAGAAAAGAAATTAATAATAAAGAAAAGAAACCTTAAATTTTATCGGTTTGGAAGATGGTATCAATTCGGTGGTGATATAATTAAAAACTTTTGCCGCGTGGACAATGGTGTCCATGCGACTGTACTATAATAAAAATATTTCCCGCTGTGACAGACGGTGTCACTGCGGTGGTTGTATAATGTAAAAAAAATTAGTGTTGCACCAAACGCTGGTACAGCACTTGTATTATAATAAATTAAATTTTCCGATACGACAAACGATGTCGTATCGCTTATGATAATATAAAATAAATTTAGTTCGCGGTATCAGATGGTGATACTGCGGTTGTGTTACAATGCTGAAAAGAATTTATTTCCGTTGTAACAGACGGAGTTACAGCGAGAGTTGTAAAATATGTAAAAAAAGTTACACCGCTCTACCAAATGGTGGTGAAGCGGTTATGTAATAATATTACTAAAATTAAATGAAAAGTTTTAGTGATAGGACAGACGGTATCCGAGCGGTAGTGATAGAATCAATTCAGAAAATACAACCGATGTGTCAGATGGTGATATATCACTCGTGTTATATTTACAAAAAATATTTCCCGTTGGGAACAATGTGGTTACAACGGTTATTGTAAAATATTTAAAAAATTTAGAGTGATTGACCAAACGGTGGTAAATCACTAATGCTACAATGTATAAAATATTTCTCAGTGTTCAGACGGTGAACATGCGGATATGCAATAATAAAAAAGGAGGTGTAAGAGAATGTAAAGTTAATTTATAAAAATCTTGATTGCTATGGAAAATCCATAAAAGTCGATAATATTGGATTGTTTTATAGTAAGCAGGATAAGGATTGTATGCATTTGACCATGTTTTAGTGCTATAAATGCCCTAAAATAAAGGGTTTTTCGCGTATACACTTTTTAAAACCTCATGTTTGCAAATTTGCATACACTCCCCGAGTTCCGGCAAGTGGGAACCCCACTTCCATTTTGGCTAAATTAAGCCACTTTTACATTGCTCGATGCATGTAAATTTTAGAATTTATAGAAAGGAGAAACTGATTATGAAGGAGAAATAACTTAATGTTAAAACAAGAAGATTTACAAGCAGAGATGTTGATTTCTGCAGAAGCTAAAAGACTTGCAGATAGATATAACAAAGATTATTTAGACTGTGAGGATTTAATGAAAATTACAGGTCTTGGCAAAGGCAATGTAAGAACACTTATGAATAGATATGATTTCCCAACAACCAATGTCGGCAAGCGCAAAGTTATTAGTGTAATGGCATTCGCAAGATGGGCCTACTTTCAAGACAACAGGAGGAAAAACTAATGGCAAAGAAAAGAAAAAATTCCAGACGAGCAAATGGCGAAGGAAGCATTGTTCAAAGAAAAGATGGTCGTTGGTGTGGAGTTGTAACTCTGGGATATAAACCTGATGGCAAGATAAATAGAAAGTCGGTTTACGGGCATTCACAAGCAGAAGTTTTAGAGAAAATGAGTATACTAAAACATAGACTTGTAACTGGTCCACAAGTATCTTCAACAACAGCTTTGGTTGGTGAAACTATGAAAAATTGGTTGCGAATATTTAAGAAACCAATGGTATCATCTCGCACATTTGAAAGCAATATTAGAACATTCAAAAATCACATTCTTCCAGCGATTGGAAATATGAAAATTAATGAAGTTAACACAAACATTGTCCAAGCGATTTTGACAAAATCTTTGCAAGACCATAAAGGTAGGTCTAACACACCAAAGAGAATAAAGTTTTTGTTAAATCAATTTTATGAGCATTTAATTGAGCAAGGACTTGCTTATGATAATCCTACCCTAAAATGTAAAGTGAGTAATAGATATAAAAAGACTTACATTGATAGCAAAGGTCAACACAAGAACAATGAAAACTACAAAGCGATTCCTGTTGCTGAAAGAGCAAGATTTATTCGTGCACTTGATGATGGTCCAGATATTATTAAACCACTTTCACTTGTTATGATGTTGGCTTCACTTCGTATTGGTGAAGCACTAGCTTTGAAATGGGAAAATATAGACTTTGAAAAAGGTGCTTTATTTGTTGAGCAAGGTTTAACCGAAGATGTTGAGTTTGATAACGACCTTAACATTGTTTGCAGAAAGAATATTATTTCAAGCACTAAAACATCTTGCAGTAAAAGAGCAATTAAAATGCCACAACTAGTAATTGATGCTTTGCTACAATGGCGAAAAATACAATGGTGCAAAGAACAAGTTAAAGGTAAAACTTTAACAAAGTCCACAAATCTTGTGTTTTGCAACGATGATGGCTCAATACGCAGTTATGACGCAACTCGTCGAGTATTTGATAGGTTTGCCAAGAAACACGGTTTTAGGCAAGAATTTGGGCTTCATTGCCATATGTTAAGACAAACATTTTCAAACATGCAAATTGAGAATAAAAGAAATATAAAAGATGTTCAGCATTTGCTTGGACACAAAGACGCAAAGACTACCCAATTGCACTATAA
The DNA here is from genome assembly GCA_017452445.1 of Clostridia bacterium. Taxonomy (GTDB): domain Bacteria; phylum Bacillota; class Clostridia; order Christensenellales; family UBA1242; genus Caccovivens. The sequence goes on from JAFTMH010000003.1 coordinate 219,937, forward strand.
CTCAGTAATCGACCAAGAACTCGACTACGAAGGTGCAGAACTGTTGGATAGTCTTTTTAATGACACAACACTATATGATGGTGAAGAACACATAAAAAAAGATGTCCCTGCCTATCACATAGACAACAACACCTTTAACAACGAAACAGTCGAACAAAAACCAATAACCTACGAAGAAATGACCGATGATGAACTCGATCGACAATATGAAGAACTAAAACGCCAACGAGAAGAACGAAGAAAACGCAGAAAAGAAAAAGATTTTGAGATGTGATAAATTTATAAAAAATATAACAATTTTATTAATTATATGCTATACTTATTAAATGGAGAGTTAATTATGAATAATTTAGATAAAAATTTACTATTTATAGAATCGGCACAAGATTATCAAAAAGATATTTTGGCACAAGAGTTTATAGATGTTCTTAACGAGAAGGTTTCAAACATAAAAGATGCAAGAATTTATTATAATTATCCATTTTCAGTATATGCCGCAAAATTAAATGTCCCAAGCTTTGTGTGCATATCTTCAAAGTTTGGTATTTTGATAGTAAATTGTTTTACTAATATATCAAAAGAAGAACTTGAAAAAGCGATTTCTAAAACTGAAAAAATGGACAATGAAATTTACTCAAAAATTCTTTCAAAATCCTCGCAAAAATTAGTAAAGAAGAAAAGAGAATTGGCGTTTAGTATCCAAAGTATATTATATTCTGACGATGAAAATAATTGGGGAATAGAAACAGATGTCCCAATTTTTACAAAAAATGAAAATTTGGTTACATATTTAAACGAACTAGATAATCAATTAACTGAGAGTCAAATTGATGAACTAATGTCTATATTAGATGGCAGTTATAATATGTTAAAGACTTCGGAGAGAGAAAATATTCATACTGAAGGAAGTCGTGGTGCAGTATTAAAGAATATTGAAGATAAAATAGCATTGCTTGATAATAATCAAAGACATGCGGCAATTTCGTATATAAAAGGACCGCAAAGAATTAGAGGACTTGCAGGTACGGGTAAAACTATTATTTTATGTATGAAAGCTGCTTATTTACACTATAAAAATCCTAATGCTAAGCTCTTATATACTTTTTCGACTAAAAGTTTATATGATTTAGTTAAGTCTTTAATAACTAGGTTTTATTTAGAGGCATCTAATGGAAGTATGCCCAACTTTGATAATATTGATATATTACATGCATGGGGTGGAGTTAATGTGCCTGGAGTTTATTACAATGCGTGTGTAGATAATCATTGTGAAGTAAAGAAAGTTAATGATGTAACAACATTTAAAAATCTTGACTATTTTGATATGGTTTGCAGCTCTTTGCTAAGAGATTCTAATGGAAAATTACAGCCGAAATATGATCACGTGTTTATTGATGAGGGGCAGGATTTCTTACCATCCTTTTATCAGTTATGTCGATGCTTAACAAAGGAAGACTGCATGGTATGGTGTTATGATGATTTGCAAAATATTTTTAATGTGGAAATCCAGGATGCTATAAAGACATTTGAAAATAAAGATTTAGGATTTGAAGGAATTAATTTAAATAAATTGTCTGAGGATATTGAATTCTTAAATAATGATATAGTATTATCAACAACTTATAGAAATCCTAAAGAAATCTTAGTTTTATCTCATTCAATAGGTTTTGGCATATACAATAAAGTTTTAATTCAATCTTTAGAGAATAATAGTCTTTGGGAAGATTTTGGTTATAAAGTGTTAAAAGGAGATTGTTCTGAAGGCTCTCTAATGGAAATTGAGAGACCGTCTATAAACAGTCCTATAACAAGCAATAATATTATTCCTTTAGATGATATGATTATAACAAAATCATGTGAAAGTACTAACGATGTTATTAATTACATTTGCGAATCTATTTATAAAAATGTTACAGAGGAAGAACTTCTACCTACTGATATTTGTGTAATATGTATGGATGATTATAGTAATAAAAGCTATTTATTAGAGATTGAAAAAAGACTAAATGAAATGAATATTCAAACATTCAATTTGTCTTCAAATAATTATTTAAAAGGATTTAAAAAAGAAGGCTGTGTATCATTAACTAGTGTGTATAAGGCTAAAGGTAATGAATGTGGCATGGTTTATGTTATTGGTTGTGAAGTTTTTGAAAACAACACTCAAAATGTAAATATAAGAAATAGATTTTTTACTGCATTTACTAGATCAAAATTATGGCTAAGAATAGTTGGTACTAACATGGAAAATAGTAAATTGTTCGAAGAAATCCGTAAAACTAAAGAAAATAGTTTTATTTTAAAATTTAAAAATACTCAAAGAAATGTTATAAAAAGAGACAAAGAACGAAAAGAAAAGAAAGTTAAAAATGCTATGCAAACAATCCTTTCGTCCGGTTTAAGTTTAGATGAATTAAAAAAATTACTAGAGGAAGGTTTGTCTTAAATGAACAGGTCAAAATATTTAACAAATATTGAGGAATGTTATAACCTTTTAAAATCATTTAGTATACTGAGTGATAAAACATTTCATTATAAACAAACTAATGATAGGAAATTTAGTGTTGAATTTTATCAAAATATCCATTGTGATTGCAACATAACAAAGTATCGTTCTATTTTAAAAAATTATGATTATGATTTTATATTAAAAGATAATTCAATTTTTTCGTTTAGCGTTTTATTTTCTGATAATAAAGTTTCAAAAATATCAATGTATTATTATCAAAATCCTTATTCTTTCCCATCCGTTGAAGACTATGATAAATATAAAGAAAATCCAGAATATTTTGAACAAAAGTGTGATGAAGCGGAACTAACTAATAATTGGACGATTATAAGATATGACTATTCTGAAAGTGAAGAAGATTATAAGGAATTAATTCATTACCCCGCGCACTTACATATAGGAAACAACAATGAAATTAGGTTACCATTTAATATGCTTATAACGCCATTAAGCTTTATAAATTTTGTTGTTATGCAAGTTTATCCTAATATTTGGACTAAGTATTATCAGAGTCATAGTGATTTGATAAATCTAAGGAATTATGATGAAGATATTTTGTTAAACTTTATAAGTGCAAATGATGATAGGATATATAAAATAAAATAAAAAGACTGATTAATTTCAGTCTTTTTTCTTGCAAAAATCATTAAATTTTATGAAATAAATGTTGTACTACAAATTTGACAACAAACAGGGTGATTTTAGGCGGTTTTTGAAGGGTTTAGATGAATAATTTTTTGAGTTGGAAATTTGAGTTAATTTTAAGAGTGAATTTTTGTGAAAACTGTTGTCAATTGTTGTCAAAAATGCAAAATAGTTCGAATCTATCCCAAGAATTGAACATTGAAAAAACCCTAATAAAATAAGGGTTTTCTATGGAGCTGTTACCGGGATTCGAACCCGGGACCTCCACCTTACCAAGGTGGTGCTCTACCTACTGAGCCATAACAGCATGTGCTAAATATTGAGTTGTTTTTGCTAATTTTTTTGTTTGTTTTTGAGTGTCAACCAAGTCTTACCAAGGTGGTGCTCTACCTACTGAGCCATAACAGCAAGTGCTAAATATTGAGTTGTTTTTGCTAATTTTTTGGTCGGTTTTTAAGTGCCAACCAAGTCTTACCAAGGTGGTGCTCTACCTACTGAGCCATAACAGCATGTATTAAATTTTGAGTAATTTTTGATGATTTTTAAGTCGGTTTTCGAGTGTCAACCAAGTCTTACCAAGGCGGTGCGCTACCTGCTGCGCCACATAAGCATTTTGCTTTTGTTGACATATAGAAAATAACACATTTTGTCTAGTTGTGTCAATCTTATTTTTTGGTTTGGTTCGATTTTTTTGCCACTGGTAAAAATTCTTTTGAAACTTCTTTATTTTGCTTTATGTTTTTGTTGGGTTTATGCTAGAATATTTTTGATTACAAAGGAAAAGGAGATTTTATTATGAGTCCAGTAGGTATTGCTTTTTTGGTGATTGGAATTGTTGCTTTTTTGCTTCTTATTTCATCAATCAGAATTGTTAGACAGGCGACTGCAGTTGTTGTTGAAAGACTTGGAAAATACAAGAAAACTATGGAGACTGGTATCCATATGGTGATTCCATTTGTCGACAGATGTTTGCCTGCAATTTCGTTGAAGGAAATCGTTGCTGATTTTATGCCTCAACCGGTTATTACAAAGGATAATGTTACTATGCAAATAGACACTGTTGTGTATTTCCAAGTAACAGATCCAAAGTTGTATAGTTACGGAGTTGACAAACCTGTTAAGGCCATTGAAAACTTGACTGCTACAACACTTAGAAACATCGTTGGTGAACTCGAACTTGACGAAACTTTGACTTCAAGAGACACAGTTAACTCTAAAATGAGAGCGATTCTTGATGAGGCGACAGATCCTTGGGGAATCAAAATCAACCGTGTCGAACTTAAAAACATTCTTCCTCCAAAAGACATTCAAGATGCAATGGAAAAGCAAATGAGAGCCGAAAGAGAAAGAAGAGAACAAATTTTGAAGGCTGAAGGTGAAAAGAGATCTAGCATTTTGGTTGCTGAAGGTGAAAAAGAATCTCAAATTTTGAGAGCCGAAGCAGACAAAGAAACAAAGATTTTGCAAGCCGAAGCAGAAAAGGCTGCAACAATTGCAAAGGCTGAAGCAGAAAATAAGGCCATTGAACTTATCAACAAGGCAAATCCAAGTGCTGCATATATCACTTTGCAAGGTTTTGAAGCATTGAAGGTTTTGGCTGATGGAAATTCTACAAAAATCATTGTTCCAAGCGAAATTCAAAATGTGTCAGGACTTCTTACAAGTTTGACAGAAGTTGTTAAGGGTGACAAAAATGTTGCTGCAAAAGAAACAAAAAAGGTTGTAACAACAGCAAAAACAACAGAAAAAGCCGCTCCAAAAACAACTAAACCTGCAAAGAAATAACAAAGTAAAAAAAAGAAAACTAGACGAATTTGTCTAGTTTTTTGTTTTTTTATTAAATTTTGTGATAGTGTAAAAAAACTTCAAATTGCAGGTGAATTACAACTTTTTGATAAGCATAAGATTTGAACCACTCTTTCCTGCGACGAGTCCACTTACAAGCACGACTTTGTCGTTTTTCTTTACGATGTTTGTGGCAAGTGCTTTTTCAAAAGAACTTTGATTGAGTTGGTTGATGTCTTTGTATGTTTTATCCATAACAGGAACAACCCCATACATTATGCTCATTTTATGGAAAGTTTTTTCGTTTGGTGTGCAGGCGATGATAGGTACATTTGGTCTAAATCTGCTGATATTTTCGGCTGTAATGCCTGTTCTTGTCACGGCAACGATTGCAGTTACATCTTCGGTCTTTGCGAGAGAATAAACGGCATATCCCAAACTTTTTGATGTGTCGTGGGTTTTGATGATTTTGTTTGGGCAAGGTTGATAACTTTCGCTTTCGAGAGCAATGCGTTTCATTGTTTTGATTGTTTCGACAGGGAAGTTTCCTGATGCAGTTTCGCCAGAAAGCATAATGCAAGTTGAACCATCAAAAACAGCATTTGCAACATCGCTGATTTCTGCTCTTGTTGGGCGAGCGTTTTGAATCATGCTTTCAAGCATTTGTGTTGCAGTGATGACAATTTTGCCTGCTTGATTGCATTTTGAAATAAATTCTTTTTGCAAAATTGGGATTTTGACAAAGTCAATTTCGACGCCAAGATCGCCACGAGCAACCATAATTCCATCAGAAAGTTTGAGAATTTTGTCAAAGTTTTTTACGCCTTCTTCGCTTTCGATTTTTGAGATAATTTGAACATTTGTAAATTTTATCTCTCTGAGATAATTTCTTACATCTTGCACATCTTGTGCAGAATTTACAAATGAAATAGCAATAAAATCAGCATCCATTTCTTTGGCAAACAAAATGTCTTGTTTGTCAGTTTCGCTCAAATATGGCATATCTGTTTTGATGCCTGGAATATTGATAGATTTGTTGTTTGAAAGTTCGCCACCATGCACAACAAGACAGCTGATTTCTATGGCTGTTGTTTTTTGAACTTTAAGTTCGATATTTCCATCATTGAGTAAGATTTTTGCGTCTTTTTTGATGATTTTTGGCAAGTTTTTGTAGGTGATTGAAACCTTTTCTGCTGTGCCAGCAACATCTTTGCTTGTCAAAACAAAAGTGTCATTGTCTTTAAGGACAACTTTGCCTTTTTCAAATTGCTTTACTCTGATTTCTGGGCCTTTTGTGTCAATCAAAATGCCGACTGATGCACCTTTGTTTTCTCTTGCTGTTTTTACAGCATCAATCATTGTTTTGTGAGAGTCGTGAGTGCCGTGACTCATGTTGAAACGAGCAACGCTCATGCCGGCATCAATCATTTGTTCGATTGTTTCGACTTTGCAACTTGCAGGTCCGATTGAGCATACAATTTTTGTCTTGTTCATACATTTTCTCCTATGACAAAATGATAGCAATTTGCAACAAAAAAGGCAAATTTTTTGCTTATATTTATTTGGTTTGTTTCAACAAAAAACAACTTTGAGTTTGAAAAAGAACAAAAAATCTCAAAAAATGTCTTCTTTTGGACTGAAAAAGGTTGTTTTCTGCAATAAAATATGCTAAAATTAACTTTGTTAAAGGAGATGTGTATGAAATCAATGATGTTGAGTCTTTGGGACGATTTTAGAAAACTTATTTCTGTTGATATGAGCCAAACGACATATATCATCATCGCTTGTGTGCTTGGTATTTGTGGTATGTTGGCTTTGTTGTCATTCTTTAAGGGCAACTACAACAAAGGAAAATCAGTAAAATGGGGCAAAATTGTTGTCGCATTGTTGATGTTTGGAATCTTGGCATTGCTTTCAGCCGTCAGATTTGCTTAAAAGGTAGGAGGTTTTAGATAGTTATGAATAGTATGTTGCTTGACAAAGTTGTCGCACCATGGATTGCTAGTTCTTTCCCAGTTATCAGAATTGTTTTGTTTTGTTTGGTAGTTGTGGGCGCAATCATTTTGATTTTGACAACACTTTTCCAAAACGAAGATGCAAACTCTGCAGATGTTGTTACTGGAAAACAAGAAAGTTATTATTCACAAAACAAGGGTGGTTCGAGAGATTCTAAGTTGAAACTCATCACAATCATCACAGCAATCGCTGTTGTAGTTTGCGTTGTTTTGTATTTGGTTAGTCTTTTGATTTATAAAGGTTAGGATAATTAATGAGCAAGAAAAAATTAATTTTAGAACTTATCAACAAGAATAGCTTGGTTTACACAGATGTAAGCAAGCTATTCTTGTTTCTCTCTTCAGCACTTGACATGGATTTGGAAGAAACAAAAAAACTTTTCTATTCGCTTGTCAACAATGGAGATTTGTATGAAATAAGAAAAAACAAATTTATCGCAATCCCTTCTCATGGATATGTTAAGGGTGAGTTTTTTGGCACAGCAAAAGGGTTTGGTTTTGTAAAGGTTGAAGGTTTTGAAAACGACATCTTTATCCCTGCAAACAAAACAAATGATGCACTTGATGGCGAATTTGTTATCGTGAAGATTTTGCAACAATCAAACGATGGCACAGATGGCGAAGTTGTGCATATTTATAAAGAGCTTGAAAATATTGTTGGTGCTGTAACCGTGGTTGGTGGAAACTATTTTCTTGATCCAGACAACAAGAAGATTCCACAAGAATTTTCAATCATCAAAACAGGGCTTAAACTTCAACAAAATATGAAGGTGTTGGCAAAGGTTGTAAGGACTGACAAAGGTCGCATCAAATGCAATGTTGTTGAAATTTTGGGTTTTGAAGATGATGTTAAGGCACTTGAACTTTCTATCATCAGAGAACACAATCTTTTTGAACACTTCCCAGGCAATGTTGTTGAAGCAGAAGCGAAGTTGCCAAAAGAAGTTTCTGCTGAACAAAAGAAAGGCAGACTTGATTTGACAAAAGAAATCATTTTTACAATTGATGGTGCTGATGCAAAAGACCTTGACGACGCAATCAACATTAAGAGGATAGACAAGGGTTATGAAGTAGGTGTGCATATTGCCGATGTTGGCGAATATGTAAAACACAACAATGTGTTTGACGAAGAAGCTTTCAAGAGAGGCACAAGTGTTTACTTCCCAACATCAGTGCTTCCAATGCTTCCAAGAGGACTTTCAAACGGAATTTGTTCGCTCAACGAAGGCGTTGAAAGATTGACACTTTCTTGCATTATGAAAGTTGACAAAGAGGGAAGAGTTTTTGACTATGAAATCTGCGAATCTGTTATCAAGAGTGTTGCCAGATTGACTTACAAAGAAGTTTATGCAGCTCTTCAAGGTGAAACAAACGAAAAAACTGCACCACTTCAAGAACATTTTGTTTTGATGAGAGAACTTTGTGACATTTTGGAAGCAAACACAACTGCTCGTGGAGCACTGGATTTGGATATTCCAGAAGTTCAATTTATTTTTGACGAAAACGGCATGGCTGTTGATTTGACAAGAAGAGAAAGAAACGAAGCTCACAGACTTATCGAAGATTTTATGGTGCTTGCAAACGAAACAGTTGCTCGTCATTTTGATAGACTTGGTGTGCCATTTGTTTACCGTGTGCACGAAGCTCCAACAAAAGAAAAAGTGCAATCGGTGTGCGATTTCTTGAAGGGTATTGGCGTGCCATTCCCACAAATTCCAAACGAAATTAAACCTGCATATTATCAAGGCATTTTGAATAGTGTTGAAGAAAACGCAGCAAAAGATGTTGTAAACAAAGTCGTTTTGAGAAGTGTGCCAAAGGCAAAATATCTCAACAGAAACCTTGGACACTTTGGTATGTCACTTGTTGACTATTGTCACTTCACTTCTCCAATCAGAAGATATCCAGATTTGACAATCCACAGAATTATCAAAGAATGGCTTCACAATGGCAGAAAGTTTGAAGAGGCAAGAAAAGAAGAACTTGATGAGTTTGCTTTTGAATCAGCCGAACAATCTTCAAGTTGCGAAAGAAATGCAGATTATGCAGAAAGAGATGTTGATGATCTTTGGAAAGCATATTTGATGAAAGATAAAATTGGCGAAGTGTTTGATGCAACCATTTCTTCGGTAACAAATTTTGGTATTTTTGTTGCCCTTGAAAACACTGTTGAAGGGTTGATCAAGATTGAAGATTTGCCAGATGATGCATATTTGTTCTTGGAAAAACAACTCAAACTCAAAGGTGGCCAACATGTTTATTCGTTGGGCGACAAGTTGAAAGTTGTGCTTACAAGCGTGCATTTGCAGGCTAGAAAGATTGATTTTAAAATTGCAGATTAAAACAATCAAAAGTGCAAAAAACCTCGATTTTTTGCAAAAAAGTGTGCTTTTTTTGAAAAAGTATATTGAAATATATTAAATATAATGCTATAATGAGGTGGAAATGAAGATTATCTCAAACAACAAAAAAGCGTTTTTTGATTACTTCGTTTCAGACTTGGTTGAAGCAGGAATTGTTCTTGAAGGCAGTGAAGTCAAGTCAGTTAGAGCAGGTGGGGCAAGTTTGCTTGACAGTTTTGTGCTTGTTAAGGGCGGCGAAATGTTTTTGAAAAATGCCTACATCAAACCTTACGAAAAGGCTACATCTTTCAAACCAGACGAAAGAAGATCTCGCAAGTTGCTTCTCAACAGAAGTGAAATTGCAAAGTTTGAACGCATGGTTAAAGAAAAAGGTTGCACAATCGTTGCCACAAAACTTTATATCAACAAAGCCGGAAAGGTGAAAGTTGAAGTTGGTTTGGCAAAAGGTAAAAAACTCTACGACAAACGACAAACCCTTAAAGAAAAAGCAATTAAGCGTGATATCGAAAGATATTCCGTTTAATCTTATGGGGACGATTTTGGTTTCGACGGGGATTTGAGCAAAGTATGTAAAGCATGTGGTGGTGCCCAACCACCTAAAAAATGAGCAAAGCGAATAAACGCAGAAAATGACAATGTTGTTTCTATGAACACAGTAGCTGTTGCTGCCTAACTCATAGCAAATGACGCTTTTTGATTGAACAATTTCAATCTGCTCGCCTTTTGACTTGCCATCAAAAGAGACGGGTATCATCTTAGGCAAAACCTTTGTGATGAGTTGCTCTTGTAGTCGCAAAGAAATTTAAGAGATAGTTTTTGGAGCTTGTTTATGGGCCAACCAAAAGCGAAACCTAATCATAAACTAAACATGTAGAAAAGTGCTGTGCTGGATTTTCGGACGAGGGTTCAATTCCCTCCGTCTCCACCAAAATTTTAAGTCTGAAGAAGTTTTTCAAAAATTGAGAAATTTCACAAACTAAGAAAAGGAAGGTAATTGATATGATTGATTCTCTCTTGAATGCTGGAAAAGGTCTTGTTACAAACTCATTGATTTTGGACATCTTTATCATTATTGGTGTGGTTGTTGCAGGAGCTTTGATTGTTTACTTTGTGTGGGAAGCTATCGCCGCAGCAATGAGCAAACAAAAGAAAGAAGGAAACAAAGAACTTAAACTTGACGACTCTAAGGTTGAAGATTTCAATCTTGATGATGTGCCTGTAAGACAAGAAGTTGTGGTTGAACAAGAACAAAAACTTCTTGAAGTTGACGAAGTTAAGGCACAAGAAGAAGCTGTTGAAGTGCAAAAAATGGCTGATGACGAAGAAAGAGCAAATGCCGAAAGAAGAGCATATCTTGAAGCAAGAAGACAAGAACTTCTTCGCAGAATGCAAGAAGATATGGAAGAAGCTGAAGCTGAAACTCCAGCAGAAGAACCTGCAGTTGAAGAGGCAACAGAAGATGTTGTCGTTGCTCCACTTGTTGCAACAGAAGCTGAAGAAGTGGCTGAGGCTGAAGAAGTTGAAGAACCAATTGCTGAAGTTGCTCCAATTGAAGATCCTGTAGTTGACGAAGAAATTTCTGATCCAGGCGAAGAAGCTGAACAAGTAGAAGACGCTGCTGCTGAAGATGCTTTGCAAGAAGAAAGAAAAGCTTTGGAAGCAGAAAAAGACAGATACGAAGCAATGGTTAGAGAATTGGAAGAAGCAAAGAAAGCTTTGGCTGCTCAAACTGCAGTTGCTGCTGCAGCAGCTGTTGTTGCTGCTGAAACTCCAGCACAAGAAGGATCTGCTTATACTTTGGACGAACTCAAAGAAAAACTTGCTGCTGCTGAAGATAGATTGAAAGCAACAGAAAAAGAATTCAAACAATGCAAGAAGGAATACCTTCCACTTCATAGAGTTTGGACAACACACGAAAAAGATGAAAAGAAACTTCGCAGAAAAGAAGCACTTGTTGCAAAACAAAAAGTTTTGCTTTATGGTGTAAACAACTATGCAGACATCGATCAAGAAAAGGCGAAGAAACTTGCTGAAGATCTTGACCTCTTGGACGGACTTAAGCTTTCTGTTCAACATTGCGAAGAAGTTATGAAAAACAACGAAGAAAGATATCCTCTTCTTCAAAAAATGTACAATGTGCTTAAAACTAGAAATGACGAAATTAAGGCTGACATCGAAGCATACAAGGCTGAAATTGAAAAACTTGAATCAGAAAGCACAGATGCAGAATAATCTTGAAAGAGAACCGGTTTGGTTCTCTTTTTTTATGCACTTTTTGCAATATGCTGAAAAAAGTCGACAAAATCTGCAAAGTTGAAGTGTTGTTTGATTAAATCTTTTTGAAATAGTCGGTTTTTTTGCTAAAATAAAAAAGAATATGTGGAGGGCTTTATGTGTGAATGTGTAAGACTTGGCACTGAAAACCAAGTTGCAGAATTTGAAGCAGTGCTTGAGCAAAACAAGGGCAATGGCGAAAATGTTATGGAGGTTTTGCAAAAAACGCAAGGCATTTTTGGTTATATCCCAGAATTGACTGTTGCAAAAATTGCAAATGCTTTGCAGATTGCTGAAAGCAAAGTTTATGGAATTATCACTTTTTATAGTCAATTTTCACTCACTCCAAAGGCAAAATACAACCTTGATATTTGTCTTGGGACTGCTTGTTTTGTTATGGGAGCACAAGAAGTTTTGGACAAAATTTTGGCAAAACTTGGTGTTCGTGTCGGAGAAATGACAAAAGATGGCAAATGGATTGTCACAAGTTGCAGATGTCTTGGTTGTTGTGGACTTGCGCCAGCAATCACAATCAATGGCGAAGTTTATGGCAAGGTAAAAGTTGAAGATGTCGACAAAATTATTGACAGTTTTGAGGACTAGGTGAATATATGAACATTTGTGAATTGGAAAAGATTAAACAACAATTTATCAAAGAGATAAATTTTAGAAAACTTGGCGACACTTCTGGTGTTGAATACAAATATGATGTCATGGTTTGCGGTGGAACGGGTTGTCGCAGTTGCAAGAGCAAAAAAGTGCAAGACGCTTTGGAAGAAACCGTAAAAGCAAAAGGGCTTGAAAACCTTGTTAAAGTGCATGGCGTTGGCTGTTTTGGACTTTGTGTGAATGGACCAATTGTGTTGATCTATCCAAATGATGCGCTTTATGAAAAAGTGGCTGTAGAAGATGTTGAAGAAATTGTTTCTTCGCTTGCAGAAGACAAACTTGTTGAAAGATTGTTGCATCACGAAGATGGAAAAGCAATTGAAAAGAAAGATGAAATGAGTTTCTGCAAAAAGCAAAGATATATTGCCAGAAACAACTCCGAATTTATGTGTTTGGAAAACATTTTGGAAGATTATATTGCGCTTGACGGATATAGAGCGTTGCATAAAGTCGTAAGCGAAATGAAACCAGAAGAAGTTGTCAAAGTGATTTCTGACAGTGGACTTCGAGGAAGAGGTGGGGCTGGTTTTCCTACCGGCAAAAAGTGGGAGTTTACAAGAGTTGTAGAGGCAGAGCAAAAGTATGTTATTTGCAACGCAGATGAAGGTGACCCGGGGGCTTTTATGGACAGAAGCATCATCGAAAGCAATCCACACGCAATCATCGAAGCAATGGCAATTTGTGGTTATGCAATTGGGGCAAACAAAGGATTTGTTTATTTGCGTGCAGAATACCCATTGGCTGGCGAAAGATTGCAAAAAGCGATTGATGATGCAACTGCCCGTGGACTTTTGGGAGAAAAGATTTTTGGGACAGATTTTTCGTTTGAACTTGAAATCAAATATGGTGCAGGTGCTTTCGTGTGTGGTGAAGAAACTGCACTTATGAGAAGCATTGAAGGCAATCGTGGAGAGCCAACTCTCAAACCACCTTATCCTGCAACAAAAGGGCTTTATGGTTGCCCAACAGTGATAAACAATGTTGAAACTTTGGCAAATGTTGCTCAAATCATCAACAATGGTGCCGAATGGTACAACCAAATCGGCACACCAGACAGCAAAGGAACAAAAGTTTTTGCGCTTACTGGCAAAATCAACAACTCTGGGCTTATTGAATTGCCTATGGGCACAACAATCAGAGAGATAATTTATGAAATTGGTGGTGGTATCCCAAATGGTAAAAAGTTTAAGGCTGTGCAAATGGGAGGACCAAGTGGTGGTTGTATTCCAGAGCAACATCTCGACACGCCAATTGATTACAAGAGTTTGAGCGAACTTGGATCAATGATGGGCTCTGGTGGAATGATTGTTGTTGATGAAGACACTTGTATGGTGGATTTGGCGAAATTTTTCTTGCAATTTACAAGAGATGAAAGTTGTGGAAAGTGTACTCCTTGTCGCATTGGAAACAAGCGTATCCTTGAAATTTTGACAAAAATCACTGATGGTGAAGCAACAATGGATGATTTGGACGAATTGGAAAAACTTTGTCATTATGTCAAAGACAATTCGCTCTGTGGACTTGGTCAAACAAGTCCAAATCCGGTGCTTAGCACATTGAGATATTTTAGAGACGAATATATCGAACATATCAAGGATCACAAGTGTCGTGCTGGTGTGTGCAAAAAACTTTCTAAATATGTGATTACTGACAAATGTATCGGCTGCAGTGCTTGTTCTAGACAATGTCCTGTTGGTGCGATTTCTGGTGAAATTAGAAGCAAATTCAACATTGACCAAGAAAAATGCATCAAGTGTGGCAAATGTTGTGAAACATGCAGATTTGGTGCGATTGTCAAGGAGTAAAAGATGGAAATTATTGTTGATGGCAAAAAATATATTGCCGAAAATGGCGAAACAATTTTGCAAGTTGCAAGAAGAAACGGGATTGAAATCCCAACCCTTTGTTTTTTGAAAGGGGTAAACGAACCTGCAAGTTGCAGAGTTTGTGTTGTCGAGGTTGAAGGTGTGAAAAACCTTTGCACAGCTTGTTCTACAAAAGTTTTTGATGGAATGGTTGTCAAAACAAACACAAATAAGGTGATTAGAGCAAGAAAAAACGCAATCGAGCTTTTGCTTAGCAATCACAACCAAAACTGTTTGAGTTGCCCTAAAAATTTGCAATGTCAATTTCAAAAATTGTGCAATCAATTTCAGTGCACAAACAAATTTAAGGGCGAAATGAATGAGTTTGCATATGATGACACAAATCACGCAATTGTAAGAGATGAAAGCAAGTGTATTTTGTGTGGCAAGTGTGTTGCAGTGTGTGCAAAAAGACAAGGTTGCAGTGCAATAGGAAAGGTTGGTCGTGGGTTTGAAACAAAGGTTTCAACTCCATTTGACAGAGATATGCAACATTCTGCATGTGTAGGCTGTGGACAATGCGTGCTTGTTTGCCCAACCGGTGCACTTACACAAAAAAATGACACTTCAAAAGTGATGGACATTTTATGCGAAGATGATGTGGTTAAGATTGCACAAGTTGCACCGGCAGTGAGAGTTTCGCTTGGCGAAGCATTTGGCAATGAGATTGGCACTTTTGTCGAAGGAAAGATGGTTTCTGCACTTAAGGAACTTGGTTTTGATTTTGTGTTTGATGTAAACACAGGCGCTGATTTTACGGTTGTTGAAGAGGCGGGCGAACTTCTTGAAAGACTTGAAAGAAAAGAAAATTTGCCACTCTTTACAAGCTGCTGTCCTGCATGGTTTAACTATTGCGAAAAGTTTTATCCGGAATATGCAAACAATATGTCAACTGCAAAATCTCCAAACGAAATGCTTGCAAGTTTGGTGAGATATTATTTTGAAAAACAAGGCAAAAAAGTGAAGATTGTTTCAGTTATGCCTTGCACGGCGAAAAAGAGAGAAATTTTGACGCATGGAGTGATTGATCAATGCATCACAACGAGAGAACTTGCTGACTTGATTAAACTTAAAAGCATCAACTTTAATACGCTTGAAGACAAGAAATTTGATGACCCTTTTGGCGAAGCAACAAGCAGTGCGCTTATTTTTGGGGTAACAGGTGGTGTGACAGAAGCGGCACTTCGTTATGCAGTGTTTAAGACAACAGGCAAAAAGCAAGGCATTGTTGAAGAAGTTAGATTTTCTGATGGAGTTAAAGAGGTTTCGGTTGACCTTGCAGGAAAGAAGTTGAACCTTGCAATTGTGCATGGACTTACAAATGCAAAAGCAGTTATGGAAGAAATCAAATCAGGCAAAAGAAAATATGACTTTGTTGAAGTTATGGCTTGCCCTGGTGGTTGTGTGAATGGTGGTGGTCAAATTTATGTTGACTATGACAAAGTTGATGTCGAAGAAGTGATAAAGAAAAGAAGCGCTTCTATCTACAAAGTTGACGGCGATTGCAAATTTTCTGGCAGTGAAGAAAACAAGAGTGTTGCAAAAATCTATGATGAATTGCTTGGAAATGACAAACACCTTATTCACGATTTGTTGCATTATAAAAGAGCCGACAAAAACTTTTATGAATAAACTTATTTTGGGTGGAAGCAAGAATGCTGTTTTGGCTGAAAATGTGGCAAAATCTAATTTTTGAGAATAAAAAAGAAGACATATCAAGCTGATATGTCTTTTTTTGTTTGTAAATTTATTTTTTGCCACCCTTGTCTGTTGACTCTTTGACAAATGGAGGTTTTCCAATCAAAGCTTTTTCAAGTTTGTGGATTTTTGTTTCTACCGCGATTGAAAGGAAGTCACCAAAGTATGCTTCGGCCATTCTTTCTTTGCGAGCATCTGCGTGCATAAGTTGTTCGGCTGATTTTGGAAGTGCTTGACATTCGCTGTAAATTCCACCGAGAACTCTTTGATTGATGCGACGAATGATTTCTCTGTGTGGTGAAGATGATTTTTTTGGTGATTGATTTCTTACAATGTGGTGGTCGTTTGAAATGACCATCATGTTGAAGATTGACGCTTGTGCAACAATAAATGCGTCGTAAGTTGGGTTGCCTTCGCTGTCGCAGAAAATGCCTCTTTCTGCATAAGCAAATGCAAGTTTTGCAACAAGTTTTTCAAATTGTTTTTCTTTAAATTGATCAAGTTCCAACGCAATAGTTCTGTTTTGAACAAAGTTTTTCATAACATTGTGAAGTTGGTGATTTGGGTTTGAGATTTCTTCCATAACTGTTGGAAGAACGCAAAATATGTATTTTCCATCGATATTGATTGTGCCATCTTTGCGAAAAACGCTCTTGCTTAAAAGATTTCTCAATGCAATGTAGTAAGGTGATTTTTTGTTTACTTTCGAATTTGGGTCAATCAACTTGAGAAAGTCAATCAAAATGCAAGAATCGAGTGCCAAATATGTGTATGGTGCTGGCTCGAAAGGTGCTTTGTTTGGGTTTTGTGTTTTGACTGTGTATCTTTCAATTCTTCTTTTCTTAGACATCTTCCACCTCCGATTCTTCTGCTTTCAACAGTTTGATTTTTGTGAGCAAGGCACGCTTTGTTTCAATCAATTTTTCGTATGCCTTGAGATTGATGTTTTCTTTGTTCATCAACAAATCAAGTTCGGCGATTTTGTCGCCAAGATAAGTTATCTTCTTGTCATTTGGAAGATTTTTGATTGCCAAAAAGCATTCGTCTTTGAATTCTTGAAAAATATTTTCCATAACTATCCCTCTTATGGTTTTATATTACAACACTTTATGTCGAAAATCAATAGCAAAAAGCAAAAAAAACACGATTTATTTTTGTTTTTTGTTTTGTAATATTTTGTCAAATTGATATAATAAATTTGTATGAGCAAATTTTACACTAAAACAACTGAAGAAGTGTTTAAAGAGGTTGAAAGTTCGACCCTAGGTCTTTCGCCGAAAGAAGCAAAAACACGACTCGAAAAAAATGGTAAAAACGAACTCGCAGCAAAAAAGAAAAAGAGTGGTTTTGTCAAATTTTTAGGGCAGTTTAAGGATATTTTGATTCTGGTTTTGATTGCAAGTTGCATCATTTCTGTTGTGTTTGCAATCATTGAAAAAAATTACGAAGATTTTATTGATGCAGGGATTATCGTTGCGATTGTTTTTGTCAACGCAATCATTGGTTTTGTGCAAGAGCGAAACTCTGAAAAAGCAATGGAATCGCTGCAAAATATGACCAAACCTTATTGCAAGGTGTTGAGAAATGGCAAAACAATCAAGGTTAAGTCGGAAGAACTTGTTGTTGGTGATGTTGTTGTGCTTGAAGCAGGCGATATTGTGCCAGCAGATTTGAGATTGATTGAAACAAGCAGTTTAAAGATTGAAGAAAGTGCTTTGACAGGAGAAAGTGTTGCCGTTGAAAAAGACGCGTCACAACTTTTGGGAGAAAATGCAGCACTTGGTGATCGTGTAAATATGGCGTTTATGGGCAGCATTTGCTCTTATGGCCGTGGAACAGGCGTTGTTGTGGCTTGTGGAATGAACACAGAAATCGGCAAAATTGCCACAGCCCTCAATGAAATGGAAGACAATGTAACTCCTCTTACAAAGAGAATCAAAGCAACAAGCATTATCATTACAATTGTGGTTTTGGCTGTTTGTGCAACAATTTTTTTGGTAGAAATTTTGAGAGGTGGAAACATCTTTACTGCATTTTCGATGGCAATTGCAATTGCTGTTTGTGCTGTGCCAGAGGGACTTCCTGCATGCAACACTGTGACTATGTCAATTGGTGTAAAAAACATGAGCGAACAAAGGGCGATTGTCAAAAAATTGCCTGCTGTTGAAACTTTGGGAAGTACAGAAGTTATTTGCTCGGACAAAACGGGCACCTTGACGCTCAACCAAATGACAGTGAAAAAAGTGTTCTATTTGGGAGAATTGTGCGAAAAACTCAACAAGTTGAAAGATGAGGAGTTGCCAGCGTCTGTGACTTTGACTTTGGATGAAGTTGGCGAAAAAATGGCAGAATACAGCGGCGAGAAAACACTTGTCGAACTTATGAGATGTATGTTGCTTTGCAACGACACTAAATCAAAAATCGAAAACAACAAATTGGAATCTATAGGAGATCCAACAGAAATTGCTTTGGTGCATTATGGATACAAATTTGGCATCACAAAAGAAAACACTGATGGACAATTTCCAAGATTGAACGAAATTCCATTTGACAGCGACAGAAAGTTGATGACAACTTTCCATAAAGTTGGCGACAAACTCACAGTTTATACAAAGGGTGCTGTTGACAACATTTTGTCTAGATGTAATCGCATTTTGGACAATGGTAAAATAAGAAAGATTACAAACGCAGACAAAGAATTGATTTTGCAAAAAAATACAGAATTTGCTTCAAAAGCATTGAGAATGTTGGCTTTTGCAACAAAAACTGTTGAAAAAATCGGCAAACCAACGAGCGCCAACACAGAGTTTGATTTGTGTTTTATCGGCCTTGTAGGCATGATTGATCCACCTAGAGAAGAAGTAAAAGATGCAATCAAAACTTGCAAGCAAGCAGGGATCACAACTGTTATGATCACAGGGGATCACAAAGATACAGCATTTGCTATTGCTAAAGAACTTGGCATTTGTGGTGACCCTAAAAAAGTTATCACAGGACAAGAACTTGATGAAATTTCAGATGAAGCATTTGCCACAAAAGTAAACAACTATCAAGTTTATGCGAGAGTAAGTCCAGAGCACAAGGTAAGGATTGTCAAGGCATTGAAAGCAAACGACAAGATTGTCGCCATGACAGGTGACGGGGTCAATGATGCGCCAAGCATCAAGTCGGCAGACATTGGGGTCGGCATGGGCATTACAGGCACTGATGTTACAAAAGAAGCTGCTGATATGATTTTGACTGATGACAATTTTACAACAATTGTTGGTGCAGTCAAAGAAGGAAGAAGAATCTACAACACAATTTTGAAGATTTTGGTTTTCTTGATCGGCACTTCTATGGCAGAGTTGTTTATTATGACAGTCACAACACTTGTGTTTAGAGATTATCAATTCTTCTCGCCAGCGCTTTTGCTTTGGATCAACTTTGTTTCTGACACTTTTGTAGGTTTGGCATTAGGTTTTGAAAAGGCAGAACCTGATATCATGAAAAAGAAACCTATAAAGACAAGAGGAAACTTGTTTAAAGGCGAGGCAGGATTTAACATTTTTGTTTCGGCTGTGTTTGTTGCAGCGATGACCCTTGGACTTTATGCAATTGGCAGATTTGTGTTTGGACTTGCAGCTCCACAATACACAACAATGTGCTTCTTGTTTATTTGCTTTGCTGAATTGTTGCATGCATACAACTTGAAAAGTCAAACAACCACTTTGTTTAACAGAAACATTTTTAAAAACAAGATTTTAAACTGGTCATTTTTAGGATCAGCGCTTTTGACAGTGTTGGTTGTGATTTTGCCACTTGGACCAGTTCAAGTTGCGATGGGACTTGGAAATATCACTTGGTGGCAATGGTTGATTTCACTTGGTATGGCGACATTGATTGTGCCATATATCGAACTTGTTAAGTGGATCATTAGATTGAAAGAAAAAAGGAAATTAAAGGTTGGCAATGACAAAAAGAAAGAAATGTAAAATTTTTGATTTAAGTGCTATTTCTATCATTGCCTGCAACTGTTTGCAGGCGGTGATATGTATTTTTGTCGACTTGTTTTTGATTTCAAGAATTTTCAAAAATGGTTTTGACATTTCGCAAGGGATAGACAAATTGCAAATGTCAAAAAATATTGTAGATATTGGCATGTTTTATGCAATTTTTTATTTGGTTTTGTCTAGCGGCTACGCTTTTACGGGTTATGCACTTAGAAAAATCAACAAAAGCATTTTTGTTTCTATTGGTTCTGTCCTTTTGACAGGCGTTGTGGCAATGATTTACTTTATGGGCGACAAAATCTTTGATTTTATTCCACTTATTGCTGTGTGTTATGGTTTTGGTTTTACATTTTTCTCATCAGGCTTCAACAATCTTACATCAGAAACAATTAGCAGCAAGCATCAAGTTAGATTTTTTGCTGTAAATAGAATTATGTTTCAACTTACATACATAATCTTCCCTGTTGTTTTGGGATTTGTTGTTACAAAAGCAGGGTTTGCTGTTTTGGCATTGATTATTTTGGCTGTTTGTGCAGCACTTATCACTTTCTCATTTTTGATAAGACCAAAGCAACATTATGAACTCAGTTTTAATGTCGCAAAATTTGTCAAAAAATTGAGAGAAAAGAAAGAAGAAACAAAACCTCTCAAATCAATGTATTGGAGTTTGTTTTTTAGAGGGGCATCTTATGACTGCTTTACAACTTTGACAACAATTTTTGTTGCATTTGTGTTTGCAGGATCTGACTCTACATTGGGCACTTTGCAATCTGTGTTTACAGTGTGCTCACTTATCACAATGTTTTTCTATTTGCGTTATTACAGAAAAAAGAGAGCAACAGGATTTATCGCTCCGACAATTGCACTCGTGTTTGCTGCTGTGATTGGCATTATTTGTGCGACAAACAAAATTACAATCATTTTGTTCTATGCAGTGTATGTCATTTTGAATGTTATTTTGATGTCAATTTCCGATTCGAGAAAAGCAGGCGTAGTGAGAATGTTGTCGTTGCACTCGCACATCCTTGACAGCAATGCAGTCGCAGAATTTTATTTGGGTGCAGGAAGAATCACATCTTCAGTCGTGCTTTTGCTTGCAGGTGTGTTTGACGGATTGCTTGGTGGTGGAATGCTTTTCTTGAAACTTGCCCTTGGATTTGTTGGCGTGATGTATATTTGCTTTGGGCTTAGCATTATCATTATGGAAAAACGACTTATCAAACAAGATGAGGACTTTAAGAAAGTGCATATCGCAGAAAATATTGAAAAGACAGAGGATTAATTCTCTGTTTTTTTGTTGAAAAATAATTAAAAATATAATAAAAAAAACAAATTAATAAAAAAATAAATAAAAAAATATTAAAAATGCCAAATATTCGTATTTATGGAATTTTTGGGGATTTATTTTTATTTATTTTTTAATTTATTTAATATATTTTCAATATATTTTTGAGATTTTAATTTATTTTAATATTTAGTTGTTTTTATTGTCAAAATTGGCAAGCGAAAAAGACAATAAAAATCGGTTATTTCTTTTCTTTACTTTTTTGTTTGTTTAAGTTATAATATAGTGTTTATAAATAGGAGATGTTTTATGATTTTGGATACACAAAAAGAAAAGTTGTCGCTTTTGGCGCAAGAATTTGATTTTATCAAGGAGTGTCTTTGACCCGGCTGGGCTCAATAAGCAACTTGACACTCTCAAAGCAGAACAACTTGAAGATGGATTTTTTAGTGACCCTAAAAAGGTTTCAAAAGTGGGCAGAGAGGTTAAGTTTTGCGAATATAAACTTGAAACAATCAAGAAATTGCAAACAAACATCGAAAATGCACAAGCAAGCATAGAGTTGTTGGAAGAAATTGATGACGAAGGCATTTATGCAGAACTTAATGACACTTTGGTCGTCCTTGAAAAAGAAATTGAAAATGCAAAACTCGAAACTTTGCTTTCTGGCAAATATGACAATTACAACGCTATTTTGACTTTGCATGCAGGTGCTGGTGGAACAGAGGCGCAAGATTGGACCGACATGCTTTATCGTATGTATAGCATGTATGCAGAAAAAAATGGTTTCAAAATCAAAGTGCTTGATGTGCTTGATGGTGATGAAGCAGGGCTTAAATCAATTTCGTTTGTTGTTTCTGGCGAATATGCTTATGGATATTTGAAAGCAGAAAAAGGCGTGCACAGATTGGTGAGAATTTCGCCTTTTGACTCAAATGCAAGAAGACACACAAGTTTTGCATCGCTTGAGGTTATGCCTGAAATTGAAGAAGCACCAGACATTGTTATTAGACCTGAGGATTTGAAGGTGGACACATTTAGAAGTTCGGGCGCTGGTGGACAACATGTCAACAAAACAGAATCAGCTATCAGAATCACTCACATTCCATCAGGAATTATTGTTGCATGTCAAACAGAAAGATCGCAAATTCAAAACAGAGAAACTGCAATGAAAATGCTTTACTCAAAACTTGTTGAAAAGCAAGAGTTGGAAGAAATGGAAAAACTGGCTTCTATCCGTGGTGATGTCAAGAAAATTGAGTGGGGAAGCCAAATTAGATCTTATGTTTTCTGCCCTTACACATTGGTTAAGGATCACAGAACAAACTTTGAAAACAGTGATGTGCAAGCTGTTATGAATGGTGACATTCAGGATTTTATCAACGAATATCTTAAAAGGACAAGTGTGAAAAACTGATGACTTATATGGAAGAAGCAAAAGTAAAATTTGATGCTTTGAAGGGCAAAGAAAGTGTCCTTATTCTTTCTGTGGAATCATCTTGTGACGAAACTTCTATTGCGCTTGTTGAAAATGGAAGAAATGTGCTTGCAAACATTGTTTCTTCGCAAATAGACATTCACAAACTTTATGGTGGGGTTGTGCCTGAAATTGCTTCGCGAAATCACATCAAAAACATTTCTGGTGTTTTGGAAGAAGCACTTGCTGTTTCTGGCAAAACTTTGCAAGATATTGATGCTGTGGCTGTGACTTATGGTGCAGGGCTTATGGGGGCACTTCTTGTAGGTGTAAACTTTGCAAAAACTTTGGCTTATGCACTCAAATTGCCTTTGATTGCAGTAAGTCATGTGCATGGTCACATTGGAGCAAATTATATCTCATATCCTGACCTTAAACCACCTTTTTTGTGCTTGATGGTCAGTGGCGGACACACTGCAATTGTGCAAGTTGAGGATTATTGCCGTTTTAAACTTGTAGGATCGACTGTTGACGATTCTGTAGGCGAATGTTTTGACAAGGTGGCAAGGGTTTTGGGACTTGCTTATCCAGGTGGGCCAAACATTGACCGTTTGGCAAAAGAAGGAGAAAATGTTGTTAAATTCAACTATAAAACGCCACTTAAAGACACTTGCAACTTTTCGTTTAGTGGGCTTAAGACAGCAGTTGTAAACTTTGTTCACAACAAAGAGCAGAAAAACGAAGAATATTGCAAGGAAGACATTGCTTGCTCATTTCAAGAGCTTGTGACTGACGAACTTTGCACAAAAACAATGAAGGCGTGCAAGGATTTGGGCGAAACAAAGTTGGTGATTGCTGGTGGAGTTGGCGCAAACAGCAGACTTCGTGAAAAAATGGGACAATATTGCCAAGAAAATGGCGTGCAACTTTTTGTGCCTGTGTTGAAATATTGCACAGACAATGCTGCAATGATTGGGGCAATTGCTTATTATTATATTTTGGCTGACAAGGGTCTTGCAGATTTGTCTTTGACAGCAAGACCAACAGTGGGGATTTGATATGAAGGTTGCACAAGCGATTAAAAACTCCATTAAACACATCAAATGGTATGAATGGACATACTCTGCCATTTTTTTGGTGGCAACAATCGTGCTTGCAATTGTGTTTTGCTCGCCAGCGCTTGTGATTGTCAACTCGATTGTTGGGATTATCTCAATTTCAATCGTCTCTAAAGGGTTTTTCCTTGGGGCTTTCACAAACATTGTTTCGGCAGTTATCTATGCGGCGTTGTCGTATGTAAACAAATATTATGGAGAGGCTTTGGTAGGGCTTTGCATAACACTTCCAATGTCTTTGGCAAGAATCTTTTTGTGGTATAAAAACCGTCAAAAAGGGGGATTTATTCAAATTGCCGAAAAAACTAAATGGCAAGAACTTGCTGTGCTTGGCAGTGTAGCTTTGGCTTCTTCGGTTGGATTTTATTTTATGCTTAAAGCTTTCAACACAAGCAATTTGATTTTTAGCACAATTTCTATGACGCTTGGTTGCGTGGCTGGATATTTGCAGTTGCGCAGATATGCATACAATTTTGTGATTTACATCATAAACAACATCATTTGCATCTGTTTGTGGGTGCCTGTGATGATGGGAGATATCGCAAACTTGCCAACGGTGGTGAGTTATGTGATGTATACAGGGCTTAACTTTTTTGGCATTGTCAATTGGTTTTCGCTCAAGAAAAAACAACAAACTTTACAAACAGAAGTTGCATCTGAAAACGCAACAGAAAATCAATCTAATGATAAGGAGAACTGATATGGAACTTTTGGCACCTGCAGGAAATTTTGAGAAATTTTTGACAGCGATCCATTTTGGTGCTGATGCAGTTTATATGGCTGGTGGCAAATATGGACTTCGTGCTTTTGCTGGCAATTTTGACGAAAACGAAATGAGAAAAGCTGTTGAAATTGCTCACGAAAAAGGTCGCAAGGTTTATGTTACACTCAACATTATTGCAAGAGATGAAGATTTTGAAGAATTGCCAACTTATTTGCAATTTTTGCAAGAAATCAAAGTTGATGCTGTGATTGTTGCTGATGTGGGAATGGTTAGATTTATTCGTAAAAATGCACCAAATCTTGATGTGCATGTGAGCACTCAAGCAAACATTATCAACTCACAATCGGCACTTCTTATGGCTGATATGGGCGTCAAAAGAGTGATTTTGGCGAGAGAATTGACACTCGAACAAGTGGCAAACATACGCAAAAGCTTGCCAAAAGAAGTTGAAATTGAAGTGTTTGTGCATGGGGCTATGTGTATGGCTTATTCTGGAAGATGTTTGCTTTCAAACTACCTTACAGGCAGAGATGCAAACCGTGGCGAATGTGTGCAAGCGTGCAGATGGAAATATATGGTCAGAGAAGTTTCTCGTGATGAGAGTTTGGAAGTTGAAGAAGATGAGAAAGGATCTTATATTTTCAACTCTAAAGATTTGAACATGATTGAACACTTGCAAAAACTTAAAGATGCCGGTGTTGATAGTATCAAGATTGAAGGCAGAATGAAATCACCATATTATGTTGCGACAGTTGTCAACGCATACAGAAAGGCGCTTGATATGTTGCCAAATCCACCAACTGAAGCGTTGTGCAGCGAACTTTGCAAGGCAAGTCATCGTCGTTATACAACAGGATTTTATTTCAAAGATGAAGAAAAGATTTACACACAAGATTCTATGCCTGTGCAAGAAAGCGAATTTGTTGCTGTTGTGACAAAAGATGTTGAAAATGGTATGGTAGAACTTGAGATGCGAAATAAATTTTCTGTTGGCGATCAACTTGAAATGCTTTGCGTTGATGGCGATGCTTTTGGAAAGAAAATCGAAATTGAAAAAATTGTCAATTCAAAAGGTGAAGAAGTGGATTCTGCAAAAGTTGTGCAAGAAAAGGTTGTTGTGCCTTGCAAATTCAATTTAAAGGCAGGAGATATTTTGAGAAGATAAAATTTGTTTGACTGAATTTTGTTTTTGTGCTAATCTAAAATAGGAGTTAAAAATGGCTAAATTGAACATTAACAACATTGAAAATGTTGAAGGAAAATATCATTTGATGTTTCTTGAAGGCAAAAATGCTGTCGAAACTGCAAAAAACGACTTGCGCTTTGCCAATTTTTCTATGCTTTTGTTTGCAACATTTGTTTTGTTGTTTGTGATTGTTTCAGGATTTAATATTTATTATCTTGCATTTTTGCTTATCTTTTTGATTGTTTTTGCTGTAACTTTGGGCTGTTTGTTTAGAGTGAAGAGAAAAGCAACTAAAAAGTGTGTTTATGCAGTGCAAAATTCAAAAACAACAGATATTGTGGCAAAGCAAGTTGACAATCGTGGCGCAGGAAAGGCACTTGTTAAATCTATGTCTAGCACTGTCGACAGATATGCTGCAAAAGAAAAATATCCTTCAGTTTTGCAAAAGTTTAAGAGAAAAAGAAAGCATATGCATCTTGTGGGGATTATCAACGAATTTGAAAAAGAAGACAAAAAGAGCAAGTAAGCTCTTTTGTTTTTTTAATAAAAACAATTTTATTTGGGCAATTGCTTGTTTTTTGACTTGTTTTTTGGTATTATATTTACATTGATTTAGGGAGATTAAAAAAAATGATTACCAGCAAAGAATTGAGAGAAAAATGGATTAATTTTTATAAACAAAGAGGACATGTTGACATTGGTGCTGTTTCGCTTATTGGTGATGGCACAACAGGTGTTATGTTTAATGTTGCGGGTATGCAACCATTGATGCCTTATCTTTTGGGAGCAAAACACCCACAAGGCACAAGACTTTGCAATGTGCAAGGTTGTGTGAGAACTGTTGACATCGACTCTGTTGGAGATTCTAGTCACTGCACATTTTTTGAAATGATGGGAAACTGGAGTTTGGGAGATTATTTTAAAAAAGAAAAGACTGCTTGGTCTGTTGAATTTTTGACAAAAGAACTTGGTTTTGACATCAACAAGCTCTGCACAACAGTTTTTGCAGGAAACAAAAATGTTGAAAGAGATGACGAAATCGTTGAATATTTGATTGATGCAGGCATCAAGAAAGAAAATATTTTCTTCTTGAAAGACAACTGGTGGGATTTGCCAGGCACTGTTGACACACCATGTGGCCCAGACAACGAATGGTTTTATCCTCGTCACGACACACCATGTGGAGAAAATTGTGATGCAACTTGCGAATGTGGCAGATGGGTTGAAATTGGAAACGATGTTTATATGCAATACAAAGTGTTGGCAGATGGCAGTGTAGAACCATTGAAAAACAAAAATGTTGACACTGGATTTGGTTTTGAAAGATTGCTTATGTATGTAAACGGTCTTAGTGATGTTTATATGACAGATGTCTTCTGCGATGTAATCAAATATATGGAAAACACTTTGGGTGCAACATATGGAGCAGATGAAAAACAAACAAAATCAATGAGAATCATTGCTGACCATATGAGAACTTCTGTTATGTTGATTGGTGACCAAAATGGAATTTTGCCAAGCAATGTTGGTGCAGGTTACATTTTGAGAAGAATTTTGCGCCGTGCAATCCGTCACGCAAGAGAAATCAAACTTTCGACAGAAGATTTGCTTGAAATTGCAAAAATTTATATCGAAAAGGTTTATGACAAAGCATATCCACTTTTGGTTGAAAAAGAAGAATATATCCTTTCAAACCTCAAACTTGAAAGCGACAAATTCAACAAATCAATTGAAACTGGCATCAAAGAATTTGAAAAACTTGTTGCTGGACTTGGCAGAAAAGTTGAATTTATGACAAAAAACAATCCTGATTATGTGCCAACAGAGGCTGACAAAACAATCAGTGGCAAGGCAGCTTTCAGACTTTATGAAACATATGGTTTCCCTATTGAAATGACTGTTGAAATGGCTGAAGAAATTGGTTTTGCTGTTGATCAAGAGGGTTATCAAAAAGCATTTGTAGAACACCAAGAACTTGCAAGAAGCACAAGCCAAGTGGCAAAGAGTGGTCTTGCTGGATCAGGCGAAATGGAAACAAAATATCACACAGCAACACACCTTCTCAATGCAGCACTTAAGAGAGTTGTTGGCGAAACATCTCACCAAATGGGATCAAACATCACAAGCGAAAGACTTAGATTTGACTTTGCTTGCGATCACAAACTTTCGCCAGAAGAAATTGCTCAAACAGAAGCTTTGGTAAACGAATGGATCAAAGCAGACATCAAAGTTGTCAGAGAAGAAATGGCAAAAGAAGAAGCTGTTAAGCAAGGTGCAGAACATCAATTTATTGAAAGATATCCAGATGTTGTTTCAGTTTATACAATCGGTGATGTTTCAAAAGAAATCTGCACTGGACCTCATGTTGAAAACACTGGCGTGCTTGGTCAATTTAAGATCAAAAAAGAAGAAGCGTCTTCTAGTGGTGTAAGAAGAATTAAGGCGATTTTGGCATAGTTTCGTGTTGACAAAAAGCTTTTTAGTATGTTAATATATTGATATAAACTTAAAAGGAGAGTTTGATATGGCTCAAGGGGGAATTAAAAAAGGATTTTTCTTCTATTTCGGTTTGTTTGTATTGCTCTTGATTTCCGTGTTTTTGATTTGTTTGGTTATCATGATGTTCAATCCTGGCAAAACTGTGCTTTGGATGCAATACTTTACAGCTGACACAGAAATTCATCACACAAAAACTGATGATGGAAGTGTGATCGATTATTCTACAATCAACAAAATTGAAATTGAAGCAACTTATGCAAATGTTTCAGTGCAAAAGAATGCAGAATACACAGAAAAACAAGAAGGTTTGATCATCATCAACAAAGCAAAAGGTTTTGCTTCTGCAAAAAAAGCAGTTCACTATGATGTAAGCATTACAAAATCTGGTTCTACATTGAAAGTTAAGGTTACAGAACCAACAGGATTTTTGTATTTCTCAAAAAATATTGAAATCATTTTGAATGCAAACCATGAAACTGCAACAAACTGGGCAAATGTTGACTTTGTTGCAAGAACAACAAATGGTGACATTGAAATTGGTGGTGTAAATCACTTGAAAGCAAAAACAGTTCACTTGAAATCTATCGACCTTAAGGCAACAGGAAAAGGCGATATCACTTTGGAAAAAATGTTGGATGTTTCAAATGCAAACAGCGTGAAACTTTCTACAAACAAAGGTGACATTTCTTCTTCTATGGATGTTGGTGGAAAGGTTGGCATCTCTTCAAACAGCGACACAATCCTTGAAACAAATTCAGGTGTTATCAAATTTGAAAGATTGACAGTTGCTTCTGGCAGATCTCTTCACATTTTGTGCAGATCTGGAGATGTTAAGATTGGCGAAATCACTGCAGACAAGGTTGATGTAAGTTGTGTTCAAGGAAACTATGTTTTTGACACAATCAACGGAAATTTGAGTTATACAAACTCAGAAGACACAATCATCTCTCCAAACATTTTGGTGACAAAACTTGTTTCTGGAGATTTCACTTTGACAACTGATGGAAACAGCAATGCAAATCCAGATGTTGAAATCAAAGAAGTTGGTGGAGACATCACAGTTATTGCAGACAAGGGACACCTTGAAGTTGCAAAATCTCACGGAGCTGTTTCTGTAAACTCTAAAGACAACTTGTATGTTGGCATTATCTTTGCAGACACTTCAGCATCAAATGCAATCACAATCAGCAATGTTAAGGGTGATGTAGATCTTGGTTTCTTGGGATCAATGGCTGGCACAGTTGAAGTAATCACAAATGGTGACATCGAAATCAAAGTTACATCTGCTGCAAAATTTGTTTCTGAAGCACTTGTAAACAATGATTCTGGAGACCGTGTGGCTGATTCAAAAATAAAGGTTAGCACAAACTTGGCTGAAGGAAGAGAGTTGAACCCATTGTCAGTAAACGGAACTTCTGCAAACTCTTGGGCTATGACTCTTAAGACAAACGCAAAAATTAAATATACACTTGTTGAAGCATCTGCTTTGGCATAATGTTGAAAATTAATAAAGTCGGCTGTTGTCGGCTTTATTTTTTTGCAAAAAGTTTTGCTTTGAAAAGGCGATTGTTATATAATATGTGAAAGGAGAAAATTATGGTCGTTTTGTATATTTTGGTCGCAATCAGCATTTTGACTTCGGTTGTTGGAATTGTTGTAAGTTTGAAAACAAGAAGCGAAACAAAGATGTCTGAAAGTGACAAAAAAGACATTGTAGACAGTTTTGGAAACAATGTGAATGTGATTGCACACACTTTGCTTACAGGGCAACAAACTGCAAATGTTGGTATGAATGAAACTATAAAAAACTTTAAGGAAGATTTGATCAGAAGTCACGAAGCTCTTGAAAAAAGGGTTACAAACTTGGTTGAGAGAATTGACGCAAGAATGTTGCAAATCAGCAAGATGCAAGAAGACAAGTTGGAAGCAATCAGACAGTCAAATGATCAAAGCATCAAATCTTTGCAAGAAGACAACAACAAGCAACTTGACAAGATGAGAGAAACTGTTGACGAAAAATTGTCAAAAACAATCAATGAAAGATTTGAACAAAGTTTTGATTTGTTGAGAAAACAACTTGAAAATGTTCATAAATCGTTGGGAGAAATGCAAACAATTGCATCAGATGTTGGAAGTCTTACAAAGGTGCTTTCAAATGTTAAGACAACTGGTGTGTTTGGTGAAATTCAACTTGGGGCGTTGTTTGATCAATTGCTCACTCAAGATCAATACGAGACAAATTTTGTCACTGCAGATGCACATGATCCTGTCGAATTTGCAATCAAATTGCCTGGTCAATCAGATGGCGAATTTGTTTATTTGCCGGTCGACTCTAAATTTCCATTTACAGTTTACACCGACTTGCAAAATGCGTATGATGCAAACGATTTCGAACTTGTAAAACAAAAGAAAACTGCCCTTAAAACCAAAATTAAGGATATGGCAAAGGATATTTCAACCAAATATATTTACCCACCAAAAACAACAAATTTTGCAGTTATGTTTTTGCCGGTTGAAGGGCTTTATGCAGAAGTTGCAAAAATGGGATTGATTGACGAATTGCAATCAAAATATAATGTTACTATTGCAGGTCCAACAACATTTAGTGCGCTTCTTAACAGTTTGCAAATGGGCTTTAGGACTTTGGCTATTCAAAAGAAATCGGGCGAAGTTTGGAAGGTTTTGGGTGCTGTGCGCACTGAGTTTGAAAAGTTTAATGGTGTTGTTGACAAAATTCAACAAAAATTTGATGACACTAGCCGTGAATTTGACAAACTTGTTGGCACAAGAAGCAGAATGATTGCAAGCAAACTTAAATCAATCGAACAACTTGACTCTAAAGAATCTTCAAAGGTTTTGGGGCTTCAAGAAGAAGTTGAAAGCGAAGAAGAATAAAAAAGTGGCATTGCCACTTTTTTTTGTTTGATCTCGGTTTGTTGAAAAGTTGTTGACTTTTTGAAAATTGGGGTTTATAATAAAAACATCTTAAAGAAAGGAGAATTTTATGTTCAGTTCATTTATTTGGTGGCGTTGGTAATTTAGCGTTCGCAAATCGTAGTGTTTTGTGAATGCTTTTTTGTGCGTCACAAAACATATAATGGATTGGATATTTCATATAAAATCTTTGCCCGTTGGTATGTTTTGTTTATCAAAATGTTCAACGGGCTTTTTATTTTGATTTTAAGGAGATTTTATTATGAAAAAAACTATGCTTACTGGGGTTAGACCTAGTGGAAATTTGACTTTGGGAAATTATTTGGGGGCTATCAAAAATTTTGTTGATCGACAAGAAATTTATGACAGTTATATCTTTATTGCTGATTTGCATGCAATCACAAGTTATATAGAACCGACAAAACTTAAGAGTGCAGTTTACAACTGTGTGGCAATGTATTTGGCTTGTGGGGTTGATCCTGCCAAAACGGTGATATTTAAACAAAGTGATGTGCTCGAACATGGCACTTTGGGATTTATTATGACATTTCAAACAAAGATGGGTGAGCTTTCAAGAATGACACAATTTAAATATAAATCACAACTTGCTGGCAAAGAGGGGGTTGATACTGGTTTGTTTGTTTATCCAACCCTTATGGTGGCAGACATTTTGCTTTACAACACTGCAATTGTGCCGGTTGGAAAAGATCAACAACAACATGTCGAACTTACTCGTGATTTGGCTGAAAGATTCAACAAAAGATATGGCGAAGTTTTTGAAATGCCAGATGTTTATGTTGCTCCGGTTGGAAACAAAATTTGCAACTTGCAAAACCCTGCCGAAAAAATGAACAAATCGGACAACAGTGACAACAAGGGTACTATCTTTTTGATGGACGATTTGGCTGTGGCAAGAAAGAAGATTATGTCTGCAAAAACAGATGATTTGGCATATGTGCATTTTGACGAAGAAAATCAACCTGGCATCTCAAACTTGATGAGTATTTTGTCAAAAATAACAGGCGAAGATTTTGAAAGTATCGAAAAAAGATATGCTGGCAAAGGTTATGGCGAATTTAAGAGAGAGGTTGCAGATGTGGTTTGCAATTTGCTTGCCGAAATTCAGGCAAAATATGCCCATTTTAACGATCAAAAGGTTTTGGATGAAATCTTGGCCGTTGGCGCAAAATCTGCCAAAATAGTGGCGAAAGAAACCCTTGCAAGAACAACAAAGGCATTGGGGCTTAACTGATTTTTTGCAGTTATGTCAATTTGTTGACACTTGTTGCATATATGCCTTATAATTGGATTGTAGTAATCTAAAAAGGAGGCAGGGTTGAAAAAGATAACAAAGTTTTTAAGTATTATGGCTTGTGCAGTGGTTGTTGCACTTTCGGGCTTGTTGCTTGGGGGATGTGGAGGTGGAAAACCATATTCACTTGCAGGAACAACTCTTAGAGGGACTTCTGAATGTATTATCGTTTGGGGCGAATCTGCAACTCAACAAGACAAGGAAGCATTGTGGGCAGAGTTTGGTGTGACAAATGATGAAGACTGTGCAAATAAATACGCAGAAAATGCTGGAGATTTTCACAGCACAATAACTTTTGTGTTTGCTGAAGATGGAACTGTGTCTATGACATACAAAGAACACGAAGAGCCAGAAACACATGAGTTTTATTTTGTGCAATCTGAAGACTTGAAAAGTGTGCAAATGTATTATGATCAAGAATATACACACAAATATTTGCCAATTAAGTTTATCAATGGAAAATATTATTTGAATGCTACACCAGATTCAGATTATGATATGGGCATTTATATTGCATTGGTAAAAGAATAAGTTGTAAAGAAAAAAGGACTGAATAGTCAGTCCTTTTTATTTTTGATTGTTTTGTGTGTAAAGCATGTAAATCTTTTTGCAACTGAAGTTGTCGCCAATCTTAAATCCGAGAGATTTTACAAATTGGCAAAGGATTTCAAACTTTTCTTCTTCTGGTTTGTCTGCAATGCTTGCATATTCTTCAATTTCAACAAAAGTGCCTTCCAAACCTTCGACAGTGCCGATGATAATTGTGATTTCGCCGTTTTTATAAAAATTGTTTTGTTGAGAAAGTGTCATCCAATTTTCAAGTCCTGCATTTGCAAGCAACGAATGTGCATTTGCTGAATTGTCAATGCCGACTGATGACTTGATTTCACCAATAACTCTGTCTTGATCGTCAAGTGTTTTCTTTTTGTGAACCAACGAAACCTTGTGTTCGCCAGTTGACTTCTTGTCAAATTCACGAATGATAATGCTGCTGTCAAGAAGTTGTTTGTAATTTGCGTTTTTCAAATCTTCTGCTTGAAGTGTTGAGAAATATTGATCTTTGCCTGTGAAAGTGTCTTTCCAACTATATCCCAAACTTTCGACTTTTGCGATAACATTTTTGATATCTTCAAATATTTGAACTGTGATTTCAGTTTGTGCCATATCCTCTCCTTTAGATTGTTGTTTATAAAAGTATTATAACACAGTTTGCAGGGGACTGGCAAATAAAAAAACTGCTTGCCGAAGCAAACAGTCTTTCATATATGGAGCGGAAGACGAGATTCGAACTCGCGACATTTGCCTTGGCAAGGCAACGCTCTACCACTGAGCCACTCCCGCATGCATCTCTAAATGCTTTAATAATATACCAAATATTTATTAAAAAATCAAGCATTTTCAAGCATTTTATTAAAAAATTTCACAATTTGTTAAAAATTTTCATATTTTATTAAAAAAATCTGCAGTTGTTGGCAAAAATTATCTTCGAAAACAAAAATATTGAGTTTGTGAAGTTATTTTGCCAAAAAGGTTTGACAAAACAACTCTTATGTGGTATATTTATCTAGCATGAAAAGATGATTTGAAACAACAAATGGTACCATCGCCAAGCGGTAAGGCAAAGGTCTGCAACACCTTTATTCCCCGGTTCAAATCCGGGTGGTACCTCCAAATGAGTTTTAAGTCATCTTTTTTGCTATATGCTGGTGTGGCGGAATGGCAGACGCACGGGACTTAAAATCCCGAGTTCGAAAGGACGTATGGGTTCGACTCCCATCACCAGCACCAGAACAAAAAACACGGACTTTAAAAGTCCGTGTTTTTTATTTCGCTTTTAGTTTTTTTCTTTGTAACCATTTTGCATCTTTAGGTTTTATAATAAGAATGTCTATAGGACCACCTACCGTTTTGTATACTGACAAAAATCTCATTGATTTTATGGTTGTTTCAATTGCAAATACAACAAAATCAACAGCATCCTGTAAAGACATGTTTTCCCAAGAAATCTGTGCTTCTGGAAGAACAATGTTGCTTTCCCTATTTATAACAATGGCATTCTCAATACACTTTGTCTCTCCATCTACATTAAACTCTAAATTTTTTACATTTATGCAAGGCGGAATAAGAATTTGACATTTCATCAGTTTTGTTAAAATTAATGATTCACCATCCCATAACGCTCCCTGCATATTATCTGTTTGCTGTTTTAAAATTGAGTTATTCCTTCCGGTGATTACTTTGAATATTTGTTGTTTAAATTCACCATTATCTTCTTCATACCCAGCAACATGAAACGTGCTTGTTTTCGTTATATCTAAATTGTTAAAGTATTCTATAATTTTCTTAGGAATATCAGAAACTTTTGTGTTTTTGTCAATGTGATTTTCTATAAATTGCTCTATAAATCCTGCTATAGGCTTATTCCTATAACCTGCATCACCACATGCTGATATTCCGCAACCATTTGGGCAAACAAAGATTTTATTCGCAGAATCTGAAAAAGGTAACATGCTGGTTTCAATCAATGGTCCGTTTGGTTTGATCTTTTTTAACGTTATTCTGCTATCTGCAGCCATAACTATTCCTTCGTTTACAAATGATGTCACTATTAACGACATTTTTTCCTCCTTGTAATTTATTTTCTTTTCTGTCTTAATGCTGAACCCGCGGCACTTTTAGATGCACTACTTGTTCTTCCATCTCTCAAAACCTTTGATGCTTTTGATGCAACAGTACTTGATGTATGCGCACAATTTTTTCTTTTGCAAGCCATATCTTTTTCCTCCTTTTGTAAAATTTGCTTGATTGGGTTGAAATAAAAAATCGAGCCGCAATTTGATATAGTGTAAAAATTATATAATAGTTATATAACCTCTATATAGGTGTTAAATAACTTGTATATAACTTTTTTTACCAAATTGTTGACATCGATCATAAATAAATGTATAATTTACTCATGATCATGTTCTTCTTTTGATCATATACATACATATGAAATGAATAATGATCTTGGCGGACGATTATTCATTTCAACCCAAAAATAAAATCCAAACTTGCCGTTTGGATTTTTTTGTTTTACCGACCAACAGCAAGTAAGATTTTATAGGCAAAGTCAGCATAAACTTTACTTGCGGTTATGATATCAGAATAAGTATATTTTGTCAAATTATTTTCGACTAAAAGAGACAATATTCGTGTCGAATTTGAGAGGTTATATAATTTCAAGTTTTTCTATAAGGGTTTGTCGGTCCCATAACTCCACATTGTTTGCCTTTGCAAGTTCTTTTGCACTTTTTGTGAAATGGCTGTTGGTTATAACCATACATTTATTTGCTTTATAATAATTCATTCCTGCTACAGCTTCCATTATAGCATGATTGCCAACAACCCCGTTATAGCATTTCGCTTGAATCGCTACAATAAAATCAGCTTTTTGTGCTAAAACATCTACCCCTTGATCACCACTGGTTTTTGTTATAGTGGTTTTATATCCCATTTTTTTGAATAATTTTGCGACAAAGCTTTCAAATTCGCTTCCTGACATTAAATCAATATCATTTATTGTTGTTGATAGTGATTTGGATGTGTAATTTTCTTCCAATTTTCTCAACTTTTCTCTTCTTTTGATTTTGTCTAGCATATGTGTAATTTCGGGAATAACTTCATTCAAACATGCAAAGAAGGTTTTGTCTAAATTTGTGAGATATTTATCGATTGTAAAAAATAATGATATTGAATTTTGGTCGACTTGATAAAGTTTATGTGCTATGTCCATTGCTGGCATCTGGGGGTCAATATCGAATTTGTCGCACAATGAAAAGTATAAGTTTTCTAAATATTGGATATGTAGTATCCAAAGAAGTGCGATAATAGAATAGACATCTTCAAAGGAATTTTTAATTCGGTTGTTTTCTATAAGGAGAAAGATAAATTCGGCGAAAGTATTTAAGTTAATGTCTTGGTAATTATTTTCTAATTCTTGTGACAAATGTTCAAAAGTATATGAGAGTTCTGGTAAAATGTTGTCTGAGAAATATTCTTGATTGTCATTAAGAAGATTTAATAATGCTTTTTGAAAAGTTTGAATAGAGTGTGTCCACAAATAGTTATTGTTTTTGTAATTATAATTTGAAAGTTTGATTAGTGTTTTGAGTTGAGGTGTAGTTACTTGAAGAAGATTGATATATTCTTCTGTTATGTATAGGTTTGATTGTTCTGAGTTTGAGAAGTTTGTTAAGTAATCTATGATAAATATTCCGTTATTCTGTTGTATAAATGAAGAACAAGTTTTTATCAATTGTTTATCTTGTAAGAAATTATGAACGGTTTGTTCTATATTGTTAAAAGTTTGTTGTTTGATAGAAAAATCTAAAATATTGACAAGTTTTTGAATTTGTTCTTTTCGTGCTTTTGTTTCTAATCTTTTTTGTTTGCTAAGTTCTTTTTCTTCTAACTTTTTTTTATTTGTGAGAATCTTTTCCTTTTCTTCAAGTTCTTTTTCTTTAACTTCTATTATTGTTTTGAAAACATACACTGTTAAGATGCAAAGGATTGTTCCTACTGCAATTATTATTGCTCCAATATCGGAATTGTGAATCAGACAATATGCTATTGCTGTAATAGCAATTATCGCGATAATAACAGAAATCAACATGATTTGTATCTTTTTATTGTTTGGGTTCATTGTTAAATTTCCTTTTTTGTGAGTTTAATGGGTAGGTTATTGCCAATCAATTGGAGTTTTGTTGTGGTTTGCAAGGAAGTCGTTTGTTTTTGAAAAATGTTTGCAACCAAAAAATCCACGATAAGAAGAAAGTGGGCTTGGGTGAGGCGCTTTAAGTACAAGGTGTTGTTTTGCAATTTGTGGTGCAAAACTTTGTGCGTTTGATCCCCACAAGATAAATACCATTGGATCTTCCCTTTGTGAAAGAAGTTTGATGACTTCGTTTGTGAAAGTTTCCCAGCCTTTGCCACGGTGTGAGTTTGCTTGTGCTCTACGGACTGTCAAACTTGTGTTGAGAAGCAAAACTCCTTGTTTTGCCCAGCGAAGAAGGTTGCCTGTTTCGGTGTGACATTTTATGCCAAGGTCGGATTCAATCTCTTTGTAGATGTTTACAAGCGATGGTGGCACGGTTATGCCATCTTGCACAGAAAAAGCAAGGCCATGTGCTTGGTTTGGCTCGTGATAAGGGTCTTGACCAATGATAACAACTTTTACATCTTCGTATTTTACGGTGTTGAGTGCGTTGAAAATGTTGTTCATTTCTGGGTAGATGTCAAAATTTGCATATTCGTCTTCCAAAAATGCTTGAAGTTGTTTGAAATATGGTTTTTCAAACTCGTTTTTTAATAATGTTGACCAATTTTTTGTTATGCGTATCATAATTTCATTATAAAGTATAATTTGTCAAAATGCAAATGTTGAGTAAAAGAAATTGGTTAAAACTTTTTAAGTTTCTTTTGTCATTTGTTTGACATTTTTTTGTTGTTTTTGCTAAACTGAAAGCGTAACTTTTAACAAGGGGAATTATTATGGATATTTTTGAAAAAACTCGTGGTGAACATATTTACACCACAGCAAAAGAACAAGGAGTTTATCCTTATTTTCACGCTTTGACAAGTGGTCAAGACACTGAAGTTGTGATGGAAGGAAGAAATACAATTATGATCGGCTCAAACAACTATCTTGGTTTGACTTCAGACCCAAGAGTTATTGAAGCTGGTGTTGAAGCTTTGAAAAAATATGGTTCTGGAAACAGTGGCTCTAGATTTTTGAATGGAACTTTGGATATTCACAAAAAGTTGGAAGAAGAATTGGCTGCTTTCTTGTGCAAAGAAGCTGTTATGACTTTCAGCACAGGTTTTCAAAGCAATCTTGGCATCATCAGCGCTATAGCTGGTATGCACGATGTGATTATGTGCGACAAAGAAAACCATGCATCAATTTATGACGCATGCCGTTTGTCTTATGGCGAAATGATCAGATACAAACATAGTGACATGGAAGATCTTGAAAAGAAACTTCAAGCAGTGCCTTCAAACAAAGGTATCTTGATTGTTACTGATGGCGTTTTCAGCATGAGTGGTGAAATTTGCAAGTTGCCAGAAATCGTTGCTTTGGCAAAGAAATATGGTGCTCGCATCATGGTTGATGATGCTCACGGCTTGGGCGTTTTGGGCGCTCACGGCAGAGGAACTGCCGAACACTTTGGTTTGGAAGATGAAGTTGACATTTATATGGGCACTTTCTCTAAATCATTGGCAAGTTTGGGTGGTTATATGGCAGCTTCTAGAGAAGTTGTTGATTATGTTATGCATACATCAAGACCATACATTTTCTCAGCAAGCATTACACCAGCATCAGTTGCTTGTGCTCGTGAAAGTTTGAGAATTTTGGCAAACGAACCAGAAAGAGTTCAAAACCTTCTCGACATTTCAAAATATATGAGAGATGGATTGAAGAAATTGGGGATTAAGCTTATTGACAGCACAACTCCAATTATCCCTATCTATGTTTACGAAGACGAAAAAGCATTTATCGCTTGCAAGTTGTTGCTTGAAAGAGGCGTTTATGTAAACCCTGTTATCTCTCCAGCAACTCCAAAGGGTATGGCGCTTCTTAGAACTTCTTACACTGCAACTCACACTAAAGAACAAATGGATAGAGCTATGGCAGCAATCAAAGAAGTTTTGGATATCTTGGGCGTAGAGTAAGATTTGACAATAAGAAAAGACACAGAAAAATCTGTGTCTTTTTTGTTTTGATTGGTTGGTTGTGTGTGATGACAAAAAAAGACATACAAAAAGTATGCCTTTCTTGTATGCTTTATATATTATTTGCTTGCTTTAGCGTCATTCAACAATTTTGAATAGTGAGCTTTCTTTCTGTTTGCGCAGTTTGCATGAATAACATTTTCTCTTGCAGCACTGTCAAGTTTTGCAGAGAGAACTTTGAATGTTTCTTCAGCTTTTGCAGCATCAGCAGCAAGTTCGTTTTTAAATTTCTTTTCGTATGTCTTGATTTCTGATTTAACTGAGTTGTTTTCTACTCTTCTTTCTCTTTCGATCAAAACTCTTTTCTTTGCTGATTTAATGTTTGCCATGTCTTTCTCCTTCAAAAAATTCTAAAGTATTATAGCATAGACAAATGCAAAAATCAACTTATTTTTTAATATTTTTTGGTTATATTTGCACGGGAATTGTGGCTTTTGCCCTGCCTTTGTAGTTTTAGGGCACTTTTTGCAGAGTAAGAAAGGTCTATGCACAACTTAAACACAAGCGCCATATATAAACTTGTATGAAAAAAGTTTTGTTGGTTGACAGTGGAAGTGGTGGGCTTAATGTGCTGCACAATTGTATAAACAGTGTGAAAGGTTGTGATTTTTTGCTGTTTTGCGACAACAAAAATTTGCCTTATGGAAACAAAAGTAAGCAAGAACTTTTGGATATGACAGAACACAACTTGAGAGTGATAAAGTCGTTTTTTGATTTTGATGTAGTTGTGTTTGCTTGTTGCACATTGACTGCTTGCTGTTTGAAAGAGTGTGAGGCGATTTTTCCTGATGTTAAGTTTGTTGGTGCTGTGCCACCAATAGTCAAAGCAGTTGAAAAATATGGGCAAGACAAAGTCGTGGTTTTGGCGACAGAAAACACAATAAAACATAGTGAAGTTTTTGCAAATTATCCAAATGTAAAAAAAATAGCTATGGCACATTTGGCAGAACAAATTGATTGCAATTTGAATTGTCTTGAAGTGTTGAAGGATTGCTTTGTTGACGAAAATTTGCAAATGAAAGGTTGTGCAGTTGTGCTTGGGTGCACTCATTACAACGCAGTCAAGGATTTGATTGCAAGAAAGTTTTGTTCTGTTGAAATTTTTGATGTTTGCGAAGAGGTTACAAATGCCCTAAAAACGGAAGAAGGTGACAGCTCGCAAAATGGGCAGATGCAAATTGTAACAAGTCAAAATGACGGCTTTTTGGCCAAATTATGGCAAAGGTTGAAAGAAAAACAAGAAGATAGTTGATCTTCTTGTTTCTTTTTTGTGTTTATCAAAGTTTGTTTTGATTATTCATTATCTTTTGGTTGTGTTTCTGCAGTTGCTTCTACTGTTTCTGGTTGAGCAGGTTTTGGGTTTGAATAAACTCTTTTCTTTTCAAGAGACAAATCAACAATTGCCAAAACTGTTGCTGCAAGGACACAAAGCAATACAATAACCAAAATTGCAATAAAGCCATTGTTTGGGATAAGAGCAAAGAGTGGGAATGCCAAAAATGCACCAAACTCATTTGTCAATCCTGTGATTGAAATGATCAACAACACAATTGCAATAAAGTTGAACACGATTGCAGCAATTGCAGTGGCTTTCTTTTTCTTGTATTTTTCTGGCGATGCTGTGAATGATGAGATTGATGCAGCATTGAGTGCAAGAGCAACTCCATAGATGGCAGCAACCAAAAGTACAATAATTGTAGTTGCACCAAAACCGTCTGCCCATACAAAAAGTCTAATTGTGCCAACCAAATACAAAACAACATAAAGTGCCAATGAAACAGTTGCAAGCAAGTATGCTGTGAGAGCTAATGGTCTTTTCATATTTATCCTCCTTCTTTTTATTTTGATAAAAATATCTTATCACTTGATTCTTAATATGTCAAACAATTTGATTTATAAACAAAAAAAGAAGGTTTGATGCCTTCTTTTTTGAATTTTTAGTTGTCAAACAATTTTGAATTTAAGAAAACAGGTTCGCAAGTCACATTGATGCCAAGTTTTTTGAGTGTTTGTTCTTCTGCTTTATACAAAATGTATGTGCAGTGAGCATCACAACCAGCAAGTTTTGAAATTTGGGCGATTGCTTTTGCTGCTTTTTCATTTTTGTTTGCTGAAATTGATAATGCAACCAAAACATCATCAACTGTAAGCACGCTTGTTTGCGATTTGAGCACATTTACTCTATAGTCAATGATTGGAAGCAAAATGTCATCTGAAATTACATCAAAATCATCGTCCATGCCAGCGAGAGTGCGAAGTGCGTTGAGCACAACAGCAGCACTTGCAGAAACAACATTTTTTGTTTTTCCAGTCACAACTTCGCCATTTGGAAGTTTGAGGGCGATTGCAGGATAGTTTGATGTTTTTGAAGTTTCTCTTGCAATGTCGATAACAGGCAAAATCTTTTTGGTAACTTTTGCTTCATGCACAAGATCTTTGTTGCGTTGAAGTGTTTCAAAAGAAATTCTCCCTCTCTTATAGTCGCATTCTGCTTTGTAACATCTGCGCAAAATTTCCTTTTTAGCGGCTGTTTGTGCAGCTTTTTCATCAACAATTGCTTGGCTGATGATGTTTACACCCATTTCTGTAGGCGACTTGTAGATTTCTTTGCCTGTGATTTTGGTGAGAATGTTTTGCAAAATTGGAAATGCTTCGACATCTCTGTTGTAGTTTACGCAAAGTTTGCCATAAGCGTTGAAGTGGAATGGGTCAATTTGATTGATGTCTTGAAGGTCAGCTGTTGCAGCTTCGTATGCAATGTTGATTGGGTGCTTCAAAGGCAAATCCCAAACTGGGAATGTTTCAAATTTTGCATAGCCGGCTTTTACGCCATTTTTATATTCGTGATAAAGTTGGCTAAGGCAAGTTGCAAGTTTGCCACTTGATGGGCCAGGTGCTGTGACAACAACCAATGGTCTTGTTGTTTCGATAAATGGGTTTGCGCCATATCCTTCGTCAGAAACAATTGTGTCAAGGTCATTTGGATAACCTTTTGTGTAACTGTGGAAATAAACCTTTTCGCCCCTTTGTTCGAGATGTTTTGCAAATTTTTGCGCTGTAGGTTGTCCCTTGTAAAGGGTGACAACAAATGATGATATGTAAAGTCCCAAATCTCTCATATTGTCAACGAGTCTCAAAACTTCGTCGCCATAACTGAGGCCAAGGTCGGCACGGATTTTGTTTTTTTCGATATCATTTGCGCTGATACAGAAGATGATTTCTGCTTTGTCTTTCATCTTTTGCAACAATTTGATTTTGATGTTTGGGTCAAATCCTGGCAAAACTCTTGCTGCGTGCAAGTCGTCAAAAAGTTTGCCCCCAAATTCGAGATAGAGTTTGTTGTGAAATTTTTTGATTTTTTTGTTGAGACTTTCGCTTTGAAGTTTGAGATATTTTTCGTTGTCAAAGCAGGTCTTTGTTTTTGTCTTTTTTGTTTTCTTTTCGTTTGTCATAAAAATCTCCTACCAAAATATTGTAACTTGTTTTTAAATATTTTCATAACAAATTTGCAAAGTTTTTTATAAAACTTTTTTCATAACTAAACTTGCGATTTTTTGTAAGTGAATTTTTTTGTTTCCATAAAGGCATATTATTTTTATGACATGGTTGCAAAGTTTGTGGTTTTTGTTTGGTGTGTTTTTGATTGTGCTTTTGTTGATGCCGATTTTTATTGAGGTGAGGCTGTCTTACAATCCACTTGAAAATCGTGGGGTGATTGCATTGTTTTTGTTTGGCAAAAAAGTGGTTTATTATTTTGTCGCACTTAAAGGCAAAGCGATAGAGTTTAGAAACGAAGGTCAAACAATGCGAAAAGAGATTGCTTTTTCCGGACCAGAAATGGAAGTTTTGAAAGAGTTGGGGCGAGAGATAAAAGAAAAAATAAGAGTGAAAAAATGTTTTGTTTTTTACAACATTGGACTTGGAGATGCAGCAACAAGTGCTTATGTTTGTGGGCTTGTCAATCAGGCGATAAATTGGTTTTTTGTGGTGCTTAAAAACCAAAAGCCAACAGCAGCGCTGGGGTTGTTTGACACGGTTTCTTACAACATCGTGCAATGCGAAATTGCATCAAAAATGCAAGTTTCAATTTCTTTGTTTGATGTTGTATATTCTTATCTGCATTCGGTTATCATAACAAAGAAAGCAAAAAAAATATACAAAGAATAGTG
This sequence comes from Clostridia bacterium, assembly GCA_017452445.1. GTDB lineage: Bacteria > Bacillota > Clostridia > Christensenellales > UBA1242 > Caccovivens. Next base: position 263,167 of record JAFTMH010000003.1, read on the forward strand.
CAAAATTTTGCATATTACACAATATATAGTGTGTTATGCAACAATGGGAGGGAAAGTGAGGACTTATACAAATTCGACAACAATCAACGAATTGATTTCAAATGCGATGGACAAACTTAAAACGATTGTGGACTCGAGCACCATTGTTGGAGAAAGCATAAAAACTGAAGATGGTGTGACAATTGTGCCAATTTCAAAGGTTACTGTTGGCTTTGTTGTTGGTGGTGGCGAATATGCAGATTTGTCTTCTAGAAGAGTGGCAAATCATTTTCCTATGAGTGGTGGCAGCAGTGGTGGAATGAGTGTTTCGCCAGTTGGGTTTTTGATTATTCAAGCAGATGGGGCTGTTGATTTTGTCAATGTCGAAAACAAAACTTTGTATCAAACAATTGTCAATTTGGTCAACTCTGTTTTGAGAAAAATTGATGATGACCAAACTGCGCAAAAGGAAGAGAAAAATGAAAATTAAGAATCTTGCTCTGTCATGTTTGATTTTTGTTGTTGCTGCTTTTGTTTGCCAATTTTGGATTGAGCCTGTTGGCGCAAAAGCACAACTTGATTCTACGGCAAGGTCAGCTGTTGTGATGGAAACTTCAAGCAAAAGGTTGTTGTTTGCAAAAAACGAAAATCAAAAGTTGCCGATGGCAAGCACAACAAAAATTATGACTGCAATCACTGTGATTGAAAATTGCAAAAATCTTGATGAAAAGTTTGAAGTTTCAAAAAAGGCAATCGGGGTGCCAGGCACTTCGCTTTATTTGAAAGAAGGGGATTGTTATTCGGCAAGAGATTTGCTTTATGCATTGATGTTGATTTCGGGCAATGATGCATCAGTTGCTCTTGCTGAAAGGGTGGCAGGCTCGACAAGCGAGTTTGTGACAATGATGAACAATCTTGCTCAAAAAATTGGCGCAACTAGCACTCATTTTGCAAATCCACACGGCCTTGATGCTGATGGACATTATACGACAGCAAGTGATTTGGCACTGATAACTGCTTATGCGCTTGAAAATGAAACATTTGCTGATATTGTTGCGACAAAAAATCACAAAATATCAAACGGAAACGGTCAAAATCGTTATTTGAAAAACAAAAACAAATTGCTTTTTTCGCTTGATGGGTGCATTGGCGTAAAGACAGGATTTACTGATGATGCTGGCAGGTGTTTGGTTTCGGCAATTGAGAAAAACGGGTTGCGACTTGTTTGCGTTGTGCTTAATTGTGGGCCTATGTTTCCGGAAAGCAGTCAACTTTTGAGCGAATGTGTTGAAACTTATAAAATGTGCCAACTTTGCGATTTGTATGAGATTGACAAACGCATTGCCGTTGTTGATGGACGCAGTGAAAGTGTTGCCATTGGCACAAAGGGAAAATTTTGTTATCCTTTGACAAGAAGCGAGAAAGAAAACTTGCGTTTTGTTTATAAATATCCAAAATCAATCACAGCGCCACTTGACAAGGGTGCAGAAATTGGAAATGTTGAAATATTTTTGGGCAATAACTTGCTATTTTCTGAAAAAATCTATACAATAGAAACTGTAAAAACTAAGTCGGTTTTGCAGAGAGTTAAAGATTTTTTCGCTAATTGGTAAAAATTGAATTCCTCTCGTGCAAAACATTTTGTATGAGAGGATTTTTTATGAGATTAAACAAGTTTTTGAGTGGCTGTGGTTTGGCTTCAAGAAGAAAGTGCGAAGACATCATCAAGGCAGGCAGAGTGACTATCAATGGCAAGGTTGTTGAAAATTTGGCAACAGATGTTGATGAGAAAAAAGACAAGGTGGCAGTTGATGGCAATTTGATTGCGCTTCCAAACCAATTTGTTTATTTGAAGATGAACAAGCCAAAGGGTTATGCTTGCACTGCAAGTGATGAAAGAGGAAGAAAAACAATTTTTGATTTGGTGCAAAGTGATGTGAGACTTTTCAATGTTGGAAGACTTGATTACGAAACAGAAGGACTTATCTTCTTGACAAATGATGGAGAATTTGCAAATTTGGTTACACACCCTAAATATCACTTTGAAAAAGAGTATGTTGCAACTATTGAAGGTGACATCAAAGAAAGCGAACTTGCTGTTTTGAGAAAAGGCGTTGTGGTTGATGGCGTAAGAATGCCAACTGCAAAGGTTAAGTATATGGGGTATGACGGCACTTTTGCAAAGGTTTCGGTTGTGATTGACGAAGGACAAAACCACCAAGTAAGAAGAATGTTTGACGCCATTGGCAAGACAATCAAACTTCTTAAAAGAGTGAGAATTGGTGGTGTGCATTTGGGTGGACTTTATCGTGGCAAGACAAAACCTATGACACAAGATGAAATCGACTTTTTTAAAGGTGCAAAATAATGAGCAGGATTGCGATTGTTGGTGGAGGTGCCGCTGGACTTATGGTGGCTGGTTTTTTGTCGCAAAACCATGATGTTGTTGTTTATGACAAAAACGAAAAGGTGGGCAAAAAACTTAATATTACCGGCAAGGGCAGATGCAACATAACAAACCTTTGCATGGTTGAGGATTTTTTGAAAAATGTTGTCCGTGGCGATAAGTTTTTGAAAACTGCACTTTACAGTTTTGACAGTTATGCTTGTGTTGATTTTTTTGAAAATCTTGGACTTGCAACAAAGGTTGAAAGGGGAGATAGAGTTTTTCCTCAAAGCGACAAAGCATATGATGTTGTGTGTGCACTCAGAGATGTGCATTGCAAAGATGTCGACTTTTGTCTAAACACAAAGGTTTTGGCAATAACAAAAAAAGAAGATGAATTTGTTGTCGTAACTGACAAAGGAAAACAAATTTTCGACAAAGTGATCATTGCAACAGGTGGTGCAAGTTATAGGGGCACTGGAAGCGATGGAGATGGATATAAATTTGCAAAAATTTTTGGACATTCTGTTGAAGAAATAAAACCTGCTCTTTGTCCATTGCTGATTGAAGATTGGTTTGTTAAATCATTGCAAGGGGTTTCGCTTAAAAATGTGCAACTCAATGTTGAATATGATGGCAAAAAGCACGGAGAATTTGGCGAAATGCTCTTTACAGACAAAGGGGTTTCGGGACCTATTGTGCTTACAGTTTCAAGTTTGATAAACAGAGCAAATCAAGTCAAAATGTCTTTGGATTTTAAGCCAGCTCTTTCAGAACAACAACTTGATGCAAGGCTTTTGAGAGATTTTGAAGAAAACAAAAACAAAGAACTTAAAAATGTTTTGAAGTTGTTGTTGCCAAAAGCAGTTGCAGACATTTTTGCAAAGGCAATTGGACTTGATGAAAACAAAAAAATCAACAACATCACAAAGGCAGAAAGACTTGCAATTTTGCAAGGGTTGAAGAAGTTTCCACTCAAATTTGCAGGGTTTTATGACATTGATGCTGCAATTGTGACAAGTGGTGGCGTTCCGACAAAAGAAATCAATCCAAAAACTTTTGAAAGCAAACTTGTTGAAGGATTGTATTTGTTGGGAGAAGTTTTAGATGTTGATGCATTTACTGGTGGTTTTAATTTGCAAATCGCTTGGGCAAGTGCATACAGTTGTGCAAAAAATTTTGGTTAGGAGATAGATTATGTTTTTATGGATTTGTAGAATTTTGTGCTTTATTCCACTTAATATAATGCATCCAACTTTTATTAAAGGCAGAAAAAACATGCCAGAAGGAAAAGCGCTTGTTTGTTGCAATCATATTTCAAATTGGGATATGGTTTTGTATTATCTCAACACAAGCAGAAGAATGAAGATTATGGCAAAAAAACAAATGTTTAAAAACAAACTTGTTGGTGCTGTAATCAAAAATTGGGGTGCGTTTCCGGTTGATAGAGAAGGCAACGACATCACTGCAATCAAAAACAGCATTAAGTTTTTGAAAGAAGGCAAAAAATTGTTTATTTTTCCAGAAGGCACACGCTTGAAAGACAAAACAAAAGTGCTTGGCGAGCTTAAAAGTGGGCTTGCAATGATTGCAATCAAAACAAAAACTCCGATTGTGCCAATCTGGATTGCAAAGAGGCCAAGATTGTTTAGAAAGAGTGTTTATATCACTGGAAAACCATTTGAACTTGACGAGTTTTATGATCAAAAACTTGATGAAGAAACTTTGCTTAAAGCAACAGAGGTTGTGCGTGAAAAAATGTTGGAACTTAGAGAGCAAAGTTTGGCAAACAAAAAGTCGAAAAAGCAAGGAAAGAAAGTCTGATTTATTTGACTTTTTTTCTTTTTTTTGATAATCTTTTTGTTAAGTAAGAAAGCGACTTTTCGCTTTTGTAGACAAATTAAAAGGATATAGTTATGGCAGAAAAATTTAGTATGGAAATGGTTGACAAAACTTTTACTTCTTATCGCAAAGGACAATCTTTTGATGGGGTTGTTGTTTTGAGAAGAGAAGACGGAGTTATCTTCAATATCGGGGGTAAAAATGATGCATTTATCCCTGCAAGTGACTTTGAAGATTATTCAAAAATCAAAATTGGTGACAGATTTGCTGTTGTCATTACAAATCAAAAAAATGAAGAGGGTTTGATTGAAGCATCAAAATCTTTGGGAGATGCTCTTCATATCGCAAATCAAAATGCTCAAACTCTTAGATTGGGAAGCAAGTTTTCGTTTGTTGCAACTTCTGTTGGCGACGGGCTCGTGTCAAAAATGGGAGATTACACAATCATTGTGCCTTTTGATCAAGTGTCAGAAGGTTATGTAAAAAACTTTAAGGCGTTGGTTGGAAAACAGTTTGAGGCTGTTGTTACTGAAATTGACAAAGAAAACAAAAACATTGTTGCAAGTGTTAAGTTGCTTCAAGAACAAACAAGAGTTGCAATTGAAAAGAACTTTTGGAACATTATTTTTATCAACAAAATTGTCAAAGGAAAAGTTGAAAGAATTATGCCTTATGGCGCTTTTGTGAGCGTTGAAGGGTTTGATTGCTTCTTGCACATCTCAAACATTTCTTATGAAAAACTTGACAAGGTTGAAGATGTTTTGAAGGTTGGTCAAGAATGTCAATTTAAAGTAATCAAAGTTGACAGAGAAAACAAGAAAGTAGAACTTTCACTTAAAGCACTTTTGGAAGATCCAAAAACAACTCGCATCAAAGAGTTGAGTGTTGGTGCTGTTTATCAAGCAGAAGTGATCAAATTGTTGCAATTTGGCGCAATTGTTAAAGTTGAAAATGGTGCAACAGGTCTTTTGCATATTTCAAACTGCACAGAAAACAAAACTAAAAAGATTTACGAACTTGTCAAAGTTGGCGACCGTGTGAATGTTGAACTTTTGTCTAAAGATGAAGAAAGTCAAAAGGTCTCATTTAAACTTGAAACATTGAAAGATTAGAGAGATTTTTCTCTCTGTGCTGGTGTGGCTCAGTTGGTAGAGCAATGCATTCGTAATGCGTAGGTCGTGGGTTCAAGTCCCACCATCAGCTCCAAATTGTGCCAAACGGTTTGCTGTTTTACAAAAGGGGATTTTGTTTATGAAGTTTAGTGAATATTGGAATCAGGTGCACAAAAAAAGATCAGATGTGATGCCGATTTGTGATGATTGGCTTGAAGATTTTGAAGATGTTTTGGCAAGTTGCAAAACAAAGGTTTTGGATTTGGGTTGTGGCACGGGGAATGACACTTTGTTTTTGACTCGAAACGGGTTTGAAGTGATTGCTTGTGACTATTCGCAGGTCGCACTTGACAATATAAACAAACATTTTGAAGGCGTTGAAACAAAATTGGTGGACATTGCCCAAGTTTTGCCATTTGAGGACAACTCGTTTGATCTTGTGATTGCCGATTTGAGTTTGCATTATTTTGACACAGAAACAACAAAATCTGTTATGAGAGAGATCAAAAGGATTTTGACACCAAACGGAAGTTTGCTTGCAAGGGTAAACTCGACAGAAGATGTCAATTTTGGTGCTGGTCAAGGTGAATTTATTGAAGAAAACTATTATTTTGTAAATGGTTACAACAAAAGATTTTTCACCCTTGAAGATGCAAAAATGTTTTTCTCAATCATTGGTGAAGCACAGGTTCAAAACGGCGACATGTATAGATATGGCAAGCCAAAGCAACTTATTGTGATCAAGGCAACAAAAAAATAAAAGTGCTAAATGTTTAGCACTTTTTTTGTTTTATTGTGCAAGATAATCTTCAACCCATTGTGGTTGAGAAATTGGGTGGTTGTTTTTTGAAACTGTCAACAAACTGGTGGTTTTGAAGTATGCTACATTTTCACCAGGATTATACTTTGGAAAGTTAAATAAAGTCAAACATTTTTCAATTTGGCATATTGCCTTGCCTTTTTGTTTGGTTTTGTTGAATGGATTTGCTAAAATAATTGAAATTGGAGGATATATGAAAATCACTTATATTACGGGGAATAAAGATAAGGTTGCAGTGGCAAAATTGTTTTTGGAACCCTTGGGTTTTGAAATTGACAACAGAAAAATTGATTGTCCAGAAATTCAGGCAGATGATTTTGAATCTATTGCAAAGTTTTCTTCAAAATATGCAAGCGATTTGCTTGGCTGTGCAACACTCAAAAATGATTCGGGCTTGGTTGTGCCAGCATTGAAGGGATTTCCTGGGCCTTACACTCATTACGCAGAAGACACAATCGGGGAAGATGGACTTCTCAAATTGATGGAAGGTGTTGAAAATAGAGAAGCATATTATGTTGAATGTTTGTGCTATACCGAGCCTGGAAAAGAACCTGTCTGCTTTTCGACAAAAACTTATGGGTCTATTGCACTTGAAAAAAGTGGTGAGTATGGTTGGTCGTGGGATTTTGTTTTTATACCAAAAGGCAAGGACAAACCTATGGCGTGTTATCCTGATGACGAAAGATATGCTATGTGGGGCAGAGATGCTTATATGCAACTTGCTCAATATTTGAAAAACTTGAAGTAAATGGTGAGAAAAATGGAAGATAAAATTTGTTTGATTTCGATCATGAGTTTTTATGCTAGACAGATTTTTGACGGAACAAAAAAGTTTGAATTTAGAAAGTCTGCCATAAAAGAACAAGACATTGGCAAAACTTTTTATGTTTATTCTGCAAAAGACGACAAGGCAATTGTTGGAAGTTTTGTTGTTGAAAAAGTTCACAAAGGAAACCTTGCAGAAATTTTGGAAATTACGGGTTATGACAAGCGAAGTGATAGGGGTGAAATTGAAAGTTATTTTGCAAACAGCAAAGATTGTTACGCTTTGCAACTTTCGCAAGTTAAAAAATTTGAAAAACCGCTTCCACTTCAACAAATGAGAGCAATAGAGCCAAAGGTGGTGTTGCCACAATATTGGACATATGTTTCCAGAAAATCAAAATTGTTTGATTTGATAAGAAAACTTAAATAAAAAAAGGCTATGTTCTCTAAAAAGAATTTACAGATTTTTTTGGGAGTGCTATAATGAAGTTATGGAAAAAGAAGTAAAGTATAAAAATCTGAAAGATAATTTTGCAGTGGCACTGATCTTTTATGTGTTTTCAGTGCTTTTTACTATTTTGATGGGCTGTGTTACATTGGGGCAGTTTCCAACTATGATGTGGTTGAGTGTCTTGATTGTGCATGTGTTGGCATTTGTGATTTTTCTTGTGCCTACAAAAACTGCCAGAGCAATCGTTTGTTGTGCACTTTTGTTGTTGCAAGCTGTTATTGCGATTGTAAATGATGTTTTGTATAGAGTTACTGGCGAAATTTTTACAATCTCAAAATTGAAATTGGCTAGTGAAGCAACTGGTGCTTTTGACAAATCTCTTATCAACCCTTGGACAATTGTTTTGTTTTTGTCGTTGTATGCTTTGGCTGTTTTTTGTGTATTTTTTTCAAGAAAGTTTACAAAGAAAAACGAATTTAGAGTAAATGGCAGACAGTTTGGCACTATTGTTGTTTGTGCACTTATGTTGTTCTGCACAATCGGCACAGGTTACATCTCATTTGACAAGGTTTCAAAGGATTTGTATTACACACAATTTCCTACAACTTTGAGTTATCAAAAATATGGATATTACGGTTTTTACATAGCAAACATCCTTTCAATTATGAAGGGAGAAAACAACAAGATGTCAGAGGTAGAAAAACAAGAAGCAGTGCAATATTTTGCTTCTGGCAAAACTGACACTTCAAATGCATACACAGGCATCAGTCAAGACAACAATGTGATTATGATTTTGGCTGAAAGTTTGGACTGGGTGGCTATTGACGAATACTTTACTCCACACTTGTATAAGTTGGTTTATGAAGATGGTTTGCAATTTGCAAATTATCACTCAGAAAACAAAACCAATATGTCTGAAGGTTTTTCATTGATGGGCACTTATAGCAGAGATATGATGCTTGCTACTCACGATGATGACAAACTTGCAAATATTTATGGCCAATTCTCTTTGGCAAATATGCTTAAAGAAGTTTACCCTGACATTCAAACAAATTATTTGCACGGAATGAGAGGGGATTATTACAAAAGATCTACAACATTTGACAATCTTGGTTTTGATAATTTGTATTTTGCTGATGATCAAGAAGAAGCAATCAAACAATACGAACAAGCAAACGGAATTGAATATGATTGGACTTCTGCAAACTTCTATGATTTTGTAAGAGACAGCAGTTTTATTGGTTATAACATCAAAAATATAATCCCTGATACAGGAAGATTTATTTCTGCTTATGCAACTCTTTCTACGCACGGAACTTATCAAGCAAGAGGAAGCAACGAAAAGAATTATCAATTCCTTACCAGTGATGCGAACAAAACTCAACTTCAAGCAGTGCTTCAAGATTTGAGAGATCAAGGCTACAAACCAGACAATGTGCTCAACAAATTTTTGTATTATAAAGCCGCTGTTATGGATTTGGATCAAACTGTTGGTTTGATTTTTGACAGATTGCAAGAAACAAACAATTTGGACAAAACAACTTTGGTGATTTATTCTGACCACAATGCTTATTATGACTATGTGAGTTATTTGATCAGAGATATTGCAGTTTCTGATGCAAGGGCTTGCAATGTTAAGGCATACAATATGCCTTGTGTAATTTATGACCAAAAACTTATTGCAAAATTTAAGGGCGAGGCTACATACACTGGTGGGGCTGTTTGTGACACTTTTGTAAGTGTTGCTGACATCTATCCAACAGTTTGCAACATTCTTGGATTTACATACAACACTCAATTCTGTTATGGACAAGATATGTTTGAAGAAGCCGACAAACTCTTTATCGCTTTGAAAGATCACAGATATATCTTCAACGACAAATATTATTTCTACGACAACAAGATTTATGCTGTTGACGGAACTGTTGACAGAGACAATTTAACTGCCGAAGAAGAAGTGTTTTTGCAAATGGTAAACGAGGCTTTGACAAAACTTGATATGCAAGAAAAACTTTGGAAAGACTTGAATACATTTGAATATGTTTTGCAAGAGTTGAAATAAATTGAAAAGCCATCACTTTGCTGATGGTTTTTTTGCAAAATGGTGAAATTGTTTATCTAAAAGATTGCTGGTGTGCTATACTAAACAAAATGCCTGTTGTAAAGGAAGAAACAAATGAAGAAGAAAATTATTTTTAGTGACATAGATGGGACAATAAGACCAACTCATGATGTGATAAGACCTGTTGTGGCTGATGCTATAAGAAATTTGGACAGTGACAAATACGAATTTGTGCTTGTTACTGGCAGAAGTAGACCGGAAACTGAAAGATTTGCTGCAACTTTTGGTGGTTGCAGATATATCATTGATGCCAATGGTGGCGAACTTTTTGACACTGTTGAAAGAAAAGTTTTGCATGCATTTCCAATTCCACAAAAAGCAATTGAAAGAATGGACCAACTTGCAAAACAATACAATTTGAGGTTGGTTTTGAATGTTGCTGCTGACTATGCTTTGGCTTCTAGAGTAAAACATAAAGATGGCAGAGAAAGACAAATTGAAAGCATTGAAAAGGCTTGTCAAGACTATTTGGTTGTAGGTGGCTTTTTGACAGAAGTTCCGGCAGAGTTGTTTGACAAAATTAGACAAGAAATTTACGAAACGGAAGGTATGATTGTTGCAAATCAAGGGCCGGAAGACGGAAAGTTTTTTGTTGATTTTGGTTCGATTTATGCCAACAAAGGGATTGCTATGAAAAAACTTCTGCAACTTTTGGGAAGCGATTATTATGACTGTGTTGCAATTGGAAACGAAAAGAATGATATTGCTATGTTTTCAGCAGTTGGCACAAGTATTGCTGTTGCAAATGCACCACAAGGAATTCAAGATATGGTTGACATTGTTATTGACAGTGCCGAAAATGATGGTGTTGCAAAATATCTCAACGGTTTGAAATAAGAGGTGAGTATGAAGTTTTTTGATGATAAGCACAAAGAAGTGCATTGGTATAACAGAAACTGGTTTTTCGCAACAACAATTTTGATTGTTGTGATCAACATTGTGTTGTATGCAACTCTTGGCCCAATTTGGCAGAGAGATATGTTGTATGACAACACTGCAGTCTGGGAAGATTTTAGCATTAAAAATACATTGTCTATTTTTTGTGCGGCATTTGCACATTTGAGTTGGCAACATGTTTTGCTTAATATGTTGAGTTTTGTTGTTTTGGGATTTTATCTTGAAAGAAGATATGGAAGTTTGTGTTTGTTTGTTTTGATTTTTGTGTTTGCTTTTACAGCTCCGGCGATGGCGAGCCATGTTAGAGGGAATATCAATCACTGTGGTTTTTCGGGTGTAATTTTTGCTCTGTATGCATTCTTCTTTGTGGATTTTGTAGTTTTCTTGGTTTCGCTTAGAAAAAAGAAAAGTCTTACTACTTTGATAATTGGCATTTGTGTTGCAGTTTACAGCTATATTTCTATGTCTATTAAAACTATTGATGGAAAAATGAAATTCTTTGGCTGGCCATACGATTTGGTGCACAATATGGCGCATTATACTGGCTTTTTGATTGGGCTGTTGGTGGCGTTGTTGTTTTTTGTTTGCGCTAAATTTCAACTTAAAAAGAAAGAAGAGTAATTTCGATTTAAATTTTGACAAACTTAACAAAAAATATTAAAATGGAAAAGAGTGTGTTATGGAAGTTTTTTGCACGATATATTATATTTGTAGTTACATTCAAACAATACCACAGGTGTTTAAGTTGCTTAAAACAAAATCAAGCAACGACTATAGCTTGTGGCAGGTTGCTGTTGGTTTTTTTGGTTTGCTTTGCTGGTCGCTTTATATTTACACTTCAAAACAAGCGACAATCGTTTATGTAGGCACTTCCGTTGACTTGGCTCTCACAATATTTGTAGATGTTTTGATTTTGATGTTCTACAAATTTGACAAAACAAAAAAATGGATACTTTTTAAAAAGAAAGACAATCAAGTTGGCGCTTCAAAAGACGAGCCAAACAAAGAAGTTGAAAAAGTAGAGGAGAAGTAATGAAACTTAACAAAAAAGATTTGGAACTTATTGAAATTGCAAAAGATGTAGTTAGACAAAACAGTGATTTGTATGACAACAAAGGTATGCATGTTGGCTGTGTTATTTTGGCAAAATCAGGAAAGGTTTACAAGGGAATCAACATAAAAACATCTCACTCAATTTGTGCAGAACAGGTTGCTTTGGGACAAGCACTCGCTTGTGGCGAAAGAGAATTTCAAACAGTGGTTTCTGTGAAATATAATCCAGATGGGGAAACATTTAGAGTTGTTTCACCTTGTGGTTTGTGTAGATATATGTTTGACAAAATGGGACTTGGCAATGTTGATATTGTTGTTGAAGATATCGAACACGATACCGTGCTTAAAGTGAAGGCAGAAAAGTTGTTGCCTTATCCATATAAGAGGTATAAAGGAGATTGGTAAAATCTCTTTTTTTGAAGGAGAACAATTATGAGTGTTTTGACAGTGCTTGTTGGCATTCCTGGAAGCGGAAAGTCAACTTATGTTGCAAAAAACAAACAGCCAAACGAAGTGGTTTTGTCGAGTGATATGATAAGAAAAGAACTTCTTTCTGGCGAAGAAGATCAGACAAACAACAAGTTGGTTTTTGACACATTGTATGCAAGAGCAAGAGATTTTTTGTCGCAAGGTAAAGATGTGACAATCGATGCAACAAACATTTCGCTTTTTGAAAGAAGAAGAGTGCTTCAAAATTTTGCTGATATGCAATTGGTTCGCAGGGCTGTTGTGCTTGAAACTCCGATTGAAGTTTGTGTTGAGAGAGATGAAAAGAGAGACAGAACTGTTGGTCGTGATGTTATTGAAAAATATGCCAGAAGATACCAAAAACCAAGAAGAAGCGAAGGGTTTGACGAAATTTTTTTTGTTAAATAATGGAGAGAATGTATGAATACAATTAGGGTTGTTACAGATGAAGATTTTGGACTTGATATGATTGAAGATCCAAACCCAATCAAAAGAAAAGGTGCTCGAGGAATTGTTGTTGATGCTGATGGAAAGATTGCTGTTTTTTACAAGGAAAAAGAAAATGTTTACAAATTGCCTGGTGGTGGAATAGACGAAGGCGAAACGGCAGAACAAGCATTTGTTAGAGAATGTTTTGAAGAGGCTGGCTGTGTGGTTGAGATTGTAGATGCTTTGGGTGTTGTTGAAGAAATCAAAACCTATGGACATTTTAGGCAGACATCATTTGTGTATGTTGGAAGGGTTGTAGAAAATACCGGAGTGTTGCATATTACAGAAAAAGAAAGACAAGAAGGGGCATATATAATCTGGAAAAGTCCTGAAGAGGCCTTGCAACTTATGGCTGCTTGTGTTGACCAAATCAAAGATAGTCCTTGCGATCCTCACGAAACAGCATATGCAAGCAAATTTATGGTGTTGAGAGATAGATGTATCGTTGAAGAATATCTTAAAAGTTTGAAAAAATAAAAAAAGAAAACCAAGATTTGATTGTCTTGGTTTTTTTTGTTTTATATTTTATTATTTTGTTGTTTTTTTAGCAACAGTTTTCTTTGCAGGAGCAGTCTTTTTTGCAGTTGAAGTGCTCTTTGTTGCAGCAGTCTTTTTTGTAACAGGTGTTTTTGTTTCTGCTGTTTTTTTAGTTGTTGCTTTTGTAGCAGTTTTTTTAGCAGCAGTTTCTGTCTTTTTAGCAACAGTTTTCTTTGCAGGAGCAGTCTTTTTTGTAGTTGAAGTGCTTTTTGCTGCTGGTTCTGTTGTCTTTTTTATTTCAGTCTTTTCTACTTTTTTTGTAGGTGCTTTTTTTGCTGGTGCTTTTTTTGCAGCTGGTTTCTTTGCAGGTTGTTTGTTGATTTCTGCCAAAACCTTTTGTTGATATTCTGCTTCTCTTTGTTGGCTTTCTTCAAACATTTTTGCATCAAATTTGATGCCGTCCATTTCTCTCAATTTGCTGAAAATCATTTTTTGGAATTTGTGTCTCTTTACATCTTGAACAACTTTGAAATGTCCTTTGCGATCAAAGTGGCCAACTGTTCTGCCAACATTTACTTCGATGTCTACATCAATAAAGGCATTTTTTGTCTTGTAAAGGTTTTTGTGTGTAAGATAGTAAATTGCAGAAAGGTCACAAGTTGAAAGAATTTTTTCTGGGTAGTCAGGTTCCCAATAAGTTTCAAAAGTCAAAGCTAAAAATTTGCCAACTTCGTTTACTTTGCTGATTGCTGCAACTTGTGCTTCGTCAAAATATGCAACATCTCTTCCGATGCGTGATGGGCACATAACAACAGGGATTCTGCTGTTTACTGTTTCTTTGAATGCAGGCGCATCAGTGCGAATGTTGAATGAGTGGTGATTTGGGTTTGTGCGAATGCCCGACAAAGAACCACCCATCATAATTACATTTTTGATGAGATTTTTGCTGTCTGGATATTTTCTGAGCAACATTGCAAGGTTTGTGTGTGAGCCGAGTTCCAAAATAGTAACTTCGTGTGGATATTTTTTGAGCACTTCATACATTGCATCTGCGCAATCTGCTTTGATTGGTTTGTGCTTTGTTTCGTATGGAGGCCAAAATCCACCCAAACCTTCTGCTCCGTGCATGTGATAAGCATGCTCGGTGTTTGTGCCGAGTCTTTCGTCATATCCTTCAACTACTGGAATATCTTTGTTGAACAAATCCAACAAAAAGCAAGCGTTTCTTGTGGCTTTTTCCATGTGAATGTTGCCTGCGTTTGTTGTGATAAGTTTTATGTCAAATTGTGGATCATGCATAGCAAAAATGAGCGCTGTGGCATCATCTACGCCAGGATCTGTGTCAATAATAACTTTGTATTTTTTCTTCATAATAATTCCTTTTTTGTTTTGTTTTTATCTCAACACAAATAGTATATACTTTTTCAAATTAAAAAGTAAAGCAAAAAAAACACTTGTTGAAAAATAAATTTTTTTCTCAAAAAATTGCTACAAAATCTGATTTTTTGTCAAAAAACAGGCGTTTTCTCTTGTATTTTGTGTTTTATTGTGATAATATAACTATATGAAGACAAAAACAATTTCAATATTAAAAATTATTTTTACAGCATTGTTTGGTGCTGCAGTGACCGGAGCATTTGTTTGGGTCAACATCAAGGGTGAAATTGCTGACAAACCTTGGTTGACATACGGTTGCATCGCACTATCTTTCTTGTTGGCGCTAATCTTTGTAGGTCGTTCGCTAAAAAGACTATTCCTAGTTTTGGGACTTGCTTGTCATGTTGCGGCTGCTTACTTTTTGATTTTTGATCCTTTGATGGCAAACAGCCAACTTATCGGAATTTGTATTTTGTGTGGTGCTCAACTTTGCTTCCTTCTTTATACACTCTTGTTGTCAGAAGGCATTGGTGCAAGAGTTGTAAACATCGCCACGAGAGTTGCGTTGTGTTTGGTTGCTTGCTTGATTTTGCCTAAGTATATTGTAGGACTTACAACAATCGACATCATTTTCCTTGCATATTTGATCAATGCTGTCGTTTCTTTGATTTGGATTGGTATCCATATCGTGACAGAATGGTTGACATTTATCGCAATGGTGATTTTGGTGTTCGCTCTCGTTTGGGGTGGTTTGGGACTCTACGGTGGCTGGTTTGTTCACCTTGGAATCAACAACTTTATGGTTCTTCTCAATTATAACATTGCGTTCTACCTTTATATCCCAGCATTGTTGATCCTTGCGATCTCTTCAGTTTGGGCAAAACCAAAAAAGAAGGCATAACAAAATGATAAAAGAAATCAGCCATTTGGCTGATTTTTTTGTTTGTAAAAATAGGTGTTATTGCTCAACATTGTTTGACTTGTTTGCAACAATTTTGATAGAATAACACCGTAGAGTTATAGGAGATAATTATTATGGATTTTGTAAATATTGAAAAAAAATGGAATGAAAAATGGGAGAAAGATAATCTCTATAAATTTGATCCAACAAGATTGGACAAAAAATATTATTTGCTTGAAATGTTTTCTTACCCAAGTGGGGCAAACTTGCACCTTGGACACTGGTGGAACTTTGGTTTGTCTGACAGTTTTGGCAGATTTAAAAGATTGAAAGGTTTTAATGTTTTTCAACCTATGGGTTTTGATGCGTTTGGCCTTCCTGCAGAAAACTATGCACTCAAAACAGGAATCCACCCAGAAGATAGCACAAGATACAACATCGAAGTTATGGAAAGACAACTCAGAGAAATGGGTGCTACTTTCAACTGGGATTATGAACTCGTGACTTGCAATCCTGACTATTACAAGTGGACACAATGGCTTTTTGTGCAACTTTACAAAAAGGGATTGGCTTATCAAAAAGAAGCGCCAGTAAACTTCTGTCCAAAATGCAACACTATCATTGCAAACGAACAAGTTGTAAACGGTCTTTGCGAAAGATGTGACAGTGAAGTTCAACACAAAAACATGAGACAATGGTTTTTCAAAATCACTGATTATGCTGATGAATTGCTTGCAGGACTTGACAAACTTGACTGGCCAGAAAAGACAAAAGCATTGCAAAGAAACTGGATTGGCAAGAGCGTAGGCGCTGAAGTTGATTTTTATACAGAAGACGGCTTGAAGTTGACTGTGTTTACTTCTCGTGCAGACACTTTGTATGGTGTTTCCTTCTTGGTTATTGCTCCAGAAAACAAGTTGACAGAAAAACTTATCAAACCTGAACAAGAAAAAGTTGTAAGAGAATATATCGAAAATGCTGCAAAGAAAGATGAAATCGAAAGAACAAGCACAACAACACCAAAGACAGGTGTGTTTACAGGAAGTTATGTTATCAATCCTTTGACAGGCGACAAAGTGCCTGTGTTTGTGGCTGATTATGTCATTGCTTCTTATGCAACAGGTATTGTTATGGGTGTTGCTGCTCACGACGAAAGAGACTTTGATTTTGCTAAAAAATACAACTTGCAAATTAAGAGAGTTGTAAATGACGCAAATGGAAACGAAGTTGAATTGCCATTTACTGATTATGGCAAACTTTGCAACAGCGAAGAATTTGATGGTATGACAAGTGCGCAAGCCAAAGAAAAGATTGTTGAAAAATTGATTGCTCTTGGCAAAGGCAGATTTAAGACAAACTACAGATTGAGAGATTGGTCTGTTGCTAGACAAAGATATTGGGGTTGTCCAATCCCTATGATTCACTGTCCAAAGTGTGGAACTGTGCCAGTGCCTGAAAAGGATTTGCCGGTTATGCTTCCTCATGCGACAGACTATAAGCCAGATGGCGAAGGCCCACTTGGCAAGTGTGAAGAATTTATCAACACAACTTGTCCAGTTTGTGGTGGCAAAGCAAGAAGAGAAGCTGACACAATGGATACTTTTGTTGACTCTTCATTCTATATGCTTCGTTATCCAGAAGCACAACACAATGACAACGAAATCTTCTCTCGTGATTATATCAACAAGATTGGACCAGTTGATTGTTATGTTGGTGGTGTAGAACATGCCACAGGACACTTGCTTTACTCTAGATTTATCTCAAAATTCTTGAGAGATATAGGCATGCTTGACTTTGATGAACCTTTCCAAAGACTTATTCACCAAGGTATGATTTTGGGCAATGATGGCCGCAAAATGAGCAAAAGAAATGGTGCTAAAAATGCTGATGATTATGTAAGAGAATTTGGTAGTGATGCTCTTAGACTTCATATGATGTTTTCTCTTAAATACATCGAAGGTGGCCCATGGTCAGATGATGGTGTAAAACACATGAAATCATTTATGGAAAGAGTTGAAAGAATTTGCTTGAAGTGGGCGACACTTGAAGGAGATTCTGCACCAGAAACAAAAGCAGAAAAAGATTTGGAATTTGTTTTGAACAAGACAATTAAAGATTATGAAGAAAGTTTTGAAACATTCTCATTTAATGTTGCTGTTGCAAGACTTATGGAACTTGTCAATGCAATGTATAAATATGATACTGTTGAAAATAAAAACATTGCTCTTTGCAAGAAAACTCTTAAAGATTTGGTGATTTTGTTTGCTCCAGCTGCGCCACACTTTGCAGAAGAATTGTGGCAACAAATTGGCGAAGAATATTCAGTTCACAACCAATCATATCCTGCTTGTGATGAAAGCAAAATCGTTTTGGATACAATCGAAATTGCTGTGCAAGTAAACAGCAAGATTGTTTCAAGAACAAACATTGCAACGTCTTGGACAAACGAACAAGTTTTGGAAAATGTTAAGGCAGACGAAAAGGTTGCTGCATTGATTGCAGGCAAAACAATTGTTAAAGAAATTGTCGTGCCAGGCAGAATTGTAAACTTGATTGTTAGATAATTGGGCGATTGAGTTTTTGCAAACTTGGAAATTAAAATAAAAAAGGAAGTCGATTTTGACTTCCTTTTTTGTTTGTTATTATTCTTCGTCGTTGTTGTCTGTTTCTGCATTTGCCAATTTTTCAGCCTTTGCTTGGGCTTTCTTTTCTGCTTTTGCATCCATAATGTTTTTGTAAACGATGTCAATCATATTTTTAGAAACTTCGATTGATCCTTCGTTGTCAATTGAGATAACAACTGGTTTTTCTTTAATCTTAACTGATTTTTCTTTTGCTGTGTAGTTTTTAAGTTCTGAACTTCCAGCCAAGTATGTTCCTACCAAAACCTTTCTGATAAACTTGAATTGAACAACTTTCATTCTGCCAATGCTTACTGTCAAGTGTGTTTTTGCTTCTTTTGTTTTTGTCTTTGGCTTTTCTTGTGCATATGTCAAGATTTCTGAGAAGTATGCAATATATTCTTCATCAAGTTTTGCGAGTTGACTTGCAAATGTTTCTTTTGGTGTGTTTGCAAATACAACACCTTTTGGTGACTCTTCATCATCTTCGTCCTCGTCGTCATCTTCGTCTTCGATTTCTTCAATGATTTCAGGTTCTTCTGTTGTTTCTTCTGCTACTTCTTCTGCAGTTTCTTCAACAACTTCTTCGATTTCTTCAGCAGGTTGTTCTTCAGCGACTTCAACAACTTCTTCTACTTCTTCAACAACTTCAGCAGGTTGTTCTTCAGCAACTTCTTCAACAACTTCTTCGCTTGATGTGATGAGAAGTGTCTCGCCAGCTTCTTGAACAGGTTCTTCAGCAGGTGTTTCTTCAACTATTTCTGTTTCAACAACTTTTTCAGGTCTGTTTTGTTTTGCTTTTCTTGCAGCCACAATGATTGCTGCGATTGCAAGTGCGATAAGCAAATAACCAACTGCTGCGCCAAGTGATACATAAAGTGAAAGAGCAACGGCTTGTTCGCATACATTCATAATAAGGTATGTCCAGCAGAACACTGTGATCACTGGAAATACCATTGTTGCCAACACTGCAACCAATGTTTTTGATGTTTTGTGTGTTGCAAAATATATGATTGATGCAAATGTAATTACTGAAAAAACGATTGCAAGAACGAATGCTGCGCATCCTTCTACTGAAAGGTTGTCAAAATTCATAATTTACCTCCAAAATATGTTCTAATTTTATCATAATAAACGGGGGTTGTCAATACGGATTTTTAATAAATTGACGATTTTTTGTTAAAATTGCTAAATAAATTGCAAAATATTTAAGAAACAAGTATAATAGAAATGAATATGAGCAAAAAGGTAAAAATTATTCTTAGTGCAGTGTGTTTGGCAGTGGTGGCAATGGTTGCAAGTTTTTGCTTTATTTTTTTTGGCAACACGATTATTGACGATGTGCCACAGTTGGTTTCTGTGCAAAAAATTGGAGAAGAATATTTCTTGTTGACTGACTATAAACCTCAATATTTGTATGAATATAAACTTGAACAAAAACTTGATGGCGAATATGTGCTTCTTAAAAAGATCAACACTGATCAAAATATGGTCAATCTTTCAGAGCAAGAACTCACTTGGGCGCCTGGGGTGCAATATCGCTTTTCTGTGTGCTTTGCAACAGAAAATGGTGCTGGAAACAGTGACTATTCAGCTCCATTGGAATGGGCCCCAACTTGGAAACTTGACAATGTAGATTATTCAAAAGTGCAATTGGATTTGACAAACCTTCATTTGTCTTGGAGCGAAGTTGAAGATGCTGACACTTATGTGCTTACAATTGTTGATGGTGCAGGCAAAAAGCAAATGGAAGTTGTTGAAACAAACACTTTTAATATGGCTTCTTATGCAGCTGGCAGATATAGAGTGTTTTTGAGTGCATATTCAACCACAGGATATTTTGAAATTTCAGATGCAGGCACAGGCAAAGAAATTGTTTTGCAAAGACAAAACCATATTGTTTCGACTGATATGAAAGAATCTGGCGAACTTGAGGTCGTTTGCTCGTTGGAAGTTTCGTCATTTGAAATTTATGAAGACGGAGTGCTTAAAATGACTGTTGCTGCAGGAAGTGCAGTAGACAGATCTGGCAGCAAAGTTTACACAATCACAAATGCGCAAATCGTGTTTAAGACATTGGATTTTGAAAACAAAACCGTGACAATCAAATCTTTGCAAAATGGTTATATTTTGGCAAGTAGTCCTGCTGAAATTGAACTTTGATTTTGATAACAAAAGAGCAAGGGTAACCTTGTTCTTTTTTTGTTTTGATATAAATTTTTCTTTTTGGTTATACTAGCAAAAAAAGGTGGCTGGTATGAATGTTGAAAGTTTGTTTGAAAATGTTTTGAAAACGCTGAATGAGTCGCTTGATGTGGCGAGCAGGTTGATAGAAAAGAAAGACGGCAAAATTGGTATGATTTTTTTGAAGAGCATGACTGACAATTTGCTGTTTTCGAAAGCTGTGTTTGAGCCGTTGTCAAAACTAGATTCGATTGAGTTTGAAAAGGTCAAACAATGCATTGAGCCAAATGATGTTGAACTGGTTGGAAAAGACGAAATTGTTGAAAAAATAATCAACGGAGCTGTTATTGTTGTCACTTCAAAGAGTGAGCAATTTTTGGCTGTTGATTTGCTGAAATTTGCAACAAGAGTGCCGTCAGAACCACCGACTTCGCCTGTGCTTATGGGGCCGAGAGAGGGGTTTGTTGAAGATTTGAAAACAAATTTGACTCTGCTTAGAAGAAGGTTTAGAAGTCAGAGTTTGGTGCTGGAACAAGCAAGTGTTGGAAAAATCACAAAAACACAAGTTGTGATTGCTTATCTTGATGGTGTTGCAGACAAAAATGTTGTAAAGAAAATCAGAAAAAAGTTGGAAAAAGCAGATATTGATGGGGTTGTTGATTCGTATTATCTTGTAAGCTTTTTGTCTGATAGACCAAGGTCAATTTTGAAGCAGGTTGGTTGCAGTGAGAAACCGGATATTGTTGCGGCCAAAATGCTTGAAGGTAGGGTGGCTGTGATTGTTGACAATTCGCCAATTGTGCTGACTGTGCCGTTTGTGTTTTTTGAGGACATACAAAACAGCAACGATTATTATACCAACTATGCGTTTTCGACTTTTATGCGAGTAATAAGAGTGTTTGCTTTTGTTATGGCTGTGCTTGGCCCGGGAGTTTACATAGCACTGCAACTTTTTCATTACAACATTTTGCCTATCAAATATTTGATTACGATTGCAGATTCGACACAACAAATCCCGTTTACGCCATTTATTGAAATTTTGTTTATTTCGCTTTTGTTTCAAATTTTGTATGAGGTGAGTTTGAGATTGCCAAGCTATCTTGGCATGGCGACCTCAATTGTTGGGGCATTGATTTTGGGAGACACAGGGGTTAAGGCCGGACTTATTTCGCCACCATCTGTCATTGTGGTTGCAATTGCCAAAATTGCCCTTTACACAATCCCAGAGCAATCAGCACAAATCACAATCGCACAATTTGTCTTTTTGATGCTTGGCTCTTCGCTTGGGCTTTTGGGTGTGGTTGGTGGTGCGATTTATATGATCACATACGCAAATTCGCTAGAAAATTTTGGTGCGCCATATCTTGCACCATTTTCGCCATTTGTTTTGTCGGACAACAAAGATGCGCTTTTGAAGGTGCCACTTGCAAATATGAACAAACGGCCACTTTCGCTAAACAACAAAAATGTCTATAGGTGCAACGATGATGAGAAATAATTCTGTTTCGGCTTGGCAAGTCGGTATTTTGTTGTTTGTTCTGCTTTTGACCAACAAAATTTTGATGTTGCCTTCGCTGTTGTATGAAGATGCAAAGTTGGAAGTTTGGATTGTGCTTTTGGTGTTGTTTGCCTTTGAAATGGGGCTTATTGTCCTGTTTTGGCGACTGAAGGTAAAATATCCAAATCAAACATTTATGTCTCTTATGCAGGCGTTTTTTGGCAAATGGGTGACAAAAATATTTTTTGTTTTGGTGATGTTGTTTTGTCTTGGCAAGGCGTTGTTGCTTTACAATGTCACATATATCTTTTTTAAGAGTGTGATATACAAAGATGCAAACAATTTGCTTTATCTGATTGCTTTTTTCCCGGTGGTTGTCCATTTGGCTGTTTCAGGTTTGAGGGTGGTTGGCAGAACTATGCAGATGTTTTTTCCTGCTCTTGTTGTCACAATTTTGTTTTGCATTGGCGTTGGCCTTTTGGGTGCTGGCGAAACCCCTTTAGCATTTCAATCGACAGGACTTGCCTTGACAAGGTCGGTTTTTAGGCATATTTCTGCTTTTGGTGACAGCATCTTTCTTTTTTTGATTATGGACAAAGTTAAAATCGAAAAAGGCAAGTGGAAGGTTGTGTTTCTGTTTTCGACTTTTTCATTGGTGTTGGTGGGTGCGATTTGCATGGTGTTTGTGTTTTCGTATAGTTACACTTCGTTTATGCACCCGTTTGCTTTGTTTGAAATCATGAGTTATGTCAAAGAGTATGGTGGACTGGGCAGAATTGACATTGTGGCCATTGTGCTTATCATTGCATTGACATACTTTCAACTTGCTTTATATTTGCGAATGTTTGTTTTGTCTTTTGACAATGTTTTTGTTGGGCTGCGTGTGTTCTATTCGGTGGCAACATTTGTGTTTTTGTTTGTAATGCTTGTTACCTTTGTCATTTTGAATGTAAGCAAAACAATTTTGTTTGGCGAAAAAGTTTTGCCTTATTTTGCAGTGTTGCCATTTGCCCTGTTGCCTGTGGTGGTGTTGGTGCTGTTGTTTGGCAGGCGAGTCAAGGAGGGTGAGCCATGACAAGTTTTTTGAAAAGTCTTGCAAAAGTGCCTATGTTTTGGGTGTTTATGGCAATTTGCTTGATTTATGGCACGACTTCTTTGGGTATGCCGGCAGAGATTGACAGGTATGCCATTGTGACAGCAGTCGGGATAGATATGTTGCCGGAAGAAGAACAATACGAGATTTCGCTTCTTACATTTATACCTATTGCAGAGCAGGGATTTGCAGAAACTTATAAGGTGGTGTCTTCAAAAGGAAGAAGTATTTCGGAGGCGATAGATTTTGCAGGATTGCACCTTGGCCGAGAGATAGGATTGTCGCATGTGAAGACAGTTGTGTTAAATCAAGAAATTTTGAATGAAAACCTGTCGAAGATTTTGGATTATCTTTCTCGAAGTGAGCATTTGGTTTCTAGCACAAAGTTGGTGACTACAGATGCAAGCGCAAAAGAGTTTTTGCAGGCAGCACAGAGTTTGGATAGTGGAAGTGCAATCAAAATTAGCGAACTTATAAATTTTAATGACGAATATATCTATGCGACCGACTCTTCGTTTGAAAGTTTTTTCAAGGGTTACTTTGGACCAACAAGGGTGAGCGTTATGCCTTTTTTGACTTTGAAGAGTTCTAAGAGTGAAGGGTTGACTGCAGTAGGTGATCAAGGTGAGCAAAATTCTGGTGAGCAATCTGCTCAAAGCAAAGAGATTGTAAATAATGGTGATGCGATCATTTTTAAAGACGGAAAGCAGAAGGTTATGATTGATGGAATTGATATGAAAAAACTCAACCTTGTGCATGGAAACTTCAATATTGGCACAATTGTTTTGGAGAATTATAGTGACGATCATTTTGACAACGCTACGCTTACATTTGAAATTGTAGAAAAGGTGATGAGATATAGAGTGGATTATCAAAACGGAATCCCTGTGGTGGGGTTGAGCAGTCGCTTGGTTGTCACTCTGTCGGAAGCGGAAAATCAACAAGGTATGGTGGCAAAAAACATTGAGTTTGATTCGGTCGACCAAAAGATGCTTGAAGCAATAAAACAAAAAGTCAAAAACCTTATGGGCGAGGCAATTGTGCTTATGCGTGACAATCAGGTTGATATATGCGATTTTTATACCCTTCTGCACAATCACAACAAAAGAGAATTTAGTCACTTTTTGTCACTGCTTGATGATCAAAACGATTATCTAAACAGGATTGTTTTTAAGGTGAGTGTTGATGTGTTTGTCAAATAGTTGGAGCATTCTGTTTTTTTGGAAATGTTTAGACATATTTTTTGTTAAAGGTTGCTTGTTTTGTTGTTTTATTTTTTTCTTTATGATAAAATATGTCCGTATATTATGAACTGAGACCATTGTATAATATATAGAATATTGGTCAATTAAGGAGAATGTATGAACAATCAAAAACAAAAGGGTTTTAAGCCAAGTTATGCAATTGTTGCATTGGTGATTGCATTGTTGGTTGCTTTGTTGTTTGTTGATTTTGGAAACAACGGTGCCAAGATTATCGACAACAACATTGTCAGCGAACTTGTTAATACTGGCTACGACATTGATGATGACGGAACTATTGAAGAAAACGAACATGCATCTTACATTTATTTCAAAAATGGCAAGGGTTATATATTGCTTGTTGGATCAGAATATGATGTAACTCAATTGCCTTCATATTCAGATTTGCATTTTGAATATGTTTCTCTTTCAGAAGACTGGATTCAACAATTGCAAGCAGATTGCGCATTGAAAGGTGTAGGTTGGAGAACTGTTGCTGCCGGAACAAGCTTCTGGGATGTTTTGATGCCAATTTTGTATGTATGCTTCACTTTGTTTATTTTCTTTATGCTCTACAAAATGCTTTCTGGCTCAAACAAAGGTGCAATGAATTTTGGCAAAACAAAAGTTAAAACATATTCTTTGTCAAAGGTTAGATTTGCAGATATTGCAGGTATGGACGAAGAAAAAGCAGAACTTCAAGAAATTGTAGAATTTTTGAAAAATCCTAAAAAATTTACAGACCTCGGAGCAAGAATCCCTAAAGGCGTTTTGCTTGTAGGTCAACCAGGAACTGGAAAAACATTGCTTGCAAGAGCTGTTGCAGGCGAAAGCAAAGTGCCATTTATTTCAATAAGTGGATCTGACTTTGTTGAAATGTTTGTCGGTGTTGGTGCATCGAGAGTAAGAGATTTGTTTGAACAAGCAAAGAAAAACAAACCTTGTATTGTGTTTATTGATGAAATTGACGCCGTTGGTCGTCAAAGAGGTGCAGGACTTGGTGGTGGAAATGATGAAAGAGAACAAACACTCAACCAACTTCTTGTTGAAATGGACGGCTTTGAACCAAACGAAGGCATTATCGTTTTGGCTGCAACAAACAGAAGTGATGTTTTGGATCCAGCATTGATGAGACCGGGTCGTTTTGACAGACAAATTTATGTTCACATTCCTGATGTTAAGGGAAGAGAGGGCATTTTGAAAATCCACGCAAGAAACAAACCTCTTGATGAAGCTATCGACTTTAATGTGCTTGCAAGAATTACAACAGGATTTACTGGTGCTGACATCGAAAACATGCTCAATGAAGCAGCAATCCTTGCTGCAAGAGCAAACAGACCAAAAATCATTATGGAAGATATCACAGAAGGTATCAACAAAGTGATTATGGGACCACAAAAGAAGAGCAGAGTGGTTACTGAAAAAGAAAAGAAACTTACTGCTTATCACGAAGCAGGTCATGCAATCATTGCAAAGAGTTTGTCTCATTGTGAAGATGTGCAAGAAGTTTCGATTATTCCTCGTGGAAATGCAGGTGGCTACACTATGAGCCGTCCTGAAAATGATGATATGACAATGTCTATCGGCAAAGCAAATGACACAATTGCTATGAGCATGGGTGGAAGAATTGCTGAAGAAATTATCTTTAAAGATATCACTTCTGGGGCTTCAAGCGACATTCAACATGCAACAAAGCTTGCAAAAGCTATGGTGTATGATTGGGGTATGAGCAAAAAGATTGGATTTTTGGCGCTTGGTGCTTCAAGTCAAGTGTTTATTGGAAGAGATTATCAAACCAAAAATGATTTTTCAGAAAAACTTGCAGGTTTGGCTGATGATGAAATTATGGACATTTTAAACAAAAACTACAAGAGAGCAAAAGATTTGCTTACTGAAAAAATTGACATTTTGCATGAAATGGCAAAACTTCTTCTTGCAAGAGAAACAATCTATAAAGACGAAGTTGACATGATTATGCAAGGCAAGAAGACAGAAGAAATTGTTGCCGAAATGGAAGCAAGAGAGAAAGAACAAAAAGAAAAAGAAGCTAAAATTCGTGAAGAAAAAATCAAGTTGCAAAAACTTGAAAACTTCCGTAAAAAACTTGCCGAAGGTGAAAATTTGGTAAAAATGGGCGTTATTTCTCAAATGGAACTTGACAATCTCAACAAAGATTATATAGAATTTAAGAAATCGTTGGAAAATCCTCAACCTCAACAAACTGAAGAAGTTGAAAAAGAAGCTGAAGCTGAAAACAAACCTGTTGAAGCGAAAGCAGAAGTTGCCGAAACAGTTGTTGAAGAAAAGGTTGAAGCAGGCGACAAAGAAGAAAAGGTTGAAGAAAACAAACCTTCAACTCGCAAATCAAGAAAACCTGCACAAAACGATGAAGACAAGAAAGATGGCGAGGAAAATTGATGGAAGAAAAAGAATTGGTGCAAGAACAAGAATCTGCAGAAGTTGAAACTGCTGTTCAAGAAGAACCGGTTGAAGCAAAAGCAGAAGTCGTGGCAGAAAAAAAGCCTGCAAAACCTGCAAAAAAGACAAAAGCAGAAAAACAGGCAGAACTTGAGAGACAATATGAAGGATTGTCTGATGATGAAAAATATGCAAAAATTGAAACAGACAAAATGCTTGCAAGAAAGCAAAAGAAAAAAATCGTTACTTTTGCAAGTTTGTGTGTGGCATTCTGTTTGGCAGTTTGCATTATCATTTTAGCTGTTGTGCCTGTAAGTTTGAAACCAGCTTGTTTGGACAATGGTTTTGAAACAGTGCAATTTTACAACGGAACAATCGGCGTAGAACCAAACGGAACTTTTGTTAAAGGTTCGGCAAAATATGAAAAGTTTGCAAAACTTTATGACCAAGCATTTAGTCAAACATACATTTCTGCAATGCTGAACGGAAGTTTGGGAAGTTATGAGGTTGAAGAAATTCAAGAAAGTGTAGCATCTGTTTTGGGCGCTACAGGCGAACTTGTTACAGAAAACAAAAAATATGTTCATTTGAAATATACTGAAGATCAAGTGTTTACAAATCAAAATGGAAAGGCATATAAGAGCAGCCGTATTCACAACAAATACGGAAAGGTAAAACTTACATTTAAATCTGCATACCTTCTTATCCAAGAAGAAGAGGGTGTTGAAAAAACAGAAATCTATTTTGTTGTAAACTACCCAGAATTCAACGATCAAACACTTGAACAAACAGGAACAAAGCAATATCTTATCACTGTGACTGTGAAAGCAGACACATCACTTATTGCAAATGCTTGGACAGAATTGACAAAATAATTTTAAAAAGGCTCACTTTTTGTGAGTTTTTTTTATTGTCTTTTAAAAAAATAAAAAATAGTTGACAATTTTGTGAAAAATGGTTGACAAACCTGGGGTCGTTGTGTTAGAATAACAGAGTATTAAAAAGTCTTCCGAAGACCGCAAGTGCCTTTTTAGGCGTAAACAGAAATGTGCTTGCCGAGGAAAAGTAAAAGTGATAATGTTTTATCTCTGTAACTTTTCCGTGGTTACAGAGATTTTTTTATGCAAAAGAAACACAATTTTAAGTTAAAAGGAGGTATAGAACATGAGTGCTAATTTAGAGGCTAAAAAACTTGTTGTCGAAGAAATTAAAGAAAAATTTTCTAAGGCAAAAACTATTGCATTTGTTGACTACCGTGGACTCACTGTTGCTGAAGATACAGCACTTCGTAAGAAGTTCCGTGAAAACGGTTGTGATTACAAAGTTTACAAAAATCGCTTGATGTTGAAAGCACTTTCTGACCTTGGTATTGAGTGTTCTGAAAATTACTTTGAAGGCACTACTGCTGTTGCTATTGGTTACACTGACGAAGTTGCACCTGCAAAGATCGTTTGCGACTGCGTAAAAGAAACTAAGAAAATGGCTATCAAATTTGGAATTTTGAATGGCGTAAGTGTTGACGCTCAAAACATCGAAGCACTTGCAAAACTTCCATCAAAGGAAGAACTTATTGCAAAACTTCTTGGAACTTTGAACAACACAGCTTCAAGCTTGTGCAGAGTTCTCTCAGCCCCAACTCGTGGGTTGGTTGTTGCTTTGAATGCTGTTGCAACAAAATAATGATGGGTTATCATTTGCAAAACAAAAAAATAGCATAAACTAAATTTAATAATTAAATAAAATTAATCTTATAAAGGAGATATTAAAATGGCTGATATTAAAAATATTGTTGAAGAAATCAAAACATTGACTATCGTTGAAGTTTCTGAGCTTGTTAAAGCTTTGGAAGAAGAATTTGGCGTAAGCGCTGCTGCTCCAGTTGCAGTTGCTGCTGCTCCAGCTGCTGGTGCTGCTGCTCCAGCTGCAGAAGAAAAGACAGAATTTAACGTATTCTTGAAAGAAGTTGGCGCTAACAAAATCGCTGTTATCAAAGTAGTTAGAGAAGTTACAGGACTTGGACTTTCAGAAGCTAAAGCTCTTGTAGATGGCGCTCCAGCTATGGTTAAAGAAAACGTTGCAGCTGCTCAAGCTAAAGAATTTGAAGCAAAATTCAAAGAAGCTGGCGCTGTTGTAGAATTGAAGTAATTTAAGAATTTAAAATATTAACTTATTTTTGTGTTTCAAAAAAATACACTCGTGTTTGGGTGTATTTTTTTTTATTTAATTTTGCGAATTTGGGTGGAATGGGGTGGGTGTGTTGTAAAAAAAGAAAAGTGGGTCAAAGCGATCCACTTTTTTTGTTGATTTTGGGTTACTCTGCCTTTTTGGCTTTGGCAGAAACTGTCTTTTTGGCAGATGAAGCCTTTGTTGTTTCTGTTGTCTTTTTTGAGGTGGCTGCTTTGCTTGCCGTTGCTGTTTTTTCTTTTGCCTTTGAAGCCTTTTGTTTAAGTTTTGTTGGTTGTTTTTTCGGTTTTTCTGTTGATGCAGATTTCTTTTTAGGTGTTTTGCCTTTAACTAAAATGTCTTGCATTGTTTTGTAGTCGTAGAATGTTTCGGCAGGAGCATTTGACATAATTGTTACATACAAATTTGAAGGTTTTGAAAAGGCTTTTTGACAGAAGGTGAGCAAATCCTCGGGTGTGAGGGCTTGATACGCTTTTTTGCGTGTTTTTTTGTATTTTTTGGTAAAGATTTCTTCGCCGAAGATAAAATACTCTGCAAACCATCTGCTTGGATAAATTGGTCTTGGTTGACTTTCGTCTTCTGCAAGGATTGTGTTGTGCTTATGAAGATCCAAAAGTGATGTTTCAAAAGGTTGGGTGCGATATTCTTGCAAGAGTTTGCCGATTTCGTCAATCACTTTGTTTGTGTTTTCGTTTGAACACTCGAAATTGAATCCAATACAAGGTTGGTCTTTTTGAGAGTCATAATACATATTTGCTGAGTATACAAGGCCTTTTTCATCTCTTAAGATGCTGTGGAGTTTGCCTTTGAGGTGATTTGTGATTTGGCAAAGAAGTTTCGCTGTTTGTGTGTCTTTTGTTTCGTCTTCTGGAATGTCGAGATTGAATGTGATTGTGCACATGCTCTTCTTAATGGTATCTTCTTCGACAAGAAGGTTGCCCTTTTGGTCGAAAGCGCCAAATGTGACAGAATGTTCGACTGGATAGGCTGGATTGCTTTTAAGTTGGTTTATAAAGTGTTTTTCTGCCAATTTTTTGGCTTTTGCAAATGAAATGCCACCATCAATGGCAATAAAGAAGTTTTGAGAGATAAAACAATCGTCTCTAAATCTTTGAAGGTCTTCAGGTGTCATAGCGTCGATTTCTTCGGCACTGCCAAGGTTTGAGGTTGGATTTCCATGTTTTTTGTAGAGTGTGCGAAGTCTTGCAAAGCTAAACTTTGAGTTTGTGTTTGTAAGGCGTCTTACGAGTTCTTGTTTGATAACTCCTTTTTCGTTGTCAACAACTTCTTTTGCAAACTTTGTCTTCAAAAGCATTTCGCTTGCAAGTTGAAAGCATGGTTCGAGTGCGCTGTTTGCACGGAAAAAGTCGATTTCTGTCCACCACAAACTTGTGCGACCATTGTATGATGCAAATGTGTTGAGTTGGGCGTCTTTGAGCGCTGTTTTATCTTTGGTTTCTGTTTCATTGAAAAACATATGTTCGCAAAAATGGGCTGTTGGTTCGGGATAATTTGTGCGATTGTTGCCGTAAATAAACCCTGCAACCACTGCTGTCGCTTTTTTGCGTCTTCTTTTGCGATAAAGAAGAAGTGCTCCATTTTTGTAAACTTTTGTTTTCATAAAGTCTCCTTTGTGGGTGATTATTTAAGTTTGTTTTCCAAAATATCAAAGATGTCATATTTAAACATATTGATATCCATATCTACGCAGATTGTTGCGTTTGGTTTTTTTGTGAAGTCTGTGTCAACATAACCAAATGTTTTGCCATCTTCAGTTGTGTAATATTTGATGTCAATAAATGCTTGTTCGGTTTTCATATACTCTGGGTGAGAGAGATAATATACTGCACAGGCATCGTGCACTGCTGCACCCAAGTTTCCAACATGAAAATCTCTGTATTTTGTGAACATTTTGGCAAAGATTTTGCCGATCTTGTTGGCTTTTTTAACTCTTTTGATGTCATCTTTGTCCAAATATGCGAAATGTCCCAATTCCATAGGGATCATAACAAGTTTGATGCCGCTTGTGAGAACAACTTCGGCTGCTTCTGGATCGTAGCCAACATTGAAAGATTTGTATGGTCTGCCATAAATTTTTTCTTTTGTGCCACTTTCAAAAATAATTTCTTTGATGTATTTTTTGCAGTCAGGGTGCTTTTGAATAAGGTGGGCGAGGTTTGTCATTGGTCCGATTGAAACAATAGAAACTTTTTCGCTGCTGTCTTTGAGTGTTTGATAAAGCACATCTGCAGCTTCGCCTTTGATGGCTGATTGTTTAAGTTTCTTTTTGTTGACATTATAGCCGCCAAGTCCACTCTTTCCTTGTGCCTTTGTTGCGTAGTTTGCTTCTCTTGCCAAAGGTTTGCCATATCCTTCAACCACAGGAATATCTTTTTTGAAAAGTTCTGTCAAAAAGATTGCATTTGCAGTAAGGTTTTCGATTGGGCCATTTCCACCAGCAGACGAGATGAGTTTGATATCAAGGTCGTCACTGTTGAAGGCGTACATGAGGGCGATTGCGTCATCAACCCCAGGATCTGTGTCAATGATAATTTGTTTTCTTTCTTTCATAACAAAACTTCCTTTATGTTTAGAATACAAATATATTATATCATAGTGTATGTTTTGTAGGCAAACAATTTTGATTGCTTGTTGAGTCAATTTGATTTGTTGTTGTATGTTGTGCATGTTGTTGCGTAATACACAACATATAGTGTAGTATGCTTTGCATAATACTGCCAAATAAAGGATTTTGAATGTTTTTGACAGTTTGCTAAAAAAAGAGATTTTGTGACAATCTCTCTTATTTTTTTTAATTTTTCGTATGTTATCATTGTTTTGCAAAAGGAGAGATTTATGCAAATTAAAAGTCGTGTTGACAATCAAATTTTGTATGTTTTGTTGAGTGGCGAACTTGACGAACATACGGCTTCTTACACAAGAATAACCCTTGATGAACTGTTTGGAAAAAACACCTTTGACAGAATTGTTGTTGATTTGTCGGAGTTGAGTTTTATGGATTCGACAGGCATTGGTGTTTTGGTGGGACGATACAAAAAAATGAAAGAAAAAGATGTGCCAATTTTTATTGCAAATCCATCTACACATGCCGAAAAGATTTTTAGAATGACCGGGCTTTATGAGATTATGCCCAAAATTGTTTGATAAGGAGTTGTTATGAAATATTCAAATTTTATGGAAGTTAGTTTTAAGGCGATGAGTGTCAACGAAGGGTTTGCAAGAGTTTGTGTTGCTTCGTTTTGTGTTCAACTCAACCCTTCTGTTGATGAAATCACCGACATCAAAACGGCTGTTTCGGAAGCTGTGACAAATTGTGTGGTGCATGCTTATCCAACAAGTGTTAAGGGAGATGTTGTTTTGCGTTGCGAACTTGAAGGCAACAATGTTTCTATTACTGTGACTGACAGAGGCGTTGGGATTAAGGATATAAACAAGGCGAGAGAACCTTTTTATACTTCAAAACCTTCAAGTGAAAGGTCTGGAATGGGTTTTACAGTGATGGAAAGTTTTATGGACGATGTGCAGGTGACAAGCAATTCGTTTGGAACAACTGTCAAAATGACCAAAAAACTTGCCAGTGTTGCTGATGTGGAGGTTGGATAGAGATGTTGGACCAAGAAGAAACTGTACAACTTGTCAAAAAAGCTCAAAATGGAGATGAATTGGCAAAAGAGGTTTTGGTGCAACAAAATTCGCCACTTATCAAAACGGTCGTGAGGTGGTTTAAGGGCAAAGGCATTGAAAATGATGATTTGTTTCAACTTGGGTGTTTGGGTTTTTTGAAGGCAATAAACAGATTTGACTGCTCGTATAATGTCAAATTTTCGACTTATGTTGTGCCAATGATTGTTGGCGAAATCAAGCGTTTTATGCGTGATGATGGTTCGATCAAGGTTTCAAGGGCTATCAAATCGTTGAGTGTCAAGATAAACAAATTTCTTGATGCGTTTTTTGTTGAAAACGGCAGAAGTGCAACTTTGAACGAAATTGCAAACCATTTTGAAGTTGATGAACATGATGTTGTTATGGCGATGGATTCTGCCAAAATGCCGATTTCTCTTTATACGCCTTTTGACGACGAAGAAGATGCTGGTTTGACTCTTTTGGATAGAGTTGAGGGGCAAGATGATGGCGAGTTTGTTGACAAGTTTGCCGTGAAAGATATGATTGAAAAATTGAATGAAAGAGACAAAAAAATAATTCTGATGAGATATTTTGATGATAAGACGCAAAGTGAAATTGCAAAAAGATTGGGAGTTTCGCAGGTGCAAGTTTCAAGGCTTGAAAACAAAATCTTGGAAAATTTGCGAAAAAGATTGCTAGAATAGCAAAAATATAAGGTCATTTGTTTTTGTTTTTTGTTTTTGTGTGTTAAAATGCAGTTGTATGAAAACTGAAAACAAAAAAATAAACTTGATTATCGATAGTGATATTTCAAATGGAATTGACGACCAATTTGCATTGGCCTATGCTTTGTCATCTGCTGAAAAACTTAATGTTGTGGCAATCACTATTGCACCTTATAGGGTGGAGTGGAAAAACAACTTGTCAATCAGAGATGGAATGATTGATAGTCGTATTTGCGGAAACAGAATCGCAAAAATGTTTGGCATCAAACACACTGCAGACAAACCATTTATTTATATGGGGTCTTCTGGCTTTTTGAGTGAAGGATATGATGAGGTTAGTCCTGCTGTCGAAAAGATTTTGCAAGTTGCAAGAGAGAGCGAAGGCAAGGTTTGGATTTGTTGTTTGGGACCTTTGACAAATGTGGCTATGGCACTTAGAGAAGATCCTAAAATCGCTTCAAAAATCAAGGTTGTTTGGATGGGTACTGACAATGTTTTGGTCAAGAGATTTGCTGACTTAAACTTTAGGTCTGACAAGGTTGCTTTTTATGAAGTGCTTGCAAGCAAAGTCGATTTGACAGTTTTTCCAACTTTTTTGGGCAGAAGTTTTGTTACTTCTAAATACGAATTTGAAAGCAACATTGTTGGAAATAATGTTACAAAATATCTCAAAACAATTTTGGATAACTATATCTTCAATCAAGATGTGGGCGTCAACACAATTTATGACATTGGTCCGATTGCTTATGTTTTGAATAAATCAAAATTTACTACCGAAAAAATTGATGCAAACATGCTTGTAAAAGACAAAGAATATATGTTGCACAACGACAGAAAAATCAATTATGTGGTCAGTGTGCCTGCAAATTCGTTTGTATGGAAGGATTTTTTGAACACTGTAAACGCAAGCAAAACTCATTATCTCAAACCAAAAGTGCTTTTCACTTCTGACACTCATTTTGGCCATGAAAGAAAGGTTAAGGCAAAACTTGTGCCTTTCAAGAGTGTTGAAGAAATGAATAGCGAACTTGTTCGCCGTTGGAACAATAAGGTTGGTCCTGAAGATTTGGTTTATCATATTGGCGACTTTGGCGATTATGAATATATCAAACAACTTAATGGAAGGGTTGTGCTTATTTGCGGAAACAACGAACTTAAAGATGCCGGCAAAAACTTTGAGTCATTTAGACAAAAACTTATTGATATGGGCTTTGTTGATGTGATTAAAGATGGGATTTATCTTGATGAAAGTGTGCTTGGCAGAAAGGTTTATCTCACCCACAAGCCGACAGATCACGCCAAAGATTGTTTGACTTTGTTTGGCCATGTGCATTCAATCAACTTGCTTAAAACTTTTGGTTTTAATGTCTGTGTGACATATCATTACTATGCACCGATTGATGTTTCAACTGCAAAGAGATATCTTGCTTTTGTTGCAAATGGGCTTGATGAAGATGCAATCATTGAATAGAAAAAAGACTAGATATTTCTAGTCTTTTTTTTGTGTTATTTATTTTGCAGAATTTGCATTTTGCACAAATGCAAGCACTTTTTGCCTGTCTCTGCTTCCATCTTTTGCACGGCAACCAGTGTTGACATCAACGCCATAAGGTTTGCAATGTTTTACTGCCTCTGCAACATTTTCTGGCGTAAGGCCTCCGGCAATAAATATAGGTTTGTCCAATGTTTCAACAAGTTTTTTGTCGGTGTCGATATTGTGCTTGAGTCCTGTGCCACCAACTTGATTTGTCTTTTTGTTTATGCTGTCTGTGAAATAGAAATCAGCATACTTTATTTTGCTCATATCTGTCAAAATTGTTCCATCTGTGTCAATGTGCACGAGTCGCAAAAGTTTTTTGTCCGGAAGGGCTTTTCTGATGAGTTCGACTTCGCTTTCTGGCAAGTGTGAGTGAAGTTGAATGTAGTCAACATCAACAAAACTTGCAATTTCAATCACATCTTTTGCATTTTCTAGATGTGTAATCAAAGTTGTTTTAATGTTTGCTGGCAACGATTGTTTGATTTCTTTTGCCAACTCTTTTGAAATAAAGTCATCACTTGTGTGTGCTTGTCCAACCAAAAGACCAATGATGTTTATGCCACAGTCGACACACATAAGAGCATCTTTTGGATTTCTAATGCCTGCCATTTGAATGTTCATAACAAACTCCTTATAGATAAGATTATAGCATATATAATCTTTTTTTTCTAAACTTTTGAAAATATTTTTCAAAAATATACCTTGTAACAAATTGTGCACAGGGTGGATGTTAAAATATTTATGAGAACAGTTTTAGGAGGTGTTATGGAAAAAGTAAAAGATTGTGTTTCGAATTATTGTGATATTATTGAGGAGGTGAAATCTCCAAACTGTATGTTTTATTTTGAATTTGCTTTGATAGTTCGCTTGGCTAAAAGCAGATTGAAGTTTTTGACAATGGCGAAACCTGTTGAAAGTATTTTTGTAATTCGCGATGGAGGGCCAAGGATCACAAATCCCAAACTATTGGCAAAACTTAAAAATCCAAAAAGGATAGTGAGAGAAAATAAATGAAGGGTTGAGTTTTGGAGATTGCTAAATATAAATTGATATAATGGTCAAAAAAAGGGAATTGTAGTTTTGTTGTAGTATAAGAAATAAGTAAAAAAACTTGAACAGAATTAAAAAATTAATGGAGTGTAAATGATGGAACACAAAAGAAAAAAGATGACAATATTGTATGTGCTCAAAATGTTGCAAGAGGGCACAAGCAAATTTCATCCGATTACACAATCTTTGATTACAAAAGTGATCAACAATCTTGGCATAAAGTGTGATAGGCGAACGGTTGCAAAAGATGTTGATTTGTTGATCGAACATGGTTACAAGATTGTCAAAATCAAAGGCGGTGGCTGTTATATGAATGATGAATCTATTCAATTTGATAGAGAGGATTTTGTGATGCTTACAGATGTTGTTTCAAAATCGGATTTAAGTGAGGCTGCCAAAGATAATTTGAAAAACAAACTAGCAAGTTTGATAAATGTTGTTAATATGTAAAATATTTTTGTGAAGTATTAAAAATGTCGAATAAAAATAAATAGTTAATTTTATTGAAAATATGTTAGAAAACATAAAGGTTTATGCTATACTAGACATAGTTAATATTGATATGATGATAGAAAGAGGTGGGCGATGTTAGAAAAAATAAACAATGCTTTAAACGAGAAATGTAAGGGAGATAGAGTCATATTTGCATTGAAAGGTTTTAATTATTGTTTAAAACATATTAAGTTAAATGTAGATAGAATTTTTAATTTAAAGTTAGATTCAAATGTGTTAAATTTGGGCATTAGTGATTGTCAAAAAATAATAATTGATTCTCAAAAATTGACTTCAGGAAATAATTTTTATTGCTTATATGAAGAAATAATGTTCATAGATAAAAATAATTTAATGGGCATTATAGAGGCAAATAATTATAGAATTGTAATTATAGATTTAGGATGTTTTGAGTTTTTGTATCCAGGTTTTAGTTGTTGTAATGTTTGTGATTATGTAAATGAGTACAATAAGGATCTGCCTGACAATAATTATTTGCAAAAATTTTACATTCGTTTTTTTAATCTAGGTGAGAATTCTGTGGTAGCATATAATATAATTGAGAATGACCAATTATGTTCTTATGTAAATTTATTGGATAAATATACCGAGTCATATCTTAATTACACATATGAAAATGATAAAACTGTTGAGATACAAGATAATTCTTCAGAAGAGCTGTTTGTTAAATTATTTATAGATGTTGTTTCTGGGAAATATAATCATGTATGCTATAAAGAGATTGAAGGAAAAATTTCTCCTAAAACAAAAAAAATGCTATCATTATATAATTCATTGGGGGTAAATATTTCTATTGTTAGAGAAAGTAAATCAACAAAAGAATTACCAATTTGGAATGACAAATATTTAGAAGTTTTACATAGAATTGATGATACATACAATTTTAAAAATATTTCAATTTATGAAAACCCGTTTGAATCAAATAAAAAGATAGAAATATCGCAGAGTGTAATAATTGATAGGATCTATCAAAATATAAAAAAGGCACAAAATGGTGATAGTTTTAAAGATATTTTTGTAACAGCTCCTACAGGGGCAGGAAAGTCTATTTTGTTTCAAATTCCGGCTGTAATGGCTGCAGAAAATGATGGGTTAATTACTTTAGTCATATCTCCTTTAATTGGACTTATGAAAGATCAGGTGAATAATATTAAGAAATTGACATCTGTGGCAGAAACTATAAATTCAGAATATACACCATTTCAAAAAGAAGTAATAAAAGAAAAAATCAAAAGTGGTCAAATATCAATCATATATATTTCGCCTGAAACCTTATTATCTAACAATGATATTAAAACATTTATAGGAGACAGAAAAATAGGTTTGTTGGTTGTGGATGAAGCACATACGGTTGCAACATGGGGAAAGAATTTTCGCCCAGATTATTGGTATCTAGGAGACTATTTGGATTCCTTGAGACATCATTCCGGACAATCTTTTCCGATTGCAACATTTACTGCAACGGCTACAATAGGCAAAGGTGATGATGATATGTATCATGATATAATAGAAAGTTTAAATATGACCTGTGATTCTTTTTTTGGTAATGTTAAGAGGGATGACATACAGTTCAAAATAAACAACTGTAAAGCCGATCATGCTTATCAAGAGGAGAAGGAAGCACAAGCTCTTGATTCAATTAAGAAATTCATAGAAACGAAAGAAAAGACATTGGTTTATTTTCCTTATGTTAAAACTTTGAAAGATGTTTATGAAAAACTTAGAAGTGAAAAAGTTGGAAAGTATTATGGTAATTTGGACAAGTTGGAAAAAGATGAAACTTTAGAAGATATCAGATTTGGAAATAAATCTGTTGTGCTTGCAACAAAGGCATTTGGAATGGGGATAGATGTAAAGGATATTAAAAATGTATATCATTTTGCCCCAACTGGCAATTTGGCTGATTATGTTCAAGAAATAGGTCGTGCAGCCAGAGCTCCCGGTATGCAGGGATATGCATATACAGATTATTACGAAAATGATTTTAGGTATATTAATCAGTTATATGGTTTGTCTCAAATATCCAATTTTAATATACGTGGGGTGTTAGAAAAGATTTTATATAAATATAAAAAGTGTAACAAAAGAAATTTTTTAATTTCAACAGAAGAGTTTTCTCACATTTTTAATGCGGAGAATGACTCCGATATTGAAAGCAAGCTTAAGGCAACTATTATTGCAATAAAAAAAGATTTTAAATATATGTCAAATTATGTTCCATTAATTTTTAAGCCAAGGACCATGTTTACAAAAGGGTTGTTTTTTATTTCAGATGCGAGATTGCCAATTGTTAAGTCATATGGCTGGGCAAAATATTTGGAGAAAAAATATTCTGGAGAAGAGTTAGTGAAATTTTCTACGGGTGGAAAATTTACATTTATGGGAAATGTTTACGAATTCGATTTTAAGAGTTGTTGGGAAGATCATTATAACGGGAAATATGATGGCATATCTTTTGGGCAATTTAAAAGATTGTTTTATAATGGAGAGTTGAAAGGAATAGATAAAGAAATTTTTTCTGAAAGAATGATTTTGAATCTAGAAGTAAAGTATGGAAATAGTTTTGATTGGGCACTTAATATGTTTGTAAAAAGAATGGATCTCTTAAAAGCCGCTCTTGATGACATGAAAATGTCAAATAAAAGATATACTGCTCATGAAATAGTTGAAATTATGTGTAAAAAAGATGAAACTTTGCCAAAAACTAAATATAGAAACATTATGGAAACATTATTGAGTTTGTTAAGTACATATGATTCAAATATAAATTTTGGAAGAAGAGAATTTTGTAAATATAACTCACAAACAGAAAGATACCAAATTGACTCTCCTTATTATTATAGAGTAATCACAAAAGTTAAAAGTGAAATTGAGGCATTTTTAAGAAATTGTGGAAATAATACAAAGAAGCAGACTCTTATAGATATAAGTAAACATAAATCAAATCAAATGAGAAATGATCCTCTTCTTATAGCGGTTCAAATTATGGAGTTGATGGATTTGGCAACTTATACATGCGAGATTGGAAACAGACCAGAGTTTTTCGTTCGTATAAATAGTGAAAAATTAATTAGAAAGATTTTGGAAGATAAAGGATATCAAAGTAGAACATTAGCTTCGATACATTTATTACACCATAATTCAGTAAGATATATGAGGTATTTTTTTGAGAAATTGCATTCTGACAAAGAAAGGTGGCAATTTATAGAAGATTATTTTATGGGCAGAGTTGAAGAACGATATGATATTGGGTTTGAAAATGTTCGCAGTGGTTCTAAAAATTCGGATGTTTATGTAAAAAACAGTAAAAATGTTTTAGAAGAAACAAAACAAAAACACAAACAAGAATTAAATATGTATATTGTTTATCATGAGGAAGATGAGTGTGTTACTAAATATTATATCAGTGAAAATAAAGTAGAAGCATTGGAGTTGGCTGGGGTTGTTAAGATTTCTCCTGATTGTGCAGCGGCAAAAAGGTTAAAAATAAGCAAAGTTGGAGATCAATTTGATATAAATGGATATTCGTTTTTAGTTAAACAGGTGGAGTGTCAGGAATTGTAAAAATTGGTCTTTATATACAAGACAATATAAAGAAAAAGCACAGTTTGAGGCTGTGCTTTTTTTTGTTGTTGGTTTGACTAGAAAAAGGAAAGTAAGTATAATAAAATTATAGGAGTTTGTATATGAAGAAAATAGAAAATCATTATCAAAAGGGTATATTAGTGATGAACTATCTACGAGATTTGAAAATGAGTTCTGTAAACATCCTAGACTCAATATGCGACGAGAATTTAGAAAAGAGTTATCAACTGATTAAAGATAATCCAAAAATAACAAAGAAGGAATTTTTGAACAAGATGCAGATAGAAGAAGAGGATTGAATTATGGAGCAAAAAACAGAGAACCCGAAGATAACAAAACAAGAGTTTCTTGAAATAATGCAAATAGAAGAAGATTGATATATTGTTGTGGAGTGGGCGACATTTTTGCAAAGAAAAAACACAATCAAGCGATTGTGTTTTTCTTATTTTTGGTGGGCAGGGATGGATTCGAACCATCGAAGACATAGTCGACGGATTTACAGTCCGTTGCATTTGGCCGCTCTGCAACCTACCCAAAAAAAATGGAGCTGGCGAAAGGAATCGAACCTTCAACCTGCTGATTACAAGTCAGCTGCTCTACCATTGAGCCACGCCAGCACAAATGTCCCTGAGGACTATTAAATTCCCTTTCGGGTGGTGCCCTAAGGTGGAATCGAACCACCGACACAGGGATTTTCAGTCCCTTGCTCTACCGACTGAGCTATCAGGGCATAATGGCGACTCGGATGGGGCTCGAACCCACGACCTCTAGCGTGACAGGCTAGCGTTCTAACCAACTGAACTACCGAGCCAAGTCGTCATTTGTTTTTGCAAGACTTTTTGAGTTTATCACATTTTGCTTTTCTTTGCAAATGTTTTAGCCAAAAATTTTATTTTTTTTGGTGGGCCTTCACGGACTCGAACCGCGGACCAACCGGTTATGAGCCGGTCGCTCTAACCAACTGAGCTAAAGGCCCAAACTCTTGCAAGTTTTTCTGCAAACAATGTTTGCTGGTCGGGGTGGAGGGTCTCGAACCCCCGACCTCACGGTCCCAAACCGCGCGCTCTACCAACTGAGCCACACCCCGTAATCGATGCTTGCTCACATATTCTATTATAATTTTGAATAAATGTCAAGAAATTTCGCTAATTTTTTTAATTTTTTTAAAAATATTAATTTTGTCGATGATTTGTGGCGTGTTTACTTATTATTAATATAATATACTACCATTTATTGATAATCATATAAATAAAACTTTCTTTGTTTTTTGTTTGGATTTGTTTTTTGTTTGGTGTAAAATAAGACAAAAGGGGTTGGAATATGATTAATATCGCAATTGACGGTTTGGCCGGAAATGGAAAATCTACTTTGGCAAGAGGCATTGCTGTAAAACTTGGACCAGAATTTAAGGTTTTGGACACTGGTGCAATCTTTAGATCTTTTGCTTATGCTTGTCAACAAGCAAAAATCAAACAACTTTCAGAAGAGGCAATTGAAAAACTTGTAAACAAGACAACGGTTATTGTTTCGTTTGTTGAAGGCAAGCAACATATGTTTGTTAATGGCAAAGATGTGACTGGATTTATTAGAACTGAAACAATCAGTCAACTTGCGTCAAAATTGTCGGTGTTTGCTTCAGTAAGAAATGCTTATGTGCGCATTGCCCAACAATTTGCAAGAGAAAATGATTGCATTATTGAAGGACAGGACATTGCAACTGTTATTATGCCAGATGCCACTCTCAAAATTTTTTTGACTGCTGATGAAAAGGTTAGGGCTCAAAGAAGATATGACGAACTGATCGCAAAAGGCGAAGATGTTACATATGAAGGCGTTTTGCAAGGGCTTCGTGAAAGATATGAAAGAGACTCTGCAAGAGGAATTTCGCCACTTAAACCAACTGAAGACAGTGTGATCGTTGACAACAGTGACATGACTTTGGAAGAAACCATAGATTATTGTATGGAACTTATCAGAGATGCTGTTGTGAAAGATAGAATTGTAAATATTGCCATTGATGGTTATGTGTGCAGTGGCAAGAGTTCGATTGCAAAAGAACTCGCAAAAAGAATTAAATTTAGTGTGTTTGACACAGGCGCTTGCTATAGAGGTGTTGCGGCTGCGTTTGAATATATGAAACTTGATGAAAGTTTGATCAGTGAAGAATATATCAACAAGTTTGCAAAACAAATTTCTTTGTCAATTGATTTTGTTGGTGGGGTGCAACATGTTTATGTAAACGGAATTGACTATACTCATCAACTTCGCACTGAAAGAATCAGTGCCTTGACTGCAAAAATTTCTCCATTTACTTGCATCAGAGACAAAGTGTTGAAGTTGCAAAGAAGTTATGCAAAAAACAACAACATTGTTATGGAAGGTAGAGATATTGGAAGTCATGTTTTGCCTAATGCAGATTTTAAATTTTTCTGCACTGCTGACGAAAAGGTTAGGGCAAAGAGAAGATTTGAACAACAAAAGGCTCTTGGCAATGATGTGACCTTTGCAAATGTGCTTAAAGAATTGCAGGCAAGAGACTATGCAGACACTCACAGAGAACATGGGGCTTTGAAACAACTTCCTGAATCTATTGTGATTGACACAACAAATTCTGGGTTGGAACAAAGTGTTGATTTGTGCTTCTCATACATTAAAAAGGGTTTGGATAAGTAAAATTTTTAGACAAAAGGGTGCGTAAGCACTCTTTTTTGTTGCTGTTTTTGTGGTAGTTTTTCTAAAAAAATGAAAAATCTGCGACACACCCGGATAAGTGTTTCGGTACAAATAAAAAAATAGTAAAAAAAAGTTGAAAAAAGTTAAAAAATTTTGAAAAAAGTGTTGACATTAGTTGAAGCAATAGTGTAAAATGTCAATGTTGACACTGAGAAATCAGAAGTCAACCGAACAATGACAATTAAATATGTTCTTGTAAAAAAGAATCAAACAACTTATAAACTTTATGCAAAGTTAAAAGTCAATGTTAGTTATCGAGTTCAGGAA